>NZ_JBSFVT010000004.1:456346-573029 GCF_053592455.1 Streptomyces sp. NPDC002676 | reverse complement strand
CGGTTACATTCCGAACCCGGAAGCTAAGCCTCACAGCGCCGATGGTACTGCAGGGGGGACCCTGTGGGAGAGTAGGACGCCGCCGAACTCCTTTTGAGAAAGAGCCCCAACTCCGGGTGAGAACCCGTGAGTTGGGGCTTTTTCGCGTTCACGGCACGGTCATGCGCACGTCACTGAGGATCCACGGTCTCGTTGAGGCCGCCTGCCAGCGTCGTGAACCATGGTCCTCAGACGCAGAAATCGACGTCGAGTTGTCACTGTGCTGGCTGGTACGGCCGTGCTCGCCACCGGGGCCGCCGTAGCGCTCGCGGCCGTCGGTGGGCAGGGCACCGCAGGTCCCAAGGGCGACGGGACCGCCGTAACTCCCGTCGGCTACAAGGTCACCCCGGCCGGCCACCAGGTCCAGTTGGGCAATCTCCCCCTCAACGCCGTGCTCTCGCCCGACAAGAGCATGCTCCTGGTGAGCAACGCCGGTCAGGGCACCCAGTCCCTCCAGGTCGTCGACCCCGCCGACTCGGAGGTCGTGCAGACCATCTCCTACCCGAGCCCCCAGGCCGTGTTCACCGGGCTCGCCTTCAGTCCCGACGGCAAGCGGGCCTACGCCAGCGGTGGTGGGCGCGAGATCATCCACACGTACGACGTGAACGGTGGCCGGCTCACCGAGACCGCCCCCATCAAGCTGCCCACGAAGAACCCCGACGGGCAGGCCGTGAACATGTATCCGGCCGGGCTCGCCGTGACGCCCGACGGGCAGCGGCTCGTCGTCGCCGACCGGCTCGCGGACGCGGCCACCGTGGTGAATCTCGCCGACGGATCCATGTCGACCGTGGCCGTGGGGCACGCGCCGTACGCCGTCGCGCTCGCCGAGGACGGGAAGACCGCGTTCGTCACCAACCAGGGCGGCGACACCGTCAGCGTCCTGGACCTCAGCGGGTCCGCGCCGGTGGTCTCGACGACCGTCAAGGTGGGGACGCACCCCAATGCCGTCGTCGCCGACGCGGGACAGCACACGCTCTACGTGGCCAATGGCGACAGCGACCAGGTGAGTGTCATCGACGTCGCCACGCGGAAGGTCACGCGGACCATCTCGCTCGCGCCGTACCCGAACGCACCCGTCGGCAGCAATCCGGACGCCCTCGCGCTGTCCGAGGACGGCCGGCGGCTGTATGTCGCCAACTCCGGGAACAACGACCTCGCTGTCATCGAGCTGAAGACCGGCCGCACCGCCGGGCTCATTCCCACCGCCTGGTATCCGACGGCCGTCGTCCCGCTGGACGACAAGCTGTACGTCACCAACGCCAAGGGGCTGGGCGCCGGTCCGAACAACGGGCCTGGATACCCGAATCCGACCTCGACCTCGCCTCAGTCACCGGACCAGTACTCGGGCTCGATGATCAAGGGCACGCTGTCGGCCATCCCCCTCGACGGCGGGTGGAAGCAGTTGGGGCGCTGGACGCGGACCGTCGTCCTCAACAACGGCTTCGAGGACGGGAACAGCCCGCGGGCCGTGGGGGCCGTCGTGCCCCGGCGGGTCGGGGAGCGGACGCCGATCAAGCACGTGATCTACGTCGTCAAGGAGAACCGGACCTACGACCAGGAGTTCGGGTCGCTGGGGAAGGGGAACGGGGACGGCTCCCTGAACCTGTTCGGCAACGACTCGGCGCCCAACGCCCGCGCGCTGCAGCGGAAGTTCGTCACCCTCGACAACTTCTACGCCGACGCCGAGGTCAGCGCCCAGGGCTGGAACTGGACCGTGGCCGCCAACTCCAACCCGTACAGCGAGGAAGGGTGGCCGGCGAACTACTCGGGCCGTAACCACAGTTACCCGTCCGAGAACGGCGACCCGGCGATCGCGCCCAACAAGGACCCCGAGCACGCCTACATCTGGCAGCGGCTGGGCGACAAGGGCGTCTCCTTCCGTAACTACGGCTTCTACGTGAACACCGACGCGAGCGGGAAGTCCGTAGCGGCCGATCCCGTGCTCAACGCCGCCACCGACCACGACTTCGGGCCGTACAACCTGAGCTGCCCGGACTCGGCCGGTACCTTCACCGCGCGGTCGAAGACCTGTGGCGGGCCGCGGATCGAGGAGTGGAAGAAGGAGTTCGCCCAGTACGAGCAGGACGGGAACCTGCCCGCCTTCGAGATGGTGCGGCTGCCCAACGACCACACCTCCGGCACCAGGGCCGGCATGCCCACCCCGCAGGCCTACGTCGCCGACAACGACTGGGCGCTGGGGCAGCTGGTGGACACCGTCTCCCACTCGAAGTACTGGAAGTCGACCGCGATCTTCGTGACCGAGGACGACGCGCAGAACGGCCCGGACCACGTGGACGCGCACCGGACGATCTCGCAGGTCATCAGCCCGTACACGCAGACCGGGCGGGTCGACTCGACCTTCTACTCGACCGCGTCCATGGTGCGCACGATCGAGCTGCTGCTGGGGCTGCGGCCCATGACGCAGTTCGACGCGTACGCCACCCCGATGGTGAACTCCTTCACCGCCGCACCGGACGCCTCGCCTTACACGGCCGTGAAGCCGAGCACCGATCTGACGGCTGTGAACACGGTCAACTCGCCGATGGCCGGGGTGTCGGCGAAGCAGAACCTCACCAAGGAGGACCAGATCGACGAGCGGACCTTCAACGAGGCGATCTGGAAGAGCGTGCGCGGGGCCCGGAGCCGGATGCCCGAGCCGCGGCACGAGCTGTACGGGGCCGTCCCCGACGACCAGGCGCAGAAGCTGGACGATGACGACGACTGACCGCTAGCCGGCGGTCGTGAAGTCGACGTCCGCCGTCTTCACCGTCCCGCCCCGGCGGCCGGGTACGTGCTGCCCGCTCCAGTAGAGGTTGGTGTGGGCTATCACCTGTTCCGGGGCGGGCGCGCCGTATTCGCTGAGGTCCTCCGTGGTGTGGGCATCGGCGACCAGCGTGGCGTCGTACCCGCGGGTCTGGGCGCCCTGCAGCGTCGAGCGGACGCAGAAGTCGCTCTGGGCGCCCGTGACGACGAGCCGGCCCACGCCGTGCTCGGCCAGGACGGACTCCAGGTCGGTGTCCTCGAAGGAGTCCCGGTAGCTCTTGGCGACGAGGGGTTCGGTGTCGAGCCGCTTCAGCTCCGGGACGTACTCCCAGGCCTCGGTGCCGGCCACCAGTTCCTCGTCCTGGTGCTGCACCCAGACGACCGGTACGCCGGCCGTGCGGGCCTTGTCGAGCAGGGTGTTGATGTTCGCGATGACGCCGTCGCGGTTCGGGGAACCCGGTACCACCACTCCGTTCTGGACGTCGATGACGAGCAAAGCCGTGTTGGGGCGTTCGGAAAGCGTGGTCATGCGCCCACGGTAGGCCCCGCCACCGACAGTCGGCCTCGTAGGGCGGCCCGTATTTGGGATGAGCGGGCCCGCGGGTGCGGGCTACGGTGGCCCCATGACCACCCTGACCAGCGACGACTACGTCGTCCGCGCCATACGACCCGAGGACTGGCCCGCCGTGAAGCAGCTGCGGCTCGACGCGCTGCGCGATCCGGTCGCGCACATCGCCTTCCTGGAGACCTACGAGGTCGCCGTGGACCGGCCGGACTCGTTCTATCAGGAGCGCGCCATCGGGTCCGGTGTGGGCTCGACGACGGCTCAGCAGTTCATCGCCGAGGCACCGGACGGCACTTGGGTCGGCAGCGTCACCGTGCTCATCGAAGAAGCCGGGACGAAGGACTGGGCCGGGTATCCGGTCGAGCGGCGGCAGGGGCATGTCGTCGGGGTGTTCGTACGGCCGGAGCACCGCGGGAACGGGCTGATCCAGGCGCTGTTCGAAGCCGGTGTGGCCTGGGCGTGGGAGCGCGGTGCGGAGCGGGTACGGCTGCTCGTGCACGAGGACAACGCGCGGGCGCAGGGGGCGTACCGCAAGGCGGGGTTCGCGCCGAGCGGGGTGGTCTTGTCGTTCTCCAAGGACAAGGCTGAGAACGAGCTGGAGTTCGTGCTGGAGAAGTAGCGGCTAGACCGGCAGTTCCCGGTGCGGCCAGCGGGAGCGGGCCTGTTCGCGGGAGCGGAGCAGGGCCAGGGTCGGCAGGCCCTGGTCGGCTCCCGTGGTGAGCAGGTCCGGGAGCTGGGGGACGGGGGCCACGGCCGCGATGTCGTCCAGGACCAGGGTGAGTGGTGGGTCGAGCCGACCGGAGGATGACCGTTCGGCCATGCGCCGGCCGCGCTCGACCACGCTTGCGGTGAGGGCCGTCAGGAGGGGCATCGCGCCCGGGTTGGTCCTGGGGTCCTCGATGGATTCACCGACCACATAAAGCGTGCCCCCTTCCTGGACAAAGGAATCCAGGGCGAGCGCGTCGGTTCGGTTGGGATTGCAGGCTTCGCGGATGTTGACCGTGAAGAGGGCCGACAGGGCACGGCTCGTCAACTCCTGGGCCATGTCCTTGCGCTCGGGGTGCGCGGTGAGCGCGGCCTCCAGCTCGCCGGCGGCTCCAGGGGCGGCCTTGAGGTGCGTACGGAGGGTACGTACGGCCTCCTGGATCTGGGTGCCCTGGGACCAGCGGTGGACGTGGCGGATGGTGAGGTTCTCCAGGGCGGCGGCGTGGAGGTAGCTGCGCAGAAGCGTTGTCGCGGTGTCGGCCACCGCCTGGTCGATCTTGGCTGTGGGCTGGACGGGGCTCAGGAGGGCGGTGGCTCTCTGCAGTGCCGTCTGCTTGTCCTCGCAGCCTGTGGTCGGGGACCAGTGGAGGCGAGCCGGGGTGTCGCAGAGGTGGGTGGGGTCGTAGAGGAGGGTGGGGCCCAGTTTGGCTCTGGCGTCCTTGGTCTCCGCCCAGAGGGCCGGGTTCGAGGTGACGACCAGGGCGGGGCCCGAGGCGTCCTGGACGGCCTGGACCGCGGTGGCGTGGCGGCTTTCCCTGGGGGCGATGAGGATTTTCGCCCACCCGACCGTCCGTTCACCATTGACGGGAAAGTGGCCGCCGGCCGGTTCCTGCGGCGCAGGAGCCGGTGCAGGAGCAGCTGCAGGCTCAGGCGCAGGCTCCAGGCGAGGCGCGGGCACCTCGTGCTGGGGCTGCGGCTGCGGCAGGGGCTGTGTGTACGCCTGCCGCTCCGGCGCCGGAGTGGCGGCAGGAGGCTGTACTCGGCTGCCGTCCACCGCCTCCGTCTCGTAAGCCCGTTTCGCTCTCCTCGCCCGCCACCGCGCCAGCGAGCCGATCGCGAACACGGTCAGGACGAACAGGATCATCAGCTGGCCGATGAACAGGCCCCAGAACAGGCCCCAGCCGGAGAGCTGGCCCGGAGGGGTGTTCGGCCAGGCCCCGGTGAGGTCGTGCGGTTGGCCGATGAGGTGGCGCATGGCCAGCGGGGTGCGGGTGAAGTTGACGCCGGCGGGCCAGGCGCCGTTGGCGAACCAGGCCGCCAGGCCTGTGGCCGTCCACACCAGCAGGGTCATGCCGAGGAGGAAGGCGAGGATGCCGACCAGCAGGCCGTCCGGGATGCCGCCCTGGCCGCCCTGGCCCTCGCGCCGGTCCGCACGGCGATCGTGGCGCTCGTCCGGTCTCACGCCTCTCCCTCCCCTGCCCCTACGCCACCGTCGACTCGGAGTCGCCCAGGTGCTGTTCCACGAAGGCCGCCGCCCGCTGTTCGGCCTCCAGTTCGGCGGCGCGCAGCGCGTCGTCGGCCGTGAGGTCGCTGGAGGACTCGGTCATCGCGCGGTCGGTGAAGACCAGCGGGCGTTCGGTCTCCGTGATCAGGTGTTTGACCACCTGGACGTTGCCGTTGACGTCCCAGACGGCGATGCCGGGGGTGAGGGTGGGGATGATCTCCACCGCCCAGCGGGGCAGGCCGAGCACCCGCCCGGTGGAGCGTGCCTCGTCCGCCTTCTGGGCGTAGATCGTCCTGGTGGACGCCATCTTCAGGATCGCCGCGGCCTCCTTGGCCGCTGCCCCGTCCACGACGTCGGACAGATGGTGGACGACCGCGACGAAGGACAGACCCAGCCGCCGGCCGAACTTCAGCAGGCGCTGGAACAGCTGGGCCACGAAGGGGCTGTTGATGATGTGCCAGGCCTCCTCGACCAGGAAGATGCGCTTCTTCCGGTCGGGGCGGATCCAGGTGTGCTCCAGCCAGACGCCGACGATTGCCATCAGGATGGGCATGGCGATGGAGTTGCGGTCGATGTGGGACAGGTCGAAGACGATCAGCGGGGCGTCCAGGTCGATGCCGACCGTCGTCGGGCCGTCGAACATGCCGCGCAGGTCACCGTCGACCAGGCGGTCCAGCACCAGGGCGACGTCCAGGCCCCAGGCCCGTACGTCGTCTATGGCGACGTTCATCGCCTCCGCCGACTCCGGTTCGGGGTGGCGCAGTTGCTCCACGATGTCCGTCAGGACCGGCTGGCGGTCGACGATCGTCTCGTTGACGTACGAGTGGGCGACCTTCAGCGCGAAGCCGGAGCGCTCGTCGAGGCCGTGCCCCATCGCCACTTCGATGATGGTGCGGAGCAGGGCCAGCTGGCCGGTCGTCGTGATCGCCGGGTCCAGCGGGTTCAGCCGGATCCCGTGGTCCAGGGCGGCCGTCGGATCGAGCCGGATCGGCGTTATCCCCAGCTCTTCCGCGATCAGGTTCCATTCGCCGACGCCGTCCTCGCCCTGGGCGTCCAGGACGACGACCTGGCGGTCCCTGAAGCGCAGCTGGCGCAGGACGTACGTCTTCTCCAGGGCCGACTTGCCGTTCCCGGACTCGCCGAGGACGAGCCAGTGCGGGGCCGGGAGCTGCTGACCGTACAGCTGGAAGGGGTCGTAGATGTAGCCCTTCCCGGAGTACACCTCGCGGCCGATGATGACACCGGAGTCGCCCAGGCCGGGCGCGGCGGTCGGCAGGTAGACCGCCTGGGCCTGGCCGGTGGAGGTGCGCACCGGAAGCCGGGTCGTCTCGACCTTCCCGAAGAGGAAGGAGGCGAAGGCGTCGGTGAGGACGGACAGCGGATCCCGCATCGGCGAATCAGCCCCTACCTTCGGATGCCGGTGGCGAAGGGAAGTGTGTTCACGAAGGCCCGGTGGTGCTCGCGGTCGCACCACTCCAGCTTCAGATACGACTTGCCTGCGGAGGCCCTTATGGTGCGCTTGTCGCGGTTCAGTGCCTCCGGGGAGCGGGCGGAGACGGTGATGTAGCCGACCAGGTTGACGCCGGCGGCGCCGCTGGCGAGGTCCTCGCCGCGCTGGTCGAGGCGGGAGTGGGCGGCCACGTCCCGGGGGTCGACGGTGCGGTTCATCTTGGCGGCACGGGAGGCCTCGGCCTCGTCGTTGGTCTTCTCGGTCAGCATGCGCTCGATGGCGATCTCGGTGGGTTCGAGGTCCATCGTGACGGCGACCGTGCGGATGACGTCCGGGGTGTGGACGAGGAGGGGCGCGAGGAAGTTGACGCCGACGGGCGTCATCGGCCACTCCTTCACCCAGGCCGTGGCGTGGCACCAGGGCGCGCGGGTGTTGGACTCCCGGGTCTTGGCCTGGAGGTAGGTGGGCTCCATGGCGTCGAGCTCGGCCGGCCAGGCGTTGCGCTGGGTCATCGCCTGGATGTGGTCGATGGGATGGTCGGGGTCGTACATGGAGTGGATGAGGGAGGCGAGCCGCCCCTGCCCGAGGGGCTGCCGCACCCGGATGTCCGCCTCCTGGAGGCGCGAGCAGATGTCGGTCAGCTCGCGGGCCATGACGACGGCGAGCCCCGCGTCCCGGTCCAGCTTGCGGCCCGCCTGCGGGCGTGCGGCCCGGGCCATGGCCTGGGCCTCGGAGGCCAGTTCGCGGGTGTAGTGCATGCAGGCGACGAGGTAGGCGCGGTGCTGCTCGCTGCTGGTGGACACCATGGACTGGAGCTGGTCGTACGACTGCTGCAGCCACTGCGGTGAACGCCCGTCGCCGCGCTGGGCGACGTCCTTGGCGTGTGCGTCGGGGTCAGCGGGCAGCGTACGGGCGAGCATCTGCAGCCGGGTCACGAAGCCGTCGCCGTTGGCGACGTGCTTGAGCAGCGTGCCGAAGCGGTCGACCAGGGCCTCCTGGTCCTCGGAGTCGCGCAGTCCGACGCCGGGGCCCTCGATCTCGATGGCGGCGGTGACGGTCCTGCGGTCGGCGTGCAGCAGTACGGCGATCTCGTCGGGCCCGAAGGGGGCGGCGAGCCAGCTGATCCGGCCGATGCCGGGCGGCGGTCCGATCTCGACCTCGCGTCCGTCGAGGCGGGTGCCGGCCTCCGCGGCGGTGGAGCGGTAGACGGCCCCGCGCTTGACGGTCCGCTTGTAGGAGCGGTTGATCTCGAACCACTTGTAGAAGGTGCGGCGCTTGTACGGCACGTACACGGCGGCGAGCGCGAGCAGCGGGAAGCCCGTCAGCAGCACGATCCGCAGGGACAGCACCGGGACGAGGAGGCCGCACATCATGCCGAGGAACGCGCCCGCGATGATCAGCGCGATCTCGCCGGACTCGCGGTTCCGGCCGACGATCGCGTTCGGCCGGGCGCGGCCGATGAGATACGTACGGCGGGGCGTGACCGGATGGGACAGATGGGACTCGGTCGTCAACGCCCTTCACCTCCCGTGCGGTTGTTGCGGGTGTTGCCGGCGTGCGGGGTGTTGAGCGGGCTGGCCGCGCGGGGCGCGGGTGTGGCGGAGGGGACGGCTCCGCCGTTGCCGCCCGGGGTACGGCTGCCGTGGGCGGCGACGCCGCCGGAGGCGGGGTTGGCGGGGCGCGGCGTGCTGCTGCTCTGCGCTCCGCCGCCTGCGTTGTTGTCGGCGCGGCTGCTGTGGGTCTTGATGCCCTGGGCGACCAGGGTGGCGGGGGAGCTGATGACGGCGGCGGCCTTGCCCTCGGCGCCCTGCATGATGCGGTTGTTGCGGGAGCCGGCGATCTCGTCGCCGAAGCCGGGGACGAAGCGGTAGATCATCGCGCTGGCGAAGATGGCGAGCAGGATGATGGCGAGACCGGAGACGACGGCGGAGAAGGCGTCGGGGCCGTTGTCGGAGGACAGTGCGCCTGCCAGTCCCAGCACGATGACGATGACCGGCTTGACGAGGATGACAGCGATCATGATCCCGGCCCAGCGGCGGACGTGCCCCCACAGGTTCTTGTCGACCAGTCCGGCGTAGACGACGGTGCCGAGGAGGGCGCCGACGTAGAGCAGGGCGGCGCGGATGACCAGCTCCAGCCAGAGGATGCCGGCGGCGAGGATGCTGACGAGGGACACCACGATCAGCATGATCGGTCCGCCGCCGATGTCGTTGCCCTTGTTGAGGGCGCCGGAGAAGGTGCCGAAGAACGTGTCCGCCTGGTCGCCGGTCGCCTTCGCGAGGACGTCGGTGACGCTGTCCGTGGCCGAGACGACGGTGTACAGGATCAGCGGGGTGAAGGCGGAGGCCAGCACCGTCAGCCACAGGAAGCCGACGGCTTCGGAGATGGCGGTGGTGAGCGGCACACCGCGCACCGCGCGCTTGGCGACGGCCAGCAGCCACAGCAGCAGCGTCAGGATCGTGGAGGCGGCGAAGACGACGGCGTACTGCTGCAGGAACTTCTGATTCGTGAAGTCGACGTTGGCGGTCTCCTTCACGGCCTTGCTGAGTTTGTCCACCGTCCAGGAAGCGGCCTCGGCGCAGCCTTTGGCCAGCGAGGACAGGGGGTCGAGAGTCGAGTCCAGGGAGCCGTCGGAGTTGGATCCGGTGAGGCCCTTCTTGGCGCCGCCGTTGTCCTGGTCGCAGAATTCCCGAGCGGTGCCGTGGAGCAGGGCGCACGGGTTGTTGCTCGTCGAGGGTGAGGGAGTGGGCGCGGCCAGGGCACGCGTGGCCAGGAGGACCGCTGCCGTCTGAGCGGCCGTGACCGCGCCGGCCAGGGTGAGTACGCGGCGACTAGCGGGCATAGGTGAACCCTCCGTACTCCTGGACGGCCTTGGACATCTCATCGGAGCTGGAGGCCCTGTCGTCGCCGGGTACGGGCGCCGGGCCTTCCTGCTGGGACTGCGTGCTGATCTTCCAGTCGCCGCCGGCCCACTCGAGTTTCATCGTGATGGTGAACCAGCTGTTGGTGACCGGGTTCGTGGACTTGTCGCCCGCGAGACCGAGGAGGCCACTGCACCAGACCTCGACCGTCGCGGTGTCGCTCGTGGACTCGGTGACCTTGGTACCGATCGGGCTCGTGCGTGAGACGAATGTGTAGCCCCTCGGCGCCGAACCGTCGTCGTTGAGACCGAGGTTCTCGTTGAAGGCGGGCGTGTACGCCTTGTCGAACGCAGCCTCGGAACGCGATAGCTGGGACGGAACGGTGACGGCCTGAAGGATGGCATCGCGTGCGGCCTTGTTGAACATCTCGGCGGACCCCAGAGCCACCGCATAGTTCGCCGCCGCGCTCTGTGCTCCTTGCGTGCTGTGGGCGAAGCCGGAGGGGATGGCGGCGGATGACTTGGTTTCCACCGGACGCGTCCCGCTGGCTGCCGTAGGGGCGGCCTTCGGGCGGGAGCCCTTGGCTGTCGAGTCGTCGGACGACGAATCGTCTCCGCGGTTCGCGAAGGCGATCGCGGCGATCAGGACGACGACGACGCCGACGACCGTGACCAGGCTCCGCGAGGAGGACCGGCTGTTTCTGCGGGGCGCGCCGCCGTAGGGGTCGCCCCCGGGCAGGCGGGTCCGGGTCTGGCCCGCTTCGGCGTAGCCCTGCTCGTCTCCGGGACTCATGCCGCGTACGCCCCCTCCACCTCGTAGAGATACGACGGTAGCCGTGCTGGTTTCCGCGCGGGCGCGGTGTGGTGACTCGACATCAGGGAAACGCAACCTCAGCCGGTGGGCACGACGGGTGGGTGGGGTGGAGGGGACCAGGACCGGGCGTGCCCGGGAGGAAGTAGGAGGAGGGGAAAGGGAAAAGGAAGAGCGTCAGACCGCCATGCCGTACACGATCGTGAACAGTGTGCCCAGGGAGCCGATGATGAAGACTCCGGTGAGACCGGCGATGATGAGGCCCTTGCCCTGTTCCGCGCTGAAGGTGTCCCGCAGGGCCGTCGCGCCGATGCGCTGTTTGGCCGCACCCCAGACCGCGATGCCGAGGCAGAGCAGAATGGCCACTGCCATCACCACCTCGATCATCACCTTGGCCTCGTTGCCCAGGCTGCCGAAGGGGCCCCAGTCCGGAGCGATCCCGCCGATGATGGTGTTGATGTCTCCCTTGTCGGCCGCAAAGAGCATGTAAGTCACCGCCCCTGGTGGGTAGTTCCGCAAGACCCTGCCGTGTGCAGGGGTCAGGTCTCATTCTCGCCGACAACGTCGCCGTCGTATGTCGACTTGACGTCATTGACTGGCGGGTTTCGTACGCATGGCTAGTACGGTCACTCTGTGTATCACGGCAGGTCACGCCGGGCAACGAGGCCCCAGCGAAACCTGTCGTGTGGTTCCGTCGTTGTCCTCCTTTACGGCCTCCGTCCCGACCTGGCACGGTTTTTGACGGCTGGTCGGGTGAGGTGCCGAGTCGATGGTCTCACGGAGCGCACGGGGCATTCCGTGTGCAGGCGGAAGGCCGTAGTGCGGGCGGTGCTCGGCGACTTGGGGGCGGGCGCCGGGTCAGCGAGGGCTCAGGCCGTGCAGCAGCAGGTGGACGTGCTCGTCCAGGCCGGCCACAGCCTCGTCCGCGTCGAGGGCGCAGCCGGCGATGAGTGCGGCGAGGCCGTGCAGGCTCGCGGCGGCGACCATGGTGATGCGCTCGGGGTCGCCCTGGATGATCTCCCCGCGTCCCTGGGCCTCGGCGACCAGCCTGGTGAAGGAGCCGAGGGAGCGGTCGACGGCCGCCGCGAGCTGCGCGGAGCTGTCGGGGTCGTGCTTGCGCGCGAACATCAGCTCCAGCAGTTCCGGGTGCGCGACGGCGAACCCGAGGTAGGCCCGTGCGAGCGCCGTCATGTGTTCCTCGAAGGTCTGGCCGGGGCTGTCGGCGGCATCCAGGGCCTGGTTGAGGCGCTCGTATCCGTCCAGCGCGAGGGCGTCGAGCAGTGCCTGCTTGTCCTTGAAGTGCCGGCCCGGCGCGGCATGGCTCACGCCGGCGTCACGGGCCAGCTCGCGCAGCGAGAGCGCGCCGACGCCCTTCTCGCGCAGGGTGCGCTCGGCGCTCTTGAGGAGGGCGGTGCGCAGGTCGCCGTGGTGGTAGGGGCGGTTTGTGGACGGGCGCGGCATGCGGACCATCGTATCTCGATGTTGTCATTGACAGCATTGTTGGCGCTGCCTACATTGGCTTCCATGGCCGAGACGACCGAAGCGCGCGGTACGCGCACCAAGTGGAATGCGACCCACCTCCCCGACCTGACAGGCCGTACGGCCGTGGTCACCGGTGCCAACAGCGGCATCGGCTTCACCGCGGCCCAGGCGCTCGCGCGGGCCGGGGCACACGTGGTGTTCGCCGTACGGGACCTCGCGCGGGGCGGGGCCGCGGCGGCGAAGGTGAGCGGCAGCACCGAGGTGCGCCGCCTGGACCTGGCGGATCTGGACTCGGTACGCGAGTTCGCCGCCGGCTGGGACCGCCCGCTGGACCTGCTGATCAACAACGCGGGCGTGATGATGCTGCCGGAGCAGCGCACGAAGCAGGGCTTCGAGATGCAGTTCGGCACGAACCACCTGGGCCACTTCGCGCTCGCCAACCTGCTGCTGCCCTACGTCACCGACCGGGTGGTGACGGTCGCCTCCGCCGCCCACCGCTGGGGCGACGCCCGGATCGAGTTCGAGGACGTCAACCTCACCGGCCGCTACAACCCGCAACGCGCCTACGCCCAGTCCAAGCTGGCCAACCTGCTCTTCACCCTGGAACTCCAGCGCCGCCTGACCGGGGCGGGCTCCGGAGTGCGCGCCCTGGCGGTCCACCCGGGCTACGCGGCCACCAATCTGCAGAGCCACGCCGGGAACCCCGTCGCGCGGGCGCTCATGGCCGTCGGCAACAAGCTGCTGGCCCAGGACGACAGGGCCGGCGCCCTCCCCACGCTCTACGCCGCGACCCAGGACCTCCCCGGGGCGGCCTACGTCGGCCCCGACGGGCTGGGCGAGTGGCGGGGCGCGCCTACGCTGGTGGGCCGCAGCGGGGCGGCGAGCGACCCGGAGTCGGCCCGCCGCCTGTGGACCCTCTCGGAGGAGCTGACGGGGGTGGCGTGGGGGCTCACGGCGGCGCAGACGTCGTAGGCGCTCACGCCGCAATCGCAGCCGGGCTCAGCCGACCGTGACGTGCTCGTCCATCCCGAGCTGTTTGTGGTTTTCGACCGGGCAGTGGGTGGCGTCCTTCGGGTCCCCGAGCCCGCCCCGGGCGTGCCGGAACCCGTCGAACCGTGCGACTGCCCGCCGCCCCCGCCGGAGCAGGCGGCCAGGAGGAGAGCGGCGCGGAAGGTGGCCGCCGTCGTACCGAGCGTCGTGCGCGTCATACGTGCCGAGACGGTCATGCGGCTCACCCGCACGGCCGGATACGGTGACGCGTGGACGACTCCTCCAGGACCCACCAGGACTCACGGATGGCGGCAGGCATGGGCGGCGGCACCGGCCGGTTGAACTTCCGGCTCGACGGCCGCACAGCCCTCGTGACCGGCTCGGTGCGCGGGCTCGGGCTGGAGATGGCGCGAGGCCTGGCCGCCGCCGGGGCACGGGTGATCCTCAACGGCCGGAACCCGGACACCGCCGAGGCTGTCGCGGTGCGCCTGCGGGAGGAGGGCTACGACGTCCTCGCCGCCGCCTTCGACGTCACGGACCGGGAGGCTGCCGAGCAGGCGGTGAGCGGGCTCGGCGACATCGATGTCCTGGTCAACAACGTGGGCCGATGCGACCCGCGGGCCGTGCACCAGATGACCCCGGACGAGCTGTCCGCGATGCTCGACGTCCACCTGGCCTCGGCGTACGCGCTGAGCCAGACCATGGCGCAGGGCCTGGCCGCGCGCGGTGTGCCGGGCCGCATCATCAACGTCTCCTCGGCCGTCGGCCGGCTGGCCCGCACCGGCGACGCCGCCTACGCGACCGCGAAAGCGGGCCTCGACGGCCTGACCCGGGCCCTGGCCGCCGACCTCGGCCCCAGCGGCACCACGGTCAACTCGGTGGCACCGGGCATCTTCGCGACCGACCTCGACACGGAGCCGGCCGACGACCCCGAGCGGGAGCACTGGCTGCGCACACGCACCGCCCTGGGCCGCTGGGGCCGGCCGGGAGAGCTCGCGGGGCTCGTGGTCTTCCTGGCGAGCGACGCGGCGTCCTTCATCACCGGGCAGACGATCGCGGTGGACGGGGGGATGACGGCGCCCGCTTGAGCAAGGGCTCGGGTACGGGTCGTCGACGCGCGCCGTACTGGCGCGGAGGCGGGACGGGAAGGTGCCCTTTACCGTGGGTACGAAGCCGGGCGCTGCATCGGGCCTCTCGTCATCGACCCGCAATGCCCCGTGGGCCCTGCGCAGCCGGCTGGACAACGGGCGTCTACCAGGCCGTACTGCCGGGAGGAGAAGCTCCACCGCCACAGGGAGGTTTCACAGGAAAATCTCGGTGAAGTCGGAGCGTGTTTCTCACCTTCGGGGGGCAGAGTGAGGGCTGATGAAGCGCAACGCACGCATCTCGCTCACCTCGCGTCCCGCCTTGCTCGGCGCTGTGGTGCTGCTCGCCCTGACCTCGGCCTCCGTGGCCGCCGCCGATGACGGTCCGGGACCCCTCGGGGTCACCGCCGACGCGGTCGCGACCCGGCAGAGCGTGCGGGTCGGCGCGCTGTTCGGCGCGGACCGGGCCGACAGCCTGGCCGGGGGGCACTTCTGCACGGCCTCGGTGGTGCACAGCCCGCGGGGCGATCTCATCGTCACGGCGGCGCACTGCGCGGGCGGTGCCGACGGCGACCTGGTGTTCGTGCCGGGCTACCGGGACGGGCAGGCGCCGTTCGGGGTGTGGAAGGTAGCGAAGCGGTACCTGCCCGACGGGTGGGCCAACGAGCAGGACGAGGACAGCGACCTCGCGTTCGCCGTCGTGGAGGACCTGGACGGCAAGCGGATCGAGGACGTGGTCGGGGGCAACCGGTTCGCGACCGGCGTGGCCACCGGGGCCACCGCGGTGACCGTCACCGGCTACCCCGACTCCCGCGAGGTGCCCATCAGTTGCACCAACAAGCCGACCCGGCACAGCAGCACCCAGCAGCGCATCGAGTGCCCCCGCTTCTCCAGCGGCACCAGCGGCAGCCCCTGGGTCAACGGCGACCACCAGATCGTCGGCGTCCTCGGCGGCCACGAAGCGGGCGGCGCCACGGCGGACACCTCCTACAGCGTGGTGCTGGGCCGCGAGGCCGCCGAGTTGTACCGGGACGCGACGAGCGACTGACCCCTGAGTTTCCGTCAGCTGCGGCATACGTGGTGCCCGGCCTGTGAAATGACGCCACTTCATGCGGAAATCGCCTTTAACCATGCCCGTATGGGGGAAAGTTGAGGCGTGCGGAAGGTATGGGTGGTCGGTGGGGCGGCGGTCGGGCTCGGGCTGAGCTTCGTCATGCTGTTGGTCGTCGGGGTCTACGTCATCTCCGGGAATCTCGTCAACGGGGTCGGTGCGGGCAGTCGTGGGCTGGCCAAGGGGGCCGTGCCTGCCGCCTACAAGCAGCTCGTGCAGAAGTGGGGCAATCTGTGTCCCGCGCTGAGCCCTGCCCTGCTCGCCGCGCAGTTGTACCAGGAGAGCGGCTGGAACCCCACCGTCGTCAGCCCCGCCGACGCCCGTGGCATCGCCCAGTTCATCCCGGGCACCTGGGCCACCCACGGCATCGACGGCAACGGTGACGGCAAGCGCGACATCTGGGATCCGAATGACGCGATTCCGTCGGCGGCTTCGTACGACTGCGAACTCGCGAAGTACGTGAAGGACGTTCCCGGGAACGTCTCCGACAACATGCTCGCCGCCTACAACGCGGGCGCCTACCGCGTCATAAGGGCGGGCGGGGTTCCCGCCATCAGCGAGACGCAGAACTACGTCAAGCGGATCCGTAGCCTGGAGGAGAGCTTCGCCGCGCCGGTCAGCCGGATCGACCCCACCCGGCAGGCCGCCGGCGCCATCGCCTTCGCGCAGAGCAAGCTCGGCACCCTCTATCTGTGGGGCGGCAACGGCACCGCCGACCAGGGCGGACGCTTCGACTGCTCGGGGCTGACCAAGGCCGCGTACGACAAGGTGGGCATCGGCCTGCCCCGCGTCGCCAACGACCAGTACAACGCCGGGCCGCACCCCTCGCGGGACCAACTGCTCCCCGGCGACCTCGTGTTCTTCTCCTACGACCTCACCGACTCGCGGGCCATCCATCACGTGGGCATCTATGTGGGGGGCGGGTACATGATCGACGCGCCGCGCACCGGTGCCGTGATCCGGTTCGACCCCATCGACACCCCGGACTACTTCGGTGCCACCCGGGTCACCGAAGATGGCGCAAAAGCGCTGCCCACGAAGGTGTGAGGCGGTGTGAGCCGACTGTGAATCCCCCTGAGCTGCGGCGATGAGTCTCTCTTCGATAACGTCTGAGTGATCATTCCGTGGAGTGTGGAACGTATGAGGGGGAGCCGTGCGTTCCTGTTGACGTATCCACCACGCACATGACGTGCGTCCGGAAGACCGACGAAGGGGCCGCAGCACATGGCTGTACTCGCCGAATCCGGATCGAACCCCGACGTCGACCTCCTCTACGACATCAACGGCCTGGCCAAGGACGCACCGCACTGGTTCGACCGGGTCATGGAGTTCGTCGGTGAGTACGGACTGCTGCTCGCCATGGTGCTGTTGGTCCTGTGGTGCTGGTGGTCCGTGCGGCGCCGGGACGGTGAGAACGCGGCCTCCACGGTCGCCTCGCTCGTGTGGGCACCGCTCGCCGCCGGCATCGCCGTGCTGGTCAACATCCCCATCCGGGGCTTCGTGGCACGCCCCCGCCCGTTCGCCGACCACCAGGGACTGGACGTCCTCGTCTCCGGCAAGACCGACTTCTCCTTCGTCAGCGACCACGCGACGATCACCATGGCGCTGGGGGTCGGGCTGTTCGTCGCCAACAGGGCGTTCGGCATCGCGGGCATCGCCCTTGCCCTGCTGGAGGGGTTCTGCCGTGTGTACATGGGCGTCCACTATCCGACGGACGTCGTCGGTGGGTTCGCGCTGGGCACGGCGGTCACCCTGCTGCTCTCTCCCCTGGCGACCGCCCTTCTCACCCCGCTGATGAAGGCGGTCGAGCGGTCGCCGCGGGCCGGGTGGATCATCCGCCGTCGCTCGGCACCGGTGGGACAGCGCAAGGCCCTGCTTCCGAGCGCCCGCAAGCCGGCCGGCTCCGAGGAGCGGGACCTGGCGGCATAGCCGAGCCCCTACAGCCCCTGCCCGTAGGAGAAGAACCTCTCCGGGTCGTACGCCTTCTTCACCTGGCCGAGCCGGTTCACCGCATCCCCGTAGTACGCCTTCCGCCAGTCCCGCAGCGTCGGATCCGTGTAGTTCTGGTACGCCGCACCGGAGGCGTACGGCTTCATCGCGTCGTGGGCCGACGTCAGCCACGACTGGGCCGTGGCGCCGGAGGCCCCCGCCCCCCAGGACGCGATGTACTGCGCCAGCATCCGCGAGCGGCGGTGGACGAAGGCCGTTGCCGTGGGGCTGACGCGGTTGACCGCGCCGCCGAGGGCCGTGAACGCGATGCTGCCCGCGCCGCCCCGGACGGAAGCGATCTGCTTCAGGGCCGTCTGGATACCCGCCGCCGTCAACGAGCGGTCGAAGAAGTCGGAGCGGGCCGCGTACGTCTCCCGGCCCAGCGCGCCCTGGGGGGAGCGGCCGGGGGTGGAGCCCGGCAGGTGGCACTGGGCGGAGGTGGGGAAGGAGGAGCAGCCGGCGTAGATCTCCATGGCCTCCTCGTAGCCCCGGCGGTGCAGGGAGACGGAGGAGGCGTTCGCGCCGGCCTGGTGGGCGAGGTGGTCCACCGCGTTCTGGAGTTCGCCGTAGGTGCCGAGGGAGAAGCAGGCCACGGAGATCGTCGGCGTGCGGCCCGGCGTGGCCGCCAGGTGCAGGGAGGACCAGATCTCGTCCGGCTGGGTCGGGCCCCACTCCTGCCAGGCCTTCAGTACCGCTGCCGCCTTCGCCCACGGCCAGGTCATGTACGCGGTCACCGCCTGGGGGGCCGGGTGGGTCTTGAAGACCAGCTCCGTCACCACGCCGAAGTTGCCGTTGCCCGCGCCGCGCAGCGCCCAGAAGAGGTCGGAGTGGGTCGTGGCGTTCGCGGTCAGCTGGGTGCCGTCCGCCGTTATCAGCGTTGCCTGGGTGAGGCTGTCGCAGGTCAGGCCGTACGCGCGGGAGACGACGCCGTGGCCGCCGCCCAGGACCAGGCCGGAGACGCCGACGGTGGGGCAGGAGCCCGCGGGTATGGTCACGCCCTTCGCGGCCAGCGCCCGGTAGACGTCGATCAGCTTGGAGCCGGCGCCGACGACCGCCTGGCCGCCGCTCACCCGGATCCGGTTCAGCTCGGAGACGTCGACGATCAGGCGGTTGTCGCCGGAGGAGTAGCCCGCGTAGGAGTGGCCGCCGTTGCGTATCGACACCTTGATGCCGTGGGCGCGGGCGTACGACAGGGTCGTGCGGATGTCGTCCGCGTGGGCGGCGTAGGCGACCGCGGCCGGCTTCAGTCCGTCGAAGCGGGTGTTGTACAGCTGGTGGGCCGTCTTCCAGGCCGTGTCGCCGGGGCGGACCAGGGGACCGTCGAGGTCACGGGCGAGGGCGGCCCAGTCGGCGGCGGCGCTCGCGCTGGTGGTCTTGAGGGACGTACGCGAGGATGTTGTCGCGTTCGCCGAGAGACCGGCGGACCGACCATCACCACCATGACCCGTGGTGCACGCGGTCAGCGCGGTCGCCGCCAGCGCGGCTGCGCCGCCCGAGATGAACGTACGCCGTTCCATGTCCGCCGCCTTTCCTCAGCTGTCGTGGAACGAGACGACGTCCTGCGCGCATGGGTTCCCCCGATCGGGTGAACGACTTCGCATACCCGTCCGCTACATGGCCACCACCCCTCCGCTACCCCTCCGCTACCCGTCCCCGAAGCGGTTTCGAACCGCTCGCGAACCGTCCGCGAGCCGTTCACGTGGCCCGATCGCCGGAACCTCCATGTGCCCTCCCCGTAAGCATTCCGTGACCTAACCAGGCCGACGGCAGGGGTTCACTCCCCGTTCACTTACGGCCTTCGGCGGCTTCACCTGTTCTGCCTAATTTCGGCCTTACCCGGTGCCGAGTGCGGCCATGAAAAGCGCTCGGACCCAACAACTTCGCGCGCCGCCGACAGCGGCGGCTCCTGGAAGGAACTTCCGAAAGTGATGCTTCAGCGCAAGAACCGGCTGCGGGCCCTTTCCCTCGGTGCTGTCGCCGTCACCGGCGCCCTGGCCCTGACCGCGTGTGGCTCGGACGACAACGGCAACAACAACTCGGGCGGCAAGTCGGCGGCCCCGACCAACGCCAGCTCGATCAAGTGCGACAACGCCAAGGGTCAGCTGCTCGCGGACGGCTCTTCCGCGCAGAAGAACGCGATCGACGCCTGGGTGCAGCAGTTCACCGCCGCCTGCAAGGTGCAGATCAACTACAAGGGCCAGGGCTCCGGTGCCGGTGTGACCGCGTTCACGCAGGGCCAGGTCGCCTTCGCCGGTTCTGACTCCCCGCTGAAGCCCGAAGACCTCGCGGCCTCCAAGAAGGTCTGCACCGGTGGTGGCCAGGGCATCGACCTCCCGATGGTCGGCGGCCCGATCGCCCTCGGTTACAACGTCCCGGGTGTCGACAACCTGGTCCTGGACGCGCAGACGATCGCGAAGATCTTCGACAGCAAGATCTCCAAGTGGAACGACCCGGCGATCGCCAAGCTGAACCCGGGCGTCAAGCTGCCCGACCTCAAGATCCAGGCGTTCCACCGCTCGGACGAGTCCGGCACCACGGACAACTTCACCAAGTACCTGATCGCCACCACCCCGGCGAACTGGAAGTACTCCGGCGGCAAGGCCTGGCAGGCCAAGGGCGGCCAGTCCGCTCCGCAGTCCGCGGGTGTGGCCCAGCAGGTCAAGCAGACCGCCGGCGCCATCGGCTACTTCGAGCTGTCCTACGTCAAGGACGGCATGAAGGCCGTCTCCATCAACACCGGTGCCAGCAAGCCGGTCGCCCCCAGCTCCGAGTCCGCCACCGCCGACATCGCCGCCGCGAAGGTCGTCGGCACCGGCAAGGACCTGACGCTGAAGCTGGACTACAACACCAAGGCCGAGGGTGCCTACCCGATGACCCTGGTCACGTACGAGATCGTCTGCGACAAGGGCAACAAGGCGGACACCCTGCCCGCCACCAAGGCGTTCCTGCGCTACATCGCCTCCGAGGACGGCCAGAAGATGCTCTCGGGCATCGACTACGCGCCCGTCCCGGCCGACATCAACGCCAAGGTCCGCACCACCATCGAGGGCCTGAGCTGACCTGATCCCGAGTGCGGCCCGGTCCTCACGGCCTCCCCTGAGGACCGGGCCCGCGCCCGTCCGGTGCACCGCCGCCAGGAGCCGCAGCCCCACAGGGCACGCGGCTTCGCAGACCGGAGATCCCAGTGGACATATCTACGAAGACAACCGACGCACCTCCACCCACCCCCCAGCCCGTGGCCAAGCAGAAGGGCGCGGCCCGTGGCACCACCCGGCCCGGTGACCGCATCTTCCTCGGTCTCTCCCGCGGCTCGGGCATCCTGCTGCTGCTGATCATGGCCGCCATCGCGGCCTTCCTCGCCTATCGCGCCTCCCTCGCGATCAGCAAGGACCACGGCAACTTCCTGACCACCTTCGAGTGGAACACCAACCTCCTCGAGCCGACCTTCGGCATCGCGGTGCTGGCCTTCGGCACGATCGTCTCCTCGGTCATCGCCATGGTCCTCGCGGTTCCGGTCGCGGTCGCCATCGCGCTGTTCATCACGCACTACGCACCGCGCCGCATGGCCGGCCCCGTCGCGTACGTGATCGACCTCCTCGCCGCCGTGCCGTCCATCGTGTACGGCCTGTGGGGCGCGCTCGTGCTCGTACCGCACCTGAACGGCCTCTTCGGCTGGCTCAACAGCTACTTCGGCTGGACCGGCCTGTTCTCCTGGGACCAGGGCGCCCCGCGCTCGATGCTCACCGTCGGCATCCTGCTCGCGATCATGATCCTGCCGATCATCACCAACGTGAGCCGCGAGGTCTTCCGCCAGGTCCCGCAGATGCACGAGGAGGCGGCCCTGGCCCTCGGCGCCACGCGCTGGGAGGTCATCCGCATGGCCGTCCTGCCCTTCGGCCGCTCCGGCGTGATCTCCGCCTCGATGCTCGGCCTCGGCCGCGCCCTCGGCGAGACCATGGCCGTTGCCACTGTGCTCTCCCCTGACTTCCTCATCCACGCCAGCCTGCTCAACCCGGGCGGCGGCACCTTCGCCCAGAACATCGCCAGCAAGTTCAGCGAGGCGACGGAGTTCGGCCGGGACGCGCTGATCGCGTCCGGTCTGGTCCTGTTCGTCATCACGCTGGTGGTCAACGGCGCGGCCCGGCTGATCATCGCCCGCCGCGCGGAGTACTCGGGGGCCAACGCATGAGCCACGCAGCCGTCGTCAACGACAAGCGCCCCAGCACGCTGCGCGGCGCCAGCCTGCCCCGCTGGTCGCCGTGGGCGATCGCGGGCGGCTCCCTCGTGCTCGGCATCGGCATCTCGCTGGCCGCCGGCCTGGACAGCAAGGTCCAGTGGGGTCTGATCGCCGCGGTCCTGTTCGTCCTCGGTACGTACGTGATCGCCGCCCGCGTCGAGGGCCGGCGCCAGGCCAAGGACCGCGTCGCCACCAGCCTCGTCTGGGTCGCCTTCCTGATCGCCGTCATCCCGCTGATCTCCCTGATCTGGGTGACCGTCGCGCGCGGTGTGAAGGTCCTCGACCCCTACTTCCTGAGCCACTCCATGGGTGTCGTCGCCGACACCGAGCCGGGCGGTGGCGCCTACGCCGCCATCATCGGCAGCCTGGAGCAGGTCGGCCTCGCCACCGTGATCGGCGCCCCGATCGGCATCCTCACCGCGATCTACCTGGTGGAGTACGGCCGGGGCAAGCTCGCCAAGGCCGTCACCTTCTTCGTCGACGTGATGACCGGTATCCCGTCGATCGTCGCGGGTCTGTTCATCCTCAGCCTGGTGCTGATCATGAAGGAGGGCCCCTCCGGCTTCGCCGGCGCCCTCGCTCTGGCCATCCTGATGATGCCGGTCGTCGTCCGCTCCACCGAGGAGATGCTCAAGCTCGTCCCGAACGAGCTGCGCGAGGCCTCCCTGGCGCTGGGCGTGCCGAAGTGGCGCACCATTCTGAAGGTGGTCCTGCCGACCTCCATCGGCGGCATCACGACCGGTGTCATGCTGGCCGTGGCCCGTATCGCGGGTGAGACCGCCCCGGTGCTGCTGCTCGTGTTCGGTAACCCGTTCATCAACAACGACCCCTTCCACGGGGCGCAGGCGTCGCTGCCGCTGTACATCTACCAGCAGTTCGCGAACAGTGCGGGTTCCGGCGCGGCGTACGACCGGGCCTGGGCGGCCTCGCTCACGCTGATCGCCTTCGTGATGATCCTCAACCTGGCGGCCCGCGGCATTGCCCGCTGGAAGGCCCCGAAGACCGGTCGCTAAGGCGACACTTTCCGGCTCCGCCGGGCGGGGCCCCTCAGCGACTGAAGACTTTGGAAGTGAAGCAGTAATGGCCAAGCGAATCGACGTAAGCGGACTGACCGCCTACTACGGCTCCCACAAGGCGATCGAGGACATCTCGATGACCGTCGAGCCGCGCTCGGTGACGGCGTTCATCGGCCCCTCCGGCTGCGGCAAGTCGACGTTCCTGCGCACCCTCAACCGCATGCACGAGGTCACCCCGGGTGGCCGCGTCGAGGGCAAGGTGCTCCTGGACGACGAGGACCTGTACGGCGCCGGCATCGACCCGGTGTCGGTGCGCCGCGAGGTCGGCATGGTGTTCCAGCGCCCGAACCCCTTCCCGACGATGTCGATCTACGACAACGTGGCGGCGGGTCTGCGCCTGAACGGCAGCTACAAGAAGAGCGAGCTGAACGACATCGTCGAGCGCTCGCTCAAGGGCGCGAACCTCTGGAACGAGGTCAAGGACCGCCTGAACAAGCCCGGCTCTGGCCTCTCCGGTGGTCAGCAGCAGCGTCTGTGCATCGCGCGGGCGATCGCCGTGGAGCCGAAGGTCCTGCTCATGGACGAGCCCTGCTCGGCCCTGGACCCGATCTCCACCCTCGCCATCGAGGACCTGATCGGCGAGCTGAAGGAGCGCTTCACGATCGTCATCGTGACGCACAACATGCAGCAGGCGGCCCGTGTCTCGGACCGTACGGCGTTCTTCAACCTCGCTGCCGTCGGCCAGCCCGGCCGGCTGATCGAGATCGACGACACGGAGCGCATCTTCTCCAACCCGTCGGTCCAGGCGACGGAGGACTACATCTCCGGCCGCTTCGGCTGATCCCCTGAACCCCTCGCGGTGCTGCATGGCGGTGCCACCGCGAGGACGCAAAAAAGGCCCGCCCCCGGATTCCCGGGGGCGGGCCCGCCGCTTTTCACGGCACGTTTTCAGCTTGCCTGGTACGTCCCCTACAGCACGGTGAGCTTCACAAGGCCGAAGGCAAGCGCGGCAACAAGCCCGGCGGCCGGCATCGTGATGAACCACCCCAGCACGATGTTCTTGGCCACCCCCCACCGCACGGCGTTGAGCCGCTTCGTCGCCCCGACACCCATGATCGCCGAGGTGATGACATGGGTGGTGGAGATCGGCGCCTTGAACAGATACGCCGTACCGAACATGATCGACGCACCCGTCGCCTCCGCGGCGAACCCCTGCGGCGGATCCAGCTCGATGATCTTCCGGCCCAGTGTCCGCATGATCCGCCAGCCACCGGCGTACGTGCCGAGCGACAGCATCACCGCGGAGACGATCTTCACCCAGACCGGGATCGGGTCGCCGAAGGTCTCGTGGCCGGAAATCACCAGGGCCATCACCACGACACCCATGGTCTTCTGGGCGTCCTGGAGACCGTGTCCGAGGGCCATGCCGGCCGCCGAGACGGTCTGGGCGATACGGAAGCCCCGCTTGGCCTTGTGCGGGTTGGCGCGGCGGAACATCCACATGATCGCCGTCATGACCAGGTAGCCGCCGAGCAGGCCGACCACCGGCGACAGGAACATCGGGATGATGATCTTGTCGACGACGCCGTTCCAGTGCACGGCCGTGCCGCCCGCCAGGGCCGCGCCCACCAGGCCGCCGAACAGCGCGTGGGAGGACGAGGAGGGCAGGCCGAAGTACCAGGTGGCGAGGTTCCAGACGATCGCACCGACCAGGGCGGCGAAGAGGATGCCCATCCCGTGCGAGCCCGAGGGCGTCTCGATCAGTCCTTCGCTGACGGTCTTGGCGACCCCGGAGCCCAGGAAGGCACCGGCGAGGTTCATCACGGCGGCCATCGCGAGGGCGGCGCGCGGGGTCAGCGCCCGCGTCGACACCGAGGTGGCGATCGCGTTCGCGGAGTCGTGGAAACCGTTGGTGTACGTGAAGAAGAGCGCGACCAGGATGGTCACGACAAGGGCAAAGGTGTCCATGGACGCCTCAGGACTCCTTGACGGCGATGGTCTCCACCGTGTTCGCCACGTGCTCGAACGCGTCCGCCGCCTCTTCCAGGACGTCCACGATCTGCTTGAGCTTCAGCACCTCGATCGCGTCGTACTTGCCGTTGAAGAGGTGGGCCAGCAGCTTGCGGTGTATCTGGTCCGCCTGGTTCTCCAGCCGGTTGACCTCGATCCAGTACTCGGTGAGGTTCTCCATCGTGCGCAGGTGCGGCATGGCCTCGGCGGTCAGTTCGGCCGCGCGCGCGAGAACCTCGATCTGCTGCTCGACGCCCTTGGGCAGTTCCTCGATGTTGTAGAGGACGACCAGGTCGACGGCCTCCTCCATGAAGTCCATGATGTCGTCGAGGGACGACGCGAGGGAGTAGATGTCCTCGCGGTCGAAGGGCGTGATGAAAGAGGAGTTCAGCTGGTGGAAGATCGCGTGCGTGGCGTCGTCACCTGCGTGTTCCGCGGCCCGCATACGCTCTGCGATCTCGGCTCGGCCGGAGGCGTCCGCCCCGAGCAGTTCCATCAGGAGCTTCGAGCCCGTGACGATGTTGTCCGCGGATGCGGCGAACATGTCGTAGAAGCTCGTCTCCCTGGGGGTCAGACGAAAGCGCACAAGGGGTCCTCGGGGTGCATCGGTTTCGGTCAGGCTGATGCTAGGCGCATCATCCGGCCACGGCTATCGGGCCGTCCCCCAGTGTCGCCCATCAGGCAGATTGATCAGCACGGGGGCGGACCAAGGGCCCCATACCCAGCAAAGTTCGCTATCATATACCCACCTGGGGTATATGCAGGCTCGTCCGGAGAACAGGGAGGCCCGTGATGACGGCGACCGAGGCCCACGCGACCACGCACGGTTACCACAAGCAGAAGGACGAGCACCTCAAGCGGCTGCGCCGGATCGAGGGGCAGATCCGCGGGCTGCAGCGCATGGTCGACGAGGACACCTACTGCATCGACATACTGACGCAGGTTTCGGCCTCGACGAAGGCCCTGCAGTCCTTCGCCATGCAGCTGCTGGAGGAGCACCTGCGGCACTGCGTCGCGGACGCGGCCCTCAAGGGCGGCGACGAGATCGACGCCAAGGTGGACGAGGCGACGAAGGCGATCGGCCGCCTGCTGCGCTCCTGAGAGCGTTTACAGCGCGCTGTAGGGGTCTCCCGGGGGCCCTGGGGCGGTCTCCCGTTCCTCGGCCACCCGCAGCACCTCGTCGATGCTCTCCAGACTCAGCCGTTCCTCGGCGGCCGAGGCCGCGATGATCAGCTCCCCGCACAGCTCGATCTCGGCGAGAGCCACGTGGTCCTGGACCGCCGTACCGCCTGCCCGAGCCACGTGCCTCACCTCTTCTCCGCCGCCACCGACCTCCTAGGGTAGGCAGGGCCCTGCACGCCGCGCATGGCACGGACGGGCTAGTCGGGGGTGACGGCACTGACTAGTTTCCGTCCTCGGTGATCCGGCCCGCGTAGATGTCCCGGGGGCGCGGCAGGAGTACGTCTACGGGGGCGCCGAAGCCGTACAGCAGCGTGGTCGAGGCGACCGCCACCGCGGTCTTCTGGCGGCCGTTGACGAAGCTGAAGTGCTGCCTGAGCTTGCGGATGCGGCCCTGGTCGTCGAGGTAGGCGTCGAACGGAACCTCGGTCGTGGCGAACCCTTTCGCCGCCGCCGTGAGGGAGGCCCGCACGTCCGCGGGCGCGCTGCGGGCCGCGAGGGCCAGGTCAGCCGTCCCCCGGTAGTGCCGCACCTCGGTCCCGCCCAGCTCGGTCGTGCCGAGGTACGTCGCCTTACGCGTCCCGCGCAGCACCTCGGCCGCCGCGTACGGGTCGGTGACGCCGCCGGTCACCAGGTTGCCGTCGGACAGCGCCGCCGTCTCCACCCGCACCCACTTGTCGGCGGGCACCCCGGCGCCCCGGTTCTTCATGAACAGCGCGCCCGGGGCGAGGAGTTCGGTGATGGGCCGGTGCCGCGAGGCGCCCGTCGGGTCCTCGGGCAGTACGACGGTGAGCCGGCCGAGCCGGCGCCGGTAGTCGTAGACGCCCTGGCCGCGGATGGTGACCCGGGTGCCGCCCGTCGCCATCTCCATCGACGTGCTGGCCTTGGAACTGCCCGCGCCGGAGAGCGTGCCGACGGCCCGGTGCAGGACGGCGACCGGGTCGCCGCCGGGCCCGCTCACGCCCGCCGCGGCGGCTCCGCTGCTCGAACAGCCCGTGGCGGTCGCGCCGAGCCCTGCCGTGATCGCCGTGATCCCCACCGCGACGACCGTTCTGCCCGCGTGCCTGTGCTGCCGCCGATCCATCGCCTGTCTACCCCCAGCCGGTGCGTCCGTGGGCGCCTGTCGTTCCGGTTAACGACGGGTAGGGGGCGCCGTCACGCGTTGCGCAAAGGGGCGCGGAAGCCGGGGGAGGTAAGGGGAGCCAAGGGGAGGCCGTACGAACGCTTTGGCCGCGGGCTGGGTACCGTTGTCGGTGTGAGACAGGAGGACGGGCCGCAGCGGGCCCGCCAGGGGCAGGAACACCTCGCGACGACGACCGAGCAGGGGCGCTTCTGCGTGGCCCGGTGCACCTGCGGCTGGCGTGGACCGGCCCGCCGGGCCCGCAGCCAGGCCAGAACGGACGCTGCGGATCACACGGCGGGCCTGTGAGGCACCGCCCTCACCTGTACCCGCTCACGTGCGCGCTCAGCTGTGCTCGAAGGCGCGGACCAGCGCGTCCACCAGGTCCCGGTCGCGGGGCTGGGTGAGCCGCTCGCGGGCCGCGGCGGGGGAGAGCCACAGGATCCGGTCGACCTCGGCGTTCGGCGTGAAGTGGCCGGAAACCGCCTCGGCCGCCCAGTAACGCACCTGCTTCGGGCGGCCGTTGGCCACATAGTGCATGGTCGGCAGCTCGGCGCCGGGGACGGCGGTGCAGCCGGTCTCCTCGGCCACCTCGCGCAGCGCGCCCGCGAGCGCGTCCTCGCCCCGCTTGAGCTTGCCCTTCGGGTGGGACCAGTCGTCGTACCTGGGCCGGTGGACCAGGCAGACCTCCAGGTCGCCCGAGACCGGGGAGCGGCGCCACAGCACGCAGCCCGCCGCCCGGACCAAGATGTCCTTCACACCGCCTCCTCGGGAGGGTTCAGGGTGCGCTGACCGTCTGCTTGAGCCACGCCTGCTGGAAGCCGAACCGGGCCGCCTCCACCTCGTGCCGCTGGTCGGCGTGGAGCACGCCGAGGGCGTACGCCGTGGCCGGGGCGATGCGGGGCGTCCGGGCCGCCTGTGCCGCCGCCGCTGCCGCCTCCGAGGCGTCCCGGTGCCGGTTCAGCGCCTGGCCGGCCGTCAGCAGCCGTACGTCCACGGGCGCGTCGCCCCCGTGCAGGGCCTCGACGGCGTAGCGGTGCAGGCGCAGCAGCAGCCGGACCTGGTGCCAGGGGCCGTCCTGCGGGTGCGGGGAGAGGTCCGGGGACAGGCCGTGGACCAGGGCCTCCGCGTTGTAGGGGTGCCCGGCGGTGACCAGCGGCAGGGTGCCGATGGCGTCCGTGAGGCGCTCCTCGGCCGCGGCGGCCAGGGGACGCAGGTCCGTGGTGACCGCGGCCGGGGTCAGGGGCACCTCGCTGGCGAGTACGGCGACCTTGTCGGCGACGGCGTGGAAGCGGGAGGAGCCGAGGGCCTGGAGCGCGGTGGAGTGGGCGCGCGTCCGGGCGAGGGTGAGCTGGCGTTCGAGCAAGGCGCCCGCTTTGGCCGCGCCTACTGTCAGGTTGCCGCGCTCTGCGGTTGCCGCCGGGCGGGCCGGGCCGCCGGCGCTCTGAGGTGCCGCTTTCAGCGGGACGGGTGCCGCACCGGCGGCACGACTGCTAGTGGTCAGGGCGGCTGCCGCGTCCTTCGACACCGTGGCCTGTGCCGGGATCACCGTCGCCCCCGAAAGCCGGTGCAGCGCCAGCAACAGCCGTTCCAGCCGGGCCTCGTACGCGTGCTCAAGGCCCAACGTGCCAGAGAGCCAGGCCAGTTCGGGGCGCATCTCTTCGGACCAGTCGGGGTCCAGGAGGGGGTGGAAGGTGTGCAGGCTGCCGCTGATGCGGCGGGCCGAGCGGCGCAGTGCCCGGGCTGCGTCGACGGCCTCCTCCGCGCTGCCGGCGCCGTTGCCGCCGGACTCCCCGTGCAGGCGCAGCGCGCGCAGGAACTCCGTGGCCTGCGCGCGCAGATAGCCCGCGAGGGCGTCCCCCATGGCAGCCTTGGCCGTGGGGTCCGTCGGGTCAAGGTGTTGCATTGCCACGCCGGCGCCTCCGGGCGTCTATGAGCATCTCCTGAACGTTGCGCAGGGGCTGTCCGTCCGCGTCGGTCGCGTGCCGGGTCCACTCGCCGTCGGGGCCGAGGTGCCAGGAGGCGGTGGATTCGGACATGCCGGTGTCGAGCAGCCGGTTCAGGGCCGCCCGGTGGCCGGGGTCGACGACCCGGACCAGGGCCTCTATCCGGCGGTCGAGGTTGCGGTGCATCATGTCGGCGCTGCCTATCCACACCTCGGGTTCGCCGCCGTTGCCGAAGGCGAAGACCCGGGAGTGCTCGAGGAAGCGGCCGAGGATCGAGCGGACCCGGATGTTCTCCGACAGGCCCGCGACACCCGGGCGGACGGCGCAGATGCCGCGCACCCAGATGTCGACCGGCACGCCCGCCTGGGACGCCCGGTAGCAGGCGTCGATGATCGCCTCGTCGACCATCGAGTTGACCTTGATGCGGACGAAGGCCGGGCGGCCCGCGCGGTGGTGCTGGATCTCCTTGTGGATCCGCGCGACCAGGCCGTCCCGCAGGGACTTGGGGGCGACCAGGAGCCGGCGGTAGGTCTCCCGGCGGGAGTAGCCGGAGAGGCGGTTGAAGAGGTCGGAGAGGTCCGCGCCGACCTGCGGGTCGGCGGTGAGCAGGCCGAGGTCCTCGTACAGGCGGGCCGTCTTCGGGTGGTAGTTGCCGGTGCCGACGTGGCTGTAGCGGCGCAGCGTATCGCCCTCCTGGCGGACCACCAGGGACAGCTTGCAGTGGGTCTTCAGGCCGACCAGGCCGTACACGACGTGGCAGCCGGCCTCCTCCAGCCGCTTCGCCCACTTGATGTTCGCGTGCTCGTCGAAGCGCGCCTTGATCTCGACCAGCACGAGGACCTGCTTGCCGGCCTCGGCGGCGTCGATGAGCGCGTTGACTATCGGGGAGTCGCCGGAGGTCCGGTACAGGGTCTGCTTGATCGCGAGGACGTCCGGGTCCTCGGCCGCCTGCTCGACGAAGGCCTGCACGGACGTCGAGAAGGAGTCGTACGGGTGGTGCAGCAGGACGTCCCGGCTGCGCAGGGCGGCGAAGATGTCGGGCGCGGAGGCCGACTCGACCTCGGCGAGGTCGCGGTGGGTGCCCGCGACGAACTTCGGGTACTTCAGCTCGAGGCGGTCGATGCCGGCGATGCGGAAGAGACCGGTGAGGTCCAGGGGGCCCGGCAGCGGGTACACCTCGGCCTCGGAGATCTTCAGCTCGCGCACCAGCAGGTCGAGCACCTCGCGGTCGATGGACTCCTCGACCTCCAGGCGCACCGGCGGCCCGAAGCGGCGCCGCATGAGCTCCTTCTCCAGGGCCTGGAGCAGGTTCTCGGCGTCGTCCTCCTCGACCTCCAGGTCCTCGTTCCGGGTCAGGCGGAAGGCGTGGTGCTCCACCACCTCCATGCCCGGGAACAGCTCCTCCAGGTGCGCGGCGATGACGTCCTCCAGCGGGACGTACCGGCCGGGCGCGGCCTCCAGGAAGCGGGACAGCAGCGGCGGCACCTTCACGCGGGCGAAGTGCTTGTGGCCGCTCACCGGGTTGCGTACGACGACGGCCAGGTTCAGGGACAGGCCGGAGATGTACGGGAAGGGGTGCGCGGGGTCCACGGCCAGCGGGGTGAGGACCGGGAAGATCTGGTGCCTGAAGAGCGTGAAGAGGCGGGCCTGCTCCTTCTCGGTCAGCTCGTTCCAGCGGACCAGGTGGATGCCCTCCTCCGCGAGTGCGGGGGCGACGTCCTCGTGGTAACAGGCGGCGTGCCGGGCCATCAGCTCGCGCGAGCGGGCCCAGATCATCTCCAGGACCTCGCGGGGCTGCAGGCCGGAGGCCGACCGGGTGGCGACCCCGGTCGCGATGCGGCGCTTCAGACCGGCCACCCGGACCATGAAGAACTCGTCCAGGTTGCTGGCGAAGATCGCCAGGAAGTTGGCGCGCTCCAGCAGGGGCGTGTTCGGGTCCTCGGCGAGCTCCAGGACGCGCTCGTTGAAGGCGAGCCAGCTGCGCTCCCGGTCGAGGAACCGGCCGTGCGGCAGCGGTGCCCCCTCGGCGTGCGATTCCTCGTACGCGTCGAGGTCCGCGTCGATGTCGGGTTCCAGGTCGGAGACGACAGCGGCCACCGTGTGGGGGCGGTGCGCGGCGATGGAGCCCACGGAGGGCTGGGCGTGCTGGACCTCTGCCTGGGTGTCTGACTGGCTCATATACCCATTGTTCCGCGCCCGGGGCGTGACGGGCGCGTCGGAACGTGCGGGCGGGAGCGTCACTGCCCCGTTCACCGCTGGCCCCTCGGGAGGCGGCGAAGGCTCTGGCACGGCGGGCTTCATTGGCCGAGCGTCGCAAGGTCGTCTGAATCGATGGTTACGGAGACATGACGTACGGGATAGCGCGGAGCGGCCCCCGGGCGTATCTACCGCCTCGAGTGGATCACTGCGGCGGGATTTCCGGGGGCCGGAGCGTCACCGTGGGTGTGCGGCGGGCTGCTCCAGGTGAGTGAACGTCTCACGTTTCGGTGCGGTACATCAGGTCCGTCTCGTGGACCGTGAAGCCAAGCCGCTCGTACACCGACACGGCCGCCTTGTTGTCGGCGTCGACGTAGAGCATCACCGTCGCAAGGCCGAGACCGGCCAGGTGGCGCAGCCCGATCGTGGTCAGCGCCTTGCCGAGGCCGCCGCCCTGCTCGCCCGGCAGGATCCCGAGGACGTACACCTCGCCGAGGCCCTCCGCCGCGTGCACCTTCGTCCAGTGGAAGCCGATCAGCTCCCCGTCCCGCTCGGCGAGGAAGAAACCGGCCGGGTCGAACCACGGCTCGGCTTTGCGGTCGTCCAGGTCGCGCTGGGTCAGCGAGCCCTGCTCGGGGTGGTGGGCGAAGGCCGCCGCGTTCACCGCGAGCCAGGCCGCGTCGTCCTTGCCGGGCACGAAGGTGCGGACGGTCACGCCCGCGGGCAGCACCGGGTCGGGCAGCTGCAGATCGGTCAACGGCCGCCGCATCTGGCGCAGTTCGCGGAACAGGGTCAGGCCCAGCACCTGGGCGAGGTGGCGGGCGGCGGAGTGCCCGCCGTGCGCCCACACCCGCAGCCGTTTGCCGGAGGCGGCGAGCAGCGCCGAGCCGAGCGCCCGGCCGTGCCCGTGTCCGCGGTGCCCGGGGTGGACGACCAGTTCGGCGGCCGGTGCCTCCACCGGGTCGGTGTCCTCCAGCTGTGCGTAGCCGACGAGTTCGCCGTCGATGGTCAGCAGCAGGTGCGAGACGCCCTCGCGCGGCGCCCCGCGCAGTTGCAGCCGGCCCTGTTCGGACACCGGCTGCTGCCCGTCGACCCGGGCGGCCTCCGCGAGCAGTTCGCCCACGGCCTCGGCCTGGCGCGGCGTGAGTTCGGCGTAGGTCTCGATGGCACGGGAGGGGAAGGGCCGTACGGCGTCGTCGCTACTCATGCGTACGAGGGTACGACCAGCCCCCGACGGAGGGGCCGACATCGGCCGCCCCGCGTCGGGCGGTCCGTGTCAGCCGTTCCCCGTCAGTCCGTGCGGCGGCGGTCGAACCAGATCGTGGCCGCCGTCGGCACCAGGCCCGCCCAGAAGATGAACTGCGGCACCGTCCGCGTCGTCCACGGCACCTGAGTGAGCAGCAGGGCGCAGAGCATGGCCCAGGCGGCCTGCCCCAGGACGATCCGCGGCCAGCGGCGACGACGGATCAGGGAGCGCAGGTTGTACCGGACCCCGGTGCGCAGCCGGCGGTAGCGCAGCAGGGCGCCCACGGCCCAGATGGCCGCGAACGGGACGAGCGTCCACAGGCGTTGGCCCAGGGCAACCGGCAGCTCGCGCTGGACGTGGCCCTCGGTGGCGAACAGGTCGAGCATGGCGCCGGCCAGGCCCACGCACAGCAGGGCGAGCCAGCGCACCCCGCGCAGCAGCCGGTAGGAGGCGTCGTCCAGGCCCTGCATCATCGACGCCGACTCCGGGGCGGCGGCCAGGGCGTCCGCGTAGAGCGTGGCGGCCTCGGCGGCCTTCACACCCGGCGCGGCGGCGGCCTTCTCGGTCCGCCGGGCCAGGGCCTGCTGGTGCATCGGGTCGAGGCGGAGGATGGCCTCATCCATCATGCCGGCGACCGTCCGGTTGCCCGCCATGTCGGCGATCAGCCAGGCAGCCTCGTACGCGTACACCTCCTCGGGCCCCAGCCGGATGGCCTCCTGGGCCAGCTCGCCGGCTTCCTGGAGGGCGGCGTCCATGGCGTGCCGGGGGACCTCCCCGCCGTTCGCCTGCCCGGCGGCGATGCACCTGATCCGCCACAGCCAGTCCGCGAGCAGCGCGTACCCGTACCAGTACTCCGGCGCGAGACGGATGACCTCCCGCAGCACGCCCTCGGTCTCCGGGAACCGGCCGACCTGGCGCAGGGCACTTGCGCGCGTGAGGAGCGCGCCGATGTCCTCGGGGTCGAGCGCGAGCGCCCGCTCGACCGCCTCCAGGGCCTCGGCCCCCTCCCGCTCGCCGATCAGGCGGGCGCGGGCGAGCTTGGCCCAGGCGCGGATGTCGTCGGGGTCCTCGGCGAGCCGCTGCCCGAGCAGCGCCTTGGCTTCGTCGAGGCGATCCAACTGGATGAGCGCCTCGGCCTTTTCCACGGCGGGGTGCAGGGCTGTGGTCACAGCTTGCGCCTCTTCTTCAGGTGGGTGATCAGGTCGTCGTACATGCCGCCCTCGTTGGCGAACATCGCCACGTTCCGGGCGGCGGCGAACCACGGTTCGCTCGACGGGGGGACTTCCTTCGCCGCGGCCAGCAGGTCCTTCATGCCGATCATGCGGACGGTGCCGGTGCGGGCCGAGTCGAGCAGCGCGCGTTCGGACGCCGCCTCGCACACGTGGGCCAGGTCGGCGCCGGACAGGCCCTCGGTGACCTTGGCGAGCTTGGCCAGGTCGACGTTCTCGATGGGGCGCTCGCGCAGGTGGTAGCGGAGGATCGCCTCACGGGCCGGGGCGTCCGGCGGCAGCACGAGCAGGGTGCGGTCCAGGCGGCCGGGCCGGCGCAGGGCGTTGTCGACGTCCCAGGGCACGTTGGTGGCGGCCAGCACGAAGACGCCCTCGTTCGCCGCGGAGTCGACGCCGTCCAGCTCGGTCAGCAGCTGGTTGACGGTGTTGCGCATCCCGCTGTGCGCGGTACGGCTGCGCTTGGCGCCGAGCGCGTCCAGCTCGTCGAGGAAGACCACGCAGGGGGCCTGGCGGCGGGCGGTCTGGAAGATCTGGTGCATGTTGCGCTCGGAGTTGCCGATCCACATGTCGAGCACGTCGTTGACCGACACGGAGAGGAAGGACGCCCCGAGTTCCCCGGCGACGGCCCGCGCGATGAACGTCTTCCCGCAGCCGGGCGGCCCGTACAGCAGCAGGCCGCCGCGCAGGCTCTTGCCGTACAGCTTGCGCAGCTCGGGGTTGCGCAGCGGGGCGAGGAAGGCGGCCTCCAGCCGGTCCTTCACCTCCTGCATGCCGCCGACGTCCGCGAGCCGTAGGCCGCCGGGCTGCTCCACGTCCCACGCCTCGGCGTCCCCGGGGTCACCCTCGCCGTCCGCCCGCAGGGGAGCCTCCGCCTCGACGAAGCGGGGCGGTACGACGTCCCCGACCTGCTGCTCGGCGGCCCGCCAGTCGAACCCGCCGCGCGCCTGGGCGGGCTGCTGCACCGCGGGCTGCTGCACGGCAGGAGGGGCCGGCTGCTGGGGTACGCCCATGGCCCGTGCCATGAGCTGCCGTGCCTTCTCGTCCCCGGGCGTGTGCTGCAGCGCGACGGCCACCTCGGCGACGGCGGCATCGGGCCGGCCCTCGTCCAGGAGGAGTTCGGCCAAGTGCAGTCGGAGCGGCACATCGGCGGGCGCGGCCTCAACTGCCGTGCGCAGGCTCTGTATCAGCGGGGATTCTCCGGGCATGGCCATACCCTACGGAACCTCACTGACAGGGCTTCAGGCCGTCTCCTGCGGAGCCGTCGGGGTCCCCGGCAGCCGTACGGTCACCAGCGTGCCGCCGCCGTCCGCGCGGGTCACGGTGACCGTGCCGCCCGCCTGCTGGACCGAACGCGCCACGATGGAAAGGCCCAGGCCCGAGCCCGGCAGGGCGCGGGCGCTCGGGGAGCGCCAGAAGCGGTCGAAGACGTGCGGGAGTTCGTCCTCGGCGATGCCCGGGCCGTGGTCGCGGACGGTCAGGACGCCCTTGCGCAGCTCGACCTCGACCGTGCCGCCCGCGGGGCTGAACTTCACCGCGTTGTCGAGGGTGTTGACGATCGCCCGCTCCAGCGCGGAGGGCTCCGCCTGGACGAACCACGGCTCCACGTCGGCCGTGATCGTGAGCTCCGGCCCGCGCAGCCGCGCGCGGCGCAGGGCGGCCTCCACGGTGTCCTGGAAGGAGACCACCTGGACGCGCTCGCCCCGCTGCCCCTCCGAGCGGGACAGCTCCTGAAGATCGCCGATCAGCGAGGACAGCTCCGCCATCTGCGCCGTCACCGAGGCCAGCAGGGCCTTGCGGTCCTCCGGCGGGAGCGGGCGGCCGGTCTCCTCACTGCGGGTGAGCAGTTCGAGGTTCGTCCGAAGCGAGGTGAGAGGAGTGCGCAGCTCGTGGCCGGCGTCCGCGATCAGCTGCTGCTGGAGGTCGCGGGAGCTGGCCAGGGCGGTGGTCATCGAGTTGAAGGAGCGCGAGAGCCGCGCCACCTCGTCCTCGCTGTCGTCCTCGACGGGGATGCGGATGGTCAGGTCCTCGGTCCGGGCCACGTGCTCCACGGCCTCGGTGAGCTTGTCGACCGGGCGGAGGCCCGCCCGCGCCACCGCCAGGCCCGCGGCGCCCGCTCCCACGACTCCGACGCCGGAGACGAGGAGGAGGATCAGGGCGAGGTCCTTGAGGGTCTTCTCGGTGTCCTTGAGCGACAGGGACACCAGGACGGCGACGCCCGGGTAGGGCTCGATCGCGGGGGTCACTCCCACTCCGCCCACCGGGACGGCCGTGATCATCACCCGGACGTCGTTGCCCTTGCTGTCGGTGCTGTTGTGGAAGATGTGGTCACGGAGGGTGGGGTTCTTCGCCGCGTTCCGGTCCGTGGCGGTCACGTTCACCGAGACGCCCTCGGAGTTCGGCACGACGCAGGTCCGGCCGTCCGCCGTCACGACCTGGAGGAAGACGAGGGAGGGGCGGCCGTCCGTGTCCTGGGGGTTCTGCGGACACGCCGCCACCAGCGCGGCGACCTCGTCGGCGGTCAGCGTCCGGCTGCCGATGCCCGACAGGCGGTCGTCGGCCTGCTCGTACAGCTTGCCCTGCACGATGAACCAGCAGGTGACCGAGACGGCCGCCACCGCGAAGGCCACCGCCGCCGCGACCAGCACCGCCAGCCGTGCCCGGATCGGGAGCGCCCGGTAGCGGCGCACCAGCTTCTTCACTCGGCGCCGCCCTGGCGGAGCACGTACCCGACGCCGCGCACGGTGTGCACGAGGCGCGGTTCGCCGCCCGCCTCGGTCTTGCGGCGCAGGTACATGACGTAGACGTCCAGCGAGTTGGACGAGGGCTCGAAGTCGAAGCCCCACACGGCCTTCAGGATCTGTTCGCGGGTGAGCACCTGGCGCGGGTGCGCGAGGAACATCTCCAGCAGCGTGAACTCCGTGCGGGTCAGCTCCACCGGTCGCCCGCCCCGGGTGACCTCGCGGGTGGCGAGGTCCATGCGCAGGTCGGCGAAGCTGAGCCCCTCGTCCTGCCCGGCCGCGGCGGCGACGGCCCCCGCGTAGTTGCGGCGGCGCAGCAGCGCGCGGATACGGGCGAACAGCTCGTCCAGCTCGAACGGCTTGACCAGGTAGTCGTCCGCCCCTGCGTCGAGTCCGGTGACCCGGTCGCCGACCGTGTCGCGGGCCGTGAGCATCAGTATCGGGGTGGTGTCCCCGGTGCCCCGGATCCGCCGGGCCGCCGTCAGGCCGTCCATGCGGGGCATCTGGATGTCCAGCACGACCAGGTCCGGGCGGTACGCGGTCGCCTTCTCCAGCGCGTCCGCGCCGTCGACGGCGACCTGCGTGTCATACCCCTCGAAGGCGAGGCTGCGCTGCAGCGCTTCGCGTACGGCGGGCTCGTCGTCCACGATCAGGATGCGCTGGGCGTCACGGTCGCCTTCGGAGGGGCTCATCGGTGGCGGTTCCTCGGGGTGGGGTGGGGTGGGGGTGTGGTGGGGATGCGGTGGCGATGCGGTGCGCGGGTGTCTCTCAGCGTCGCACGTTTCGGGGCCGGGAGGCGCGCTCACACCCGGACCGGACGCCTCTCACGCCCCGACGGTCGTCAGGCCCGTGACCGCGGTCAGGCGCTTGAGCGGCACCTTGCGTCGGTGGGTGCGCGCGGCCGGGGTGCGCAGGCCCATCAGCTGGGGGACCGGGACCTCCAGCGGCGGGAACGGGTCGAGCTCCGGTTCCGGGACCCGGACGGGGCGGAACGGGGTGGCGGGCGCGTGCAGCTCGTACGCCACGTCCAGGGCCAGGGTGACGACGGCCGGACCGGTGCCGGTGGCCTGGTGGGATACCTGCTTGATCATGACGTACTCCCTGCCGACTTGCTGGGCTTCCTGATGAAGACCCGAGGTGGGTGAGGAGAGGGGAGGGGATCAGTTGGTGGCGCCCGACCGCAGCTTGGCCAGGTCGGACTTGACGGTGTTGACCGGGATCGCGAAGCCGAGGCCGATGCTGCCCGCGTCCGAGGACGAGGACTGCTGCGAACTCGACGAGTACATCGCGGAGTTGATGCCGATGACGGCACCGCTCGCGTCGATCAGCGCACCGCCGGAGTTGCCGGGGTTGAGCGAGGCGTCCGTCTGGATCGCCTTGTACGTCGTCGTGGACGAACCGGTGTCGCCGTTGAACTGCCGGCCGCCGAACTGGAACGGCCACTGGCCGTCGCCGTCCTGGCTCTGCCCCTGGTTCTCGTCCGTGGAGACGGTGACGTCCCGGTCGAGCGCGGAGACGATGCCGCTGGTGACGGTGCCGGTCAGGCCCTCGGGGGAGCCGATCGCCACGACCGAGTCGCCGACCTGGACGCCGTTCGAGTTGCCGAGCGCGGCCGGTGTGAGGCCGGAGGCGCCCTTCAGCTTGATCAGCGCGAGGTCCTTGGAACTGTCGGTGCCGACGAGCTCGGCGGTGTAGCTCCTGCCGTCGCTGGTGCGCGCCTTGATGGAGGTGGCACCGGAGATGACGTGGTTGTTGGTGACGATCTCGCCGTCACGGCTGATGACCACGCCGGAGCCGGTGGAGGAGCCGTTGTCCAGGGTCGCGTTGATCTCGACCACGCTCGGGGTGACCGCGGAGGCGATCGCGGCGACGTTGCCCTTCTTGTTCGAGGGCACCACGTTGGTGGCGGTCCCGGCGGAGGAGACCGAGTCCTTGCCGGTCAGCTCCTCGAACAGGTACGCCGTGCCGCCGCCGACCGCAGCCGCGACGATCGCGACCGCCGCGAGGAGGCCGATCGAACCACGGGTGCGCTTCTTGCGACGGGTGGGTTCCGGACCCGCCGGAGCCGCGAAGGGCTGGTGCTGCACGGGCTGCACCGGCTGTCCGGGCTGGACGGGCTCGTATGAGGGCGGGGGAGGCCACTCGGGGTTCACGGTCATGCCATTCAATATGTCCCGTGACCATGAGAGCTTCCTGAGTGCCCGCTGAGAAGCCCGACAGAACCGCGTTTGCCCCGAATAAAGACGCTCGGCACCGCTGTGCGGTCGCTCAGTGCACGCAGCCGCAGCTCGTGCGGACCATCAGCTGGGCCGGGAACGTCTTCAGCCGCTCGCGCCGGGAGCCCGCGACCCGCAGCCCGTCGTCCAGGACGAGGTCCACGGCGGCCCGGGCCATCGCCGAGCGGTCCGAGGCGACCGTGGTCAGCGGCGGGTCGGCGAACGCCGCCTCCTTGATGTCGTCGAAGCCGGCCACCGCCAGCTCCCCGGGCACGTCGATACGCAGCTCGCGCGCGGCCCGCAGCAGGCCGATGGCCTGGTCGTCGGTGGAACAGAAGACCGCGGGCGGCCGGTTCGGCCCGGCCAGCAGCTCCAGGGCCACGCGGTAGGCGTCGTAGCGGTTGTACGGCGCCTCGAAGAGCCGGCCCTCGGTGGACAGGCCCGCCTCCTCCATGGCCCGCTTCCAGCCCTCGACGTGGTCGGAGACCGGGTCGCCCACGGCCGGCGTCTCCGCCGTACCGCCCAGACAGGCGACGTACTCGTGGCCGTGCTCCAGCAGGTGACGTACGGCGAGCTGGGCGCCGCCCAGGTCGTCCGTGACGACGGCGACGTCGTCGATGGCCTCGGGCCGCTCGTGCAGCAGCACCACCCGGGCGTCCCAGGCGTCGATCTCGGCGGCGGCGAGGTCGTTCAGCGCGTGCGAGACGAGGATCAGGCCGGAGACCCGCATGCCGAGGAACGCGCGCAGGTAGTGGACCTCGCGTTCGCCGACGTAATCGGTGTTGCCGACGAGGACCATCTTTCCGCGCTCGGCGGCGGCCTGCTCGACCGAGTGCGCCATCTCCCCGAAGAAGGGCTGGCGGGCGTCCGGGATGATCAGGCCTATGAGGTCCGTGCGCCGCGACGCCATCGCCTGGGCGACCCGGTCCGGCCGGTACCCCAGTTCCTTGATCGCCGCGAGGACACGCTCGCGCGTGGCCGGGGCAACCGGCCGGGGTCCGTTGTTGATGACATAACTGACGACGGCGGTGGAGGTCCCAGCCAGCCGTGCCACATCATCCCGAGTCACCTTGGCCACGCGCGGAGTCTACGCGGATGGACCCACTCTGGGCAGGGCGTATCAAAGCCCGGATATGCGATCGCAATGCTCCGACCGGCGGACGGCAGCGTTCCGCAGGCGCCGTCGCTAGGCGTCCGCGTGGGCATCGGCGGCGTCCAGGGCGGCCGATCCGTCCCTGTCGTCCGCATTCGCCCGCCCCGCCCTGGCCTTGGCGTCCTCGCCGCCCCGGTCACCCTTCTCGGGCGTAACGAATCGATAACCGACGTTGCGAACGGTGCCGATCAGCGACTCGTGCTCCGGGCCGAGCTTGGCGCGCAGCCGCCGTACGTGGACATCGACCGTCCGGGTGCCGCCGAAGTAGTCGTAGCCCCACACCTCCTGCAGCAGCTGGGCGCGGGTGAAGACCCGGCCCGGGTGCTGGGCGAGGTACTTCAGCAGCTCGAACTCCTTGAAGGTGAGGTCGAGGACCCGCCCCTTGAGCTTCGCGCTGTAGGTCGCCTCGTCCACCGACAGATCGCCGTTGCGGATCTCCATCGGGGAGTCGTCGCTGACGATCTGCTGCCGTCCCATGGCCAGGCGCAGCCGCGCCTCGACCTCGGCGGGACCGGCGGTGTCGAGCAGGACGTCGTCGATGCCCCAGTCGGCGGTGACGGCGGCGAGGCCGCCCTCGGTGACGACGAGGACGAGCGGGCAGCCGGGCCCGGTGGAGCGCAGCAGCTGGCACAGGCTGCGCACCTGGGGCAGGTCGCGGCGGCCGTCGACCAGGATGACGTCGGCGCCCGGGGTGTCGACCAGCGCGGGGCCCTCGGCGGGGGCGACCCGCACGTTGTGCAGGAGGAGGCCGAGGGCGGGCAGTACTTCGGCGGACGGCTGGAGAGCGTTGGTCAGCAGCAGCAGAGAACTCATACGTCTGGTTCCTCCTCGGTCCCTGCGAGGACATGGCGTCGGTGCGGCACTGCTCTGCGATCCCGGGGCGCTTCGTATACAACGCTTCCGAAAGCACAAAAGGACCCGGGGGCTACGCTGCCCGAGTCCTCTGCACAGCAGAATAGCCCACATGAGCAACGGTCCGGCAGGTCGTGTGGCGCGTTCCACCGTAAGTCCATATCCCGAGACGCGCAGGCCCGCGCCTATCCGGACGTATCTGCGCACAGCCGACGGAATTCCGATCGATTCCGTATACAACCCGGGCGCGGCTGTATGCGAAACGCAATCGGAGACGCATTCGGATGTGTTCGTGATCGCTCACGGCTTCACCGGATGCGTGGACCGGCCGCATGTTCGACGGGTGGCCGACGTCCTCGCCCGTTACGGCGCCGTCGTCACCTTCTCCTTCCGCGGCCACGGGGCCTCCGGCGGCCGGTCCACGGTCGGCGACAGGGAAGTGCTGGACCTCGCCGCCGCGGTGGAGTGGGCGCGCGGCTTCGGCCACGCGCGCGTGGTGACCGTCGGTTTCTCCATGGGCGGCTCGGTGGTGCTGCGGCACGCGGCCCTCAACCCCGGCGCGGTCGACGCGGTGGTCTCGGTCAGCGCCCCCGCCCGCTGGTACTACCGGGGGACGGCCCCCATGCGCCGCCTGCACTGGCTGGTCACCCGCCCCGAGGGCCGCCTGGTGGGCCGCTACGGCCTGCGCACCCGCATCCACCACCGCGAGTGGAACCCCATCCCGCTCTCCCCGGTGGAGTCGGTCCCGAAGATCGCCCCGACCCCGCTGCTGATCATCCACGGCGACCGCGACGGCTACTTCCCCCTCGACCACCCGCGCATGCTGGCCGAGGCGGCCGGTGAACACGGCGAACTGTGGCTGGAGCCGGGCATGGGCCACGCCGAGCACGCGGCCGAGGACGCGCTCGTCGCCCGGATCGGGGACTGGGCGGCGTCGAACGCGGGCTAGCCTGACCCCAAACTGTCTTTAGTCACTTCTTGCCGTCGATTGAGGAATGAGATGCCCAAGGTCACGGTGCGCTACTGGGCCGCCGCCAAGGCCGCGGCCGGGGTCGCCGAGGAGCCGTACGAAGCGGCCACGCTCGCCGACGCGCTCGCCGTCGTGCGCGAGCGACACCCCGGTGAACTCACCAGCGTGCTCCAGCGTTGCTCCTTCCTTGTCGACGGTGACCCCGTCGGGACCCGCGCGCATGAGACGGTACGGCTGGCCGAGGGCGGCACGGTCGAGGTGCTCCCGCCGTTCGCAGGAGGGTGAGCATGACCGACCAGCCGTATCAGGGCGGCCCGTACGAGGGCTACGACCCGTACCAGCAGCAGCACCAGCCCCAGCAGCAGTGGCCTGGGCAGGAGCAGTACGACCAGTACGGGCAGCAGCAGCCCGGCTACGACCCCCAGCTCACCCAGCAGTGGCAGGGCCAGACCTGGGAGACGCAGACGCACGGTTCGCTGCAGGCGCCGAGGCAGGCGCAAGCGCAGGCGCCGGAGACGGCGTATCTGCCGCAGCAGGAGCAGCAGCCGTATCAGCAGCAGTACCAGCAGTACGAGCAGCAGCAGTACGCGCCCGAGGCCCAGGTACAGCAGCCGCAGCCTGTCGCTGAACCCGCCCCCGCTCCCGCCCCCGAGCCGGAGTCCGTCTCCGGCCCCGAGTACGGCCCCGCCACGCTCGCCGGCAACGCCCGGATCACCGACGCCCAGCGGGCCCGGCTGGAGGGCCGCTCGCCGATCATCGAGCCGGGCATGCAGCCGGCGCTGCTCACCGCGCTCCTGGGCGTGCTGCTCGCGGCCACCGCGCCCGTCGCCTCGTACGCCCTGGCCGTCCCGCTGGTGCTGCTCCAGGCCGTGACGGCCGCGGGCTGGTTCCGGCTCAACGGCATGTGGCCCGCCCGCCAGGGCATCGCCCTCGCGTTCCTCGGGGGCCTCGCGGCGGACGTGGCGGTGCTCGCCGCGGGCCGCGACCACGCGCCCGCCGCGATCCTGGGCCCCCTCGGCGTCTGGGTCCTGCTGTCGCTGGTCCTCCAGCTGCGCTCGCACGCCTCGCCGGACGAGCGGATGTACGGCCTGATGGCCACGGTCGTCTCGGCGGCCCTCGCGATCCTCGCCACCGGCTACCTGGGCGCGACTCCGCACGCGGTCTCCGTGGGCGCGGCGGCGGTGGCGGTGGCCGTCCTCGCCCGGGTCCTGCCGCTGCCGGGCCCGGCCTCACTCGTGGTCTCGCTCCTCGCCGCGGCAGGCGCGGGAATCGCGGTCGGCGGCATGACGGGCCTGGGCGCGAAGGGCGCGCTGCTGGGTCTGGCCGCCGGGGCGTGCGCGCTGATCGGCCACCGGGTCGCGAGCTACGACTACCCCTCCCGCTTCGTCCACTTCACGGCGGGCGTGGCACTTCCGCTGTCGGCGGCGGCGCCGGTGGTGTGGGTACTGGGGCGCGCGCTGGGCTAGGTGTTCTGTAGAGCTGCCGACCCGTGCCCCCCGTTCATTCCGCCGAGCCGGATCAGGTCTTGAGGTGTGCGGTGAGGGCGTGGAGCGCGGTCCAGGCCGCGGCGTCGGAGCCGTCGCCGAGGGAATAGTGCAGCGCCGGGTCCGTGGCTGTGCCGAGCTGTACGGGTCTCTTCGCGAGCGGGGGCCGACGGGCGTGTGCGAGTCCCGTGGCGCGGACGTCCCCGGCGCCGAGTGTGAACGTGACCGGGATCGGCGGGGCGGCGAGTACGGGCCGTAGCGTCAGGTCGGCTTCGGCCGATGTCAGCGTGGCCAGCATCGTCGTCAGGCCGTGGGCGTCGACGAGTTCGGCTGCCAGCGGCTCGATCGCGTCCAGGGGGACCTGGTGGCCTGTCGGGTACCCGACGGTGAGCGTGACCTCTTCGGCGACACCTGCCGTGGTGCGTGCCGTGCGGTGCGTCGCGACGGCTGGCCGGTCGGGGGAGCCGACGGCGAGGGCGTGGGTGGGTTCGGGGGAGCGCTTGCGGGCCAGGTCGGTCAACTGGCGCGGTGACCAGGGCAGGTTGACGGGCTCGGCCGTGCCCCATCCAGCGGGCTGGGCGCCGGTCAGATGACGCCAGGCCGTTTCCAGGGCGCCGCCGAGCACGAGGTCGGCATCGGGGGAGCGGACGGTGCGCAGTGCCACCGTGAGCCGGCGCTCCTCGGTGGGCGCCGCGCCGTTCGTGAAGGCGTCCGCGACCTTCACGGGTGGGCCGGTCGGCGCGAATGTGCCGTCCCTCCAGGAGAGTTCGGCTCCGGAGAGGCCGTCGTAGTAGCCGCCTGCCGGGTTCTGGACAACCCACCGGTTCGGTGCGCCGCCGAGGACCGTGCGCAGCGGGAGGGTGAGGCGGACGTGGGGCGGGGTGACGATGTGCAGGGCCCGGCCGGCCGCCGTCGTGGCGCGCAGTACGTCGGACAGCCAGGCCGTGAGGCCGAGGACCGGACGGTCGGCGAGTACCACCGCGGTGGACTCGGTCAGGACGTCGACGGCGGGCAGGGCCCCGTCCGGTGCGGGCGTGACGGTGACGTCGTCGCGGTCCTGGCCCGTGTCCACGACCGCCGTGCTGTTGGCCTCGCGCGGCCAGGTCGTTCCCCCGAGCAGCAGCGTCAGGCGTCCGCAGACCGATGCGGCGAGGGGCTCGGCCGTGGGGACGGCGGTGGAGGCGCGTGCCTCGGTCCACCAGTACGGAGGCCGGGGCGAGGTGACGTGCGGGCCGAGAAGGCGTTCGGCCTCGCCCGGTACGTGGACGAGGAGGGGAGCCTCGACGGAGACCAGGGGGCGTCCGGCCGCCGTGCACAGCTGGATGACCGCGCCGTCGTCGGTGGCGGTCAGGCTCAGGTCGGGGCCGCCGGCGTGCAGGGCGGCGAGCAGGGCGGGAGGGTCGGGCATCTTCTCGGTGAGCGCGATGACGTCCTTGGTCATGCCGGTGCCTCCGTGGGCTCGCCCGCGGGTGCGAGGGCGGTCTGGATCAGCTGGTGGCGGTGGCCGCGGCGGACCAGGGTGCCGCGGCCGGGCGGCTGGGCGGAGGCGTACAGGCCAGGGAAGAGCTGGCCTTCGCTGCGGTCGCCCGTCATCACGAGTGCCGTGGTGCCGGTCTCGCGCAGCGCCGTCAGCACCGGGTCGTACAGGGCCCGGGAGGCCCCGGCGACACGGCGCGCGACCACGAAGTGCAGGCCGATGTCCCGGGCCGAGGAGATGTACGGCAGGAACGGGGCGAGGGGCTGCTGCCCGGCCGCAGTGAGGATGTCGTAGTCGTCGACGAGGATCACGATCCGCGGGCCGGCGAAGGACGGTTCGTCGGTGAGGGCGTCGGGGTCGGCGGTCTCCGGCAGGCGCTTCTTCAGCTCGGTGGCGATGCCGGTGGCGAGCGCCTGGGAGAGCGTGGCGTTGTGCGCGTAGCCGCCGCGATAGGGCTCCGGTACGACGCCTCGAAGGCCGCGCCGCGGGTCGAACACGCCGAAGACCAGCTCGTTATCGCCGTAGCGGTCGACGAGGGAGCGGGCGACCAGCGTGAGCAGGTTCGTCTTGCCGCACTCGTTGTCGCCGAGGACCAGCAGGTGCTGGTCGGCGCCGAACAGGTCGAGGACGGTGGCCGAGAGGCTCTCCTGGTCGACGCCGACCGGGATCGCGCGCGGTACCGCCGCCGCGGAGGGCAGCCGCTGGGCCGGCAGCTTCGTCGGCAGTACCCGTACCGGCGCGGCGAGTTCACCGTGCCAGGTGGCGCGCAGCATGGCCGCCGCCTGTTCCAGGGCCGGGCCGAGACCGTCCGCCGTGGCGTGCGCGTCGATGCGGGGGAGTGCCGTCTGGGCGAACAGCTTGCCGTCCGTCAGGGCCCGGCCCGGTGTGCCCGCCGACAGGGTCTCGGAGAGCTTGCGGTCGACGGCGGAGTCGGCCGGGTCGTTCAGGCGCAGTTCGATGCGGCTGCCGAACAGCGACTGGGTGGCGATGCGTACGTCGTTCCAGCGGAGCATGCCCGCCACGACGTGGATGCCGTAGCCGCTGCCGCGCTTGAGGAGGTCGGCCACGTCGTCGTCGAGGTGGGCGAACTCGTCGCGCAGGGCGCCGAATCCGTCGATGAGCAGCACCACGTCGGTGGAGCCGAGCCGGGGCAGCTCGCCCTTGGCGCGCAGGGCCCGCAACTGGTCGACCGAGTCGATGCCCCGCTCACGGAAGATCTCCTCGCGCTCGGCGAGCATGGCTCGCACCTCGGCGACGGTGCGGGCGGCTCGCTCGTGGTCGGCGCGGGTCGCGATGCCGCCGACGTGCGGCAGGTCCGCGAGCGCGCTCAGCCCGCCGCCGACCAGGTCCAGTCCGTAGACGGCGACGTCGCGCGGAGTGTGGGTGAGGGCGAGGGAGAGCGCCAGGGTGCGCAGCAGGGTCGTCTTGCCGGAGGCCGGGCCGCCGATGACAGCGGTGTGCCCGCCCGCCGTGTTCAGGTCGTGCACCCACGGGCCCTGCCACTGCCTGGCGGGATCGTCGAGGACACCCAGCGGCACCCGCATCGGGCCGTCCGTTCGGGCGAGCCGGAGGCCGTCGGCGGACGCCTGTACGGGGCCCGCGGCCGTGTCGAGGGTGAGGGCTTCGGGCAGCGGCGGCAGCCAGATCCGGCGTACCGGCCCGGCGGCGTCGGCGAGCCGGTCGACCGCGACACCCAGAACCGTCGGCCCCGTGTCGCGCTCACGGGGCACCGGGGCGTCGTCACCCGACGCGGGCGCCTGCGCGGCGCCGGGCGCGTTGAACGCCGGATACGGCCGGGCGAGCGGTGCGGCCTCGGCGGTGCTCTCGCGCACGGCGGGACCGCGGTACGCACCAGAGACGAAGCCTGCCTTGAAGCGGGTGTACGTGGAGGTGTCGACCTTCAGGTAACCGAAGCCGGGCAGGGGCGGCAGATGGAAGGCGTCGGTGGTCTCCAGGACGGTGCGCGACTCGTCCGCCGAGAACGTGCGCAGCCCGAGCCGGTAGGACAGGTAGGTCTCCAGGCCCTTGAGCCTGCCGCCTTCGATGCGCTGGCTGGACAGCAGCAGATGGACGCCGATGGAGCGGCCGATGCGGCCGATGGACAGGAACAGGTCGATGAAGTCCGGTTTCGCGGTGAGGAGTTCACCGAACTCGTCGATGACGACGAAGAGGTGCGGGAGCGGTTCGAGGTCGGGCCGGGCCGTGGCGCGCAACGCGCGGTAGTGCCCGATGTCGGCGATGTCGCCCGCGTCCTTGAGGACCTGCTGCCGGCGCTTGATCTCGCCGGCGAGGGAGGTGTGGACGCGCTCGACGAGGCCGGCCTGGTTCTCCAGGTTCGTGATGACGCCCGCCACGTGCGGCAGGCGGGCGAAGGGGGCGAAGGTGGCGCCGCCCTTGTAGTCGACGAGGACCATCGCCAGATCGTCCGGCGCGTGTGTCGTCACCAGGGCGAGCACGAGGGTGCGCAGTAGTTCGCTCTTGCCGGAGCCGGTCGCGCCGACGCACAGCCCGTGCGGGCCCATGCCGAGTTCGGAGGACTCCTTCAGGTCGAGGAGCACCGGCTCGTGCCGGTCGTCGAGCCCGATCGGCACGCGCAGGAAGTCCCGGTCGCCGCGCGGTGCCCACTGTCGGGCCGGATCGAGGGCGGCCATGTCGTCGATGCCGAGCAGCTCCGGAAAGCCGACCGGCCCGGAGACGGGGGTGCCCTCGGCGGCGGACTCGGCGGACAGCCGCAGTGGCGCAAGGGCCCGTGCGAGGCCTTCGGCATCCGGGAGGTCGGCGCGGTCGGCCACCCCGTGCATGTGTACGACCTGTTCTCCGCGCAGGTCCTCCACCGTGACCCGGTCGCCGTCGACGGTGATGCGCACGGAGACGTGATCGGGTTCGTGTACCTGTTCGGCGAGCAGGTGCAGGACCGTGACCCCCATGTCGTCCAGGTCGACGGCGATGTCGGTGCGCGGAAGCTCGACGGCGTTCTCCCCGTACTCGTCGCTGAGCACGAGCAGCCGGTCGGTCAGCGCGAGTGCCTTCCTGTCGGACAGTCCGCGGCGCACCTCGGCCGCGTAGGAGGCCCGCCGCTTCAGATCCGTGCCGATCACCTGGGCCAGTTGGGCCAGGCCGGGGGCGATGCGCCGCGCGGCGAGGGAGCCGTCGCGGGTCTGCGGGTCGTGGGTCTGCGGGTCGAGGACGTGCGGGTCGAGGACGTGCGGGTCGAGGACGTGCGGGAGCCATTTCGCCCACTCCCACTCCTCGATACGGTCCCCGGGCACGGCGAGCGCGACGGCCACGTCGTCCGGGGCGTGTGTCACGGCGGCCTGCACGAGCAGTGCCCGGGCGACACGCAGCACACCGGCACGGTCGCCGACGACGCTGACGTTGCCCGCCCGGTCCAGCGGCACGACCAGCGGATGGTCGGACACGCCGGTGTAGCGGGCCTGGAGGGCGCGCGCCTCGTTCAGCATGAACGGGTCGGGCGGGGTGAGCACGCCCCCGGTCGCCTGCCGGCCGATGGCCAGCTCCTGCACGGGTACGTCGCCGACGCCGACCCGTACGTGGAGGAAGTCCGCGTCGGTGCGGCGCCGCTCCCACAGACGGGCGGGATCGCGCAGGACGTCGTACAGGGCCGCGGGGGCGGGGTGGAGGAGCCGGGCGGCCCGACGGTGCTCGCGCTCCGCCGCGCCCAGCTCGGCCCGTAGCTCCTCCAGATACTCCAGGTACCGTTCGCGCTGGACGCGCCGCTGCCGCTGCGCCTTGCCACGCTGCGACAGGAACAGGGCGACCGCGCCGAGCAGCGCGACGACCAGCACGACGGCGCCCAGGCCCGCGAACTGGCTGGAGCGGATCACCGTCATCATCACGACCGAGCTCATGACGCCGGCCATGGGCAGCAGCGCGGTCGCCGGGCTGCCGGTCTTGCCCTCGGGCAGGTTCGGGGGCGGCTCGATCGTGCGGGCCTCGGGCGGGAGCAGGGGCCGCGTCGAGCGGGCGGGCCGATGCACCTGATGCTGCGTCAACGCACCCGCACCGCCCTCTGCAGAGCCTCGGAGGCCAGCTGGGTGGCCGCTCGGCGGGTGGCCTCGCCGAGCCGGTCCGTCCTGATCGGTCCGCCACCGGCCAGGTGCCGGTCGTAGGGCAGATGCACGAGGGTGACCCCGGTTTCCCGCAGATGGGCCGTGGCGGCCTTCAGGTCGAGGTTCGCGTCGGGTGTGTTCGAGGTGAGGGCGACGACGGTGGAGGCGAGTGCGGCGTGCGGCAGTTGACCGAGCCAGTCCAGGACGATCCGGGTGCCGCCCACACCCTCGGCGGTGAGCGGGGCGACGACCACACGCGCGTGCGCGGTGTCCATCGCCGTCCGGGCCACTTCGCCGGGCAGTGTCTCGCAGTCCACGACCGTGACGGCGAAGTAGCGGCGCAGAGCGAGTGTGACGGTGCGGTAGGTGGGGACATCCAGCGGGGCGCCCACCCGCCCCTGACTGGCGGGCAGCAGCCAGCCGCCGTCCGTCAGTGGCACCAAGTACCCAGTGACGTCCGTCAGTTGCATCGAGGGAGTGAGGATCGGGGCGAGTTCGGCGCACGACCACCGCACAGCCTGAGCGCCCATGCGCACCGGCAGCGTCCCCAGGGCGGCGTCCGCCTCCAGGGCGAGCACAGGGTCGTGCCGGTAGTGGCTGAAGGCCCGCGTCAGCAGCGCGGCGGTCGTGGTCTTGCCGACGCCGCCGCGGATCGACGTCACCGCGATCACCCGGCCCGTGGTCACCGGCTGCTGCAGCCAACTGCCCAGCCTGCTCTCCTCGGTGACGTCCCGCGCGGCGGACGAGGCCAGCTTGCGCAGCGACCGCCCCGAGCGCCGGGCCAGCGAGTCGCCGTGCGGGGGCGAGCCGAGCGCCAGGGCGAGGCGCGGGTCGAGCGTCGGAACCGGCTCGGGGGCCGCGACCGGCAGCCGGCCCTGACGGGGCGGGCGTACGACGGGGGAGGCGTTCGGTGTGGGGGGCCCTGCTGTGCGGGCCGGGGCCTGCGGAGGAGGTGTGTGTTGTGCAGGGTGCGGTGTTGCCTGAGTCGGGGTGTACGGGACGGGCAGGGCGCCGTCCGCCGCCGGGACCGGGGCAGTGGTGCGCCCCGCGAGGGACCCGCTGCCGGGCTGCCCCGGATGGGGCCGCTCCTCGTCCGCGCGGCGCACGGGCAGTGGCAGCCGACGGTCCCCCACGGAACTCTGCTCGCCCGCGTCACCCGCATCTCCGGCAGAGCCTGCAGAACCGGCGGTCAGCTCACGCAGTACGCCGTCCTGCCACCGCCCGAAAGTCGTCATCACCGCCACCTCACGCGAAGGTGCCGAGCAGCCGCCCGTACACGCCGAACACCCCGAGGACCAGCGGGAACAGAGCGATCACAGCGGCCGACTCCAGCACGTCACCGGCCTTGCGCAGCCGTACCCGCACATGCTCGGCGGGCTGCACAGCCAGCACACCCAGGGACATCGCGGCCAGCATCACCAGACCGGCGAGCGGAGCGGTAGCCCCGGAGTGCTCCAGCCACACCCAGGCCAGTCGCAGCGCCACCGCCATGGACGCCGCGAGCAGCGCGACGACCTCCCCCACCAACGGATAGGCCCGAGCCCGCAGCGCAAGAACACACGTGACGGCGACTGCCAGCAGCACCGTCCACGCCGTCACGGTACGCACCGCCAGCACCCCGGCGACAGCACCGGAGGCGGCCGTAATGACGGTTGCCAGTGCCAGCCCCCGATGCGTGGCGGCCAACGCGGTCGCCACCTGATAACGACTGACCGACGACCCCGCGGAGCGCCGGTCGTCCAACCCGGACAGCCCCGACGCCGCCAACGCCAGCCGGGGCAGCACCCCCAGCGCCACCACGGACACGACGGCGAGCAGCGCTCCGGCACGGGCCGACCCGGCGGCGCTCGCCCCGCCGGACTGGAAGGCGAGCGCGGCTTCCCAGCACACCCCGGCCCCGCCCAGCGCCCCTGCTCCGACCACAGCGCCCCGCCCGAACGGCGAGAACCAGCCGAGCAGCACCAACGCCACCACGACCACCGCGAGCACGGCGGCCAACCGCACGGCCCCCGACCATCCCTGGGCGTCGGCAAGCGACCACGCCCCCTGCACACCCACAACGGCACTGACGGCGACCAGTGCGGCGGCAAGCCCCTTACGCCCGGCCCGCCCCAGCAGCGCTCCGGCCACCGCAGCCACCGCAGCGCTCACGAGCAGCGCCACACCAACGGCCTTGGCCTCGAACCCTTCCCGCGCCATGAACCCGGCGGCCAGCGCCCACACCGCCCCGGCACCCGCCGCTGCGATCCGCCGCGCCCGTGCGTCCCAGCGCCAGGCCCGCACATCGAGATCGCCGGCCGCTTCATCACTCACGTCATGGACCACCGGAGCGGACGGCGCATCCTCGACCCGCACCAGCCGCAGCACGGCACCGTCAGGCACTCCCGCCGATTCCAGCGTCGCATCCGGCTCCAGGGCACTGCCGTCGGCCGTCACGAGATGACGCCCCTGTGGCCGATCGCCCACCCGGTCGTCGAGAAGCCGCATCACCTCGGGCAACAGCAGCCCGACCGGCTCCCGGGACGGCAGCACCAGATCCACCCGCCGCCGCTCACCCACCAGGGTGACCCGGCTCAGTGCCGTACGGCTCAAAGTCCCCCGGGATATCACGCGTTCGAACCTATCATCGGGCGGATGGCGCCGAAGTAGGCACAGAAGTCCCATACGGACTCTTCCCCACCACCCGGTGCGAAACGAACGACCATCCCACACACCCCGCACACACCACGGCCGCAATCACCACACCCGCGAACGCCTTCCCCACCCGCTCATCCACGGTCCGCCGCTGCCGCTGCGCCCCGAACAACACGGCATCCCGCAACCTCCGCCGCCGCACCGCCACGGACTCGAGGAGCTGGCTGTCGTAATCCTGGGCTGACATGTCCTGTTTCCGGTTCGCTGGGTATGGGGCTACAGCTCATCGAACATCCTCCAACCCCGGGCATTGCAGTGGCAACGGGTATGGGGTGGAGTGACCTGATCTCGCTCATGACGTGAACCAGGCTGTGGCGAGGCAGCGTCAGGTGCACCCTCGTAGAGTCGTGCGGATGAAACCAGAGGACACTCCGGACTCCGGCCTGCCGATGCTAACCGCCGCCCAGGCGGCACGACTTCGGGCATTCGCCGCCCCGTACGCGCAGGACGGACACGACTACTCCCTGACCAACCTGGCACACGTGTGCCGCAAGGCGCCGGAGGAACACTGGCCCGACCTTGTCGCTGCGCACTTCGCCCGCCTGCAACAGGCCAGCAGGGGCGACGAGAGCGCCGAGGAGTTGCTGCGGGACGTACATTCCCGGCTCCTGCCCGTCGATTCGCTCACCCCGGAACTCGCAGAAGCCATGCGTTACGCGCGTGTGGTGGCCGACGGACTCGTTTTCGCCTATGCCCTCGACGGGCCCACCAGCGTCCGGATCCTCACCGACAAGGACGTGGAACGGGCCGGGATCGAGAACCTGAGCCAGGCGGCGTACGCGAACCTGATGCGCGTACCCGTCGAGCACGAGGAAGTGTCGGTCGGGGGACGGGCGAGGCTTCACTCGCTGTACGGCGACTCCCCGTTCGTCGCCAGCAAGGCGCTCTTCTTGTCCGAAGTGGCGCGGCAGGTCACCGGGGAGCCGCTCCCGGACGCCGGTGCCCTCGTGGTCGTACCGAACCGGCATCTGCTGGCGTACCACCCGATCACCGACGGCTCTGTGGTCGATGCCGTCAACGGCCTTGCCTCATACGCGTTGAGTACGTACGAGGACGGTCCGGGCGCGCTGTCCCCACGTGTCTACTGGTGGCACCGTGGTGGCCTGAAGTCGCTCACGGTCATCGACCAGGACACGCGCACCTTCTCCCTGAATCCGCCACCGCAATTGCTCAGCCTCATGAAGGGCCTGGTCCGCCTGGACCGCGCCGACCGTCTCCCCACCATCCTCGCGGCCAGGTCTGCGGAGGTGCCCGAACTCACCAAAGCCACAGCCGAGTCGATAGCCAGCCTCGCCGATTCCCCGGCCGGACTGGGCGAGGCTTTCGCCTCCGCCGTCGCACTTGCCCACACCCACTGCGCCGCCGACCCCAACGCGGCGCACGTCGACACATGGGACGCGTGGGCCACCGCTGTCCAACTCGGATCCGCGCTGTTCACCGGCGCGCACCTGCAGGAATGCTCCTTGGGCGAGGACCTCGTACGGCACCTGCCCGCCACACCCGCCGAACCACCCGCGGACGCCCGCGCCTGGCTCGACGCCATGTACCTCGCGATCGTGTGCCGCCAGAAGGACCGGATCGACCGGCTGTGCCAGGTGCCCCTTGTGACGCTGCGGCAGGACGACTCAGTCGACGAGTACGTCCTGCACTGGATCGACACGCTGCAGACCTACTTCTCCGAGCGTCCCATGGACGACGTCGTGGAGAAGCTGCTGGCCACCATGAACACGTCGATGCCCGACGCCGTGACCCACGCGCCGATGGACTTCGTGAACCGCATCGACTACCAGCCGGTCGCCCTCTTCCACCGACTGATCGCACGCGACCACGACGCTTTCACCAAGACCCTCTCCGAAGCCCTCGCGGACCACGACGGCTACTGGGGCGACTCTAGGGCGCCGCGCGCCCAAGTAGCTCTAGGGCCGCTCGCGATGGCGAGCCTCGCATACGACTACGAGTTCCCGATCGCCACGGAACACCCGTACCTGCCCAAGTACCTCCTCAACCGCGAACGGATCGAGGAAATCCCCTCACCTTGAGACGCCCTGTGTCCTTGGGGGGAATACGGGCGCATCCGGCGGGGTGGTGAGGGAACCATCGGTGAAGCGGAGCAAGAAACGTCCCGTCTATTTGTGTCCAGGCCCGCTGCCCAGCGTACGGATGAGCGGCCCTGGAGGATCCGGGCCGCTCGTCCAACCATCGACCGTCAGTTCAGGTGACTCAGGCGCCGGCCTCGGCTCTCTGCAATGCGGAGAGCGTCCCGCAGCGCCTCGGTCAGGCGCTCGGCAAGGAAGCGGAGTTCACCTGGCGGGGTGTCGGGCAGCAAGTCGAAGGCATGGCCGAGGAGTTCGTTTCCCATGCTGAGCTGAATTGACTCGGTGGCGTCGGCCAGCCGGGAGGCGGGCCCGCTGTCGTTGTCAGTGATCAGGTAGCAGGGCTTACCCTCGGTGCCGGACCAGGGAAGCAGACGGGGCTCGTGCGCCATCACGCCACCTCCAGCCCATGGATCCAGAACGGGCCGGGCATGTCCTGGCCCATTGCGGCCAGCGCCAGTTCACGCCGTCGCTGACGTTGCTCGTGCGCGGTCAGGTAGGGGCGTACGGCCTTGACGGCGGTGGCGTCCAGAGGAGTGTTGTCCTGGGCGTATGGACTGCGGCGTGGGGGGAGCGGTGTGGCATGCCGCGAGGCAGGGTCGACTGGCGAGCCCGGTAGCGGAGGCCTGAGTCGCAGATCTGCGCCACGGCCCTTGAACAGGACCCACGCCCAGGGGACGAGTCGGCGGATAAGGTCGGTCATGTCATCAGCTCCGGTCAGCTGGTGGCCGTGCCCCGGGGCGGCTCCATCCGTCGCCGGGGCTTTCACATGGGCAACCGTAGCTAAGGCGAACTAGGCATGCTAGGGGTTCTAGGGATTCCATGTATCGCACGGATGTCCAAGCATGCGCATGATGGCGTGGTGATCGAGTTTGTTCCCGACGTTCCCCGATGGAGGCAGGTCGCCGAGGTGGTCCGCCGCCGGATCGCGGACGGCACCTATCCTCCGCGCACCCGCGTCCCCTCTGTCGTACAGCTCACTGCGGAGTTCGGGGTCGCCAACGCGACCGCGCACAAGGTCCTCCGCGCACTGAGGGAGGAGGGGTTGACGTACACCGAACCCGGCCTCGGGTCATTCGTGGCCGAGCGGCCCGCCGAGAAGGTCGCAGCGGAGGAGTGAGGCCTCTGTGTCCAATACAGCACGGCACTGAGGCTTTCCGCAGCGGCGCCTGAGATGAACAGGCCTGAACCGACCTGCATCGCCGTGACCCACGCCTCCCGCGTCGCGAATTCGCCTGTCACAGGATCCGTCAGGCATGACCACTTGGCCGGGGTCAATGGGTGCAAAGCGTCGAAGCGATCGCGCTCGGCGTATTACCAAGGCAGGGAGGCAGGGCGGCGGTTCCACCACCATCCGCGTGCCGAGGCCACGTCCTCCGTGCCGGCCGGCTCCTCGCGGAGCAGGCCGCCGGTGTCGTCGACTGTCAGCTCGGCAAACAGTGCGTCCAGGGACTCAAGAGCGGTCTGGAGCAAGGTAGCAACGTTCTGCGGGAGTCGACTGCGCACCTGCTCCAACTTGTCGCGCGCTTCGAGGCGCTCACGGTAGAGGTCGGCTGGATACCAGCCGGAGGGTGCCCAGTCGGCTGCCATCTGCCGGACGAGTTTCTCCCAGGCGCCCAGGGAACTCCTTGCCGTCCAGAACGGCGTTCCTGGGGCCCTGGTCTCCTCCGGGTGCATGCGGTCCAGGTGCGCGGCGAAATCAGCGGTAAGCGGAGTGGCGATCTTCAGTTCGCGGACCACTTCAGGGATGCGGGCGACCGTGACATGCGGAAGTCGGGAGACGGGAGTTTCGACCCTGTCGATCGTGTAGTGAGGTTCTTCGTCGTCGGAGTCGTACAGACGTGCTCGCGTGACGAGCCCGTCTTCCGCGGCCAGCCAGTACGCGCTCGGAGGCTCTTCTTCGGCGGGAAAGAGGACCACGGTACCTGCCGCCCGGGCCAACTCGGGCGCCAGTTCCCGCTCGGTGGGCTGCGGTTGCACGGATTCCTGGACGTAGATGTCCAGGGATGTGGATACGTCGCCCAGGACTGTCGCCTTCTCGCAAAACACCAGGGCATCCCAGTTGCGCGTCTCCTGGTCGGTGTCCTCGTCGGCAACGTCCACGTCCTGCTCGCGCACGTGCAGGCACTGTGCGAGTGCCGCCGTGACGGCGTCGAGGCTCAGGAGTTCCACGGTGAGGAGGTTGTACGTCATGGCGGATAGGTCCCGAGGCTGGCCTGCAGGGAGCGGGTGTCCGGCATTCTTCAGGGTGAGGGCGATCACCGGTCTTTGCCAGATGACGTTATTCGGCGTCGTTGACCTGCGCTGTCAGGCCCAGGTTGAGTTCCGCGGTGGCCAGCATGCGGACGATCTCGATCGGGAGGTCGGCGAATTCCATCCTGACGATCTCGGCAGGGTCGATCCGATGAGGCTGACCATCAAATCCGGTTGCCTCGATGACATAGCGGTATCCACGCGGTGCGGTGGGGTCATCTTCCACAGCCCAGCGTGCGCCGTACCTCTGGATGAGGAAGTCGGCGAGGTAGCACGTCAAGTCCGCGTGCAGTGTGATCCAGTCGGCCTGTTCGAATTCATTGAGTGGGGCGCGTGAGACCCAGTCTTGCAGGGCTGGAATGAGGCTCATTGGGTCGCGGGTGTAGATCTCAGGGGGAACCCCGAGCATGTCCGCTATATCGATGATGGTCCGGCGCCCCTCCTCGGCCCATTCCTGGAGATTGGGTTCACTTGCTTTGGACACGTTGTGCACCTTCTATGGGCTCAGGCTATTTGGGGGGTGGTCCGTACTCGATGAAGATGATGCGGGCCTGGATGAGGTAGTTCCTCAACGCCTGTGACGGAGGCGCGTGCGAGAACGCCCATCGAGGATCGAACTTCGGGTCCAGGCGGCGTAGCGTCAGATCCTTGTTTATCTGCTCGATGATTCCCTTGCTCAGGGGGACTTCGCCCCTAACGACTTGTTTACTGCCGTCCTTCAGCGTGACCGTGCGCCATTCAAGGTAGTGCTTGACCTCGATGGCCAGGGTACGGCCGTCGGGCATGTCCACCGGAACGTCGACGTTCCGCCCACCGCGCCCCTGTACAGGGTAGTAAGGATGGTTGTGGGGCGACACGGGGTAGTGTCGTTCTGGTGCACCATCCGCCATCTCGCGGAAAAAGTCCTCCATGCCCTTGTATCGTGCTCGGCTGTGGCGCATGCGCTGCATTTCACGCAGAGTGCGCTGCGCTCTGCCCGGTGGGAGTGCACGACGCGTGAAATCGGGTTCGCCGTCGGGGCCGCCATGCTCATGTGCTTCGGACGAGTGACTGCTGTCTGCAGGGGATGAATCATGTGCCTCATGCGTGGCCGAGTCATCATGGTGTGTCGAGCCCCGATCGGGTTCGGAACCATGAGTGCCATCGCCATGGCCCGCCCCGGCAGAGCCATGGCCACCTGTTCCGCTACCAGTGGCTCCTCGCCCAAACGATTCTGCGTCAGCAGACCGGCTGGAGGAACCTCCGTGGGAAGCCGCGTGACCGCCGTCGGTTCTGCCTGTCTGCCCCGGAGTCGGCTCGCCGGTGTGGGCGGAGCCGGTGGTGTGCTCGGCTCGGGCGCCGGCTCCGACCGGGGCGTGTGAGTGGTTCGCGTGGGCTGGAGCGTGAAGGTCCTGATGGTTCTTCGCGGAGAGTTCGTGTGGGGCTTCGCCGGCGTACTGATGGACGCTGCCGTCGGCGTTGAGGATGTGGCTGTCTTCGGTGAGGTAGACGATCTTTCCGGTCGCCTGGTCGACGAACGGGATCGCGTTGTCCGGGATCTTGGGGGACCGGAGGGCGTCGGCTTGCTTGAGGAGGTCGGCGGTCGCGCCGGTGTGGAGGTCTTTGAGGGCGGCGAAGGTGTCGCCGACCTTGATGTACGCGAACTTGCCTGCCTTGGTGACGTACGTCATGGGGTCGAGGGCCCGGCTGACCTTGCCCAGGGACGACAGGACGCGGGTCGCCGCGCCGGCCCTGCCGGCGCCGGAGGCCGCGGCGCCGGCGCCTTCGGTGCCCAAGACGGTCAGCGCGTTGAAGCCGAACGCGCCTGCCGCGCGGGCCGGGTTGGTCTTCCACTGGTCGTAGGCGACGAAGCCCTTCACGAACTGCTTGTAGGCGGTGCGTGAATTGCGCAGCCAGGAGGGGAGCTGGTTGTCGGGGATCAGCCACCAGGCGCCATTGGTGGCGCTGTTGAGGGTAACGGCGGTGCCGATCTCGGCGAGGTTCTTCCATGCCTGGCCGGCGGCGCCCCAGCCCTCCCAGCCGACCAGGGTGCCGAGGCCTTTGAAGGTGCCGATCACACCGTCGTGCCAGACGCCGTCCCACACCTGCTTGCCCTTGTGGACCAGCCAGGACCAGCCCTCGTACTCGCGCTCGGCCGGGGCGCCCCACGGGGTTTCCTTCGCGTGGTCGAGGTAGTCGGCCTTGAAGCCGTACGTGTTCTTGCCGTGCGAGCCGTCGTCGGCGGTCAGCGGGGTGCCGCCGATCAGGGCCATGATCTTGTTGTAGGCGGTGCGCTCGGCGGCCTCGAACGCGGCGACGGTGTGGTTGACGTCGTGCCACAGGTCGTTGTTGTGGTCGACCTTGTCCTGGTCCTTGTGCCAGTGGTGATCGCCCTGTACCGAGTTCACGAACGCGGTGGCATCGGCCTTGAGCGCGTCCAGCTTCTTCACCAGCGGCTGGACTTCTGTGCTGTAGTCCGACAGTGCGGAGGCGACCTTCTCCAGGCCGTCGGCGAACGCGTCCGTTTTCTTCTGCACGGGCAGCGTGGTGGCGAACAGGTCCTCGGCCTCGGGCGCGCTGTAGAACGCGGACAGGCCCTGGAAGGTGGTGTGCACGTTGGAGCCCGAGGCGCGGAACTGGCCCGCGTCCGCCGTCAGCAGCATGACATCGAGGTCCAGCGTGGCCAGGTCGCCGATGAAGTGCGGAATGCCGGAGGGGTTGATCAGCTTGTCGGTCACGACGACCGGTCCTTCGTGCGGTGCCCGGTTCCGCCCTTGCCCGGCATGTCGATCTTCTTCGGCTCCTGGGCCGCCTTGTGCTGCGCGTTGGCTGCCTGTTCCAGATCACCCTGGATGTAGAAGCCGGTGGCCTGATCGGCCCCGTTGATCGAATTCGCGGCGCGCTGGGCGGTGTGGAGCAGCTCCGGGTTCCAGTGCTGCAGGAACTGGGCCAGTGCCGAACCGACCAGCCCCGCGGTGCTGGTGTACGGCCCGTACTGGCTGGTGAGGGTGCCCGCCGCGCTGGCGGCCTCCTCCAGGTTGTCCTGCATGGCGCTGTGCGCGTCCGCCAGGTTCTTCGCCGCGGTGCGCGTCTTGGACAGCACGCTGATCACCCCGGCCGGGTCGATGTCCCACCCCGTCACGACAGTCCCCTCGTCCCCGTGATCCCCGGCCCTGGCTCGGCGGGCCGGCTGCCGTCGGATCAGCCGATGTTGTCGACCGCTGCCCGGGCCTTGGCCAGCGTGGACTGGGCTGTGGAGTCGTTCTGCTCGAGCGTGGTGCGCACCAGCTGGATGATGGCGCGCACCTCGTGCGCGGCCTTGTGCCAGCGGATTTCCTTGCCGTGGTACTCCGCGGAGACGCCATCGGCCTGGAAGTCGGCCATCGCTGCCTTGACCGCCCGGTCGCGGTGGGACAGCACACTCTCCAGCTGGCCGATCACACCCGCCAGGCTTGTCTGCACCTCGGCCGAGGCACCGGTGTCGTACGAACGGCGGTCCTGATTCTGACCCACAGCCAGTTCCCCCTCAGTGAAGTCGAACGTCGGTGACGGAGCGTCAGCGCACGCCGAACCGGGCGGCGTCGAAGTTGGCGGCGCCCATGTTCTGGTGAGAGTTGTCCTGCATCTCCGTGTCACCGGAGCCGAACGCGGTGTCCATGCCGGACTGGCCGCCCAGGATCGCGTCCAGCGAGCCGTTCAGATCGTTCGTGATGTCGTCCGCGTGCGTCTTGAAGTTGTCGAACGCGGCCTTGCCCGCACCGTTGAACTTCCCCTCCAACGGCTCGGCCGCCCGGATCAGCCACTGGATCAGCGTGCCCAGGTCGTCGACGGAGCCGATGGTGCTCTTGCCGAGTTCCGACAGGGTCGTCGACCCCATGTCGAACTTCATTCACCCACCCCCATACGCGCGTTGCGCCCAGCTCATCGAACACCCTCTCGCATCGCGCATTGCAGACGCAACGAGAAATGCGATGGATGGCGTGAACTCAGCCATGAGCGTCCGTGCGCGGGGGCACTCTCGCGATCACCAGCGAACTCACGACCGTCGCGAAAAACCGAAGGGCCGCACCCCCGCCGGCGTCCAACCCAGGGGATGCGGCCCTTCAGCCGTCACAGTGAGCCCGAGAAGCTACTCAGACCGCGATGGCGACCTCCGCCAGGCCGCCCTTCTGGGCGATCACGGTGCGGTCGGCACCGGCTCGCCGCCGCGGGTCACCTGGCCCTGGATCGTGGTCTCGCCGGGCTTGATCGCCGAGGCGTCGGGGCCGCCGGCCTTCGCTCCGCACATGTTGAACTCCTTGAGGGGCGCGAAGGGCGCGCTGCTGGGTCTGGCCGCGGGGGCGTGCGCGCTGATCGGCCACCGGGTCGCGAGCTACGACTACCCCTCCCGCTTCGTCCACTTCACGGCGGGCGTGGCCCTGCCGCTGTCGGCGGCGGCGCCGGTGGTGTGGGTGCTGGGGCGCGCGCTGGGCTAGGCCGGTGCAGAACGGCTCCCAACCAGCGGTCATGGACATGCTGTTAGGCTCCCTCGCGCGCGTGGGGGAGCGGCCGGGGGGCCGGGGAAGATGCAAGGCGTTGCCGTATGTCCCGCCATGCCTTCGTCTTTCCTTCAGGAGGAACGGTGGCCCGACTCGGCCGACATCTGCACAGATACAGACCTACCGCGGCCGTCCTGGCGGCGGCACTGACCTTCAGCCTCCCCCTCGCCGCCCTGCCGTCCCCGGCCGCCGCCGCGGACGGCGAGGTCGTTCTGGCCGCCGCCCCGCGTGCCGTGCCCAGGGCCACGCAGATCCTCAACGCGGGGACCAGCGGCTTCCTCTGGGCCGAGGAGGGCGACGACCGGTACCTGTGGACGGACTACGCCACCGGCACCACGACCGCACTGGAACAAGGGCCGGACTCCCCGATCCAGTACAACATCGATGACGGCTCCTGGCAGAGTGCCGCCTCCTTCGAGCCCGGTTACTACGGGCACGGTTCCGACACCGTGGCCATCTACTCCGTGGAGGACCACCAGGTCACGCTCTTCAAAGGCGCCTCCGGCGACACCACCGGCGTCGTGCCGATACCCGACGAGTACCACCACTATGTGGGCACCTTCGGCGACACCGTCCTCATCAGTGGCTACTCCGACGGCGGCGTGCCGGAGTGCCAGCTGTGGCGCGTCCAGGACGGGGGCGGGCTCGCCGAGACGCCCGTGACCCGACTGCCGGTGGGCGCGGTGGTCAAGGACGGCGACGCGCGGTCCGTCATCGTCACCTACGGCTACAACCACTGGGGCATCGTCGACCTCGCCACCGGCGTGTTCAGCACGCTGCCCGACCGGCCCAACCCGCAGAACGCGCAGGAAGTGACCGGCTTCCGGCTGGGTACCGACTCGGTGCTGCGGCTGCGGAACGGCCGTGGCAAGGCGGACCTGTTCGACCGCGACGACCTGTCCGCCGCCCCTCGCACCTTCGACACGAGCGCCCTGTCCTACGCCAGGTACGGAATCGTCGGCGACAAGCTGCTCGGCGTGGAACCGATGTCGCCCGACGACGGCAAGTACCGGGGCCAGCCGCTGTGGGCCCTCACCTCCGACGGCACGAACACCGGCCTGAGCAAGGTCATGGACCCGGCCGCCTACGAGATCGTCCAGGCGCCCGACGGCTCCGCCCTCGTGGCGGGTGCCGAGAAGTACGTCGAGCAGGGCGACCTCGACTGGGGCGTGTACCGCATCGCCCAGGGTGCCGACGGCTCGGTCACCCGCACCCGCCTGACCGCCGTACAGCCGATGCCCGCGCAGATCCGCGGCCTCTCGCTCGGCAGCGGCATCCTCACCACGGCCGACAACAGCACGCGGTACTCGCCGGACACGGTCCTCGGCGCCTATCGCAGCACCTGGCTCACCACGACCAGTGGCACCCCGAGGGTCACCAAGACGACAGTGGACGGGCTGGTCACCGCGTCGGATGGCTACGGCCGCTGCGCCGGCGTCGACGTCCGCTGCATCCAGATGTTCGCCGACGGCACCGGACGTCACGGACGCCGCGACTCCACCGAGACCGGCCTCACCATGCTGCGTACCAACGGCACCACCACCTGGGGCCCGACCCTCGACACGGACGACTCCAGCCCGGAACTCCGCAGCCTGTCCGGACGCTACGCGGTCATCGACGGGGCTTCCTCCGACAAGCAGTACATCGGCGAGTTCGCCGACGGCTCGGCGGGCAAGATCCTGCAGAAGCGCAACCGTGTCGCCGCGGCCGTCTGGGGCAACACTCTGTGGAGCGGCGCGGCCACGGGAGGCACGGTCACGGCCACCCGGCTCCCGTCCGGCACCGCCGTGGAGTCCTTCACCACCCGCAACGGCTGCACACCGTCCGACCTCCAGGCCGTGGGCCGCTGGGTGTACTGGATGTGTGAGGACGACCTGGGCAACATCCATGGCTCGGGTGTCTACGACCGTACGGCCAAGCGGACCGCCACCGCTCCCGCGGGCCGGGTCCTCCTCGGCGACGGGTACCTCGTCGAGCGCGTCGGCGGCACCCAGAGCGACAGCGGGGTGAACCTCATCGACCTGCACAACGGGCTGCCGACCAGCGGGCACTACACCGACCTGCCGAGCCGCAAGCTCGCCGGCTGGACCGACATCGGCGACAAGAACCTCGGGGTGGGCACGAGCTGGACCGTGGACCGCTTCGGCGGCGGCGTCGCCTACGCCGACCGCGACCAGCGCGTCCATCTGGTGCCGAGCGGTGTCCCGGCCTCCGCACTGTCGGCCATCGACTCCACGGTCACGTCCGGGGCCGCGCGTTGGTCCGGCACCTGGTGGCTGTCGAAGCCCGCCGGTGCCTGGAAGGTGACGGTCCGGAACAAGGCGTCCGGTGCGACCGTGCATACCGTGTCCGGTTCCGCCGCCCGTGGTCTGCTGACCGCCGCTTGGGACGGCAAGGACTCCGCGGGCCACCTCGTGGCCAACGGCACCTATACCTGGACGCTCACCGCCCAGCCCGCCGACGGCCAGGGCACCGCCCTCAGCCTCTCCGGCAGCCTCAAGGTGACGGCCGGAGCGGCAGCCCCGCGCGACTACGCGGGCAACGACGGCATCGGCGACATCCTCACCCTCAACTCCTCGGGCACCCTCACCATCCAGCGCGGCACCGGTACGGGCACGCTGAGCGGCAAGGTCTCCGGAGCCAGCTGGCTGACGAGCGTGACTTTCGTGCCGTACGGCGATCTCGACGGCGACCGGTGCAACGACGTCCTGGTTCGGCCGGCCAGCGGCGCCCTGCGCGCCTACCACCCGGCCTGCGGGAAAGCAGTGACGCCCACGACGACGTCCACCACGCTCGGCACCTCCGGCTGGAACCAGTACGACGTGCTCACCTCGCCGGGCGACGTGAGTGGTGACGGCCGCCCGGACCTGATCGCCCGCAACGCCACCACCGGCACCGTCTACCTCTACAAAGGCACCAGCACAGGCAAGCTGTCGGCGTGCGTGAAGCTGTACGACAACTGGAAGACGTACAAGAAGGTCGTCGGGGCCGGTGACCTGAACGGCGACGGCATCGGCGACCTCCTCGCCCAGGACAAGTCGAACAACCTGTACCGCTACTACGGCACCGGCAAGGGCACGTTCGGCGCCCGCGCGCTGGTGTTCGCCGGCTGGGGCGCGTCGTACAACGCGATCGTCGGGGCCGGAGACATCACCGGCGACGGGAGGTCGGACCTCGTCGTGCGCGACACGAGCGGCAACCTCTACCGCAACAACGGTGACGGCAAGGGCTCGTTCGGCAGCCGTACGAAGATCGCGACAGGCTGGCAGGTGTACAAGGCCGTCGTATGACGGCGGCCTTCTAGCTAGCGGGCCAGGCCCCCGCCCTTGACTCCGTCCACGAAGGCAGCCCAGGCGCTCGCCTCGAAAAGGAGGGAGCCGAGGGCGGGGGCCTTGCTGTCGCGGACGGGGACGGCGGGGAGGTTGTCGGCGACCTCCAGGCATTGGCCGCCGTCCTGGTTGCTGTAGGAACTCTTGCGCCATTCGGCAGCGCTCAGGAGGTCGTCGGAGACTTCGACACAGGCGCCGCCGTCCTGGTTGCTGTAGCTGCTCTTGCGCCACGTGATGTTGCTCAGGTCAATGGGTCGCATGGCGCTTCCTCCAACATCCGACGAATGAACTCCCGCGATTCGTCCGGAGATAGGGCCAAATCGCGTACCCGATCGTATCGGAGCTGGAGCTGCTCAACGGCGGTAGTTTCCTGGACCAGTTCGCCCGAGTACCCGGTCTCGACCCAGGCGACGACTCGGCCGGCACCCTGCAGGAACATGGTGTCGGTATTCGACAGCCCATGTAGCCCCTTCGCCAATGGCAGCACCTGGATAGTGATGTTGGGGCGCTCCGCCATCGCGAGAAGATGGCGCAATTGCGCGCGCCACGCGGTCGGGTCGCGGAGCGGGCTGCGCAGCACAGCTTCAGAGAGGATCGTGCGGAACTGCGGTCCGTTGTCCGCAAGTAGCAGTTCACGACGCCCCATACGGGCCGCTACCTGCTTGTCCAGCTCCTCCCCGGTCAGCCCGCCCTGCGCGAGCAACTCCGCCGCGTACTCGGGAGTCTGGAGCACACCAGGGAGGTTCGAGGTGGCGTAGTGCCACATACTCACCGCCTCGGCCTCCAGCAACATGTACTGCCGATACCGCTCCTTGAACTGCGTCGGGTCGGCCATGGCCAGCTCCCACAGCGTGAGCAGCAGCTCGCCCGTGCCGTAGTACTGGTCCAGCGCCTCGACCACCTCCGGGCCGCCCAGCGTCTGGCCCTTCTCCAACTTCCCGAACAGGGACGCGTCCCAGCCCACCGCGTCCGCCAGCGCCCGCAGGGACACGCCCCGCTCGGCCCGTCGTAGCCGCAGCTCTTCGGCAAAGCGCGCCCTCGGCTCCTGGCTCCGTCCCGTGATCGCCCTCCGCTGCGGCACGGCACCCCTCCCTGGCTGTGGAATTTGTGGAATTTAGGCCGCCAGGTGTGGAACTACCAGCGGTTCTGGGTGTGTTGGCCTCCGCGCTGGGCCATCCTCGTATCACCCAGGAATACGCAGAGTATGGCAACTGCCACATTCCGTATAGATGGTGAGCAAAGGAGCAAAGCCCATGCGAACGGAATCGGCCACCTACGACGAGCTGAGCCGGCCGCCCCAGCCCGTCCCCGGCTGTGCCGCGTGCGCGGAGCTGGTGGCGCGGCGGGAGAAGGCGCACGCCGAGTACGACCGCAGCGCGGAGACCGACGCGAACGTCCTGATGCGGCAGCACCTGCGGCGGGAGCACCGCGCATGACGCGCGGCGGCGGTCTGCCGTACGAGGAGTGCGCGCGGGAGCAGGAACGGCGGGAGGATCAGGGGGTGCCGCGCGACCGGGAGCCCCTGTGTCCCGCCTACGCGCTGCCGCCCTTCCACCCCGGCCCCCGCCCCCGGCACCGGCGGAAGCGGAAGGTGGACGGTGACCTCGTGAGCGGCGTGCTCACGGTGCTGTCTGTCGCCACGCTCCTCGTGACCGTCGTCCTCGCGGCTACGCTTCCAGCATGACCAAGAAGCTCGTGATCAAGGTGACGGCCGGGGCGGACGCCCCCGAGCGCTGCTCGCAGGCGTTCACGGTCGCGGCGGTGGCCGTGGCCAGCGGGGTCGAGGTGTCGCTGTGGCTGACCGGGGAGTCGTCCTGGTTCGCGCTGCCGGGACGGGCCGCCGAGTTCGAGCTGCCGCATGCCGCGCCGCTGCCGGACCTGATCGAGTCCATCCTCGCGGGCGGCGGGATCACCCTGTGCACGCAGTGCGCCGCCCGTAGGGAGATCACGGAGAAGGACGTCATCGAGGGCGTACGGATCGCGGGCGCGCAGGTCTTCGTACAGGAAGCCCTCGGGGACGGCACCCAGGCGCTCGTGTACTGAGCGCCCCCGCCTCACCCGCACCGCTTACACCTTGGGCGGCTTCTTTCCGTCCAGCTCGTCCCACCACTCGTCGGACTGCGGGTCGCCGGAGGGGTCGTCCCACCAGCGGTCCTCCGGCCCCCGCCGGTTCGCGATCACCGCGGCGACCGGCGGGATGATCATGGCGACGACGCACATGCCGACGGCCACGGGGATCGACCAGAAACGCACGAATCCCCAGGCCATGACGAAGAGCACGATGCACGTGCCCATCATGGCGAAGTAGATGTGGCGCCGCCGCGCGTACATGCTTCCAGGGTAGATCCGGCGACGCCTGTCACAACTGATCCATAAACGCCCGGCCGCCGACGTTCGCAGGGTTACCGTGGCGTAGCGCAACGACCACCGACCCGGGGGAACACCACATGCCTCGCGCCCTGCGAATAACACTGATCGTCGTCGTGATCCTGGGCGGGCTCTTCGTGGCCGCGGACCGGCTCGCCGTGCACTTCGCCGAGGGCGAGGCCGCCGACAAGCTGAAGTCGACGGAGAACCTGGCCTCGACCCCGGACGTGAGCATCAAGGGCTTCCCGTTCCTCACCCAGGCCGCCTCCGGCTCCCTGGACGACGTCGAGGTCGGCATCAAGGACTACGAGGCGGCGACCGGCACCCCCGGCAAGACCATCAGGGTCGACAACCTGAAGGCCGACATGAAGGACGTCGAGTTCTCCGGCGACTACAGCTCGGCCACCGCGGCCACGGCCACCGGTACCGCGACGATCTCGTACGACGAACTCCTCAAGACCGCCAAGTCCGAGCCGACCGAGGTCGCCCCGGGCATCCTGGCCCGCGTCGTCGGCCTCTCCGACGGCGGCAACGGCAAGATCAAGGTCGCGGTGGAGGGGACGGTCTCGTCCCTCGGGATCAAGCAGACGGTGTACGTCCTGTCCTCGGTGACCGTCGAGGACAACCATGTGCGGGTGCACGCGGACAGCCTGCCCAAGCTGGGCGCCGCCGCGGTCGCCGAGGGCCGTATCCGGCAGATCACCGACTTCCAGCAGGCCGTCGACCGGCTGCCGGGCGGCATCAAGCTGGACAAGGTGCAGGCTGCTCCGGACGGTGTGGAGATCAGCGTGAAGGGTGCGGACGTCAAGCTGGCGGGGTAGCCGTGAAGCATCGACGGGACAGCGGCGGGCAAAAGCGGAGGAAACACCTCGAATGAACGCGGGGTGTCCGACTGGCGAGACGACCGTGTCCGTACCGCAGATGCGCTGACCCATACGAGCGTCCGGGGATCGGGTCAAGACCCCCGGGCGCTTTTTCGGTCCCGCGATGCGGACGATCGTGTCTCGCCATATGACACACCGGTGACACGCCCGCCCGGACGTCCCTACGATCGAGCGCATGAAGCGACAGGCGGATCTCACAAAGCGGCGGGCAGTGGACCTGTGCCGCGTTGCCGCCATGCTCTGTCGCACCTTCTGAGCGGAACCGTCCCCCGGCCTCCGCGTTCCCCAGCCGCCCTGCTCGAAGGGCACCCGTGCACTTCCTCCGGACCGAACCGGAGCCCGCACTCGTACGCATTCGCACCCCCCCGCCGTAACTGCCCCGGAGGAGAAACAGCATGAGCCGCAGCGACGTCCTCGTAGACGCCGACTGGGTCCAGGAGCACCTGGACGACCCGTCCATCGCCCTGGTCGAGGTGGACGAGGACACGTCCGCCTACGAGAAGAACCACATCCGGAACGCGATCCGCATCGACTGGACCAAGGACCTCCAGGACCCGGTCCGCCGTGACTTCGTCGACCAGGAGGGCTTCGAGAAGCTCCTGTCGGACAAGGGCATCGCCAACGACCACACGGTGATCCTCTACGGCGGCAACAACAACTGGTTCGCCTCGTACGCCTACTGGTACTTCAAGCTGTACGGCCACGAGAACGTCAAGCTCCTCGACGGCGGCCGTAAGAAGTGGGAGCTGGACGCCCGCGAGCTGGTCGCCGGCGACGAGGTCCCGGAGCGCCCGAAGACGGACTACAAGGCCAAGGCGCAGGACACCTCCATCCGTGCCTTCCGCGACGACGTCGTGGCCGCCATCGGCTCGCAGAACCTGGTCGACGTCCGCTCGCCCGACGAGTTCTCCGGCAAGCTGCTCGCCCCGGCCCACCTGCCGCAGGAGCAGTCGCAGCGTCCGGGCCACGTGCCGACCGCCCGCAACATCCCGTGGTCGAAGAACGCCAACGACGACGGCACGTTCAAGTCGGACGAGGAGCTGCAGGCCCTCTACGCCGACGAGAAGGTCGACCTGGCCAAGGACACGATCGCCTACTGCCGCATCGGTGAGCGCTCGGCCCTGACCTGGTTCGTGCTGCACGAGCTGCTGGGCGTGGAGAACGTCAGGAACTACGACGGCTCCTGGACCGAGTACGGCTCCCTCGTCGGCGTGCCGATCGAGCTCGGCGCCAACAAGTAAGACCTTCGACCTTTACCCCTCAAGGAGTTCAACATGTGCGGAGCGAAGGCCGGCGGCCCCGACGCCTCGACGATCAAGCCCGGTGAGACCACGATCCAGGGCCAGGTGACCCGCGGCGGCGAGCCGGTGACCGGGTACGTCCGTCTGCTCGACTCGACCGGTGAGTTCACCGCGGAGGTCCCCACCTCCGCCACGGGCCAGTTCCGCTTCTACGCGGCCGAGGGCACGTGGACCGTGCGCGCGCTGGTGCCCGGCGGCACCGCCGACCGCACCGTGGTCGCCCAGAAGGGCGGCCTGGCGGAGGTCGCCATCGCGGTCTGAGTAGCTTCTCGGGCTCACTGTGACGGCTGAAGGGCCGCATCCCCTGGGTTGGACGCCGGCGGGGGTGCGGCCCTTCGGCATGCGCTTCCTGGGTCTTGTCGGGTCTTGATCGACTCGTAACCGGTTTCTTTACAACTCCATGCCCATGTCATGAGTCTCCTGTGAAGCACGGATCACGGAATCCGTGCTTCCCGTTCATGGGGGGACTTCATGGAAGTACCAGAAAGACCTGTGCCGGAGAACCCTGCGGCGCCGGTGCGGCGGCGGGGGCGTACCGCCTGGCTGGTGGCCGGGGCCGCCGTGCTCGGGCTGGTCGCCGGCACCTGCGCCGGCTACCTCGTCCAGGCCGACCGCGAGCCCACCAAGCTGCCACCGCTCTCCCAGCCGACGCTCCCGCAGGCCAAGGGCAAGGGCCCCGCACCCCTGGCCGCCGCACAGGACCGCAAGGTCAAGATGGACGGCGACCTGCGGAAACTGCTGCTGAAGAAGCCGAGTGGCGCCCGTGCGGGCAATTTCAGCGAGGGCGAGGACGGCTGGATGAGCATGTCCGGCTACGCCGAACGATTCAGCAGGTCGGGCGAGGTCTTCAGGGGCCTCATCGCCTCGGAGTTCCGTCGTGGGGCCGTCGCCGACTGGCGCGAGAGCGGCACTCGAATAGTCGAGATCCGCCTGATGCAGTACCGCCAGGATGAGAAGCGGGCCGCCGCCGACGCGGCCGAGGCCAACAACAACTGGGCCACCGAGGACGAGTTCGACACCCAGAGCTGGCCGATCCCGGGCACGGGCGACGGCATGGCGTACCTCCACAAGCGGCCCACGACTGTCTTCGGGGTGAGTTTCCACACCGCGGAGGCACACGCCTGGCGCGGGGACGTCTACATGGAGATCTTGATCTACGACAGGAAGCCGATCCCGTCCGGGAGGATCCGGGACCTGGCGAAGCGGCAGATGGAGCGGCTGTGACCAGCGAGAACACGGAGAACCCCGTGAACACCGAGGTGGCCGACCCCGCTCCCGAGGTGCCCGCACCCCGGCGCCGCCTTCGGCCCCGTCGGCTCGCCGCCGTCGCCGGGGGTGCCGCGCTGGTCCTCGTCACCGTCGCGGGTGTCGGCTACACCGCCGTCACCGTGAACGGTGCCGACCGGTCCCCGGGCGCGCCCGGCTGGCGGCTGCCCAAGGCCGCGAAGGGCAAGCCGGTGGCGGAGAAGGCCACCGGTCTGCGCGCGATGCTGCTGCCCTACGGTGAGGACCAGTACGGCCGCGGCCCGGACATCGCCGAGTTCGGCTCGGACGCCGAGCTTTCCGGTCGGCAGGCCACCGACCTGCGCAAGCAGTCGCTGCGGAACCTGCCCCGGTCCCAGCGGCGCCTCATGGAGAGGGAGATCGACAAGAACCCGGTCAGGGGCTTGGCGATGCGCAGTTACGTGAGCACCGCCCATGCGGCCGGCTCCATCCTCTATGCCGAGGAAGCGTTCACCGTGGAGATCGCGCTGTCGCAGATGGCGAACGAGCGGACCCTGCACTCGTCGGTCGCCGCCCAGCATCGGCTCTTCGACGCCATGAAGGGCGTCCGCAAGGGGCCGGAGATCGAGGGCCACAAGAACGCCGCGTGCTTCCTGCCGCCGGCCGAGTCGGGCCAGAGCCTCGACACGATGACGTGCTCCGGGTACGTCGGTGACGTCCTGGTCGTGGCCACGGTTGCCGCGGCCAAGCCGCTCGACAAGAAGGGCGCGGCGGAGATGATCCGCGCCCAGTTCGACCGCATCAAGGACCCGGGGAAGGCCGTATGACCGACCACCAGACCCACATCGAGCCTCCGGCGGTCACGGAGCCCCCGGCCGCCGTGGAGCCCCCGGCGGTCACCGAGCCGCCCACTGCGGTCACCGAGCCGCTCGCGGCGGCACCCCGCCCCAAGAAGGACCGCCGTACTCTCCGCGCGGCCCTGCGCTGGACCGCTGCCGTCGCCGTCTTCGCGGTGGTCGGGGCCGGGACGGCGTACGGGATCACCCGGATGGACCGCACGGACGTGCCGGGGCTCGCCACCGCCTCCGACGGGCGCTGGGACTACCCGGAGCTGGTGAAGCCGCCGTTGCCGGCGGGCAGCCCGGGGCCCTTCGCCGCCGGGAACAAGGCCGGCGCGCACTACGCCGACCTGCGCGCCCTGCTGTTGCCCGCACCCAAGGGCGCCGCGGAGGACCGGACGCTGCGCGGCGCCGACGGCTGGCTGGCGACGAAGGACTTCCTGGCGCAGTACCGCAAGGAGGACCGCCGGGAACTGGGACAGAAGCTCACCGACAACGGCCTGCGGCACATCGCGGCCCGCGGCTGGACCACCCAGGACGGCACCCGCACCCGGATCTACCTGCTCCAGTTCGACACGGCCACCGTGGCCGAGAACCTGATGAACGCCGACCTCACCAACTACTCGGCCCCCACCTATCTGGTGCGCGGCGCCGACCTGTACGAACGTGACGAGAAGTTCCCGGACGCGGCCCGGATCGCCGACGTCTCGCTCGCGCCGTACGCCGAGACCGAGCCGTACGGCCGCGAGCAGATCCGGCAGGCGTACCTGACCGCCGGGGACACCCTGGCGGTGATCACGCAGTCCCGCGAGGGCTCCGCGAAGGCCGTGCCGTTCCGGCAGACCGTGACCCTGCAGAGCGAACTGCTCGGCTGAGGCCCACCTCGCCAAGAGGGCGGGGCCCAGGCCGCGTAAGCTGGGCCCCAGCTCTGCCGTACGCCCGCCCCCGCTCAAGGAGCACCCGTGGAGACCTTCTTCGAAATCCTGCTGTCCCTGGCCGTCGTCGGCGTGCTCGCCTTCACCGGGCTGGCCGTGAAGAAGCTGTACCAGGGCCAGCGCTGACCCCCACCCTAGGAAATACTGCCGCTCATGATCGAGATCCCGTCCGACCTGCACAAGGACCTCGTCCCGCTCGTCTTCCTGCTCGGTGACTGGGCCGGTGCGGGCGTATTCGACTTCCCCGGCGCGGAGAAGTGCAACTTCGGGCAGGAAGTCAGCTTCAGCCACGACGGCCGGGACTTCCTGGAGTACCACTCGCACACCTGGGTCCTGGACAAGGACGGCAACAAGGTGCGCCCGCTGGAGTCGGAGTCCGGCTTCTGGCGGATCGACGCCAACCGCAAGGTCGAGGTCACGATGACCCGCGACGACGGCACGGTGGAGATCTGGTACGGCGAGCTGGCCGACAAGAAGCCGCAGATCGACCTGGTGACGGACGCCGTCGCCCGGACGGCGGCCTCCCAGCCCTACACCGGCGGCAAGCGCCTGTACGGCTACGTCAAGAGCGACCTCATGTGGGTCGGCGAGAAGCAGACCCCCGAGGTCGAGCTGCGCCCCTACATGTCGGCCCACCTGAAGAAGGTCGTCACCCCGGAGGACGTCGAGCGCTGGGCCAAGGCCCTCCCGGACGACCTGCCGGACGGCATCTCGTTCTTCAAGTAGGCCCAAGCAGACGAGCGGGGCAGCAAGGAGGGCGCCGGATCCACGGAGACCGGCGCCCTACACCGCGTCGCCGGTGATGGCGAGGGCGAGCCGCCACATGCGTGTCGAGGGATTGCTGTCGGGCAGGTGCTCCGTTCCCTCCTCCGCGAGTGCGCGGGCCCGCCGCACCGCGTCCTTCCACAGCTCCCCGCCGTAGTCGCGTACGAAGTCGACGGACTTGCCGGCGGGCACGTCGGCGAACTTGCGTAAGAGTGCCTTGAGCGCGTCGTAGTCGCGGATCCACCCGCGGTGCTCGGTGTGGTGCAGTAACAGCCACAGTTCGAAGCACGGATTGGACACGGCGAGTTCGATGCGCTCCCGCCGGGCGCACCGCACGGCCTGCTCCAGGTCCTGGAAGTCGTCGACGTCGACGACGCACCAGACCTGGTCGAACTCCTCCCCGGCGCCGCCCCAGCACTCGGCCGCGTGCTGCACCACCTGGAGCGGTGAGCCGGGCTTCCGGGTGACCTTGACGGACAGGTTCCGGCGCTTGAAGTGCGCCTTGAAGCCGTTGAGGTAGTCGTACTCCGTCGTCTCGGCGCCGCAGACGACCATGAGCTGGTCGGCGCTGTCCCTGACGTTCGTGTGGCGCGTCAGGTCAGTGTCGCGACTCGGCCGCTTCGGGGAGCATGTCGGCTTGGGCCTGCCGCTGGGTTTCGGTGTCCTGGCCAGTGGTCCCCCCACCCCTCCTCAGCAGTGCATCGGCGAAGCTCTCGTCGATGAACGGGATGCCACCGTAACTGCCCCCCAGATAGCGGCGCTCCCGGTTCTCGTCCTTGCGCGGCTTGAAGTCCGCGAGTGAGTAGAGGGAGGTCTCACCGAAGGAGTCCTTCTCCACGAACCAGACCTGGTCACGCTTGAGGATGTCCTCGCCGTCGCGTCGGCCGAGCAGGCTCGGGTCATGGCTGGTGAACAGCAGCTGGGCGCCGTGCGGATTCGTGTCCTGGTTCTGGAAGAGTCCGATGAGGCGGGCGGTGAGCAGGGAGTGCAGGCTGGCGTCGATCTCGTCCACGACGAAGGTGCCACCCCTGCGCAGTACGGAGAGAAAGCGCGGAGCCTGCTCCAACAAGGCCTGCGTACCGGCCGACTCCTCGTAGAGGTCCATCTGGACGACGCCGTTGCGACCGCGGTGCCCGACCCAGGGCCGGACCATCTCCCGTGGGCCCTCGTCCTCCAGTTCGCGCAGCAGCCGGGAGGGGATCCGCCTCCCGTACTGCCGGCGCAGGCTCTCCTCGTCCATCAGGACCCGTTCCATGCCGCATCCCTCGATGCCCAGGTCCGCGGCCTGGAGGAGGTGCATGATCTCCGGGTACCGGTCGGCGTTCTCCAGCGCGCGCACGGCGGACAGACCGTACGGCCGCGTCTCGTTCGCGCGGCGGAACTGGAGCTCTCGCGCGAACCAGTCGTACACCGGCCGGAAGTCCCGCTGGCGTGAGCGCGCGGCCAGGGAGAGGAAGAGGACGTTGGGCTCCGTGATGCTCTCGACCAGCTCCAGTTCCCGGGCCTCCTGAGAGGCTCCGGGCTTGACGCTGTCGCCTTCGCGGGAGAAGAGCTGGCGTTTCTTGCCCAGGGGGTAGCTGTCCAGCCACTCCTCGGTGACCCGGTCGTCGTCCACGGCGAAGCCGTACGTGTAGCGCACCCCGTCCAGCAGGAGGTCGGCGACGTACCAGGAGGGTTCGTCCTTGGCCTCGTCGTCGAGGAGGAACGGGTGGCGGAGGATGCCGCCGTCCGGTTCGGCGTCCCGGTGCGAGGACACCACCATGCGGGCCATGTACTGGAGGGCGTCCAGCAGGTTCGTCTTGCCGGACGCGTTGGCACCGAAGACGCCCGCGACCGGTACAGCCTGCCATTCAGTGCCGGCGGGGCGGTCGTCCTCGTAGACCGGATGAAGGTTGAGCTGTTGCTCCTGCCGGATGGAACGGTGGTTCGCCACACGGAAGCTGAGCAGCACGATCACACACCTCCGGCTTCGCTCTCATAGCTGTACTCTTTCCATTACCTGCCAGTAAATCTCGCAGATGCCTATCTGGCAACGCGGATGGCGGCCACTCCAGCCCTTTCGTGTGAAAAGTTCACGCCGGGTTGCCGTGCTGTTGGCGCCCGTAGACTTGGGTCCGTGGTGAGCACCGACTGGAAGAGCGACCTCAGGCAGCGTGGCTACCGGCTGACGCCGCAGCGGCAGCTTGTCCTCGAAGCCGTCGACACCCTTGAGCACGCGACCCCCGACGACATCCTCGTGGAAGTGAGGAAGACGGCGTCGGGGGTCAACATCTCCACCGTCTACCGCACGCTGGAGCTGCTGGAGGAGCTGGGCCTGGTCAGCCACGCCCACCTCGGGCACGGCGCGCCCACCTACCACCTCGCCGACCGCCACCGGCATCTGCACCTGGTGTGCCGGGACTGCGAGAACGTCATCGAGGCCGATGTGGCGGTGGCCGCGGAGTTCACGGCCAAGCTGCGCGAACAGTTCGGCTTCGAGACCGACATGAAGCACTTCGCGATCTTCGGCCGCTGCAAGGACTGTTCGCTGAAGGGCTCAAGTAGCACGTCGTAGGCTTGCCCGTATGAAGAGCCCCCTGCTGTCCCTGCCTGGCGCCGTCCCCGCCGAGGGCGTGGACGAAGGCGTCGCCGCCCACTACGGCGACCTGTTCCGCGAGCAGCGCGCCCTCGCCGAGGGCACCGGTTTCGTCGACCTCTCCCACCGCGGCGTCGTCGCCGTCACCGGCGAGGACCGGCTGAGCTGGCTGCACCTGCTGCTCACCCAGCACGTCAGCGAACTGCCCGTCGGCGAAGCCACCGAGGCGCTGATCCTCTCCGCCCACGGACACATCGAACACGCCCTGTACCTGGTGGACGACGGTACGACCGTCTGGGCGCACATCGAGCCCGGCACCCAGGACGCGCTGATCGCGTACCTGGAGTCGATGAAGTTCTTCTACCGGGTCGAGGTCGCCGACCGGACCGCCGATTTCGCCGTGGTGCACCTGCCCGCCGGTTCCATCGTCGAGGTGCCGGACGGCGTCGTCGTACGCGAGACGGCCTACGGCCGTGATCTGTTCCTGCCGCGCGCGGACCTGGAGGACTTCGCCGCCGCGCACGGCCCGGCCGCCGGTCTCCTCGCCCACGAGGCGCTGCGCGTCGAGCAGCACCGGCCCCGCCTCGGCTTCGAGACCGACCACCGGACCATCCCGCACGAGCTGGGCTGGATCGGCACCGCCGTCCATCTCCAGAAGGGCTGCTACCGGGGGCAGGAGACCGTCGCCCGCGTGCAGAACCTGGGCAAGCCGCCCCGGCGGCTCGTCTTCCTGCACCTCGACGGCAGCGAGGTGCACCTGCCGGTGCACGGCACCGAGATCCGGCTCGCGGACGAGGGCCCCGACGGCCGCAAGATCGGCTTCGTGACGACGTCCGTGCGCCACCACGAGCTGGGCCCGATCGCCCTCGCCCTGGTGAAGCGGAACGTTCCCGTCGACGCCCGGCTGATCGCCGGGGACACGGCCGCAGCCCAGGAGACGATCGTCGAGCCCTGAGGCACCTTGGAGTGCCTAGATCTCCAACAGCACCGTGAACGGGCCGTCGTTCGTCAGCGACACCCGCATCTGCGCGCCGAACCGGCCGGTCGCCACCGTCGCGCCCAGCGCCCGCAGCTGTGCGACCACCTCGTCCACCAGCGGCTCGGCGACTTCGCCGGGCGCGGCGGCGTTCCAGGTGGGGCGGCGGCCCTTGCGCGCGTCGCCGTACAGGGTGAACTGGCTGATGACGAGCAGCGGGGCGTCGATGTCGCTGCACGACCTCTCGTCGTGCAGCATCCGGATCGACCAGAGTTTGCGGGCCAGTTGGGCCGCCTTCTCCTTGGTGTCCTCATGGGTCACGCCGACGAGGACGCAGAGCCCCTCGCCCTCGATCGCGCCCACCGTCTCGCCGTCCACGACGACGCTCGCGCCGTCCACTCTCTGCACCACCGCACGCATGCGGACCATCATGCCGGGTGCTCCGGGCGCGGCCGGCGGGGGCCCACTATTGATCCTTAACACCCTATCTGGGGCCGTTCGGGGGCACTCGGTCACATAGTGGCCAGTTGGGGTGGCACGATGCTGTCACACGCCGGGTCGAGGGGACGTCACACGCACATGAGCACACCGAGTACCGGGCAGCCGTTGCATGGGATCTACCGGACGCCCGCGCAGCGCGGCGACAGCCTGCCGGCTCCGTCGGCTCCGCCGGCGCCGGCGCTGCCCGCCGAGTCTCCCGAGCCCCAGCTGGCCCCGCTGAGCCTGCCCGAGCTGCGCGCCCTGCGCCGTGACGCCCAGCGCGACGAGGCCGACCTCAGCTATGTGCGGCGGCTGCTGCAGGGCCGGATCGACATCCTGCGCGCGGAGCTGGCCCGGCGCGGCCGGGCGTCCGTGCCGGCCCCGGCGGACGGCTCGGTCGTGGACCGGCTCCCGGAGATCCTCAAGGACGCCCCGGCCCGGCACCGCTCCTCGGCCCGCCATGTCACCCTCGGCACCCCGCACAACGAGGAGTACCGGCAGCTGGCCGCCGAGATGCTCGCCGAGGTCGAGCTGTCCGACCTCCAGGCGCGCACCGATCTCGAACTCACCACCGCCATGGGCCGGCTCGTCCGCTACGAGCAGGAGGTCTCCCAGCGCCGCCAGCGCCTGCAGCGCACGACCGACGACTGCAGCGGGGAGATCGCACGCCGGTACCGGGTGGGCGAGGCGCAGGTGGACGATCTGCTGGAGTGAGGCCTGCCGGACGGGTGCGAAGTGCGCCGGGTGAAATTGAGGCGACACCCGGCGTCCCGCGTGCCTACGGTGTGCCCATGATCGAAGTCCGAGCCGTGAATCCCGCCGACGAGGCCGATTTCGCGAACTGGCGGCGCGCCATGAGTACCGGTTTCACGCGCTCCGCGGGGCTGACCCCGGAGCAGGCGGAGGCCCGGCGGCGGCAGTGCCTCGGTGACCGGCTGCTCGGCGCCTTCGACGGCGACCGCTGTGTGGCGACGTATCGTTCCTTCGCCCAGGAACTGACCGCGGTGGGCGGCGGGCTCGTCCCCTCGAACGCGATCTCGCACGTCAGTGTCAGCCCCACCCACCGCCGGCAGGGCCTGCTGACCCGGATGATGAGCCGGGACCTGGCGGCGGCGCGGGAGCGTGGCGACGTCGTCGCCGGCCTTGTTGCGGCGGAGTACCCGATCTACGGCCGGTTCGGCTTCGGCCCGGCGGTCTCGGCGGCCGAGTGGACCGTCGACGTCCTGCGGTCCGGGCTCGATCCGCGCTCGTCGGGCCCGGCGGACGGCGCCCGGATCGACCTGGTGGACGGCGCGGAGGTCCGCAAGCTGGGCCCCGGGCTGTTCGAGCGCTTCCGCCGCGCGCAGCACGGCGTGGTCAGCCGTGACGAGCTGTGGTGGCAGGCGTACACCGGCACCTTCGACCTGGGGTACCAGCCGTGGACCGAGCCGTTCCACGCGGTGTACCGGTCGGCCGCCGGGACGGTCGAGGGCCTGGTGACGTACGAGATCGACGGCAACTGGAACGGCCGGCAGCCGGACCAGGCCGCCGAGGTCAGGGGGCTGATCGCCACGACTCCGGCGGCCGAGCGCGCCTTGTGGCAGTTCGTGTGCTCGATCGACTGGGTCACCAAGGTCAAGAGCGGCCGGCGCGGCCCGGACGACCTGCTTCCCCTCTACCTGCCCGACCCGCGCGCCGCCCGGATCACCGGCCACGGCGACTGGCTGTGGCTGCGCGTCCTGGACGTCGTACGGGCCCTGGAGGCGCGGACGTACGAGGGGACGGGCGCGCTGGTGCTGGAGGTCGTGGACCCCGGCGGGCTCACGGGCGGGCGGTTCCGGCTGGAGGTGTCCCCGGAGGGGGCGTCCTGCACGCCCACGTCCACCGAGGGTGCCGATCTCACGCTGGGGGTGGGCGAGTTGGCGCGGGTGTGGCTGGGGGACGAGTCCCTGGTCCGGCTCGCGGCGCTGGGGCGGGTGCAGGAAGAACGAGAGGGCGCCGCCCGGAAGGCCGACGCCCTGTTGCGCGTGTCCGGGCGGCCGTACTGCCCGGACATGTTCTGACGCTCTGGCGCTCTTGCCGGCGCTCCTCTCCTGCGACGACGGGTGCCTGATCACTCGTTTTCATCCGTAGCGAGCTGTTCAGTTGTGGCTGTGCTCCGTGCTGCGCGTCTGCGCTGCACGTGTTCAGTTGTGGCTGTGCGCGCTGGTGTTCAGTTGTGACTGTGCGTTCCGGTGGCCGTCCCCTGTCCGGGCTCCCGGCTCCCCTCCGGAAGGGAGCCCGGTCGGCCAACCACTGGGAAGTTCAACCATGTTGTGCGAGTTGGCTACCAACTCACTGTGCTTATCTCCGCTTGAGAGCGGCTCATAACCACCTTTCACTGAACTGCCGCAAGATGGCGGGAAGTTGTACCGTGGAACCGTGGAGCCGGAACACGCTTCCGCCAGTGGACCGACGAGGTCCCAGCCGCCCCGCACGTCACATCACGAGGTGGCCGACGAACTGCGCGCCCGGATCCGGTCCGGTGAGCTGCGCCCGGGCCAGCGCATGCCGACGCAGGCCAAGCTGGCCGACGAGTTCGGGGTCGAGCGCGGGGCCGTACGGCTGGCGCTGCGCATACTGCAGTCGGAGCGGCTGCTGACCAACAACTCCAAGGGTGCCCCGGCCACGGTGGCCGACGCTCCTGTGCTGGTCGGGCCCGCGGCCGGGCCCGCCGTGCCGCCGCAGCCGACCATGGTGGCCCTCGCGCCGCGCATCGCGAGCGCCTTCGCGGTCCCGCAGGTCGAGATCGACGCGCTCTGTCTGACCTCGGTCTCGCTCACGATGGCGATCGGCGAGCCGCTGCAGCAGATCCACGCGGGGCGGCTGAAACCGGCCAAGATCGACGTCCGGGTACTGCTGCCCAGCCGGGACATCGACCTCGCCTTCCCGGCGCCGGTGGACCCCGCCGACGGCGAGCTGCTGCACCGGCGCTGGCTGGCCCAGCGCAACGCGCAGGGCCTCGTGCTGCGGCAGAACCTGCTGGCGCTGCGCACCACCCACGGCATCGACGTGCACGTCTCGTTCCGCGCGCTGCCGTTCACCCCGCCGGTCAAGCTGTACCTGCTCAACGCGGCCGAGGCGCTGTTCGCGTACTACACGCTCCGGCGTCGCGAGCGGGAGATCGAGCACGAGCACGTGCAGACGTACGACACGGACGGCACGCGCTCGATGCTGTTCTCCTTCGCGCAGGGGGCCGACCAGCGGGACACCACGTTCGTGGAGCAGTCCCACCTGTGGTTCAACGCGCTGTGGGAGACGATCAGTTCGGAACTGGTGCTGACGTCGTAGAGAGCGCCGGCGTCATGGCGCGGGGCCCGCGAGGGCGGGCATGGTGGTTCCCTCTTTCAGCCTGCCAACCGGAGGAAGTTGGCAACCAACTCCCGCTAGATGGAGCAGAGTTGTAGCGTTTGGTCGTGACCCAGGAAAGCGTGGCGGTGAACGTGTCGGAGAACATGACAGTGAACGGGGGCAGAAGACTCACGCCCCAGGAGATCGCCGACACCCTGCGCGCGCGCATCCGTACCGGCGACCTCAAGGCGGGCGACCGGCTGCCCACCCAGGCCGAGCTGGCCGGGGAGTTCGGCGTGGAGCGCGGTGCCGTACGCCAGGCCCTGCGGGTCCTGCAGGCGGACGGTCTGCTCGCCGGCGTCAGCAAGGGCAGCCCGCCGCGCGTCGCCGGACCGCGGCCGGTCCGGGACGAGCCGCAGCCGACCATGGTGGGCCTCGCCCCCCGGCTGACCCAGGCGTTCTCCGCGCCGCACGTGCGCATCGACGCGGTCTGCCTGACCGCGCAGAGCCTGCTGCCCGCCCTCGGCGAACCGCTGCGCCTGATCCACGAGGGCCGCATCCGCCCCGAACGCATCGACGCCCGCATCCTGCTGCCGTCCCAGGACATCAACCTCGCCTTCCCGGTGCCGGTCGACCGGCACGGCGACGACGAGGCCGTCCACGAGCGCTGGCTGGGCATGCGCAACGCACAGGGCCAGGTACTCCAGTACAACCTGTGGGCCCTGCGCGGCACCCATGACATCGACGTGCACGTCACCTTCCGCGCCCTGCCCTTCACCCCGCCGGCCAAGCTGTACCTGCTCAACGGCGCGGAGGCGCTGTACGCGTACTACATGGTCGCGCGCCGCGAGGAGCCGACGGACAGCGGAACGCTGGAGATGTACGACACCCTCGGTTCGGAATCCCTCCTGTTCTGCTTCGAGAAGCGGGCCGGTCAGCGGGACGCGGCGTTTGTGGAGCAATCGCAGAAGTGGTTCGACGCCCTCTGGGAAACCATCTCGACGGACCTGACACTCTCCTAGTGACTTCTGAGACGACGACACAGACCGATTCGCTGCTGGAACTGATCACTTCCGCCCGGGTCGTCCTGTGGGACTTCGACGGGCCGATCTGCCGCCTGTTCGCCGGGCACACGGCGGAACGGGTGGCGACCGAGCTGGTGGAGTGGCTGGCCGGACGCGGCCTGCACGGCCTGCTGACCGACTCCGAGCGCGACTCCCTGGACCCGCACGTGGTGCTCCGCGCGGTGGACCGCCGGCACCCCGGCAGCGACCTGGTCGCGGAACTGGAGGAACGCCTCACCCAGGAGGAGCTGCGGGCCGCGTACTCCGCGCTGCCCACCGAATACGCCGACCCCCTGATACGCACCTGGACCGCCGTCGGCTCCCGCCTGGCCATCACCACCAACAACTCCCCCCGGGTGGTCCGCGCCTACCTCGACGACCGCGGCCTCACCCCCTGCTTCGCCCCCCACATCTACGGCCGCACCCCCGACCTGCACCTCCTCAAGCCCGACCCGCACTGCCTCAACCGCGCCCTGAACGCGATGGGCGCCGCCCCCTCGGCCGCCCTGATGATCGGCGACTCCCCCTCGGACCTCGCCGCCGCACAACGCGCCGGCGTCCCGTTCCTCGGCTACGCGCGTAACGAAGAGAAGGCAGAGCTTTTGCGGGAGGCCGGAGCCGGGGTCGTGGTCGCGTCGTTGGAGCCGTTGCTGAAGACGCTGCGCGGCTGACCGAAGTGGGTCGCGCTGCGCGGGTGCAGGGCGTGGCGTGCGGTAGCATCCGCCCAACCGGCTGAGCGACCGCTCGGATCCGTGCGTGAGGGATGGCGAACCAGCCGGTCCCGGCCGACCGTCACATGAGTGGCCGACCACCTGTTGGGCGACTCCACTGGCCTCGGGTCCTCCCTTCCGTTCCACCCTTTCCCCTTTTCCATTTCCCCTTCCATGCGAGAACCCCGGAGCGGCCAGTGGGCGCACCACCCGTCCCCCGCCGCGCGGCCGGACCGCACGCCGTTCTCCAGGCGTTCGTGGGACATGCCGTCAGGGCCGGGCAGGCGAGCCGGGGTTACCACAACCAGAACCACGTGCTCCCGCTGTCCGAACCGGTGGCCCGGCTGCTCGGCCGTGAGCCCGGTACCGCCGTGATCGTGCGGGTGCCGCGCCGGGGCGCGCTGCCCGTGGTGATCCGTACCTGGCCGAACGAGGCCGAGATCCTGCGGGCCCTCAAGGGCGTCCTCGGCAACGTGCCCGAGTGCCTTGCCGAGGGGGACGGCTTCGCCATCCACAGCTATGTGGAAGGTGTTCCGCTCTCCAGCGTCTGCGGCAACGGCAAACCGGTGGACGCCCTGCTGATAACGGCACTGGCAGGCCAGCTCGCCGAGAGCGCCCAGGTGCGCAGCAGCGCCGCGCTGCCGCCCCTGCCCGCCCTGTGGCCCCGGAACTTCACCGACAGCCAGGGCTTCCTCCAGGCCCTGGCCCGCATGGCCGACGTACAGATCAGACAGCCCAACTGGGCTTGTTTCGGAGGCCTGTTCACCGCGCTCGGCGTGCCCGAGGACGCTCTCGTGCGGCTGGCCGAACGGGTCCCGGCGATGTCCCGCCGGCCCTACAGCCTGCTCCACGCCGACCTGCACCGCGACAACCTGATCATGTCGTACGGCGGTGACCCGCCCCTGGTCTGCGTCGACTGGGAGCTGGCCAGTTACGGCGACCCGCTGCACGACCTGGCCACCCACCTGGTCCGGATGCACTACCCCGACCACCAGTGGGACGAGGTCGTCGAGGCGTGGGTGCGCGCCATGCGCGAGGTCCGGCCGGAGGCCGTGAACGGTGTGGCGCGGGACCTGCGGCACTACGTCTCCTTCGAGCGAGCCCAGTCGGTGTATCCCGACGTGATGCGGGCGGCGAAGTCCCTGGAGGAGTCCTTCGACCAGAGCAGCCTGGACGAGGCGACGGCCCGGGTGCGCCGCGCCCTGGAGGCGGCGGCGGAGCCCTTGCGGCTGCCCCAGGTGCCGGGGGAGCGGGAGATCGGGCGGATCCTCTTCCGCTGGGCGACCGCCCGGCCGGGCGGCCCGGTGTGGCGCGGCGGCGGAGCGCGGCGCGGCCCGCAGTCCCGGGCGATCGACTGGAAGCCGGACCGGCGCGTCCCGGAACGACGCGACTTCCCGCACGCCGCCGTCCATGACGCCCTGATCCTGGAGGGGGCGGCCCCCGCCGACCGGGTGTTCAAGGGCACCGCGCACCTCAACTCGGTGCTGTGGGTGCCCGGTACCCCCTTCCCGGTGGTGGTCCGCCGCAAGGTCGCGGGTGTCACCCGGCGCGAGCGCAGCTTCCTCAGCGAGCACGCCGTGCTCGGGGCGATCGAGCGGTCCGGGGTGCCGGTGGCCGCGCCCCGCGTGCTGGCACTGGGCGAGAGCCACGCCAGGGATGTCGGCCACACGTACTCCGGCGACCGCTTCGCCATCCACACCTACGAGGGCCCGCGAGACCCCGGCAGCAGGCCCGACCACCCGGTGGGCGGCCTGCTCCCGCACGAGGCGGACGGCCTGGTCGACCAGCTGGCCGCGCTCACCGGGGTCGACTACATCGAGGTCGATCCGGTCGCCGGCCGGCTCGGCTTCTACGGCTGGCTCAGCGAACAGCTGGTGACGCTGGTGGCCGAACTGCCGAAGGAGTCCCAGCAGCTGGCCCGCTTCCTCGGCCTGCCCGACGCCCACCGGCTGCGCGAGATCCTCGCCCGGCACCAGGTCACCCACCGCACCCTCACCCTGCTCCACGGCGACCTCAACCCCTGGAACCTGGTGCGCCGGGACGACCGCCGGGCGCTGACCCTGATCGACTGGGAGATGGCCCTGGTCGGCGACCCGCTCTACGACCTGGTCCGGCACATGCACCTCACGCCGACCCGGCCGGAGATCCGGGACCGCATGTTCCGCCGCTGGGAGGGCCGCCTGCCCGTGGAGTACACCCGGGACTGGCGGCAGGACTGGCGCGTGTACCGGAGCGTCGAGCTCGTGCGCTCCGCCTACGTCGACCTCGACCGCCTGGTCACCGGGGCGAGCCTGGACGCCCCCAATGTGCGCCGGGCCCTGGACTCGTACGCGATGACCCTGGCGGCGGCCACCGGTTCGCTGGGCCTGACGGCGCCGCGCCGGGCGAACCCGTACCTGGCCCGGGCCCTGGCCTGGCTCATCCGTTCCGGTGGCGCTGCGTAGGCTCGCCCCATGGGAGAGATGGGCCTGCGTGAGCGCAAGAAGCTGCGGATGTACCAGGAGGTGTCGGACACCGCCGTGCGGCTGTTCCTGGAGCGGGGGTTCGACGCGGTGTCCGTGGCGGAGATCGCCGCCGCGGCCGGGATCTCCAAGCCGACGCTCTTCCGGTACTTCCCGGCCAAGGAGGACCTGGTCCTGCACCGGATCGCCGACCACGAGACGGAGGCCGCGCGCATCGTCGCCGGGGCCGCTGATCCGGTGGACGCGCTGCGGCGGCACTTCCTCGACGGGCTGGAGCGGCGCGATCCGGTCACCGGGCTGAACGACCATCCCCAGGTGCTCGCCTTCCACACCCTGCTCTACGGAACCCCGTCCCTGGTGGCGCGGGCGTACGCCCATCAGGAGCGGTCGGAGGCGGCGCTCGCCGAGGCGCTCGGGGGCGGCCTGGACGCGCGGCTGGCCGCCGGGCAGATCATCGCCGTCCAGCGGATCCTCGCGCTGGAGAACTGGCGGCGGATCGCGGCCGGGGAGCCGGTCGAGGAGGTCGCGCCGGACGCCGTCCGGGCGGCCGAGCGGGCGTTTGGGCGGCTGGCGGAGGCGCTGCCGGAGCTGAAGTCCGGCGGGTGAGGGCCGGGCGGGACCCCGGCGAGACCTTCATGAGATGCAGTTAAAAACTTAACTCGGTAACGCTTTGCGGGTACGCTGTGCGTCATGACGCCACTCGACTCCGCCCTCACGGACACCCTCCACATCGAGCGCGCCTACCACGACACCTGCCGTGCCGCCCTCACCGCGATGGTCGAAGGCGCCGCCGAACAGGTCGTCATCGGCGAGGACGTCTCCGCCTCCGGAGCCGACGCCGAGGTGCTCGGCCACCTGCTGCGCAGCCAGGCCAAGGCGCTGCGCGAACTGCCGCCGGGGCCGCTGTTCTTCGGCCGCCTCGACTTCGCCCGCAGTGATCCCGAGCACGGCGGGCAGAACTACCACGTCGGCCGGATGCGGATCACCGAGGACCCGGCCGCCCCGCCCCTCGTGGTCGACTGGCGGGCCCCCGTCTCCCGCGCCTTCTACCAGGCGAGCGCCCGCGATCCACAGGGTGTGGACGTACGGCGCCGGTTCGGCTGGGCGCCGGGCAGCACCGGCGGCTCCGCCGACCTGACCGGCCTGGAGGACGAGCGGCTGGGCCGGGGCGAGTCGCGGACCAGCGACATCGTGGCCCGCGAGATCGAACGGCCCCGCGTCGGCCCCATGCGGGACATCGCCGCCACCATCCAGCCCGAGCAGGACGACCTGGTCCGCGCCGCCCTCACCGACTCGGTGTGCGTGCAGGGCGCGCCCGGCACCGGCAAGACCGCCGTCGGCCTGCACCGCGCCGCGTACCTGCTCTACACCCACCCCAGGCGGCTCCAGCGCTCCGGCCTGCTCATCCTCGGCCCCAACCGCACCTTCCTCCACTACATCGCCGAGGTGCTGCCCGCGCTCGGCGAGACCGGCGTACGCCAGGCCACCCTCCAGGACGAGATCGCCCAGGGCCGCCCGGTCACCGGCACCGACCCCACCCCCGCGGCCGGCGTCAAGCACGACGCCCGGATGGCCGAGGTGCTGCGCCGGGCGCTGTACGGGCGCGTGAGCGCTGCCGGGGTGACCGACCTCGCCGTACCGGACGGCTCCTACCGGTGGCGGGTGCCCGCCGCCGAACTCGCCGCGATCGTGGCGGAGGTGCGTGCCGAGGAACCGCCGTACGCCGTCGGCCGGGAGCGGGTGCGCGCCCGGGTGGTGCGGCGGCTGCACGAGCTGGCCGAACGGCGCGCGGGAGTACTGCCCGCCTCCTGGGTGCGCCGCATCGAACGGGCCCGGCCGCTCACCGCGCACCTCGACGCGGTCTGGCCCAAGGTCCGCCCCGAGGAGATCCTCGCCGAACTCCTCACCGACGGCGCGGCGCTGGCCCGGGCCGCCGACGGCCTGCTGGACCCCGACGAGCAGGCGGCGCTGCTGTGGCCCCGCCCGCCGCGCTCGTACAAGTCCGCCCGTTGGTCGGCCGCCGACCTCGTCCTCCTGGACGAACTCTCCGGGCTGATCGAACACCCCGAGGGGCACGGCCACATCGTCGTGGACGAGGCGCAGGACCTGTCGCCCATGGAGTGCCGGGCGATCGCCCGCCGGGCCGTCTTCGGCTCGCTGACCGTCCTCGGCGACCTGGCCCAGGGCACCACCCCGTGGGCCGCCCGCGACTGGTCCGTCCAACTGCGCCACCTCGGCAAGCCGGACGCGGCGGTGGTGGCGCTCACCACCGGGTTCCGGGTGCCGGCGGCGGTCCTGGAGCTGGCCAACCGCCTCCTGGACCGCCTCGCGGTGACCGTGCCCCCCGCCACCTCCCTCCGCTCCGACGGCGAACTGACCCTGCGGCCGACCGGTGACGTCCTCGGCACGACCGTGACGGCCGTACGGGAGGCGCTCGCCCGGGAGGGCTCGGTCGGGGTCGTCGCCGCGGACGCGGACACGGACTCGGTACGGCAGGCCCTCACCGCCGCCGGCCTTGAGCCGTCCGGCCCCGACGAACTCGGCGCCCGCCTCTCCGTCGTCCCCGCGAGCCGGGTCAAGGGCCTGGAGTACGACCACGTCGTCGCCGTCGAACCCGCCGCCGTCACGGAGGCGGAGCCCCGCGGCGCGAACCGCCTGTACGTGGTCCTGACCCGGGCGGTCTCCCGCCTGGACGTCGTACACGGCCGGCCACTGCCGTTCTAGTACTGGCCGCGCGGGGCCCGGATGCCCGACCCTGGACGGTGATGCTGCTCTTCCTCGACGTCGACGGCCCGATCATCCCTTTCGGAGCATCGGGCCACGCGTACCCGGTATATGAGGGCTCGCCGCTGAGCACCGCCGACCACCCGCTGCTCAGCCGGGTCGACCCGGCCCTCGGCCCGCGCCTCACGGCGCTGGGCTGCGAGCTGGTGTGGGCCACGACCTGGATGGACGACGCCAACGCCTGCCTGGCGCCCTGGCTGGGCCTGTCCGAGCGGCCGGTCGTGCGGTGGCCTGACGAGGACGAGCCGTCGGACCTGCTGCACTGGAAGACCCGGCCGCTGGTCGCATGGGCGGACGGCCGCCCCTTTCATCTGGGTGGACGACGAGATCACCGAGGCCGACCGCGCCTGGACCGCCGTCCACCACCCGGGCCCGGCCCTGCTCCACCGCGTGGACCACCGCTACGGCCTGACCGAGTCCGACTTCACGACCCTGGCCCGGTGGCTGCGCGTGGCGTGCGCCTCCTGAGCGACACGCGCGACACACTATTGCAAGCGGGTGCTTGCAATTGTTAGCGAGGCTGCGGCAAGGTGGGGGCATGGCATCGCTCAACGTCGGCAATCTCGGTGAGTACCTGCGCGAGCAGCGGCGCAACGCCCAGCTGTCGCTCAGGCAGCTCGCCGATGCCGCCGGGGTGTCCAACCCCTACCTGAGCCAGATCGAGCGCGGGCTGCGCAAGCCCAGCGCGGAGGTGCTCCAGCAGGTCGCCAAGGCGCTGCGCATCTCCGCCGAGACGCTGTACGTCCGCGCCGGGATCCTCGACGCCGAGCGGGACCGGGACGAGGTGGAGACCCGGGCGGTCATCCTCGCCGATCCCACGCTCAACGAGCGGCAGAAGCAGGTGCTGCTCCAGATCTACGAGTCCTTCCGGAAAGAGAACGGATTCGGGACCGGCGAGCCCGCGGCGGAAGAGGACGGCGACGGCGAGGGCGGTTCGGACGCGCAGCCCGACGGCACCGGCGACACGGGCGACACCGTCGTACGCGGCACCCGCACGGCCGGTGGCAGTGATGCCGGTCCGCCGCGGGCGGCCGGATAGAGCGGGACCTCGACAAGGCAGCCGCCGGCCGCCATACCGCGGACCACACCAACATCAGCCGAACGCGAATCCGGGAGGACAACCACCATGGCCATCACCGACGACCTGCGCAAGACCCTCAAGGACCCGACCCCCCTCTACTTCGCCGCCGGCACCGCCGACCTCGCCTACCAGCAGGCCAAGAAGGTGCCCGGGCTGGTCGAGCAGCTTCGCGCCGAGGCCCCGGCCCGGATCGAGGCCGTGCGCAACGCCGACCCGAAGGCCGTACAGGAGAAGGCAGCCACGCGGGCCAAGGAGGCGCAGGCCACCCTGCAGACCAAGGTCAACGAGTTCATGGGGACCCTCGACGTCGACCTGAAGAAGTTCGGCGAGACCGCCCAGGACCTCGCGCTGCGCGGTGTGGGCGTGGCCGCCGAGTACGCCGTCAAGGCCCGCGAGACCTACGAGAAGGTCGCCGAGCACGGCGAGCAGGCGGTCAAGAACTGGCGCGGTGAGGCCGCCGACGAGATCGAGGAACTCGCCGTCGTCGTCGAGGGCAAGCCCGTGCCCGCCCAGGCCAAGGAAGAGCCGAAGGCCGCCGAGAGGCAGGACGACGCCGCTCCGGCCAGGAAGCCCGTGGCCAAGAAGGCCCCCGCCGCCCCCGCCCGCAAGACCGCCACCGCGAAGAAGACGACCCCGCCGGCCAAGTGAGCCGAACGGGCGACCGCGCGCGGGCCGGGCACCTCTGGGGTGTCCGGCCCGTTGTATGGGTACCGTGGCCGTACTAGCGAGCCGAATCGGGTGGTGGACGTTGTGCTGATGCAGGGGTTCCAGGGGTTCATGTGGCTGCTCTCCCTCGCCATGCTGGCGATGGCAGTCGTGGCGTTCGTGATGGCCGCACTGTTCCGTGAGGACGCCTACCGCGCGGCCGACAAGCAGAACAAGGGCTTCTGGCTGATCATCCTCGGCATCGCGGTCGCGGTGAACCTGCTGGTGCCGATGCTCTTCCTGCAGATCGCGGGGCTCATCGCCTCGATCGTCTTCTTCGTGGACGTACGCCCGGCCCTCCACCAGGTCTCGGGCCGCCGCCGGGGCCGCGGCTCCAGCAGCGACGGCCCCTACGGCCCCTACAACGGGGGCCGCTGAACCCGCAGCGACGGGGGCCGCTGACCCGCGGACCGCTGCCGCTACGGCGTGCGGTCCAGCAGGACCACCGCCACGTCGTCGGTCAGCTCGCCCCCGTTGAGGCGGCGCACCTCGTGCACGGCAGCCCGCAGCAGCTCCTCGCCGCGCTTCCCCTCGGAGAGCTGGCGGCGGATCATCTCCACCATGCCCTCCTGGCCCAGGCGCTCCCTGCCCGCGCCGATGCGGCCCTCGATCAGGCCGTCGGTGTAGAGCATCAGGCTCCAGGCATCACCCAGCTCCACCTCCATCCGGGGCCAGCGGGCGCCGGGGAGCAGGCCGAGGGCGGGGCCGTTCTTGTCGTACGGCAGCAACTGGGCGGGCAGGCCGGGGCGGGCGACCAGCGGGGCCGGGTGACCGGCCAGGCACAGGCCCGCGCTCCGGCCGTCCGGGGCGATGTCCACCGTGCACAGCGTCGCGAAGATCTCCTCGTCCCCGCGCTCGTGCTCAAGGACCTGCTGGAGCGTGCCCAGCAGCTCGTCCCCGCACAGCCCGGCCAGGGTCAGCGCCCGCCAGGCGATGCGCAGCTCCACGCCGAGCGCGGCCTCGTCCGGGCCGTGGCCGCAGACGTCGCCGATCATGGCGTGCACGGTCCCGTCGGGAGTGCGCACGCAGTCGTAGAAGTCGCCGCCGAGCAGCGCGCGCGAGCGGCCGGGGCGGTAGCGGGCGGCGAAGCGCAGCGCGGAGCCGTCCAGCAGGGGCGTGGGCAGCAGGCCCCGCTCCAGCCGGCGGTTCTCCTGCGCGCGCAGCCGGCCCTCGGCCAGCTTCCGCTCGGCGGTGTCGGAACGTTTCCGCTCGACCGCGTACCGGATGGCACGGCCGAGCAGCCGGCCGTCCAGCTCGTCCCGGAAGAGGTAGTCCTGGGCGCCGACGCGCACGGCCTCGGCGCCGCCCTCGGAGTCGCCGGAGGCGGTCAGCGCGAGCACGGCGTGCCGCGGTGCGAGCTTCAGGACGTGCTTGAGCACGGCCAGCTCGTCGTCCTCGTCGCTGCCGCCCGGCGCCGGGAGCGCCAGGTCCAGCAGGATGCAGTGGACGTCGTCGGTCAGCAGCCGCTCGGCCTCGGTGAGGTTGCGGGCGGTGCGGACGCGGATCGGCTTGCCGGAGGAGTCCAGCAGTTCGGGCACGATCGGCGAACCCGCCGGATCGTCCTCGATCAGTAGCAGGGTGAGCGTGGCGCCGTTCGTGCCGGTGGGAGTGGCCGTGCGGTGAGCCTCTTCCTTGAGGGGGCCGCCGCTTGTGGTGGCAGCCTGCGCCTGACCACTCTCCACGACCGGGATCGCTCTCTGTCGCGGTACGGGTACGGGCATCTTCTTGGTTTCCTTCCCTCCCCCCGAGGGCACGGCAGGGCGAGGGACCTCGTCCTACCGACCGGTGACCATAGCGGTACTGCCCACCCGGATGGAATGGTGTGAGCCGCGTCGCCCGCACGCAGACCACTGTCATATGCCGCGTTCCGTAACGCAGTTGGACAGGCCGCCGGGGGCGCGGGGATGACGAAGCTCACGTACCGTCCGGGTTTGTGCGGAGGTTGGGCGTGCGGTGGGTCACACGGTGCAGGCCCTGTGAAGAAATGGCGCACGTCACAGCGGGACATGGGCCACATGACGTGGTTCACGCGCCATGATCCGGTTCACGCGTCCGGTCGTACGACGCCCAGGATCGGCATCGAACCGGCGCCCGCGACCGTCACCCACCGCCCCGGCCGCGGAGCGTGGATGATCGCGCCGTCGCCGACGTACATCGCGACATGGCTGGCGTCGCCGAAGTAGATGATGAGGTCGCCGGGACGCATGTCCGTGACGTCGACATGCTTGAGCTGTCTCCACTGCTCCTGCGAAGTGCGCGGGATGGGGTGGCCGGCCTTCGCCCAGGCCTGGGAGGTCAGGCCCGAGCAGTCGTACGACCTGGGGCCCTGGGCGCCCCAGACGTACGGCTTGCCGAGCTGGGCGGTGGCGAACTCCACCGCCTTTCTGCCCGGCGCGGACGCCTTGGTCTTGATGTCCTTGAGGATGCCAGTGTCCAGCCAGGCGGTCTGCGACTTGAGAGCGGCCTGCTGCTCCAGCTGGGCCAGCCGTTCCTGCTGCTTCTTCGCCAGCTTCGACTCGAGCTTCTTGGCGGCCGAGATCTGCTGCTCGATCTTCTTCTTGGCGGCGGCCTTGGCCTTGCGGCCCGCCTCCAGCTTCTGCCACTGCGCGGAGGCGTCGGCGGCGTACTGCTTCAAGTCCTTCTGGGTGCGGGCCATTTCGGTGATCAGGTTCTTCGTGGCCCGCTGGCCGTTGAGCAGCGACCCGGCCCCGTCCAGCACCTGACCGGGGTCGTCGCTGAGCAGGAACTGGGCCGCGGGCGGGATTCCGCCGGTGCGGTACTGGGCGCGGGCCGCCGCGCCCGCCTGGTCCTTCAGCTCGTCCAGCTTCTGCTGCCCCTGGACGATCTTCTTGGCCAGCTCGACGATCTGGGCGGACTGCGTCTTCGCCTTCTCCTCGGCCGCGTTGTAGGCGTCGGTGGCCACGGCCGCGTCGTGGTAGAGCTTGTCGAGTTTCTCGCGGACCTGCTCAAGGTCCTTGTCGGCCGGGGGAGTCGAGGCGGCCGGGGAGCCGCTCGCGCCGGGCGCGGGTGTGCGCTTGCCGGCCTTGGGGGTGGGCGTGCGTACCGCCGAGTTGGCGAAAGCCGTGCCGGGTGCCGCGAGCGCGGTCACCGTCACCGCGCAGACCACGGTCATGGCGGCCCTGAGCAGGCCCCGCTTGCCCGTACCCATAGCTGTCCCCCAAGCTGATTTACCGTCAGTAACTTATGGTCGTCGGAGGGATCGTGCCACGGTGACACGCAAAACGACAGAGGCCATCCGTGGGCTGAGTGGAGATCACCCCGCCGATGGGACGAACGGCCCCCAAGGATCGTTCCTCGCAGGTCACCCGTTGGGAGGAGGCGTCTTCAGAGGGCGCGCGGCGCCAACGCCTCCCACGCCACCGTCACTTCCCCCTGCCGCCAGCGCGCCGCCGAGTCCGTCACCGGCCAGTCGGCCGTGAGGTCCCGCACCGCGCGGATCCAGCGCTGGCGGGCGCCGTAGGAGGCGTAGGGCGCGGCGGCGGCCCAGGCGCGGTCGAAGTCGCGCAGGAAAGCGTGCACGGGCTCGCCCGGGACGTTCCGGTGGATCAGCGCCTTCGGCAGCCGCTCGGCGAGGTCGGACGGCCGCTCCAACGAGCCGAGCCGGGCCGCGAAGGTGACGGTCCGGGGCCCCTCCGGGCCGAGCGCCACCCACACGTGCCGCCGCCCGATCTCGTCGCACGTCCCCTCGACCAGCAGCCCCCCGCGCGAGGCGCCGTCCGCCGGGGCGAGCCGCGCGCACAGCCGTTCCCAGACGGCGGCGACCTGGTCCTCGTCGTACTGCCGCAGCACGTTCGCGGCCCGGACGAGCACCGGGCGCCCCGGGACCGGGATCTCGAACCCGCCGTGCCGGAAGGTCAGCCCCTCCCGCTCGTACGGCTTGGCCGCCGCGACCCGCTCCGGCTCGATCTCGACGCCGACCACGCGCGCGCGGGGCGCGGCGGTGCGCAGCCGGCCGAGCAGTTCGACGGCGGTCCAGGGTGCGGCGCCGTAGCCCAGGTCGATGGCCACCGGATCCTGGGCGCGCCGCAGCTCCGCGCCGTGTGTGGCCGCGATCCAGCGGTCCATGCGGCGCAGCCGGTTGGGATTGGTGGTCCCGCGCGTCACCGTTCCCACGATGGGGGTCCCCCCGCTCGAGCGAAGCCGAGAGTGGGGGAGGGACGTCGTGCGGGTTGCCATACGTACGAGGGTATGGGCGCCGGGACACCACCGTCACCTCGAACGGTTGATCGATTCAAGGGGTAATGATTCGGCAAAGAGCCCCACCGGAGACCCGCCGGGGAATGGTGTCCGCCCCCGGCACTGTTGCACCCCGTTGGAGGGCGAGCCGGGTCCTCCGGCAGGCATGCCGCAGCGAGGAGGACGCCACGTGAGCAAGTACGCCAGCAGGCTCGGGCGTCGCTCGGCGGCCCCGTCCCCACGGCTCAGGCTGCACCGCAGGCCCCGCCGCGTCGCCATGCTCTCCGTGCACACCTCACCGCTCCACCAGCCCGGCACCGGCGACGCCGGCGGCATGAACGTCTACATCGTGGAGCTGGCCCAGCGCCTCGCGGCCATCAACATCGAGGTCGAGATCTTCACCCGGGCCACGGCCGGCGGACTCCCGCCCAGCGTGGAGCTGGCCCCCGGCGTCCTCGTCCGGCACGTCGACGCGGGGCCGTACGAGGGCCTGGCCAAGGAGGAGCTGCCCGCCCAGCTCTGCGCCTTCACGCACGGCGTGATGCAGGCCTGGGCCGGCCACCGTCCCGGCCACTACGACCTCGTCCACTCCCACTACTGGCTCTCCGGCCACGTCGGCTGGCTCGCCGCCCAGCGCTGGGGCGTGCCGCTGGTGCACGCGATGCACACCATGGCCAAGGTCAAGAACGCCAACCTGGCCGACGGCGACACCCCCGAGCCCGCCGCCCGGGTCATCGGCGAGACCCAGATCGTCGCCGCGGCCGACCGGCTCATCGCCAACACCGCCGAGGAGGCCGGCGAACTCGTCCGGCACTACGCGGCCGACCGCGCCAAGGTCGCCGTCGTCCACCCCGGCGTCAACCTGGACCGCTTCCGCCCCGCCGACGGCCGCGCCGCCGCCCGCGCCCGCCTCGGCCTCCCGCAGGACGCCCTGATCCCGCTCTTCGCGGGCCGCATACAGCCCCTGAAGGCCCCGGACGTGCTGCTGCGCGCGGTGGCCGTCCTGCTGGACGAGCACCCGGAGCTGCGCTCCCGCATCGTCGTACCGGTCGTCGGCGGCCCCAGCGGCAGTGGGCTGGCGAAGCCCGAGGGCCTGCAGAAGCTCGCCGCCCGGCTCGGCGTCGCCGACGTCGTACGGTTCTGCCCGCCGGTCGGCCAGGAGCAGCTGGCGGACTGGTTCCGGGCGGCCTCCGTCCTCGTCATGCCCTCCTACAGCGAGTCCTTCGGCCTGGTCGCGATAGAGGCGCAGGCGGCCGGCACCCCGGTGCTCGCGGCCTCGGTCGGCGGGCTCCCGGTGGCCGTACAGGACGGCGCCACCGGCTTCCTCGTCCAGGGTCACGACCCGGCCGCCTACGCGCGCGTGCTGCGCCGTTTCGCCGACGACCCGGCCCTCACACCGGCCATGGGCGAGGCCGCCGCCCGGCACGCGCGGTCCTTCGGCTGGGACGCCGCGGCGACCGCCACGGCCGACGTGTACACGGCCGCGACCCAGTCGCACCGCCGTCGCGTACGCTCCCACCATGGGTGACGTGGAGAAGGCGGGGCAGATCCTCGAAGGTGTCTTCAAGGACGCCGAACTGGAGTGGGAGAGCCCCGAGCCCGGGAACTACGTGGTCAAGCTCCCCGGCACGCGCAAGCTCTCCACGACGGTGTCGTTCCTCGTCGGCCGCCACTCCCTCTCCGTCAACGCCTTCGTCGTCCGCCACCCCGACGAGAACGAGGCGGGCGTCCACCGCTGGCTCCTGGAGCGCAACCTCAAGCTGTTCGGCGTGAGTTACGCCGTCGACCGGCTCGGCGACATCTACGTCACCGCCCGCCTCCCCCTCGTGTCCGTCACCCCCGACGACATCGACCGCCTCCTCGGCCAGATCCTCGACGCGGCGGACGGCGCCTTCAACACCCTCCTGGAACTGGGCTTCGCCTCCTCGATCCGCAAGGAGTACGCCTGGCGGGTCTCCCGCGGGGAGTCGACGCGGAACCTGGAGGCATTCATGCACCTGATCGAGCGCCCGGCGGACTGACGGTACGACATCCGTGAGGCAGAGACCGGCCCGTCTACGCGCGCCCACACAACTGCCACGCGTATAGCGTCACTACCTGGCTGCTGTTGTTCCTGCCTCCCCAACGCCACGCCCTGGGCTGGGCGTTGCTGTCGTAATCGGAGGGGATGCCGTACCGGAACAGGTTCTAGGCCGTACGGACCTCAGCCCCCGCGTCGGCCCGGTTCGTGGACGCAGTGGGCCGCTCCGGGGGAAGGCGCCGCATGAGCACGGCGTACCCGGCCCCCGCCGCCGTCCCCACCACGGCGCACATCCCCCACAGCCACTCCGCGCCGAAACCGTCGATGACCGCGCCGGACATCAGCGGGGCGACCAGGGCGGCGACGGACCAGGACAGGGTGTACATGCCCTGGTAGCGCCCGCGTCCATGGACCGGCGAGAGCCGGACGACGAGCCCGGTCTGCGTGGGCGCGTTGACGATCTCCGCGAGGGTCCACACGCACACGGTGAGCGCGAAGACGCCGACCGACCCGGCGAAGGCGGTGAGCCCGAAGCCGTAGCCCGCGAGGAGCGAGGAGGCGACCAGCAGGGTGCGCGGATCGCGGTGCTCGATGAAGCGGGTGACGGGGATCTGGAGCGCGACGATCAGGATGCCGTTGACGGCGATGGCGAGGCCGTAGTCGGCGGGCGAGAAGCCGGCCCGGCCCATGGCCACCGGTAGTCCGACGGACCCCTGCTGGAAGACGACCGCGACGAGGAAGGACAGCCCGACGACGGCCATGTACCGCCCGTCGCGCAGCACGGTGCCGAGGCTGACCTCGGCCTCCGCCTGCCTGGCGCCGTCCGTGGGCGCGGGCCGCGACTCGGGCAGCTTGAGGAAGACGACGACCGCGCAGGCCAGCGTCATCCCGGCCTCGATCAGGAACCCGGCGAGATAGCTGAACTCGGCGATGAAGCCGGCGGCGGCGGAGGAGACGGCGAACCCGAGGTTGATGGCCCAGTAGTTGAGCGAGAAGGCCCGCACCCGGTCCTCCGGGCGCACGATGTCGGCCAGCATCGCCTGCACGGCCGGCCGGGAGGCGTTGGAGGCCATGCCGACGAGGAAGGCGACGGCGGCGATGGCGACGGGGCCGGTCATGAACCCGAGCAGCGCGACCGAGCCGGCGGTGGCGGTCTGCGCGATGAGCAGCGTCGGCCGCCGCCCGATCCGGTCGGCCATCACCCCGGCCCCCAGCGAGGAGACGACCCCGCCGAGCCCATGGAGGGAGGCGACGAGACCGGCGTACGAGGCCGAGTATCCGCGGTCGATGGTGAGGTACAGCGCCATGAAGGTGGCGACGAAGGCGCCGAGCCGGTTGACGAGGGTGCTGGTCCACAGCCACCAGAACTCGCGGGGAAGCCCGGAGACGCTCTCCCGGGCGGCACGTCTGAGACTGGCTACGGACACGAAGGGACCCCCCGGAGATACGGCTTAGTAAGCGGCTCAACCCGCATACGCAACTTACAAGCGCGCGCCTCGCCGGGGCCACCCAATTAACAGATGCCGTCAACTGTCCGCCTGCCGGGCAGGGCGCCCGGGGGTCCGAATGCGTGGATTACGCTCTGAGGCATGGCCGACGCACCGTACAAGCTGATCCTCCTCCGCCACGGCGAGAGCGAGTGGAACGCGAAGAACCTGTTCACCGGCTGGGTGGACGTCAACCTCAACGAGAAGGGCGAGAAGGAGGCAGTCCGCGGCGGCGAGCTTCTGAAGGACGCCGATCTCCTCCCCGACGTGGTCCACACGTCCCTCCAGAAGCGTGCGATCCGCACGGCCCAGCTCGCGCTGGAGGCCGCGGACCGCCACTGGATCCCGGTCCACCGCACCTGGCGCCTGAACGAGCGCCACTACGGCGCCCTGCAGGGCAAGGACAAGGCGGCGACGCTGGCCGAGTTCGGCGAGGAGCAGTTCATGCTCTGGCGCCGCTCGTACGACACCCCGCCGCCCCCGCTCCCGGACGACTCCGAGTTCTCCCAGGCGAACGACGCCCGCTACGCCTCCATCCCGCCGGAGCTGCGCCCGAACACGGAGTGCCTCAAGGACGTCGTCGTCCGCATGCTCCCGTACTGGTACGACGGCATCGTCCCCGACCTCCTGGCAGGCCGCACGGTCCTGGTCGCCGCCCACGGCAACAGCCTGCGCGCCCTGGTCAAGCACCTGGACGGCATCTCGGACGCCGACATCGCGGGCCTGAACATCCCGACGGGCATCCCGCTCTACTACGAGCTGGACGCCGACTTCAAGCCGGTCACCCCCGGCGGCAAGTACCTCGACCCCGAGGCGGCAGCGGCAGCCATCGAGGCGGTCAAGAACCAGGGCAAGAAGAAGTAGTTTTTACGATCATGCTCCTGACCTGCGCTTTCGGCGCAAGTCAGGAGCATTTTCACGGCCTGGGCCAGGGACGGCTTTTCATTGAGGGCGGGATCGCGGTGGGCACAGCCGTCTGCCTCGCCTGAAAAGCCGTGGGAAACCTCCAGAACGGATGAGGCCCGGCGGCGCCTGCCCGCGTCTGCCGCCTGCCCCTTGGAAGGCCCGCCGAACGGCAATCCAGGGTCGGCGTCCCCGGCAGGTACAGGCTCCTTCTCGTAGCCCGGAGGATTTGCTCACTCCTGGGTCTTGAGGTCCTCCAATCCGGCCGCGACCAGCAGCGGGGTGAACTCCACAACGCTGTGCGTGGCGACGCCGTTGAGGACGTACGGATCGGTGGCGAGAAGGCGGTCAAGTTCTTCGGCGGGCATCCGGGGGGCGAGGTAGACACCACCGACCAGAGGCACCTGGCGCCCGGCAACCAGAAGCAATTTCCGGGATATGAGCTGATTCAGCCAGTCGCCGTGGGCCGGCCTCCATCGGTCCACTTCATCCAGCGGTGCCGTGTAGGTCACTGTGACAACGAACATGCCCGGACCGTAGCGGAACACCAAGGACTGCAGCCATCACATTCCATGACCCGGGAGACAGGCTCTGGGTTGCGTGGCAAAAGCGGCTGTGTCGATGAACGTGTGCAGGTCGCGCCGACCAGGGAAGTTCGGTCTCAGCGTGGTGTGAGTCGGGCGACCGTTCCGATCTCCAGGGCTGTCCAGATTGCGCCGTCCGGTCCCAGGGTGATGCCGTGTGGTTCGGAGGATGGGCTGGGGAGGTCGTGTTCGTCGATTCGGCCGTCGGGGGTGATCCGGCCGATGCGGTTGGCTCCCCATTCGGTGAACCAGCAGTTTCCGTCGGCGTCGGCTGCGATGGCGTGCGGGCGTGACGCAGGGTCGGGCAGGGCGAATTCGTCGATCTTCCCGTCGGGCGTGATCCGTCCGATCTGACCGGCGCCGATCTCGACGAACCATATGGCTCCGTCGGCACCGGCGGCGATACCGACTGGGGCGGCGGCCGGTGTGGGTACCGGGTGGATGCTGGTGTGACCGTCGAGTCCGATGGCGCCGATAGCGTTCGCCTGGTTCATCGTGAACCACAGCCGGCCGTCCGGGCCGTTGGCGATGGCTGACGGGAAGGCTTCCGAGAGCGGGAGAGGGAACTCGGTGACGTCACCGTCGGGTGTGATGCGGCCGATGCGGTCGGCGCTTGCTTCGGTGAACCACAGTGCTCCGTCGGGGCCGGCGGTGATGCCGAACGGCCCGGCATCCGGCGTCGGCAGCGGGAACGAGGTGATGTTTCCGGTCGTGGTGATGCGGCCGATCCGGTGGCTGCGGAATTCGGTGAACCACAGAGCGCCGTCGGGTCCTGTGGTGATGATCGACGGTCCGCTGGAGGCGGGTTCGAGCTGGTAGGAGGTGACGTCGCCGTCGGTGGTGACCCGGCCGATCCGTCCGTGGTGGACCATGGTGAACCACAGTGCGCTGTCGGGGCCGCAGGTGATTCCGTAGGGCCCGGCGTCGCTGCCGGACACGGGGAATTCTGTGATCGGAGCGGTCGGACGGCGCGGCATAGGGCGGGTTCCTTCATCGGTGGGTGGTGGAGTTCAGCGACTGCGGATGCTATCCAGAGCGCTCCGTGACCGCCTCTGGTTAATCCTGTTGCGCGATACGGTCTCGGCTCAGACGGCAAGGGCCTCGACGTAAGGACGCGCGCCCGTAGGCCGCTCCTTTACCGCCTCAGGGGGCCTACGCCGGGCCCTCTCTGGGCCCTCCGAAGCAGGTTTGGTGATCATGCCTCTGAGCTGCGCATACGGCGCGGCTCAGGGGCATTTTCATGCTGTGGAACCTCCCTGGAACCTCAGCCCTGGCGATCTTGCGGCCGGAGGGCCTGCCCGAGAGCCTTCCGGGCCCGGTCCCGACTGCTCGGAGCGGGTTCAGGGTTCGATGGCGAGGTGTTCGATGAGGTCGTCGCGCAGTGTGAACCGATAGCGGAGATCGATGGTGCCGCCGGGGAAGTTGCCTTCGAGGTGGTGTGTGGCGATGTAGTGGGCCGTGTCGGTCTGCTGGGCGTTCGTGAGGTGGATGGTGTAGGTGAATTCGGTGGCGGATCGGTCCAGCCACCGCTCGATCGCGGCGCGTCCCTGGTAGGTGTTGCCGTCGTCGATCACTGTGGCGTCGTCGGTGAACGTCGTGACCGCGGTGGCGGTGTCGTGGACGCGGTGCGCTGTGAGGTAGCGGGTGATCACCTCGGGCAGGTCGTCCGGGGTGATGGTCCGGGGCTGGTTGTCGTGCATGACGCTCCCGATGGTGGTGGCGGGTTCAGACGGTGGGGGTGGTGCCGCCGTCGATGACGTGTTCGGCGCCGACGATGGCCGAGGCGCGGTCGGAGACGAGGAAGGCGACGAGCTCGGCGACCTCCTCGGGCCGGTTGGGACGGCCGAGCGGGATGCCTCCCAGGGAGTCCATGAGCCGGCCCAGCGCCGCCTCCTGGCTGATGCCGGCGTCGTGGGCGATCCGGGTGACGAGGTTGTCGGCGGCCGAGGTCTGGACGAAGCCGGGCGAGACGGTGTTGACGCGGACGCCGTGCGGGGCGACCTGGTTGGCCAGGCCCTTGCTGTAGGTGGTCAGGGCGGCCTTGGCGGCGGCGTAGGCCAGGGTGCCGTTCCACAGCGGCATGCGGCGCTGGATCGAGGTGACGTGCACGACCGCGCCTTTGCCCGTGGCGATCATGTGCGGGAGGAGTGCGCGGTCCAGGCGGACGGCGGCCAGCAGGTTCGTGTTCAGCTCCCTTGCCCAGTCGTCCTCGCCGAGCGCGGCGAATCCTCCTGCTGGTGCCTCGGAGCCGCCGAGGGTGTTGACCAGGATGTCGACGCCTCCCATGCGGGCGTCCACCTCGGAGGCGACGTGGGCGGCGCCCTGGGCGGTGGACAGGTCGGCGGCGATGAACGTCTTCTCCTCGACGTCGTCGGGGCGGCTGCGGGCGGTGACCAGCACGGTCGCGCCGGCCTCGGCGAGCCGTCGGGCGATCGCGGCTCCGGTGCCCTTGGTGCCGCCGGTGACCAGAGCGCGTCGGCCTTCGAGGGATTCGCTGATGGATGTGGTCACGTTGTGCTCCGTTCCCGGGCGCGGGTATACGAGGCGCCGCTCCCGTCGTGACTGCTAAAATAGAAGCTACTAACTTCGACATTAGCAGTAACTGAGGGGATGGTCGCCGTGGCGAGCCGCATCAGGCTGGAGGACCGGGAGTGCCCGCTGTCCACGACGGTGGAACACGTCGGCGAGTGGTGGACACTGCTGATCCTCCACGACGCCTTCGACGGCTACACCCGCTTCGACCAGTTCCAGGAGAGCCTGGGCATCTCCTCCAGCATGCTCACCACCCGGCTGAAGACCCTGGTCGCCGACGGTCTGCTGGAGCGCCGGCCCTACCAGACCAGCCCCGTCCGGCACGAGTACGTCCTGACCGAACTCGGGCGCTCCCTGCGCCCGGTGATCGTCGCCCTCGCCGCGTGGGGCAACTCCCGCCTCACGCCACCGGAGCGCAGCATGATCCTCGTCGACGCGCACACCGGCGAGGAAGTCGAGCCCGTCGTCGTCGACGCCAAAACCGGCCGCCGACTCGACGACAGCGCCGCCTACGTCTTCACCGCAGGCCCCGCAGCCAGCGACGCGATGCGCACCCGCTACGAGGCACGGCGGGCCATTCCCGCGGAAGAGGCGTAAGTCCGAGCATGACGCGGTTGATCGTCGCAGCAGGAGGAGGGGGCGACGCAGTCGCCGCCGCAATGCTTGACGCCGCTCTGTACGGCGACGAGGACCAGGCGGTGATCCTCACTTACGCATGGGATCGACTGCTCGTGGACCCGCTACCGGGCCCGCGAGGAGCCCGTGACTTCACCAGCCTCACCCAGATCACCTCGGCCGTCTCGGCAGTGTCGGCCGAGGCCCGCCCGATCGCTCCGGCAGGCTCCACCCTGCCCCGACTCGCGGCGGAGCTTCCGCACACGTTCGCGCTGATCGACCCCCACCACGGCGCCGAAGGCGTTACGCGCCAACTCGAAGAGCTGGTGAATCACTTGGAGCCCGAGTCGATCGACCTCCTGGACGTCGGCGGCGACATCCTGGCCAGAGGCGACGAGCCGACGCTCAAGAGCCCACTTGCCGACGCCCTCACCTTGGCCGCGCTCGCGGCGACGGCACGAGGAGTACGAGGCACCTGCGAAGTGCGCGACGCCGGGCTTCCCGTACCGCTCACGGACGAGGGGCCGACGAGCCCGCGCCATCATGACCACGGCGCACCTCGACGAGGTGGAGGCACACAGCCGCGAAATCTGCGGCTACTCGGAGATCGACTACGAGCGCAACAAGGCCGCGTGGCTCAGCGAGCAGCCGCCGTTGAAGCTGGACCCGGAGGCGGTCTTGGCCCAGCTGGACCACTTCGAGGCCGAAGCCCGAAACCGCGGGGTCACCCACACGACGTTCCTCCACATCACCGAGGCCCTGAACTTCAGCGGCAACCAGCGCCAAGACCTGCGCGAGCTGCTCATCAACAGCCGTCCGGAGCAGTACGACGCGCCCCTGTGGCGCATCACGACGCAACCTGAGTCGCTCCGCCCGCGCTGCGCCGACGCGCGCCCACATGTGGATAGGGCCGACGGCCATGAGTCGAGTACCGCACAGTGCGGCGTGTCGGCCGCGACGAGGCTGATGCGCCGGCTCGGGACGCCATCGTGCGCGTCGTCGCGCTGCTGAGGGCCATGGGAATGGCATGGTGAGGACAGTCGGTTCCACGGCTCCCGCAAATCACGTGGTCGGGTTCTCGCCCGCCACGTCCCTCTGAAGGACGGTCACATCATGCGTCCTCCGCCCGCACCTGATACGACCCTTGGGAGTCGGTGTGCCCACCCTGACGGGGATACGCAGCCCGCTCGGCTGCCGGCCGTGTCGGGGGCTGAAGCGGACGCTGGTGCCCACCCATCGGGTGAGGTTGCGCGGAGGGTCCGAGGCGGCCGGAACAAGGACTTGAACAGGCCGCGGCAGCGGGCTTGAGGGCCTCCGGTCACCGCTGCGGCTCGGCGGAGGCTCGCGGCGCCGCAGCGCAGATCGCAGGCGGTCTGACCGAACCGGCCATCAGCTGGTGGAACCGGCCTGCTGTATCGGGAGGGGAGAAGATTCTGGGGGTCCTGGAAGGAATTCAACCGTGAGAACACAGTTCTCATTCACCCGCGTCTTTCCCGCCGTCGGTCTTGTCCTGCTGAGCTTCCTGTCCCCTGGACTGGCGGCGGCCGGCACCAAGGCGGCTCAGCCCGACAACATCGCGCTTCAGTGGAACGCAGCCGTCCTACAGGCGGTGCGAAACTCCGCGCTGGGACCGCCCATGGTGTCCCGGGCCCTGGCCATCGTGCACACGTGCATGTATGACGCGTGGGCCGCCTACGATCGCACGGCTGTGGGCACTCGACTCGGCGGAACTCTGCGGCGCCCTCCCGGGCAGCGCACGCTGGCGAACAAGAACGAGGCGGTCAGCTTCGCCGCCTACCGCGCCGCCGCCGACCTGTTTCCCGGCCGAGTCGCCGCAGACTTCGACCCGCTGATCAAAAGCCTCGGCTACGATCCGGCGGACACCACGACGAACCTCAACTCACCCGCCGGAGTGGGCAACGTGGCCTGCAAGGCCGTGCTGGACTTCCGGCACACGGACGGGTCCAACCAACTCGGCAACGAGCCCGGCGGGAACGGCAAGCCCTACTCCGACTACACCGGCTACCGTCCGGTCAACGACGCACTGGACCTGACCCCGGGTGGATCGTTCGACCCTGCGACGGTGCACGATCCCGACCGCTGGCAGCCCCTGCGCTACGTCAACACCGCAGGAGCCACCGTCACACCGTCCTTCCTCGCCCCGTTCTGGGGGATGGTGACGCCGTTCGCATTGAAGAGCGGCGATGCCCTGCGCTCACGCACCGGGCCCGTGCGCTACGCCAGTGACCCGGCCGCCTACCGTGCCCAGGCCCAGGCTGTGCTCGACATCAGCGCGAACCTGACCGACAGGCAGAAGGTCATTGCCGAGTACTGGGCCGACGGGCCGAACTCGGAAACGCCGCCCGGACACTGGAACCTCTTCGCTGAGGGAGTCTCGCGCCGGGAGCACCACGGCCCCGACGCCGCAGGGCTGGGAGCCGATGTCAAGATGTTCTTCGCCCTCAACAACGCCCTCCTCGATGCCAGCATCGTCGCCTGGGACAACAAACGGGCTTTCGACTCGGTGCGCCCTGTCACTGCCATCCGCTACCTCTTCCACGGCCAGCCGGTACGAGCCTGGGGCGGCCCTGGCCAGGGCACGAAGATCATCGACGGCGGCACGTGGCGGCCGTACCAGCCCTCGGCCTTCCCGACCCCGCCGTTCGCCGAGTACTCCTCCGGACACAGCAACTTCAGCGCCGCCGGCGCCACAATCCTGCGCCTGGCCACTGGCAGCGACAAGTTCGGCGCCTCGGCGACGATCGCGGCCGGCTCCTCGAAGGTCGAACCCGGGCTGGTACCGGCCCGGAACATCACTCTTACCTGGCCGACGTTCACCGACGCCGCCAACCAGGCGGGCATCTCCCGCCGGTACGGTGGCATCCACTTCAAGCAGGGTGACCTCGATGCGCGGGAAACGGGGCGCACTGTTGGCGAACTCACCTGGCGTCTCGCCCAGCGTTACTTCCACGACACTGTGTAGGTCCACCTGCTCCTCGCCGCCCACTGGCATCGCCACGAGGGCGGCGAGGAGCAGGTCGCCAAATCGGACGGCGCCGCGAACGCAGCAGGCCAGCCCGGCAACGAGCCCTAGATACGCGTGCGTGGTAGGGCGACGCGCCCGCGTAAGCCACATCGATCAAGCCCCCTGCCTGCGGGTTCTCCGCCGGGAGGGGGCTTTTCGCTGTCTCTGGGCCGTCAGGTGTTGGACGGGTCCGACCGGGCCGTGTCGAAGACGGCGGCCACGGCCTTGCGGGTGCGCTCCCTGGCAGAGCGGCGCCCGTTGATCCTGGCGCCCGAGCACGACGACCCGACCCTGGGAGCGGACGACCAGCGCAACAACGACTTCCGCTACGAGTCCGATCTGCACGGCGCGATCTGCCCCCACGGCGCCCACGCCAGGCGAGCCAACCCGCGCGACTCAGAGATCGTCGGCGACGTCCGCCTGCACCACATGATTCGACGGGGCACCAACTACGGCCCCCCGCTGCCGGCCGGCGTTCACCGGCCTCGACCAGGAGAAGGACCTGCTCACGGGCAACAACGACGGCACGGGCATCTTCACGATCCCGCAGCACCCCATCCGGCGCCGCCTGCATGGCGTGTACTTCTTCCTGCCGAGCCTCAGCGCGCTGCGTTGGCCGGCCGACGCCCAGTGAACAGCGCCGAACCATCGCGGCAGGTCAGCTGCCCATGCACCCCGCACCACCAGGATCGGAGGACTCCCCCGGCTTCTCCTTACTGGTTTGCCGACGCCATAGCAGGAGTTGACTACTCACCTGCCGGGATCCAGCCGGTGGGCGAGGTCGTGGGCGGTGGCGCTGGTGAGGTCCCCGACGTAGGCCCCGACGATTTCGAAACGGCCGCCGGTGATCGAGGAGGTCACGTACGGCCTGCCCCAGAGCTTGCCGTCGATGACAATGGCGAATTCGTTGCGCGGGGCTGGGGCCGCCGCGATGGAGCTGGTGAGGGCGGCGAAACGGGTCCGGTCGGCGGGGCTGAGGCTCACCTCGACCTGCCAGGTGCCGTCGATGGTGCTTTTCTCAGCTTTCGCGGAGGTGACATGGACGTCGGTCATGCCCCTGACCCGGTCGGCGTGGACGCAGAACGCCGGTTGGGTCGCGGTCGCGTGCACGGTGTAGCCGCCGCTGTCATGGGTGCAGGCGTGCTCCATGGACGAGGTGACCGGCAGGAGGGAGACCGGGGCCGCCTTCCCGGTGTTCCCGGTGCCGCCCCCTGCGGGCTGAACCACGTGCGCGCGGGGGGTCGCGCCATCCGCGACGACCACCCAGGCCGTGGCGACCACGGCGGCTGCGACGACGCCGAGCCCGGTGCGGGCCAGCCGCTGCCGCCGCCGGGCGGCCCGCAACGCGCCGTCGGCCAGGCCGACCAGATGGGCACCGGCGGCGTCACCACCGCTCTCCCGGACATGGGCGTGCAAGGCATCGTGCAGCAACGTTTCGTGCAGCGGGTTTTCGGTCGAGTCGTTCATGCGATGACGCCCCTTCCGGAGGCAGTGGAGGAGGAGGCCGACGGCTCTGCCTCGGCCAGGGTGGTGCGGAGAGAGGCGAGGGCCTTGTGGGTCTGGCTGCGGACTGTCCCCTGAGCGACGCCCAGAATCGCGGCGATCTCGTTGTCCGGCCGGTCCTCGAAGTAACGCAGCACGATCACCGCACGCTGGCGCTTGGGCAGCCGCCGCAGCGCGGCCATGATGTCCTGCCGCTGGACCACGGTGTCGGCCCAGTCGGCGACCGGCCCGGACGGCTGGTCCGGCAGGGTGTCCGTGACCGTCTCCCGCCCCCAACTGAGGAGCCTGAAGCGATCCACCTGGGCGTGGTAGAGGGCCCGGCGCACATAGCTCTCCGGCTGCTCCCGGTCACGCAGCTTCGACCAACGCCGAGCGGTGGAGGCAAGCGCGGTCTGGAGCAGGTCCCGGCCCTGCTCCCAGTCCCCGGTCAGCAAGTAGGCCGTGTGCAGCAGCGATCTCGACCGCGCCGCCACGAACTCGCGGAACTGGCGTTCCTCGTCGGCGTTCAATGTGCCCTCCCTCGTTCCCCCGTAAAGACGGGTACGGAAGAGGGTTCGACTGCCCTGCCAGTCAGACTTTCTCGACCAGGCGCCAGGCTTCTCGTGGGGAGCGGCGGGGGCATGCGGCGACCCAGCCCTCGCCCGTGCGGCTGCAGAAGCGCGTCACGCGCAAGATGAGTTACACGACCAGGTGTTGGGGATGAACAGCAGCCCAGCTTCTCGGGCTCACGTGACACACGTCGGCATCCTGGACACCATGACGAACCCCGAAGGCCCGTACGTGAAGGTGCACTTCCGGCTTGAGATCGTGGACGGCTGGCCTCCGGCATCGGTGGAGAGCCTGTGGACTGTCGATCAGGGCGACGGCACCGTGCGGCTCGACAACATCCCCTGGTTCGTCCGAGGCATCGCCTGCGGGGACATCGTTACCACCGAGCCCGACGAGGAAGGCGTGCGATGGGCCGGCGAGGTGGTTGGGCGTTCGGAGAACTGGGAGCGGTTCGGCATGGTCGCTCTGGACGTCCCGCCCACCGCCGATCTCGCCAAGGTCCAGAAGCTGCTCAACCATGGCGTCGTCAAGGAGTGGTGGCATATGGAAGAGGGGTGCATCACTGCGCAATGGCGGGCCGCTTCCGCCGGCTGGGAGTAGCCGGCCCCAGAAAGTCACGACGGCGTTGTGCTCGGTCACTGGGACGCGGGCGGGATGCTCTGGTCGTACTGGAAGACGTTGTGCGGGTCGTACTTCGCCTTGATCCTGCGCAGTCGGTCGAAGTTGGATCCCCAGTAGGCGCTCTCCCAGTCCTGCATGCCGATGTTCGGCACGTTGGCGTAGGCGCCGTCCACGTAGGGGCGCAGGGCCTGGCTGAATTCGGCGATCCAGGCCTGGGCCTCGGGGGTGTGCGGGTCGCAGATGCCCGGCTGGTCGGAACGGGTCCCCCAGCCGGCGCCGGGCTCGGAGTAGAAGAGCGCGTCGCGGTGCGGGAACGCCGTGCCGCCGCGGGGGCTCCTCCTGACCGCCCCGCCGAACGCCTGAGTGAAGAAGTTGCTGTCGTCGGTGGGCGCGTCCCGCATGAACGAGGAGACCACGTCGATCGCCTTGACCGGGAACGGCTTCCTGGTGAACTGCGAGTAGAACTTCCAGTTCGCGGGTTCGTCCTTGGTCGGTATCTGGAATCCCGAGTACACGTCGCCCCAGTTGCCTTCCTGCACCGAGACCTGGGGGCTGCCGATCGACAGGATCGGGGCCAGCAGCTTCTTCGCCTCCGTGGGTGTTCCTTCCGCGAGGACCGCGAACAGCAGGGTCTTCTTCCGGTGAATTTCGAGCTGGGTGCCGAGGCGGTCGTCTGCGTACGGCGCAGAGCGCTGCCAGGCGTCGAAGACCCTGCGCAGGTCGCCGATTCCGCCCCAGGTGGCCTGCACATACGTGACGCTCTTCAGCGGGGCCACTTTGTAGGTGAGGGAGGTGACGGCCCCGAAGTTGCCGTTGCCCGCTCCGCGCAGCGCCCAGAGCAGATCGGGGTTGTGGTTGAGATCGGCCTTGATCACCTTGGCGCACTCGGAGCCTTCCGCGACGACGACCTCGGCGCCGATCAGGGTGTCGCAGGCCATGCCGAGCCAGCGGGTGAGGAAGCCGAAGCCGCCGCCGAGCGTGGCGCCGGCCAGACCCACGCTGCCTTCGGTCCCTGTCGTCACCGCGAAGTTCTGCTTAGCGAGCGTGGTCACCGCTTCCAGCTGGTTGAGTCCGGAGCCGACCGTCGCGACGCGAGCGGCGCTGTCGACGTGGACCGACTTCAGTTCACTGATGTCGATCACGAGGCCGCTGTCGACGTTCGACCAGCCCTCAAGACCGTGGCGTCCGCTCCGGATCCGCAGCGCGACGTCGTTCTGCCGCGCCCACGTCAGGGCGTTGACCACGTCCTGGGTGTTCTGGGCGAAGACGATCACCAGCGGATAGTGAGAGAAGAGCTGGTCCCAGCCGAGGCGCGCGTCCGTGTACCCGGGGTCGTCGGGGCGGACGATTCGGCCGGTCAGTTTCGCCGGCGCGCACCCCGCCCCGGACGCCTCGCTCCCGGACGTCTCGGTCGCGGCGCTCGCACCGGGGGCTGCGTCGACCGTGACGCCCGGCACGACGACCGCACCGGCTCCGGCGATCGCCGTCGCTTTGAGCAGTCCCCGACGGGAAAAGTCGTTCATGGTCCGTGTCCTCTCGGCCATCAGGGGACGCAAATCTCTCTTTTATGGATAATTTGCGCGACATGGGCGGTAGCTGGGACGATCACGGTGGATATGAACCCAGGTGAACAGCCCCGGACGCAGTCGGCAACTCGGCGTCGGCGGCGAGGGCATGGAGTTCGCCAAGGTGCGAAGACTGCTCAACCATGGCGTAGCTGAGGAGTGGCGGGTTCTGTTGCGTGCCGGGTGGCCGTGCGAGGATGCCGGGCGTGGTCGGGTATGCGCTGAGTTTCCTGGTTGGCCTCGGGGTGGGCGGGCTGTACCCGTTGTGGCGTCGTCGCCGAGGTGCTGCAGCCGGGCTGCATGGCGTGGCGGAGGCGCCGCCCGGGGGGATTCCAGAGGAACTGCCTGCGGCCGTGGTGGAGTCGGTGACCTCCTTCGGGGAGGAGGTGGCCGGCCTGGAGTTCGATGTCGACGGGACCGATGCCACCTCCGCCGTACTGAAGGAGTACCGGGCGGCGTTGGCGGCGTACGACCGGGCCAGTGCGGCCCGTACGGAGCCCGATGCGCTGGCCGCTCTGCGGGACGGCCGTGCCGCCGTGATCCGGCTCGACGCCCGGCGCCGTGGGCGGCCCGTTCCGATCGACGCGCTGCCGCCGGCCGCCGGGCCGGTCCGCCCCCAGCCGCTCACCGGTACCGGCGAACGGCATGTGTCCACCGGCGACGGCGACGGCAGGACCGAGGTGCTCATCGACCGTCCCGAGCCCGGCCGCCCGGCCCTCGTTGAGGCCGATGTCACCGGCGACGGCAACTTCCATCTGCAGACCGTGATCCGCACGGAGGACCTGACCGACACGGGGGAGAGCCTGGCTCTGGTCATCGGTGAGTACCACGGGCGTCGATACCTGACCGCGGACGCCACCCATCTGCGCGTCATCACCGCCAACAGCGGGAACGGCCACCGTTGGTCGATCCGCGTCGCTCCGCTGTCGGCCGCGACCGCGCTCGCCCCCGAGCACCAGGGCCACGGCGACGAGGTGCTGCGCTACACCGGCGGCCCGGCGCTGCTCACCGTCCAGTTCCAGACCGACCGCAGCTGGAAGGTCAGCTACGTGTGCCAGTGCGGTCGGTCCGGTTCCGCCTGCCTGTGCCGTCGGCCCGCATGGCCCAAGGGCACCCCCGGCGACGACTTCTCCCTCGTGCACGGCTGGGGCGACGGGCGCCGCACGCTGCGTCTGCCCCGCCCCGGCTTCCTGATCGTCCACGACGGCGACGGCGGGGGCTCCTGGTACCTGACCACCCAGCCGGTGGACTTTCCGCAGCGGGCTAGCGCACGTCCACGTAGTCGCCGGTCGCACTGACCGCCGAGGTGGTGGAGTTGCCCGCGAAGCTCCAGCGCCAGTAGCCGTCCACGGAGGCGGGGACCGTGGTCGTCAGGGTGCCCGTGCTGGAGGTGTTCACGGTCTTGACGGTGGTGTACGTCGTCGTACCGGCCTTGCGGAACTGGAGTCTGACCGGCTGGCCGGTGTAGGCCCGGTAGTCGAGCGTGTCCCAGTTGGCCCGGGTGAGCTTGCCGGTGACCGTCAGGGTGCCGCCCTGGGCGACCGGCTCCGGACCGGCGTCGACCGTCAGCTTGGCCTGCCGCTGGAGGCGGGTGGTGGTGTAGGCCCACCGGTCGGTCTGGCTGTCGTCGTTGGCGCCCACCTGGACCTGGACCTTCCATGTGCCGGCGTGGGCGTTCGTGAGCCACCAGTCCGGTTCGAAGGTGAAGGTCTTCGAGCAGGTGGACGTCGTACTGCTGGAGGCGACACAGTCCGCCGGGGTGTCGGTCTGGTCCGGCACGATCTTGTCCTCGATGTAGTACGGGTCGGAGCCGTCCGGGCCCCGCCACAGGGAGAAGTCCGCGTCCCAGATGCCCGACGGGTCGGTGGCCGTCACCGAGACCGTGATCGTCTTGTCGGCCGTGTCGACCACGATGCTCTTGCCGCCGTTGACGACGACGCTGTCCACCTGGATGTCGCCGACGTTGTCGTCCGCGTAGGCACCGGGGACGGCGAGGCCGGCCAGCGCGGTGACGGTGGTGAGCAGGGCAAAGGCAGCGCGCTTGCGCATGTATCTCCTTCACGGAGCGATGAAGCCCACGAGGGGAACCCGCCGAACGGCGGCATCGCTTTACCCAGCGCGCCTGCGTGATCAAACGTCACCGCGGCCTCAGACGTCACCGCGGCCTCAGACGTCACCGCGGCCTCAGACGTCACCGCGCCTCAGCCGAGGGAGCCGGACCAAGTCGGATCGGGTCAGACCGAGAGCGGGACAGGGTGCACCTCGTCCGCGCGGTGCCCGGCACGTTCGTGGATGCGCTGGACCGCGTCGGCCGAAGGGGCCTCGGAGAGGCAGTAGACGGTGCCGGACTTCGGGTCCGCCCAGGCGTGCTCGAAGGTGACGCCCTCGTCCCTCTCTATGGCTTGGTCGGCCCGGTGGACCTGCCTGAGTTGCTCAGCCGTGATGCCCTGCATCCCGTGGTGGACGTCCATGAACTTGGGCATGGCCTCACACCTCCTTCTCCTCCTTCTCACTTCCATGCTGCGCCCCGGCTCCCGGACGGGCATCCGGTACGACGAAGGGGCGGCGGGTGTCGTACCCACCGCCCCTCGGTGTCGTTCGGTGCTGGGCGTCGCTCAGCCGCACTGGCAGGGCGCGCCCGACTGGCAGCCGCAGCCGCAGCCGGAGCTGCAGCCGCATGCGCCGATGAGCGGGAGGCTCCTGATCTCGGCGGGCTGTTCGGTCTCGCGGTCCTGCGTGGGAGCGGGCGTGGTGCTGGGGGATTCGGCCATGGACCCTCCTAGACGCTGGGGCATGAGTGCCCTGTTCATTGCATGCCCGTCCCACTGGGCGCATCAACGGCGCATGGAGGCGGAGCGCCCCCGCGCGGCTACGCCCCCTCGCCCCCCGTCACCTGCTGGATGTCCTGCTGCAGCTCGTCCGCGTACTCGCCCGTGACCAGGTAGACGACGCGCTTGGCGACGGCCACGGCGTGGTCGGCGTACCGCTCGTAGTAGCGGCCGAGCAGGGTGACGTCCACCGCCGTCTCGATGCCGTGCTTCCAGCGCTCGTCGATCAGGTGCTGGAAGAGGGTGCGGTGCAGGAGGTCCATCTCGTCGTCGTCCTGCTCCAGCTGGAGTGCGAGGTCGACGTCCTTCGTGATGATGACCTCGGCGGCCTTCGCCATCAGGCGCTGCGCGAGCTGGCCCATCTCCAGGATCGTCGCGTGCAGGTCCTGGGGGACCGCGCGCGCCGGGAAGCGCAGCCGGGCCAGCTTCGCCACGTGCTGGGCGAGGTCGCCGGAGCGCTCCAGGTCGGCGGACATGCGCAGGGACGTGACGACGATACGGAGGTCCGTCGCCACCGGCTGCTGGCGCGCGAGCAGGGCTATAGCCCGCGCCTCCAGGTCGTGCTGGAGCTCGTCGACCTTCGCGTCGGCCTCGATCACGCTCTCGGCCAGCTTCAGGTCGGCGTCGAGCATGGCGGTCGTCGCGCGCCCGATCGCCGACCCGACCAGCCGGGCCATCTCGACCAGACTGTCGCTGATCGAGTCAAGTTCCTCGTGGTACGCGTCCCGCATCAGGGTTCCCTCTCCTACGTTGTGCCTGGGGGTTCCGGGGGCCGTGCCAGCACGTGCCCGTGGTGAAACCGACGTGCGAACCCCACGCTCCCACGTTCTGCCTCGTACGCGTCCGTTTCTTCCACCCCAAATGAACCAGTACTGGCTCCTGGGTGAACTCTGGGCGACGAGTGTTCGAGGTCATCCCTTGACGGCTGTGGGTATGTCGGAGGGCATGCCTAACCTGGAGGCATGGACGTGAACGCGGCGGTCGCCGCAGCGGCAGCGATCGCCGGGGTGCTCACCGGTGTCATCGCCATGCTGGCGTTCCGCTGGAGCGAACGCGACCAGAAGCGACCGACCAGGACCTCATTGCACACCGATCCCGTACTCCCGCCCGGCGTGGACACCGTGTTGTCCGTGCTCCGCTCCTCGGCCGTCGTCCTAGACGAGGCCGACGCCGTCGTCAAGGCCAGCTCCGCCGCCTACGCCCTCGGGCTGGTCCGCGGCGGCAAGCTCTCCATCGAGCCCATGCTCCAGATGGCCCGGGACACCAGACGGGACGGCGAGATACGCCAGGTCGAGCTGGACCTTCCCAGGCGTGGAACCGGACGGGGCGACGCCCTCGCCGTCTCCGCGCGAGTGGCCCCCCTCGGCTCCCGCCTGGTCCTGCTGCTGGTCGAGGACCTCACCGAGGCCCGACGGATCGAGGCCGTACGGCGTGACTTCGTGGCCAACGTGAGCCACGAGCTGAAGACACCCGTCGGCGCGCTCTCCCTGCTCTCCGAGGCCGTCATGGACGCCTCCGACGACCCCGAGGCCGTGCAGCGCTTCGCGGGCCGCATGCAGATCGAGGCGACCCGGCTGACCAACCTGGTCCAGGAACTGATCGACCTGTCGAGGGTCCAGAACGACGACCCGCTGGAGGACGCCGAGCCCGTCCGCGTGGACGAGCTGGTCGCCGAGGCCATCGACCGCTGCCGCCACCAGGCGGGCACGAAGCAGATCACCATGGCCGCCGGCGGCACCGCCGACCTGCACGTCTGGGGCAACCGCGGCCAGCTCGCCGCCGCCCTCGGCAACCTGGTCGAGAACGCGGTCAACTACTCGCCCGCCCGTACTCGGGTCGGCATCGCCGCCCGCCGGGTGTCCGCACCCGGCGGCGACCTGATCGAGCTTGCCGTGACCGACCAGGGCATCGGCATCTCAGAGAAGGACAAGGAGCGCGTCTTCGAGCGCTTCTACCGCGTCGACCCCGCCCGCTCCCGGGCCACCGGAGGCACCGGTCTGGGTCTGGCGATCGTCAAGCACGTGGCCGCCTCGCACGGCGGGGAGGTCACGGTGTGGAGTGCCGAGGGTCAGGGCTCCACGTTCACTCTCAGGCTGCCGGAGGCGGGTGCGGCCCGTGACCGCGCTCAGCAGCACCCCGACCTCGACAACGAGGCCGAGGCCGGTGGCTCCTCCGACTCATCCCCGTACGAACCGCTTCCCGCCCCGGAGGTCCTTCCGTGACCCGAGTGCTCGTCGTCGAGGACGAGGAGTCCTTCTCCGACGCCCTGTCGTACATGCTCCGCAAGGAGGGCTTCGAGGTCGCCGTGGCGGCGACCGGCCCCGACGGACTCGACGAGTTCGAGCGCAACGGCGCCGACCTCGTCCTCCTCGACCTGATGCTGCCGGGGCTGCCCGGCACGGAGGTGTGCCGCCAGCTCCGTGGCCGCTCCAACGTTCCCGTGATCATGGTGACCGCCAAGGACAGCGAGATCGACAAGGTCGTGGGCCTCGAAATAGGAGCCGACGACTACGTCACCAAGCCCTTCTCCTCCCGCGAGCTGGTCGCCCGCATCCGCGCGGTGCTGCGCCGCCGCGGCGAGCCGGAGGAGGTCACCCCGGCCGCGCTGGAGGCCGGCCCGGTCCGCATGGACGTCGACCGCCACGTGGTCACCGTCAGCGGTTCCAAGGTCGACCTCCCGCTGAAGGAGTTCGACCTCCTGGAGATGCTCCTGCGCAACGCCGGGCGCGTCCTCACCCGCATGCAGCTCATCGACCGGGTCTGGGGCGCCGACTACGTGGGCGACACCAAGACCCTGGACGTCCACGTCAAGCGCCTCCGCGCCAAGATCGAGCCGGACCCGGGCGCGCCGCGGTACCTTGTGACGGTGCGGGGTCTGGGCTACAAGTTCGAGCCGTAAACCGTGGGCCGGGAGCCGTAGGTCCTACGACTCCGACGTGCGCTGTGACGAAGGGCGGCACCCCGTGTGGGGTGCCGCCCTTCGTCATGCGGGGTGCCCGCGGTGGCTCAGTTGCCCGCGGCCGACTGGGACGCCGAGTCGCCCGGGGTCGCGCCGGTGCCGGCCTTGTCGCTCGCGGTGGCCGAGGGGCTGTTCTTGCCGTTCTTCGCCGGCTTGCCGCTGGTGGAGGCGGTCGGGCCCGGAGCCCCGGTGGCCGAGGCGGTGGCGGAGGCGGAGGCGGAGGTGGAGGCCGGGGCGGACGGGATGTTGCTCGGGCCCCACGTGCTGAAGTAGCTGGTGGCGGGCACGACGAAGGCCTGCAGGCTCACCGCGCCCGAGGTGCTCAGGGTGAAGGTGACCTTCTGGACGTTGCCGTCCTGGACCGCCTCGCGCCCGCTGGCCAGCACCGCGGAGGAGTTGCCCTGGCCGCCGATGATCAGGGAGCCGTGCGCCGGGATGCTCAGGCTCTGGCCCTTGGCGGCCTTGAGCTCGGCGTTCGCGGAGCCGACGCTGATCGACTGGAGGGTCTCGGGGTCCTTGCCGGAGTTGAAGATCGTCGCGGAGATCACGGCCGGGCCGGTCGACTTCAGGTCCGGCTGGGTGATGACCAGGGCGTTCTGGATCTTGATGTTCCCGATGCTGACCGCCGCGTTGTCCGGCTTGATCTCCAGCGTCTGGGAGTCGGAACCGGCGCCGCAGGCGGCGAGCGAGGCGATCGAGAAGACGATGGCGGAGGCGGCGAGGGCGCCGCGTCGAAGGCTGCTGCTCACGGCGGCGGCAACTCCTTGAACGCAGGGGCGGCTCCGGATAAAGCCGCTCTAAGTGTCTGTCAGCGGCCTTAGGTTACCGAGCCGTTCTCTCGGGGCCGCACCCGACCCTCCCCCAAGGCTCACGCTTCCCTCCGGCTGGGGGTACCCCAGGCGTCACAAGTGACTCATCGGCCACATTGGCAGCGCAGTCGTCGGCCATTCCCATAGGTCCCATAGCGCACTCGCAACACCACTGTCGGCATCCCCGCAACACGTCTCGCAAATTTCAGGTGAAGGAATGCGGGATCACCTCGGATATTGATCAGCCGCCGCCCTTCCGGCCGCCTGTGATCAATTCCGGAATCGTCTCGTACCCGACTCATGTCACCGAACGGAGTAGCGGAAGTCGTACGCTTGGAAGTGGACAAATCGGGATGTTCATCCACTTGGAGACAGCGCCGGGAGTGTGTAACGTACGCGTTTCACCCCGCCCGAAGAGCCCCTCCGACCTGCGAATTCCCGCCTCCGCAGGGCCCTCGCAGCACGTTCCGGTTGCTGTTGTCAAGCCCCGAGATATGCCCTGACCTGCGAAAACGCCATTCAGAAGACGCCGTATCCGTGTTACCCTGGATAGCCACGGAAGGGGTACCTGTCACATGACGTTCAAGGTTGGCGACACCGTGGTCTATCCCCATCACGGGGCCGCGCTGATCGAGGCCATCGAAACTCGCCAGATCAAAGGCGTGGACAAGACCTACTTGGTGCTGAAGGTCGCCCAGGGTGACCTGACGGTGCGTGTGCCAGCGGACAATGCAGAGTTCGTCGGTGTGCGTGACGTGGTCGGTCAGGACGGGCTGGACCGGGTCTTCGAGGTGCTGCGCGCGCCGTACGCCGAGGAGCCCACGAACTGGTCTCGTCGTTACAAGGCAAACCTGGAGAAGCTCGCCTCCGGCGATGTCATCAAGGTCGCCGAAGTAGTGCGTGACCTGTGGCGTCGAGAGCGCGAGCGCGGTCTCTCCGCCGGTGAGAAGCGCATGCTGGCCAAGGCCCGCCAGATCCTGGTGAGCGAGCTGGCTCTCGCGGAGAACACGAACGAGGACAAGGCCGAGGCCCTGCTCGACGAGGTGCTCGCCTCCTGACGCGCTGTCGCTGACGCGCGCCCAGCACTGTGAAATGCCGCGGTGCCCGATGACACTGAACCTGTCGCCGGGCGCTGCGGCATCTTCGTCCCCGGACACTCCCCCCGGTTTTGCTCCTGAACGCCTGCCGTACCTCTCGGGGGAAGGAACCCCCCGATACTCGACGTGCCGGGCCCGGGCGGATGGCTCGACCAGGGTCACGGAAGGGTCCGGTCAAGGCGTCGCGCCCGGCACTCCTCCAGGCCATACCCACCTAGGTCGAGCACACAAACCTGACAGGAACCGATGTCTGACGTTTCGCGCCCCACGCCCGCCCCGGCTCGTACGCCAGCGGGCGTCGCCGCCGTGATTCCCGCCGCCGGCCGGGGTGTACGCCTCGGCCCGGGCGCCCCCAAGGCGCTCCGGCCGCTGAACGGCACGCCCATGCTCATCCACGCGGTCCGCGCGCTGGCCGCGTCCCGCCATGTCTCCCTGGTCGTCGTCGTGGCCCCGTCCGACGGCGCCGCCGAGGTCAAGTCGCTGCTCGACGCGCATGCCCTGCCCGAGCGGACCGACTTCCTTGTCGTCCCCGGCGGGGACAGCCGGCAGGAATCGGTCAGGCTCGGCCTGGACGCCCTGCCGCCCGAGTACGGCATCGTCCTCGTCCATGACGCGGCCCGCCCGCTCGTCCCCGTGGACACCGTCGACGCGGTCATCGACGCCGTACGCGAGGGCGCTCCCGCCGTCGTGCCCGCGCTGCCGCTCGCCGACACCGTCAAGGAGGTCGAGCCCGCGGCCGAGGCCGGGGCCCCCGAACCGGTCGTCGCCACACCCGAGCGGGCGCGGCTGCGCGCGGTGCAGACGCCGCAGGGCTTCGACCGGGAGATCCTGGTCCGCGCCCACGAGACCGTCACCGACAACGTCACGGACGACGCGAGCATGGTCGAGCAGCTGGGGCTCACGGTCGTCGCCGTCCCCGGGCACGAGGAGGCCTTCAAGGTCACCCGGCCCCTCGACCTGGTCCTGGCCGAGGCGGTCCTGGCACGCCGGAGGCTGAACGATGGCTTCTGACCGCTTCCCCCTGCTGCCCCAGGTCGGGATCGGCACCGACATCCACGCCTTCGAAGAGGGCCGCGAGCTGTGGTGCGCCGGCCTGAAGTGGGAGGGTGAGGGGCCGGGCCTGGCCGGGCACTCCGACGCGGACGTCGTCGCCCACGCGGCCTGCAACGCGCTGTTCTCCGCGGCCGGGCTCGGCGACCTCGGACAGCACTTCGGCACCGGCCGCCCCGAGTGGTCCGGCGCCTCCGGCGTCACCTTGCTGACGGAGGCCGCCCGCATCGTCCGCGAGGCCGGCTTCACCATCGGCAACATCGCCGTCCAGGTGATCGGCCCCCGTCCGAAGATCGGCAAACGCCGCGACGAGGCCCAGAACCTCCTCTCCGAAGCAGCCGGCGCCCCCGTCTCGGTCTCCGGAGCCACGACGGACGGCCTGGGCTTCCCGGGCCGCGAGGAGGGCCTGATGGCAGTTGCTACAGCCCTGGTGGTGCGAACGGGCTGACCTTGGGTGGAAGAGGGGGCGGGGCCTCTCGTGGGGCGGGCTGACCGGGGC
>NZ_JBSFVT010000004.1:0-456250 GCF_053592455.1 Streptomyces sp. NPDC002676 | reverse complement strand
GGGCGGGCAGAGCCAGCTCGGGGTGCGGGTGGGCTGAGTGTGGCCGGCGGGCACGGGTGTGGCGACCGGCAGGGTGTGGACGTGCCGACGGCGGCGGACCGGGTGTGCTCGCGGTGCGGGTCGGCTGACGGTGGCGGGTGGAGCCTGTCCGTGGTGCGGGGTGGCTGACAGCACAGGACCGGGCCTGCTCGTGGGGCGGGCTGACCGGGGCGGGCAGAGCCAGCTCGGGGTGCGGGTGGGCTGAGTGTGGCCGGCGGGCACGGGTGTGGCGACCGGCAGGGTGTGGACGTGCCGACGGCGGCGGGCCGGGTGTGCTCGCGGTGCCGGTCGGCTGACGGTGGCGAGCCGGGCCTGCTCGCGGTGCGGGCGGGCTGAAGGTGCCCGACAGGGACCGGGGGTATGCCGGCCTGGCGGCCGGCAGGGCGGCGGTGTGGCCGTCGGCAGGCCTGGGCGTGTTCGTCGTGCGGGTCGGCTGGGGGCGTGCGAGGGTACCCGCAGAGCGACCGTGTGATCACCGCGAGTCATCGTAGATTCACCGCTGACCGAGGCCTTCGGAGGTACCCCCATGCCCGCCGCCCTGTCCGACCGGCTCAAGTCCCTGCTCGACGGTCCCGTCTTCATCGTGGTCGGCACGATCCAGCCCGACGGCAGTCCGCAGCTGTCCCCTGTGTGGGTGAAGCGGGACGGGGACCAGATTCTGTTCTCCACCACCGTCGACCGCCGTAAGAAGAAGAACCTCGACCGCGACCCCCGCGTGAGCGTCGTCGTCCAGGACCCCGAGATGCCGTACGTCTACGGCGAGATCCGGGGCACCGCGGAGCTCAGCACGGACGGCGCCAGAGAACTGATCGACGAACTCTCGATGAAGTACACCGGCAAGAAGTACGCGGAGTTCAACCCGGCCTCCGCCGGCGACGCCGACCGCGTCGTCGTCAGGATCACGCCGAAGAAGGTCGTGGGCATGTTCTGAGGCAAGCGGCACGAGGCACCACCCGGCGCCCACTACCCTGGAGTGGTGACTATTCGCCTGTACGACACCAACGCCCGGCAGATCCGTGACTTCACCCCGCTCAAGCCGGGCTGTGTCTCGATCTACCTCTGTGGTGCCACCGTGCAGGCGCCACCGCACATCGGGCACGTCCGCTCGTATCTGAACTTCGACATCATGCGCCGCTGGTTCCAGTACCGCGGCTACGACGTCACGTTCGTCCGCAACGTCACCGACATCGACGACAAGATCATCGCCAAGGCCCAGGAGCAGAACCGGCCCTGGTGGTCGATCGGGTACGAGAACGAGCGCGCGTTCAACGACGGCTACCACGCCCTCGGCTGCCTGCCCCCGACGTACGAGCCCCGCGCCACCGGCCATGTCACCGAGATGGTCGAGATGATGCAGGGCCTCATCGAGCGCGGGCACGCCTACGAGGCCGACGGCAACGTCTACTTCGACGTACGGTCCTTCCCGCAGTACCTGGAGCTGTCCCGGCAGGAGCTGGACAACCTGCTCCAGCCCTCCGGCGAGGGCGAGACCGGCAAGCGGGACCCGCGCGACTTCGCCATGTGGAAGTCCGCCAAGCCGGGCGAGCCCACCTGGCCGACCCCGTGGGGAGAGGGCCGCCCCGGCTGGCACCTGGAGTGCTCGGCGATGGCCCACAAGTACCTGGGCTCCGCCTTCGACATCCACGGCGGCGGCATCGACCTGATCTTCCCGCACCACGAGAACGAGATCGCCCAGGCCAAGGCCTACGGCGACGAGTTCGCCCGGTACTGGCTGCACAACGCCTGGGTCACCATCGCCGGCGACAAGATGTCCAAGTCGCTCGGCAACAGCGTGCTGGTCTCCGAGATGACGAAGCAGTGGCGGCCCATCGTCCTGCGCTACTACCTCGGCACCCCGCACTACCGCTCGATGATCGAGTACAGCGAGGAGTCCCTGCGCGAGGCCGAGTCCGCGTTCGCGCGGATCGATGGCTTCGTGCAGCGCGTCACCGAGCTGGCCGGGAAGAGCGTGGAGCCGGCGGCCGAGGTCCCGCCCGCCTTCGCCGAGGCGATGGACGACGACTTCGGCGTGCCGCAGGCGCTCGCCGTCGTGCACAACACCGTCCGCCAGGGCAACAGCGCGCTGGCCGCCGACGACAAGGACGGCGCGATCGCCCGCCTCGCCGAGGTGCGGGCCATGCTGGGCGTGCTCGGCCTCGACCCGCTCGACCCGCACTGGGCCGGCGAGGACGCGCGCCGCGGCGAGGAGCTGAACGGCGTGGTCGACAGCCTCGTCCGGCTCGTCCTGGACCAGCGCGAGTCCGCTCGCGCCCGCAAGGACTGGGCCACCGCCGACGCCATCCGCGATCAGCTGAACCAGTCCGGTCTGGTCATCGAGGACAGCCCGCAGGGCCCGCGCTGGACCCTCGGCGCCCGCTAGCCCCGCATGATCGACTGTGCCGCCCGGCCCCCCGGGCGGCACACTGCATAAACGTACGTACGAAGCTCAACGGAGACGAGTAACTCATGGCCGCGAACAACCGCCGCATGTCCGGCAAGAAGGGCGCGCAGGTCGGCAGTGGCGGCCAGCGGCGCCGAGGCCTGGAGGGCAAGGGGCCGACCCCGCCCGCCGAGATGCGCAAGGGTCACGCCAAGCAGCGCGCCGCCGCGGCCAAGGTCCGCCGCGCGCAGGGCCGCCCGCAGCAGCGCCGGGGCGGCGGCAGGTCGGCGTCCGAGCTGGTGGTCGGCCGTAACCCGGTGATCGAGGCGCTTCGCGAGGGCGTGCCCGCCTCCACCCTCTACGTCCAGCAGTTCATCGACAACGACGAGCGCGTCCGCGAGGCCCTCCAGCTCGCCGCCGAGCGCGGTGGCATCAACCTGATGGAGGCCCCGCGCCCCGAGCTGGACCGCATGACGAACGGCCTCAACCACCAGGGCCTGGTCCTCCAGGTCCCGCCGTACGAGTACGCGCACCCCGAGGACCTCGCCGACGCCGCCTACGACGAGGGCGCCGACCCGCTGATCGTCGCGCTCGACGGCGTCACCGACCCGCGCAACCTCGGCGCGGTCGTCCGCTCCGTCTCCGCCTTCGGCGGCCACGGCGTCGTCGTGCCCGAGCGCCGCTCGGCCGGTATGACGGCCGGTGCCTGGAAGACGTCCGCCGGTGCGGCCGCCCGCACCCCGGTCGCCCGCGCCACCAACCTGACGCGGACCCTGGAGGCGTACAAGAAGGCCGGGATGACGATCGTCGGCCTGGCCGCCGACGGTGAGGTCGAACTCGGTGACCTGGAAGCCCTCGAGGGCCCGGTGGTCATCGTGGTCGGCAGCGAGGGCAAGGGCCTGTCCCGCCTGGTCGGCGAGACCTGCGACTTCCGGGTGCGCATCCCGATGCCGGGTGGTGCCGAGTCGCTGAACGCCGGTGTGGCGGCGGGGATCGTGCTGTACGAGGCGGCGAGTCGGCGCGCCTGAACAGGCGTCCGCAACTTCACCCGTAGGGGGTAATTCTGGCGTCCAACCGGCGTTCGGGGCGAGCTTGACGGAGTCCGGACACATCCGGGCGGACCGCGGCAGTGTCCTAACTCCGCATCACTCGGTTAGATGAGTGTGGACACCAGAACACCCCGCACACCCACGGGGGACCGCTCGTCGGGCTTCAAGTCCGGGCTCGACGACGCTCCCGCGCTGAGCATGGTGAAGGTGCCGAGCGATCCGGCGCAGGTCATCGTCAATCACGCCAGCTTCCGCGTGCAGCTGGGCGCCTCGGCCAAGCGCAGCCAATACCCGCGGATCGCCCGGCCCCTGAACGCCGGCCAGGACACCGCGCGCATCCCCGGCGTGGGCGGCGCGGGCCGGGCGGGCGCCGCCTCCGGCCGCCGGCGCCCCGTCGTCTGGAGCGGCAGGTCCGCCCCTGACGACACCGGTGCGCACCGGCTGCTCCAGGCCGTGCGGGGCAGCAGCGTCCGCCACCCCGACGACCCCGCCACCGAGGCCGGCGCCACCCAGGTCATCCCGCGCGTGGAGACCGGCTACGCCGACGCCTACGGCCACCTCGACCAGAGCGTCGAGACCCCGGTCCTCGGCCGCCAGCGCACCGCCCCCGACGGCGGCACCCGCCTCCTGCCGCACATGCGCACGGTCGGCAGCGCCTACGACGAACCGCCCTACGGCGAACCGCCCTACGGCGAACCTCCGTACGGTGACGACGAGTTCGACGAGTACGACGACTACCCGCCGGACCCCGGCGACACCGGCGCCCCCCGCCACACCAGGCGCCAGAGCGACGACCCATCCCGGCACGCCTACTACCCCGGGCGTCGCATGAACCTGGGCGTCGTCCTCCTCCCGCTGCGCATCTTCCTCGGCTTCATCTCCATCTACGCCGGCATGGGCAAGCTCTGCGACCCCGTCTACTTCGACGGCGGCAAACGCGGCTCCATGGTCAAGTGGCTCAACACCCTGCACCCCTGGGACGTCGCCGAGCCGCTGCGCCAGTTCGCCCTGCACCACCCGGTCGGCTCCGGCCTGGTGATCGCCTTCCTCCAGGTGGTCGTGGGCGTCCTCACCATCCTCGGCTGCTGGCAGCGCGTGGCCGCCGTGCTCGGCGCCCTGCTCTCCGCCGCCCTGATCGTCACCGTCAGCTGGAAGACGGTCCCGGCGTACGACGCCCCCGACATCATCTACCTCGCCGCCTGGTCCCCGCTGATCATCGCGGGCGCCCCCGTCTACTCCGTGGACGGCCGCCTCGCGGGCAGCGCCTGGCGGCGGCTCGGCCCCCGCGCCGACATCTGGGAGCTGCGCCGCTACGTCCTGCGCCGCGGCGCCCTGATCACGGCCGTCACGGTCGGCCTCACCCTGCTCCTCGGCTCCCTGCTCGGCGGCGCCGTCCGCGACTCCAGCCGCGTGGTCGTCCCCGGCCCCGGCGAGGCCCCGCGCAACAACCTGCCGGGCTCCCCGCTCCCGGAGGAGCCGGGCAAGCGGCACCGCAGCACCCCGTCGGCCCCCGCCTCGCCCACGGGCGGCGCGACGACGGCCGGCGCGAGCCCCTCCGGCGCGGCGGCGACCCCGGGCGCGACCCGCACCACCACCGGCGGTACGACCACGACCCCCAGCCAGACGCAGGGCACCACGGGTCAGATCCCGCCCCGCAACTCCGCCCCGTCAGGCGGCGGCGCCCCCAGCACCACGACAGGCCCCACAGGCGGCTCCACCGGCTCCCCCGCCGGCGGCAGCCCGACCAGCACCGGCGGCAGCTCCTCCACGGGCCAGCCGGGGCTGGTGGGCGGTCTGCTGGGCTGATCCAGGAAACAAACGAAACAAAGGGGCCCCGTACCAGGAGAGGTACGGGGCCCTTTTGGCGTCGCTCACCGACCCAGGGCAGCCAGTTCCTTGGCCGCTTCCGTCAGATCCTTGGCCGTATCGATGGCCCGCCAGTAGGCCCCCTGCGGAAGGGGGAACCCGGCCAGCTTCCGCTCCCTGGCCAGCCGGGGAAACGTGGTCCGCTCGTGATCCCCCCGCTCCGGCAGCATCGAGGCGAACTCGGGCGAGAAGACGTACACACCGGCGTTGATCTCGAACGTCGACGGCGGCGCCTCGATGAAGTCGGTGATGTGCCCGAAGCCGTCGGTCTTCACCGCACCCCACGGAATCCGCGGACGTGCCAGCGCCAGGGTCGCGACGGCATCCCGCTCCGTGTGGAAGTCGGCCATGTCCCGCAGGGAGAAGCGGGTCCAGATGTCGCCGTTGGTGGCGAACCACGGCCGGTCGGGGTGGGGGAGATGCGCGGCGGCGTACTTGAGGCCGCCGCCGCGGCCGAGGGGCTCGGTCTCCACCACGGTGGTGACGGACACGGGCAGGTCGGCCGTGTCGAGCCACTTCTGCAGGACCTCGGCGAGGTGGCCGCAGGAGACCACCACGTCCGTCACGCCCTCCTCGGCGAGCCAGGTCAGCTGGTGACCGATGATCGGCGTGCCCGTACCGGGGATCTCGACCATCGGCTTGGGCCGGTCATCGGTGTACGGACGCAGCCGTGAGCCCTGGCCACCGGCCAGGATGACGGCTTGAGTGGGGCGGAGGGCGGCGCTCGGATGGGTCATGACCGCACTGTACGTGGCGCCCCGACCGGGTCCGGCGGCAGCGGCGTGCTCCTTAAGGTGCCGTTACCGACTTCCCAACCGCCGCTTGCCCGGTACCGGAGCGGCATCGGGCAAGCAGGCGTCGTACCTCGGCTCAGCTGTGCGCGGCCAGCACGCCCGAGGCGAAGGCCGTGTCGCACACCGGGCGGGCGTACGACTGCGCGCGCGAGGCGCCGTAGATGCGCACCGCGGTCCGGCCGAGGGTGCGGGCGATGGACGTGCAGTGCCGGGCCAGCGCGGGGTGGCCGTTGACCGCCTGCTGGAGGTGGGTGAGGACCACCCCCGGGTTCTTGTGCTGCAGCTCGGCGACCAGCTCGTCGCGGAGCACGTCCTGCGGGGCGCGGGCGGCCGACTTGGCGGGGACCACCGTCGCGGAGACGTCCGTGGCGGTGAGCACCGAGCTGGAGGGGCTGCCCGTCCAGTTGACCCGGGTGACCGCGAGGGTCCCCGAGAGCACCAGGACGACGGGCAGGACGAGGGCGAGAGTGCGGCCGATCCGGCGGGCAGGGCCGCCCCGGTGGCCGCGTCGCGTCTGAGGAGTGGTGGAGTGCTTCACGCGTGTGAGGGTAGCGCCCGGTAATGACGTGGCGACATTGAGTCACTCTAATGGGGGATGAGATCGCGCCGCATTCTGGGTAGGGGGTTGACCTTTCTCCGCCCGACGGCCGCGCTACGGCCGCCCGACGGCAAAGCAAAGGACCCCGCAGCGATCTGCGGGGCCCTTGCCGTCACTTGCGTCAGTCGGAGAGACGGGCGCCCGTGGAGGTCGAGAACACGTGGATCTCGCCCGGCCGCGGTACGACGTGCAGGGTGGAGCCCTTCTCCGGCACCTGGCGCCCGTTCACGCGGACCACCAGGTCCTTCATCTCGCCGCCGACCTCGGCGGAGCCGTAGACGTAGCCGTCGGCGCCCAGCTCCTCGACGACGTTCACGGAGACGGCCAGACCGGCCGGCTGGTCGGCGCTGTCCTTGGACAGGGAGGCCGCGGTGGAGCCGTTCAGCTCGACGACGTCGAAGTGCTCGGGGCGGACGCCGACCGTCACCGTGCGGTCACCCTTGTCGGCGGCGGCCGTCAGGGCGTCGCGGTTGACCGGCACGACGCTGTTGCCGAACTTCACGCCGCCGTCGGTGATCGGGACCTCGACCAGGTTCATGGCCGGGGAGCCGATGAAGCCGGCGACGAAGAGGTTCGCGGGCTTGTCGTACATGTTCCGCGGCGAGTCGACCTGCTGGAGCAGGCCGTCCTTCAGCACGGCCACCCGGTCGCCCATCGTCATGGCCTCGACCTGGTCGTGGGTGACGTAGACGGTGGTGATGCCGAGACGGCGCTGCAGCGAGGCGATCTGCGTACGGGTGGACACGCGGAGCTTGGCGTCCAGGTTGGACAGCGGCTCGTCCATGAGGAACACCTGCGGCTCGCGCACGATGGCGCGGCCCATCGCGACACGCTGGCGCTGACCGCCGGAGAGCGCCTTCGGCTTGCGGTCCAGGTACTCGGTGAGGTCGAGGATCTTCGCGGCCTCCTCGACCTTCTGCCGGATCTCCGCCTTGTTGACGCCGGCGATCTTGAGCGCGAAGCCCATGTTGTCGGCGACCGTCATGTGCGGGTAGAGCGCGTAGTTCTGGAACACCATGGCGATGTCCCGGTCCTTGGGCGGCAGGTGGGTGACGTCGCGGTCACCGATGCGGATGGCGCCGCCGTTGACGTCCTCCAGACCCGCGAGCATCCGCAGGGAGGTGGACTTTCCGCAGCCCGACGGGCCGACCAGGACGAGGAACTCGCCGTCCTCGATCGCGATGTCGAGCTGGTCGACGGCGGGCTTGGTGGAACCCGGGTAGATCCGGGTCGCCTTGTCGAACGTGACAGTGGCCATGGTGAATGGGCCCCCTTCTACCGGCAGGAACGTGCCGGACGATCCGTTGTAGGAAGGTGGTTGATGTAGTCCACGCGAGTGAACAGGATCAGGACGGTACCTGCCGTTCACCAGGTATGTCAGTAGCCGCGCCCCTGTGAACTTCGCGGAAATTTTCGACAGGGCCGGGCCGGGACGTGGGTACACTGCACAGGCACACACCCCGGGTGGGTGCAGGCCTCCTTAGCTCAGCTGGTCAGAGCGCCGCTCTTGTAAAGCGAAGGTCGTCGGTTCGAATCCGACAGGGGGCTCTGAAAAAAGCCCTCTGCCCGCGGACTTCCCGCGGGCAGAGGGCTTCTTCGTGGGTGCGGCCGAGCGGTCAGCCGATGGTTGCGATGCCGTCGGTCGTGATGGTCGGGCGGCCCGAGGTGCCGACCACGACGATCTTCAGGGTGTGCTTGGCGGAGCTGGACCAGGTCTTGGTCCAGATCGCCTGGCGGTAGAGGGTGGTGGAGGACTTCAGGTCCACCGTGGTGACCTTGGTGCCGTCGACGTAGACGTACGCCTGGCCGGAGGTGGAGGCCCGCGAGACGATCCAGGCCACCGAGCGTCCGGTGAAGGTCCAGCTGATCGAGGCTGCGGCGGACGAGGAACTGTAGGAGTAGCCGCCGAGGTAGCTGGTGCCGCTCCGCTGTGCCCAGGTGCCGGTCCGGGTGGTGGAGGTCTCCTGGACGATGTTCGGCGTCCGGGAGACGGAGGTGCCGCCGGCGTTGCCGGCCACGTCGTACGCCTTCAGGGCGAACAGGTCCGAGGTGCCGGGCTTGGCGCTGGTCGGCCAGGAGGTCACCGTCGGGCCGAAGGTGGCCGAGGACGGCGAGGTCGCCATGACCTTGGCGAGCGCGGCGTTGTCGGCGGCCTTCCAGGTCACCGTGACCGGGACGGCGGTGGAGTTCACCGTGCCGGTGCGCACCTGCACGCCGGGGGCGGTCGGGAAGGTGGGCGCGGTCGTGTCACCGACCAGGGTGACCGAGCCGGACAGCGTGGTCGCCCCACGGACGTGGGTGGCGCGCACCTGGACGGTGTGGCTGCCGGAGGCGACCGAGATCGAGGCGGAGCGGGCGGAGCCGGAGGCGTGCGCCACGGCCTTGCCGTCGACCAGGACGTCGAAGCCGGAGATCACCGCGGACGGCGTGGCGGTCGTCCAGCTCACCGTGGCCGCGCCCTTGGTGTAGTAGCTCGTCCCGGACTTGGCCGCCCCGCCGGACATTCCGGTGACGGAGACCGCGCCGACCGGGCCGGCCGCGTAGGAGCGGATCGTGCTCAGGGCGTTGTAGAGCTGGTTGCCGGGGCAGTCGGTGGCGAAGCCGTTGCGGTGCCCGGAGATCGCGTTGAAGTTGTAGCTGTTGCCCAGGGTGAAGCCGTAGCTGTCGGAGGCTCCCTCGGGCAGCGACGCGGTAGCGGTGCCCGGGTTCACGCCGGTCATGCCGAACTTCCAGGCCGCGATGCGGGCGATGGAGCCCAGCATCGCCTGGCTCGGCGTGGCCCCGGGGAAGGTGCTGGCCGTGGAGTCGCCGCCGCTGAGGTCGGTGTACGTGCCGATGGCGGCCACGCCCATGCTGTTGGTGTTGAAGCCGTAGGTCTGGGCGCCCACGAGCGGCAGCGCCATCCCGCCGAAGCGGCCCTCGAAGATGGTGCCGCACTTGTCGACGAGGAAGTTGTAACCGAGGTCGCGCCAGCCCTGGTTGAGGTGCTCGGCGTAGATGCCGCGCACGATCGCCGGGGAGTCGGCGCAGGAGTAGTTGTTGGTGGTGTCCGTGTGGTGGACGAACATCACCTTCACCGCCGAGCCGTACATCGGGTAACCCGATTCCCGCGCGCACTCGTCCGCGCCCCAGCCGGCCCGGGTGACCACGGTGGGCGGCGCCACCGTCGAGGTGGTCGCGGCCGGCATCGGGTCCGGCGGGGTCGGCGACGCCGACGCGGAGGGGCTGCTGGAGGAGGTCGTGCAGGACGGGTACGCCTCGGACAGCGACGGGAGCTGGCTGGGCCAGGGTGTCGGAGACGCGCTTGGCGAGGTGGAAGCGGTGGCGGAGGCGGAGGTCCCGGTGGACGGCGTGCCGGATGCCGAGTCCGTGGCCGAGGCGGAGTCCGTGGGCGAGGCGGAGTCCGTCGCGGTGGGGGAGCCCGAAGCGTCGCTGCCTGCCGTGGCCGTCGCGGTGTCGGTCGGGGCGACGCTGTCCGTCGGCGTCGCGGTGTCGGTGGCTGCCGTGCCCATGGCGTATCCCGCCAGGCCCATGCCGGAGTCCTGCGTCCCGCCGGTGGCGGGCTTGCCCGGGTCGACCAGGTCCACCCGCAGCCCGGCGGGCAGCGCGGTCGTCCTGCCCGCGCCGGTCGCGCGTACCTGGATTCCGTTCGACGGCCCGGACCACATGGGCGACATTCCGCCCCGCACACCGGGACGGTTCAGCTCGGCGGCGTCGGGGATGTCGTCAGGCTGCTGCATCTTCAGCCATGAGGTCCAGTGGCCGCTCGTGGCGGAACGGGTCCGTACCTCCACCGTGCCGCGCAGCTTGGCGTGCGCGCCGTTCCAGGTGACACCCACCATGCTGAACGGAGCCGTGGACCGGGCCCCCAGCGCCTTGAGCGACGCACTGGCCCCGGCCAGGGACAGCGAGTGGACATGCGTCTTGATCGGTCCCGGCGTGCCCGACGCTCCGGCATGGCCTCCCGACCCGGCCATCGCTACGGTTGCCAACGCCGCGCCGCCGCCGGCGACGACCGCCCCCAGCGCCACCCACGTGCGTGTCTTCAGACTGACTCGACGACGACCGCGTCGAACCCTCTGTTCAGTTCTCATGCCCCACCTTGAAGCTCCGTCGTAGTCGTCATCACGGGTATCGCAGGGCACAGCTGTCACAGGAGCACCCAGGAATACCAGCGCGCGCGAACGTTGAAGCGTCACCGATCCCGGAGGGGCTTCACATAGGTGCAACCAAATGGGTACACAGGGGATGAAACTGTTCCCTGTAGGACGCCGTACGGGGGCTCTCCGAGAGCTGTGCGGGGGCGTCATGAAAGTCGAACTGCTCCAGCAGGCCGCCGATGTGCTCTACGACGTGCCGGACGAGACGCACCAGGAGATTCTCGCGCTCATCGGCGCGGTCTCCCACGACACCACGACACAGGAAGCGGACCTGTCCGCGGTCTTCGGCGAGTGGTGCTGGCTGGTCTACACCGTGCACGGCGACGTCATCGAGGTGCTGGACGTCGGCTGCGTGCGGTGAGCGCGCGGTAGGGAGGTGTCTGCCGTGGGGGCGACCTTCTCGCTGGGACGCGTGGCGGGCATCCGCGTCGGCGTGCACTGGAGCGTCCTGGTCATCTTCCTGCTGATCGCCTTCGGGCTCGCCGAGGGGCGGCTGCCCCACGCCCATCCGGGCAGCCCCGGCTGGGCCTACTGGCTGGCGGGCGTGACGACGGCGGTGGTGTTCCTGCTGTCCCTGCTGGCCCACGAGCTCGCCCACATGCTGGTGGCCCGCCGCAACGGGGTCGCCGGCGACGAGATCACCCTGTGGCTGCTGGGCGGGGCGGCACGCCTGCGCAGCGAGGCGCCCGGTCCGGCCGCGGAGCTGCGCATCGCCGGTGTCGGGCCGCTGGTCAGCTTCCTGCTGGGCGGGGTGTTCGCCCTGCTCACCTGGTGGGCGCACGCGCTGCGCGGCCCGGCGCTGCTCGTGGAGTCGCTCGCCTGGCTGGCCGGGATCAACATCCTGCTGGCGGTGTTCAACGTGCTGCCCGCCGCGCCCCTGGACGGCGGGCGGCTGCTGCGCGCCCTGGTGTGGTGGCGCACCGGCGACCGGCTGCGGGCCACCGCGGTCGCCACGGCCGCCGGACGCATGCTGGGCTGGCTGCTGGTCGCCGCCGGCCTGTACATCGCGATGACCCGCGAGTTCGTCGACGGGCTGTGGCTGCTGCTCATCGGCTGGTTCATGGTCGCGATGGCGACGCTGGAAGGCAGCCAGGCCAAGCTCCGCGAGCTGCTGGCCTCCGTACGCGTCCGGCAGGCGATGAGCGCCGATCCGGTGACCGTGGTCGCCGGGACGACCGTGGGGGAGTTCCTCGGCGGTCCGTCGTGGCGCTACCGGCACTCGGCCTTCCCGGTCGTCGATCCGGAGGGGCATCCGCTGGGGCTGGTCAGTGTGCGGCAGGCGGGCCAGGTGCCGGAGGCCGACCGCGGCTCGACCACGCTGGAGGCGGTGATGGTGCCGCTCGCCGACATCCCGGTCGCCGGCCCCGACGACTCCCTGGCCCAGCTGCTGCCGAACCTGGAGGCCGGCCCCGCCCGCCGGGCCCTGGTCGTCACGGACGGCCGTGTCGTCGGCATCGTCTCCAGCTCCGACGTCAGCCGGATCATCACCTGGCTCTCCTCCAGTGCGCCGCCGGGCGCGGGCGTGAGGGCGGCTCACTAGCAAGGGACCAGGGGCGATGGCGTGGATGGCCGCGGACGGCGACGAGCTGGTCGTACGACTGACGTGGCGGGAGCGGCTGGCCGCGCGGCGCGGTGAGGTGCGGGTGCCGCTGGCGGCGGTGTGCCGGGTGACCGTCGAGCCGGACTGGTGGCGTGCCCTGCGCGGGGATCCGGTGCGCGGGTTGTGGATCCCCGGGTTCCGGTGCATCGGCACGCGCTGCCACCTGGGCGGCGCGGATTTCGTCGTCCTGCGGCCGGGCCGGCCCGCCGTCTGCGCAGAGCTGTGGCCCTCCGCGCCGTTCCGTCTCCTCGCCGTCTGCGTGCCGACCCGTGCGGAGGCGGAGGCGACGGCCCGCTCGCTGGCCGGAGCCGCACCGCACCTCGACCTGTCCACGCCGTGCCGGCAGCCGCTCCCGGTCCCCGGGGAGGACGCCCGCCGGCCCGCCCTCCGGGGATGTCGGTCACGCCCGGGACGGCACCGGCGTGCGTGAATCGGCTCATGCGAATCAACCGGGGCCTGAGTGCGGTGGGGGCGTTCTTCCGCAGTTCTCCCGGCACGTACGTGTGGCTGGCGGTCCTGTTCGTCACGACCGTCGCCCTGCACCGCATGTCGCCGGAGTTCGAGGAGCACTTCCTGCGGCAGCGTTCGACGAACATCCACGAGCTGTCGCGCAATCCGGTGCGGGTGCTGGTGGCGAGCGCGATGTGGGTCGACACCGGGCACTGGTTTCCGTACGCCTTCCTGTACACCGTCTTCCATGCGCAGGTGGAGCGCTGGCTGGGCACGGCCCGCTGGCTGGGGGTGTGTGCGCTGGCGCATGTGCTGGCCTCGCTGCTCAGCGAGGGCATCCTGCTGAAGGCGATCCGGGACGGGATCGCCCCGCACTCGGCGGTCAACACCCTGGACATCGGGGTGAGTTACGCGCTGGCCGGGGTGATCGGGGTGCTGGCGTACCGGATCGCGCCGCCCTGGCGGTACGGGTACGTGCTGCTGGTGCTGGCGGTCTTCGGTCTGCCGCTGACCGATGGGGCGACCTTCACCGACTTCGGGCACTTCTTCTCGGTGCTCATCGGGCTTGCGTGTCAGCCGCTGGTCAGAGGCCGTGGAAAAGCATGGAATCCGAAGGAGACACTGGCCGCCCTGAGGGGTTAACGTCCCGCGCATGAGCAGCTCGGCAAGCAGTGCCGTCAACGGCGGCATCTCCTTCTGGTACGCGGACGACGGCCTTCCGGCGATGCGGGAGCCGCTGACCGGGGACGCCTCGGCGGACGTGGTGATCGTCGGCGGCGGGTACACGGGCCTGTGGACGGCGTACTACCTGAAGAAGGCCGCCCCCTTCCTGCGGATCACCGTCCTGGAGCAGAAGTTCTGCGGTTACGGCGCCTCCGGCCGCAACGGCGGCTGGCTGTACAACGGCATCGCGGGCCGCGACCGGTACGCGAAGCTGCACGGCCACGAGGCCGCCGTACGGCTGCAGAAGGCGATGAACGACACCGTGGACGAGGTCGTCCGGGTCGCCCGGCACGAGGGCATCGAGGCCGACGTCCACCAGGGCGGGGTGCTCGAAGTGGCCACCACGCCCGCCCAGTTGGCGCGGCTCAAGGCGTTCCACGAGCACGAGCTGTCGTACGGCGAGAAGGACCGCGAGCTGTACGGCGCCCGGCAGACGGCCGAGCGGATCAGGATCGCGGACGCGGTCGGCTCGGCCTGGACCCCGCACGGGGCCCGGCTGCACCCGGTGAAGCTGGTGAAGGGGCTGGCGGCGGCCGTGGAAGCCCTCGGCGTCACCATCCACGAGGCGACTCCGGTGACGGAGCTCCGTCCCAAGCACGCCGTCACCCCGTACGGCACCGTCCGCGCGCCCTACGTCCTGCGCTGCACCGAGGGCTTCACGGCGTCCCTGAAGGGGCAGCGGCGGACCTGGCTGCCGATGAACTCCTCGATGATCGCCACCGAGCCGCTGACGGACGAGCAGTGGGCGGCGATCGGCTGGGAGGGCCGGGAGACCCTCGGCGACATGGCGCACGCCTACATGTACGCGCAGCGCACCGCCGACGGCCGGATCGCGCTCGGCGGGCGCGGGGTGCCGTACCGCTTCGGCTCGCGGACGGACAACGACGGTCGTACGCAGGAGGCGACGATCGAGGCGCTGCACGAGATCCTCGTGCGCTTCTTCCCGGCGCTGGCCGGGGTGCGGGTGGAGCACGCCTGGTCGGGTGTGCTGGGGGTGCCGCGCGACTGGTGCGCGACCGTCACCCTGGACCGTTCGACGGGCCTGGGCTGGGCGGGCGGTTACGTCGGCTCGGGCGTCGCCACCGCCAACCTGGCCGCCCGCACGCTGCGCGACCTGGTCCAGCAGGACTCGGGGCAGGCCGGCCGCACCGAGCTGACCGACCTGCCGTGGGTGAACCACAAGGTCCGCAAGTGGGAGCCGGAGCCCTTCCGCTGGCTCGGCGTGCAGGGCATGTACGCCACCTACCGCGCCGCCGACCAGCGCGAACGCCTGCGGCCGGGCACGGAGTCGTCGCGCCTTGCGCGGGTGGCGGACAAGGTGGCCGGCCGGCACTGAGGGGCTGGGCCCTGTAGGCCTAGGTGGCCGGCTCCGCGACCGGCGCGTCGGCCGGTGCCCGGTTCTTGGGGGCCTTGGCCGTCACGAACAGGCCCGCGACCACAGAAGCCATCAGCATCACGCCGACCGCCCACCAGATGGCCACGGTGTAGCCGTGCACCAGGCCCGCCCGGACCACGGCGGCCTTCTGGGCGGGGTGGTGCAGGTGGGCGGTGACGTAGCGGTCGCCGGCCGTGGTGGCGATGGTGTTGAGCAGGGCCGTACCGATCGAACCGCCCACCTGCTGCGCGGTGTTGACCGTGGCCGAGGTGACGCCTGCGTCACGCGGCGAGACGCCGGCGGTGGCGGTGGCGAAGATCGCCATGAACGTCATGCCGACGCCGACGCCCATCGGCAGCAGGGCGGGCAGGACCTCGGTGGCGTACGAGGAGTGCACGGTCAGCCGGGTCAGCAGCAGCAGGCCGGTCATGGCGAGGAGTGTGCCGGGCACCATCAGCAGGCGCGGGGCGACGTGCGTGAGCAGGCGTGCCGAGATCTGGGTGGAACCGGCGAGGATCGCGGCGGTCAGCGGCAGGAAGGCCAGGCCCGCCTTGACCGGCGAGTAGCCGAGGACGACCTGGAGGTAGTAGGTCATGAACAGGAACAGCGCGAACTGGCCGATGATCGCGAGCATCATCGTCAGGACGCTGCCCGCGCGGTTGCGGTCCTTGATGATGTGCAGCGGGAGCAGCGGGCTGGTCGCCCGCTGCTGCCACGCGACGAACAGCCCGAGCAGCAGCACCCCGCCCGCGAACAGGCCAAGGACCAGGGAGTCGGTCCAGCCGAGCGCGTCGGCCTCGCTGAAGCCGTAGACGAGCGCGACGAGCCCGCCACAGCCGAGCAGTACGCCGAGCACGTCCAGCCGGGCCCCCGCGCTCGCGGTGCCGGGGCGCTCGCGCAGGAGGGCGAAGGCGCCGAGCACCGTGACGGTGGCGATGGGCACGTTGACATACAGGCACCAGCGCCAGCTGAGGTACTCGGCGGTCAGGCCGCCCACGACGAATCCGACCGCGGTGCCGCTGCCGCCGAGGGCGCCGACGATCCCGAACGCCTTGGCGCGCTCTCGTGGGTCGGTGAACGTCGTGGTCACCAGGCTGAGCGTGGCGGGCGCGAGGATCGCGGCGAAGACGCCCTGAAGGGCGCGGGCGCAGAAGAGCATGCCGGAGGAGGCGGCCGCGCCCCCGAGCGCGGAGGCGGCAGCGAACCCGATCAGACCGATGACGAAGCTGCGTCTGCGGCCGACGAGGTCGGCGATGCGGCCGCCCAGCAGCAGGAGCCCGCCGAAGGCGAGGGCGTAGGCGGTGATGACCCATTGCCGGTTGCCGTCGGACATGTGCAGGTCGCGCTGGGCGGAGGGGAGCGCGATGTTCACGATGGTCCCGTCCAGGATCACCATGAGCTGGGCGAGGCCGACGACGACCAGGCCCCACCAGCGGTAGGGGTCGGCTTCGCCGGGTATGCCGGGAACGGCTGCGCCAGGTTCACCTGTTCGGCCGGCAGTCGAGGGGCCGGCCTTCATGGCTCTCTTCATGGTTCCAGCACCACCTTTCCGATCGTGCCGCGGTTCTCCAGCGCCCGGTGGGCGGCGGCTGCCTCGGCGAGCGGGAAACGGGTGACGGCCGGGCGCAGCCGGTCCTGGGCGGCCTCGGCGAGGGCGCGCAGTTCGAGTGCGCGCAGCCCTCCTGCCTTCTGGAGCATGGCCGGTCCGAGGACGGACTCGGAGAGGCCCTCGACGTGGTGCCCCTGGCCGGGCCCGATCCCCTCCGCCGACCAGCCGAAGACGAGGTGCCGCCCGCCCGGCCCGAGCAGCGCGACGGCTTCCCGGGCGACCTCGCCGCCGACGCCGTCGTACACGACAGTTGCCGTCCCCTCTTGATGCGCGGTTGGCCTCGCGAGTCCGCCCAGGTGGGCGCGGACCTTCGCGGGCCAGTCGGGGTCGGTGTAGTCGACGGCGAGATCGGCGCCCTCGGCCCGGACGCGGGCGGTCTTCTCGGCCCCGCCCGCGAGCCCGATCACCACCGCTCCGGCGTTCTTGGCGTACTGCACGAGCAGCGTGCCGATGCCGCCGGCCGCGGCCGGTACGACGACCACGTCGTCCGGTCCCAGCTCGGTGAACTGCACGATCCCCAGGGCGGTACGGCCCGTGCCGATCATGGCGACGGCAGCCGCGAAGTCCAGGTTCCCGGGGATCTCGTGCAGGCGCTCGACGTCGGTGACGGCGAGTTCGGCGTAGCCCCCGGGCGCGAAGCCGAGGTGGGCGACCACCCGCTTGCCCAGCCACAACGCGTCGACGCCGTCGCCGAGCGCGTCGACCACGCCCGCGACCTCCCGGCCGGGCACGGTCGGCAGGGCGGGCAGTTCGGGCAGCGGGCCCTGGTGGCCCTCCCGCAGCGCCGTGTCGAGCAGGTGCACGCCGGCCGCACGGACCGCGACACGCACCTGCCCCGGGCCGGGCACGGGATCCGCGACCTCTTCGAGGACGAGGTTCTCGGCCGGACCGAAGGCGTGCAGGCGGACGGCGTGCATGGGCTCCCCCAGGGCTGTGCTGGCTGTGTGGCTGTGTGCCTGTCGCTGTGTCTTTGTCGCGACTGGTGCCCGTCCACTCTTCAACCTCAACCAAGCTTTAGGTCAAGGGGGAATCGGCCGAGGGGGACTGTCAGTGGCGGGGTGCAGCATGGAGGCCATGACGAGGAGAGCGACGGGCGGGGCGAAGGTGAAGGGCGTGCAGCGCCCGGAGCTGCGGCTGCCGCCGCTGGAACCGTGGGCCGACGGAGAGTTGGAGCCGGACGGCGACTACGACGGGCTGGAGTTCCGGGAGGCGGATCTGGCCGGGCAGCGCGGGGCGGGCGCCCGGTTTCTGGACTGTGCGCTCAGAGACTGCGCGGTGGACGAGACGGGCCTGCGCCAGGCCCGCTTCCTCGACACCGTGCTCAGCGGCCTGCGCGGGGTCGGCACCGATCTCGCCGAGGCCACCTTCCGCGACGCCGAGCTGACCGACGCGCGCCTGGGCGGCACCCAGCTGCACGGCGCCGTCCTGGAACGGGTCGTGGTCCGCGGCGGAAAGCTCGACTACCTCAACCTCCGCGAGGCCCGCCTCAAGGACGTCGTCTTCGAGTCCTGCGTCCTGGTCGAGCCGGACTTCGCGGGCGCCCGCCTGGAGCGGGTCGAGTTCGTGGACTGCACGCTGAAGGAGGCGGACTTCAGCGGGGTCACGCTGACGGACGTGGACCTGCGCGGGGCCGCTTCGCTGGAGATCGCGCGGGGGCTGGACCGGCTGTCGGGGGCGGTGATCAGCACGGGGCAGCTGCTGGATCTGGCGCCGGTGCTGGCGGCGGAGCTGGGGATCCGGGTGGAGGGGTGAGTCGTCGTGGAGAGGTGAGGCTTCAGGGGATGCGGGGGAAGCGCGCCTGAAGGGTCCAGATCGCCGGGTTCTCCGCCAGGTCCTCGTGGAGGTCGGTCAGATCGGCGATCAGGTCGTGCAGGAAGTCGCGGGCCTCACGGCGGAGTTCGGCGTGGGAGAAGGTGAGCGGCGCCTCCTCGGCCGGCATCCAGTCGGCCTCGACGTCCACCCAGCCGAAGCGGCGCTCGAACAGCATGCGGTCGGTGGACTCGGTGAAGTCCAGCTCCGCGTGCTGGGGCCGGGAGGCCCGGGAGCCCATGGGGTCCCGGTCCAGCTGCTCCACGATGTCGCACAGCGCCCACGCGAAGTCCAGCACCGGCACCCATCCCCAGGCTGTGGACAGCTCCCGGTCCGACTCGGTGTCCGCGAGATAGACGTCCCCGCAGAACAGGTCGTGCCGCAGCGCGTGGACGTCCGCACGGCGGTAGTCGGTCTGCGGCGGATCCGGGAAGCGGTTGGAGAGGGCGTAGCCGATGTCGAGCACGGGAGAGATGGTGTCATGCCTGGTGAGCGGGCGCCCCCTTTAAGATCACTGACATGTCCAGATCCGTGCGTGTTGTCCCGGCCGTCGCGGGCGTGCTCGCCCTCCTCCTCGCCGGCACCGGGTGCGACGGCGGCGTGCGCGGCACCCCGGGCGGTCCCGGCGTGCGGGACCCGTACTTCCCGAAGGCGGGCAACGGCGGCTACGACGTCGACCACTACGACCTCGCGCTGGACTACACCCCCGGCACCGGCCGCCTCACCGGCAAGGCCGTGATCACCGCGCGGGCCACGAAGGACCTGACCGCCTTCGACCTGGACCTCGCCGGACTGCACGTCGACTCGGTCACCGTCGAGGGCAAGGACGCCCTCGTCAGCCGTTCCGGACAGGAGCTCACCGTCCGCCCGCACGACGACCTGCGCAAGGGCGAGACCTTCAGCACGACCGTCCGCTACTCGGGCGTCCCGCGGACCCTCACCGACCCCGACGGTTCCCAGGAGGGCTGGCTGCGCACCGCCGACGGCGCGGCCGGGCTCGGCGAGCCGGTCGGCTCGATGGCCTGGTTCCCGGGCAACAACCACCCCTCCGACAAGGCGACGTACGACATCACGGTCACCGTGCCGAAGGGCCTCCAGGCCGTCTCCAACGGCGAGTTGACGAGCCAGAGCGACAAGGGTGGCCGTACGGCCTACGCCTGGCACACCGACCGGCCCATGGCCAGCTACCTGGCCGTGGTCGCCATCGGCCACTTCGAGATCACCCGCACCACCGGCCCGCACGGCCTGCCCATCGTCACCGCCGTCGACCCCACCCAGGCCAAGGCGAGCAAGGGGGTGCTCGCGAAGATCCCCGCGATCATCGCGTGGGAGGAGTACAACTTCGGCCCGTACCCCTTCTCCTCGACCGGCGCGATCGTCGACCGCCCGAAGGACTCCGGCTACGCCCTGGAGACGCAGAATCGTCCCTTCTTCCCCGGCGCCCCCGACACCGACACCCTCGTGCACGAACTCGCCCACCAGTGGTACGGCGACGCGGTCACCCCGAAGTCCTGGCGGGACATGTGGCTCAACGAGGGCTTCGCCACCTACGCGCAGTGGCTGTACGACGAGGACCACGGCGGCGACAGCGCCCAGAAGACCTTCACGGACCTCTACAAGGGGGACGACGAGGCCCTGTGGGCGTACCCGCCCGCGAAGCCGTCGAGCGCGGCGCACATCTCCGACACGCCCGTCTACGAGCGCGGCGCGATGGTCCTGCACAAGATCCGGCAGAAGGTCGGCGACGATGCCTTCTACGACATCATCCAGGGCTGGGTCGCCACCCACCGCTACGGCACGGCGAGCACCGCCGACTTCACCGCGTACGTCGAGAAGAAGGCCCCGGACAAGGACTTCGGCGAGATCTGGAAGGACTGGCTGTACAGAGACGGCAAGCCGGACCACCCGTGACGTGACGCGACGACGGATGGCCCGGCTGCGGAACCGGCAGTCAATAACTGCTAGTTGACGTTGACGGCCTTCCACGCCGCCGCCACGGCGTTGTACTCCACGCCGCCGGAGCCGTACAGGTCGGCCGCGGCCTGCAGGGTGGCGGTGCGGGCGCCCGCGTAGTTGGTGGTCGAGGTCATGTACGTGCTCAGGGCCTTGTACCAGATCTGGTCGGCCTTGTCCCGGCCGATGCCGGTGACCGTGGAGCCGTCGTACGTCGGGGAGTTGTAGGAGACCCCGTTGATGGTCTTCGCGCCGCTGCCCTCGGACAGCAGGTAGAAGAAGTGGTTGGCGACGCCGGAGGAGTAGTGCACGTTGAGGCGGCCGACCTTGCTGGACCAGTAGTCGGCGGAGCTGCCGTCCTTGCTGGGCTTGTCCATGTAGCGCAGCGGGGTGCCGTTGCCGTTGATGTCGATCTCCTCGCCGATGAGGTAGTCACCGGGGTCGGAGGCGTTGTTCGCGAAGAACTCCACCGAGGTGCCGAAGATGTCCGAGGTGGCCTCGTTCAGGCCGCCGGACTCGCCCCGGTAGTTGAGCTTCGCGGTGGCCGCGGTCAGGCCGTGGCTCATCTCGTGGCCGGCGACGTCGAGGGAGGTCAGCGGGTCGTTGTTGTTCGCGCCGTCGCCGTACGTCATGCAGAAGCAGCTGTCGTCCCAGAACGCGTTGACGTAGGCGTTGCCGTAGTGGACGCGGGAGTAGGCGGCCCGGCCGTCGCCAGCGATGCCGTTGCGGTTGAACGCGGACTTGTAGAAGTCCCAGGTGACGCCGGCGCCATAGGCGGCGTCGGCGGCGGCGGTCTGACGGTTGGTGTTGGTGCCGTCGCCCCAGACGTCGGCGGAGTTGTGGAAGAGGGTGCCGGTGCCGGTCGTGCCGCCGTTCAGGTCGTACGTCTTGTGGCCGCCGCGCAGGCCGTCGATCAGGTCGAAGCCGCCGGTGGCGGAGGCGGTGCTGTTGAGGGTGACGGTTCCGCTGTACCGGGTGTTGCCCGTGCCGGTCTCGATGGCCTGGTAGGAGTAGAGCTGCTTGCCGGTGGTGGCGTCGGTGATGACGTGCAGCTCGCTCGGGGTGCCGTCGTGCTGGACGCCCTTGACGACGGACTCGTAGGCGAGGACCGGCTTGGCGCCGTCCGCCCAGACGACCTTGCGGGAGGTCGAGGTGGTGGCCTTGGTGCCGCTCGCGGCCTTCAGGGCGCTCTTCTTGGCGTTCGTGGGGGAGACGGCGGCCGTCGTGGTCGGCACGGATATCCGGGCCTTGGTCGCCTTGCTGACGCCCTTGAGGTCGCCGTTCTTCGCCACGTGGGTGACCAGGTCGCCGCCGAGGACGGGCAGGCCCGCGTAGGTGCGCTCGTAGCGGGTGTGGACCGTGCCGTCGCGGTCCTTGATCACGTCCCGGACGACCAGCTTCTCCTTGCTGCCGAGCCCGAGTTCACGGGCCGCGGAACCAGCGTGCTCCTGGGCCGACTTCAGGGCGGCGACGCGGGCGGAGGTGCTGAGCGGGGCCGCGAGGGCACCGGGGGTGTGCTCGGGGGCTGCGGTGGCGGCGCCGTTCTGCAGTGCGAGGACGACCATCGCGGCCGAGCCGATCAGGGCAGCGGCGCGCACAGTGGCCTTACGGGTGACGTGGGGCTGACTCACTCGGTCTCCTTTGAGCTGGTCTCCGTGGGGCCGAAGACACAGGTGGGGCACAGCTAATGCACAGAGGTGCGGCGAGTGAGGAGAGGGTGGCACCCGGACCACCCTCTTTGACAGAGTCCCGACAGGACTTTACGTGTTTGTATCCGAAAGGCGTGCGGTCAGAACCGCTATACGGACGGCGAAATGATGATCAACTGCTGTTTGAACAGGAGGAATTGAGACACCCGTCCGCGCGGTGCAGTGGCTTGCGCAGGACGGCGCAGGGGCGGCCGAGGGTGCGGTCGGGGCGGTGGGCGATGGTCTCGTAGCCGAGGGCGGTCCAGAAGGCCAGAGCCTTGGGGTTGTTCTCGAGGACGGCGAGGCGTACGGCGCTGCGTCCCTGCGCGTGGAAACGGTTCTCGACGAGTTCCGCGAGCGTACGGCCGTAGCCCTTGCCCTGCTCGGCCGCGTCCACCAGCAGCAGCCCGATCCACGGGTCCGGGTCGGCGGGGTCCGGATGGTGGGCGCGCGTGCCCGCGAGACCGACGAGGCGTCCCTCCTCCGTGCGGGCGAGCAGCACCTCGGTGCCCGGCACGGCCAAGTCCTCGGCCAGCGTGGCCGCGACCTGCTCGGGGCGTACGTCGTCCGGGTCGGGGAAGTCGCCGCTGAGCCGGTGGAACTCGTGGTTGGACGCGTAGAGCGCGGTGAGTTCTGACAGCAGGGCTTCCGGCAGGGCGGGGGAGAGGGGCTCAAGAATCACGGGGGCAAGCTATCCCCGAGGGGCTGTTGCCCACCTCCGGTTTTGCCCGGCCGGCGCCGCGTTCATCGCGGCGCCGGCCCTGGACAGCGTTCGTCAGACGTTGACGCCGAAGTCCTGGGCGATGCCCACGAGGCCCGAGGCGTAACCCTGGCCCACCGCGCGGAACTTCCACTCCGCGCCGTTGCGGTACAGCTCGCCGAAGATCATGGCCGTCTCGGTGGCCGCGTCCTCGGAGAGGTCGTAGCGGGCGATCTCGGCGCCGCCGGCCTGGTTGACGATGCGGATGTAGGCGTTGCGGACCTGGCCGAAGTTCTGGCCGCGGTTCTCGGCGTCGTAGATGGAGACCGGGAAGACGATCTTGTCGACGTCGGCCGGGAGGGCCGAGAGGTTGACGTTGATCGCCTCGTCGTCGCCCGCGCCCTCGCCGGTGCGGTTGTCGCCGGTGTGGACGATGGAGTTGTCGGGGGTCTGCTTGTTGTTGAAGAAGACGAAGTGGCCGTCCGAGTAGACCTTGCCCTGCGTGTTCACCGCGATGGCGGAGGCGTCCAGGTCGAAGTCCGTGCCGGTGGTGGTGCGGACGTCCCAGCCGAGGCCCACGGTGACGGCGGTCAGGCCCGGAGCCTCCTTGGTGAGCGAGACGTTGCCACCCTTGGACAGGCTTACAGCCATGATCGGGAGTCCCTTCCTTGGTTTCCGTGCACCTTTGCCGACGCACTCTTGCCGACGAAACTAGCGTCACCGGGAAGAACGTCGAGGGGGGTCCCCGCGGTTCCTGATCCCTTTACCTTTTTTACCCGATGCACGCCGCCGGGAAATCCGGGTGACGCGGGGCGGGTCCGGCCGGGAACATGGAGGCATGGCCGGTCCTTATGTCATCCGTGGCTCCGTCTCGCTTCCCGAGGCCGAGCTGACGTGGCGTTTCTCCAGGTCGTCCGGGCCCGGCGGGCAGCACGTGAACACGAGCGACTCACAGGTCGAACTGCGGTTCGACCTGGCCAACACCGAGGCGCTGCCGCCGGTGTGGAAGGAGCGGGCGCTGGAGCGGCTGGCCGGGCGGCTGGTGGACGGCGTCGTCGTCGTACGGTCCTCCGAGCACCGCTCCCAGTGGCGCAACCGCGAGGCCGCCGCCGTACGGCTCGCCGCCCTCCTCGCGGAGGCCACCGCACCGCCGCCCAAGCCGCGCAAGCCGACCCGCATCCCGCGCGGCATCAACGAACGCCGACTGCGCGAGAAGAAGCAGCGCGCGGAGAAGAAGCAGGGCCGCTCCGGGCGCAACTGGGCGTAGTACGCCCGCAGTCGGGCTCCCCCGTGTCACGTTTCCGCGCTCCCCTTCGTCATCCTTGGGAGGCGTACGGATGCAGGCCGAAGGGGCGCCAGTGCCGATGAACGAGCAGGACTTTCTCGCCGAGCGGTTCGAGGCGTACCGGGAGCATCTCCGGGGTGTCGCCTACCGCATGCTCGGCTCGGTCACCGAGGCCGAGGACGCCGTGCAGGAGACGTGGTTCCGGCTGACCCGGTCCGACACCGGCGAGGTGGCGAACCTCGCGGGCTGGCTGACGACGGTCACCGGCCGGGTCTGCCTGGACATGCTCCGCTCCCGCAAGGCCCGCGCCGAACAGCCGCTGGACACCTGGCACCCAGCCCCCACCGCCGACCGGGACCCCGCGCACGACGCCCTGCTCGCGGACTCCGTCGGTCTCGCCCTGCTCGTCGTCCTCGACACCCTTACGCCCCCCGAGCGGCTGGCGTTCGTCCTGCACGACCTGTTCGGCGTGCCCTTCGACGAGATCGGCGGCATCCTCGGGCGCAGTCCGGCCGCCGCGCGGCAGCTCGCCAGCCGGGCCCGCCGCCGGGTGCGCGGCGCCGAGGTGCCGGACGCCGGCAAGGCCCGGCAGCGGCGGGTGGTCGACGCCTTCCTGGCCGCCGCGCGGGAGGGCGACTTCGACGGGCTGCTCGCGGTGCTCGACCCGGACGTGGTGGCCCGCAGCGAGGAGGGCGTGATCTCCGGCGCGGTGGCCATCGCCTCCGGTGCCTCGTCGTTCACCTACCCCAATGCCGTCGTGCATCCGGCGCTGGTCGACAGCGTCACCGGCCTGGTCGTCCTGGTCGACGACCGCCCCATCCGTGCGCTGTCCTTCTCCTTCGCGCAGGACCGGATCACCTTCGTCGACGTCGTCGCCGACCCGGCCCGGCTGGCCGAGCTGGCGATCGAGCTGGTCTGAGGCATGGTCCGGACGGCCCGGGGCGGGCTCCTGAGAGATCCGCGGGATCCGCGGGATCCGCGGGATCCGCGGGATCCGCGGGATCCGCGGGATCTGCGGGATCTGCGGGATCCGCGAGAGCTACGCCCCGACGTCGTCCAGGGCCAGTACCCCCACCGTCTGCCCGCCGCTGGTCTCCCCGTTCTTCCGGAAGCCCAGCCGGAGGTAGAACGCCTCGGGGCCGTCCGGTCCCGGGTGCCAGGTGACGTACAGCTCCTTGCCGCCCCTGCGGCGGATCTCCGCGGCGACGGACTCGACGGCGAAGCGGCCGTAGCCCTTGCCCTGCCCCTCGGCGGCGATGTTCAGGCGCCACAGGCCGGAGCGGAACACGCTGCCGTCGAGGTGCCAGTCGATGTCGAAGAAGGCCATCAGGAAGCCGACGGGACGCCCCGCGTCGGTGATCAGCCGGGGCCAGGCGACGCCGGGGTGGACGTACGCCTCGGCCAGAGACTTCACCACGGGCTCGACCGCGTGCTCCTGGTCGGGGCGGATGCGGATGCCGAGCGCGGCCTCCAGGTTCCCCGGGGATATCTCTTCCAGTTGCAGCGACTGGGATGTCATGCGCGCAGCGTAGGCCGGGGCCCTCCGGCGCCGCGACGCAATTCCGGCGGCGTCCGGTCAGCCCAGCTGCCGGTACCGGCCGCGGAAGTACATCAGCGGGCCGCCCTCCGCGCTCGGCACGTGTGCGGTCAGCACCCGGCCGATCACCAGGGTGTGGTCGCCGGCCCTCACCCGCTGCTCGGTGCGGCACTCCAGGGTGGCCAGTGCGCCGCCGACCAGCGGGGCGCCGGTGGTCTCGCCGCGGACGTAGGGGAGGTCCTCGAAGAGCAGACGGTCACTGATGCGGCCCTTCATCGCGAAGCGGCCGGCGATGTGCCGCTGGCTCTCGGTGAGGACCGAGACCGCCCACAGGGGCTGCTCGGCGAGCAGGTCGTCCATCCGGGACCCTTCGCGCAGGCTGACGAGCACCAGCGGCGGGTCCAGGGAGACCGACATGAACGCCGTGGCGGTCATGCCGACGTCCTCGACACCCGGCGCCCCGGGGTCGTCCGGGTCCAGCGGCGGCTCCTGAGCGGTCACCAGGACCACGCCCGCGGCCAGCCGGGACATCGCGGCCCGGAACTCGTCGTTGCTCACCCCCTCAGCATGCCCGGAGGAGAGTGTGGCGGTGAGGGATGAGGTCTTCAGCACGCCGGAAACGCTAATCTCCGCCTTCCGCGGTGCGCATCGGGCCTCCGCCCGAACCGAGTCCTAGGACCAGGGACCGGATCAGCGGCAGTTCGTGCATCATGTGGACACATCCGCAACGCCCGCGTTCAACAAACGGACAGGGAAAATGCGGAAACCGCGGAAAACTCACTCAATTGTTCACTTTTTCCTGTGACTTGAGTCACAAGGGGCGGGAATTGTTGACCCTGTGTACCGAGTGAGCAGCGCGCTGTGATTCAGTGGCTCGAAACCCTTGATTCGCTGCGAGGTCTCGGGGGGAGGGCGAGCATGGAGACCGAGTCGGAGCCGTACGTCCGCCTTGCGTCCCTGCGGCAGCTGCACCAGGCCATGGCCGACATGAACACGGCGCGCAGCCTGGCGGACACACTGCAGACCGTTGCCGACGGTGTGGTGGACGCCCTCGGATACGAGATGGCGTGCGTGAACCTCGTGCGTCCTGACGGCGACCTCGTGGTCGCCGCCTTCACCGGGAACCCCGCGGCCGAGGCCCTGATCACCGGCCGGGTCGGCTCGCGTGAGTCCTGGGAGCGGCGGCTGAACATGGGCGAGCAGTGGGGCGACCTGGTCTTCATACCCCACACCGAGGGCTGGGTCCTCGACGACGACGACGTCCCGCAGTGGTTCACGGACGGGCCCGCGCCCCGCTTCGAGGACGAGTGGCACCCCTCCGACCGGCTCTTCGCCCCGATGTACAAACCCGGCGTCCAGCGCGCCTCCTGCGGTGAACTGCTCGGGGTCATCTCCGTCGACCGGCCGCGCAACGGCCGCAGGCCCGGCGCCTGGGGCCGCGAGGCCCTCCAGATGTACGCCTTCCAGGCCGCGATCGCGATCAGCAACGCCCACCTGCGGGCCAACATGCAGCGTGCCCTGGTCCGCCTGGAGCGCGAGCAGCAGGCGCTCAGGGCCAGCGAGGAGAGCTTCCGGCAGGCCTTCGAGTACGCCCCCTCCGGCATGGCCATAGCGGAGATGGGCGGCGACCAGCACGGCCGGATCCTGCGCAGCAACGACGCCCTGTGCCGGCTGCTGGGCCGCCCGGCCTCCGCGATGCGCCGCTACTCCTTCTCCGACCTCGTCCACCCCGAGGACATAGGCACGCTGCTGCGGACCTCGGCGGAGGGCGGGCGCGCGGAGCTGCGTCTCGGCCGCCGCGACGGCACCTACGTGTGGGTGTCGCTGCGCAACTCCGTCGTCGCGGACGCGGCCGACGGCCCCCGCTTCCTCTTGACCCACGTCGAGGACATAGAGGAGCGCAAGCGCCGCGAGCTGCAGCTCGCCCACCGCGCCTCGCACGACTCGCTGACCGGCCTGCCGAACTCCGCCGAGCTGCGTTCGCGCCTGTCGGCCCGCCTGTGCCGGCGGCCCGCGCACGCCCTGGAGTCCCTGGACGCGGCCTACGGCCACCCCGCGTACGAGGCCCCCACCGGGCACGGCTTCGACTTCGCGCCCGGCGTGGAGGAGTTCGACGCCTTCGACCACCATGTGCACACCAGTGCCCCCGAGGACGGCCGCGACGACGGCACCAAGGGGCTCGCGGTCCTCTTCTGCGACCTGGACGGCTTCAAGTCGATCAACGACCGCTTCGGCCACAACGCGGGCGACGCGGTCCTGATCGAGGTGGCCCGCAGGCTCAGCAGGGGCGTGCGCGACGGGGACACCGTCGCCCGGCTCGGCGGCGACGAGTTCGTGATCCTCGCCGACGGCCTCGGCAAGGCCGACGCAGAGGACCTCGCCGTACGCCTGCGCAACGAGATCATCCAGCCGATCCGCGCCGAGGGCCGGGCCGTCCGGGTGGGCGCGAGCTTCGGCATCGGATGGGCACACTGCGGCATGACTGCGGACGAAGTGTTGAAGTCAGCCGACGAACGGATGTACGTAGAGAAACGATCTCGTCCCAAACAACACCGACGCGCCGGATGAGCCGCAGGTCAGCGCGCTGATGCCGTTCGGATCACCCGTTTGGGCGTGGGAGAACGGGTAGGCTCGCCATTCCAGCGACGTATCGCATCCGCCCGCACCTGTTGAGGAGTACCTAGGGATGACGCCCGGCGACAACGGCGCAGGCACGCCCGAGGACGACGACCCGTTCGGCTACCTGTACGCCGACGGTCAGGCCCGCGGAGCCCAACCGCCGTCCGGTGGCTACGGCTACCCGAACTCGGTCAGCAGGGTGCGCGCGGTCGGTGAGCGCCAGTACGGCCAGCAGCAGACCGCCCCGTACGGCCAGCCGTCCGTCCCGCAGCAGGGTGCCTACGGCCAGCCGAACGCGCACTACCAGGCCCCGGAGACCCTTCCCGGCGGTGGCTCCGCCGGCAGCCGGCCGGCGCCGCCCGCCCCCGGCCGCCGCGGCCCGAACACCAACGGCCTGCTGATCGGTGCGATGGCGGTGGTCGCCGCGGTCGTCATCGGCATCGGCGCCGCGATGATCGGCGGCAACTCGGGCGACAAGAAGGACAACGGGGCGAACCCCCCGCCCGCCCAGTCCCAGGCCGCCTCCCCGAGCGCGCCGAACAGCGCCTCGGCGAACCCGGGCGAACTCCCGAAGGCCGACGCCCAGGCCCTCCAGCAGGCAGGCGGAGCCACCAAGGCCTCGGACGTCACCGGCGCCAAGGCGGCGGGCGGCGTCTACGTGGGCGGCCTCAACGCCGTCGGCTCCTCGGTCACGTGGACGATCAACGACGTTCCCGAGGCCGGCGCGTACACGCTGTTCGTGAACTACAGCGCCGTCGAGGACCAGTCGATGACGGTCACCGTCAACGGCAAGGAGTTCGGCAGCAAGCTGGGCCTGGGCAACTACGCGCACGTCGCCGACGGCGACTTCGCCAAGGGCTGGACCACCACCTACGTGTGGCCGACCCTGAACAAGGGCTCCAACACCATCTCCATCTCCTGCCAGGCGGGCGACAAGTGCAACGTCCTGCTGGACCAGGTATGGCTGAAGAAGGGTCAGGTCAAGCGGGACTCGGCCTAGGCCGCGCCCGCCTCCCCGGTCACCGTGACCCGCTCGCGCAGCTCCTCGTAGACCGCGCGGTCGAACTCGCCTGCCACAGGGGCCCGTACGGTCGCTGTCGACAGGGCGATCGCGCGGGTCAGGCGGTCGGGCCAGGGGAGGTTCTCCACGAGGCCGGAGAGCAGGCCCGCGACCGCTGAGTCGCCGGCGCCGGTCGGGTTGCCGTGGACGAGGGTCGGTGGGGTGGCCTGCCAGCGGCCCTCGGGGGTGGTGGCGAGCAGACCCCGGGCGCCGAGGGAGGCGACCACCGCGTGGGCGCCCCGGCGGCGGGCGTCCTGGGCGGCCCGCAACGGCTCATGGGAGCCGGTGAGTTCGGCCAGTTCGTCGGCGTTCGGCTTGATGATGTCGGGGCGGGCCGCGACCCCGCGGCGCAGTGCCTCGCCGCTGGTGTCCAGCAGGACGGGGACGGCGGCGGTGCGGGCCGTGCGGACCAGGCTCGCGTACGCCCCGACCGGCACCCCCGGCGGCAGGCTGCCGCACAGGGCCACCGCCGAGGCGCCGGGCAGCAGTTCCTCGTAGCGGTCCAGGAAGGCGCCCCACTCGGCGGGCGCGATCTGCGGGCCCGGCTCGTTCAACTGGGTGGTGTCGCCGGACAGTTCGTCCACGACGGCGAGCGTGCGCCGGGTCGCCCCGGCGATCGGCACCAGCGCGTCGATCACCCCGGGCGTGCCCGCGAGCCGCTCGCGCAGTTCCCGGCCGGTGGTGCCGCCCGCGAAGCCGGTGACCGTCGTCTCGTGGCCGAGGGCCGCGAGCACGCGGGCCACGTTCACGCCCTTGCCGCCCGGCCGCTCGACGACCTCCTGGACGCGGTGCGAGGCGTGCGGGCGCAGCGACCGCACGCGGTAGGTGAGGTCGAGAGCGGTGTTCAGCGTGACCGTGAGGATCACCGTGCCGACCTCCTTCGTCGTGTCGCCGCGTACGCCGTGTTCGCCTCGTCGTCCGCTTCCGTTCTCCGGCACGATCATGCCAAACAGACGGCGGCCGGCCCAGATGCAGGTCGGCCGCTGTTCGGGGCGTATACCGGGAGGGATCAGCCCAGTTGGGGCGCCACGATCCACTCGCCCCGGCGCATCACGCCCTTCAGGTCGAAGCCGGCGTCCAGTACCACCAGGTCCGCGTCCTTGCCCGGCTCCAGCGAGCCGATGCGGTCGAAGAGGCCGAGGAGGCGGGCCGGGTTGGCGCAGAGGGCCGCCACCGCGTCCTGCACCGGGAGCCGGTCGACGGTCACCGCGCGCTTGAACGCCCGGTCCAGGGTGAGCGTGGAGCCCGCGATCGAGCCGCCCTGCACCAGCCGAGCCACGCCCTCGCTGACCTCGACCTCCAGGGGGCCCAGCATGTAGCGGCCGTCGCCGATGCCGGCCGCGTCCATGGCGTCGGTGATGAACGCGACCCGGCCGGCGCCCGCGTGATGGAACGCCAGCTGCAGCGCGGCGGGGTGCAGATGGGTGCCGTCGTTGATCAGCTCGACCGTCACCCGCTCGTCCTCCAGCAGGGCCGCGACCGGGCCGGGGGCGCGGTGGGCCAGCGTCGGCATGGCGTTGAAGAGGTGGGTGGCGACCGTGGCGCCCGCGTCGACGGCCTCGACCGTCTGCTCGTAGGTGGCGTCCGTGTGCCCGATCGCCGCGATCACGCCGTGCTCCACGAGGAGCCGTACCGAGTCGATGCCGCCCGGCAGCTCGGCGGCGAGGGTGACCATCTTCGCCTTGCCGCGCGCCGCGTCGATCAGCTTGCGAACCTCGGCGGGCTCCGGGTCGCGCAGCAGTTCCTCGGAGTGGGCGCCCTTTCGGCAGGGGGAGATGAACGGCCCCTCGAAGTGGATGCCCGCGATCTCGCCCTGCTCGGCCAGCTCGCTCAGCAGCCCGGCCTGCCGCACCAGCAGGTCCATCTCGTCGGTGACGGTGGAGGCGACCAGCGTGGTCGTGCCGTGCAGCCGGTGGGTGTGGATGGCCTTCAGCACCTCGTCCGGCGTACCGGAGAAGGAGGCTCCGCCGCCGCCGTGGTTGTGGATGTCGACGAAGCCGGGGAGCACCCAGTGGCCGGTCAGGTCGAGCACCTGGGCGTCGGCGGGCGCGGTGGCGGCGATGTGCCTGCCGTCCACGACCACCTGGCCGTTTTCCACCGTTCCGGTGGGCAGCACCACCCGAGCACCTGCGAGAACCAAGCTGGCAGCCATCAGGCGGTTACCTCCGCAGTCGTAGAAGTGGTCGTCAGCAGGTCCCGCGCAAGCAGCCCCGCGCCCAGGCAGCCCGCCGTGTCCCCCAGGGCCGCGGGGACGATCGTCGGCAGTTTCTGGAAGGTGACTCGCCGCCGGACGGCTTCCCGCAGCGGTCGGAACAACACTTCCCCCGCCTCGGCCAGCCCGCCACCGATGATCAGCGTGCGCGGGTCCAGCAGAGTGAGCGCGGTGACCAGCCCGTCGGCGAGCGCGTCCACCGCCTCCTGCCAGACCCGGACGGCGTTCGGGTCACCGGACGCGACGGCCTTGGCGCAGTCGGCCGCGTCCGCCCCGGGGTCCTGGCAGGCCTCGGCCCACGCCTCGCTGACCGCGGACGCGGAGGCGTACCGCTCCAGACAGCCGCGCTGCCCGCACGTGCAGGGGGTGCCCCCCGGTCGTACGACGACATGCCCGATCTCGCCCGCGAAGCCGTGTGCGCCGGACTCCACCCGCCCGTCCAGGCCGATGGCGCCCGCGATTCCGGTGCCGAGCGGCACGAACAGGAACCGGTCGGCGCCCTTGCCCGCGCCGATCCGGCCTTCGGCGAGCCCGCCGGCGCGCACGTCGTGGCCGAGGGCGACCGGCACCCCGAGCCGCTCGGCCAGGAGTGTGCGCAGGGGGACGTCCCGCCAGCCGAGGTTGGCCGCGTAGACGGCGATGCCGTTCTCGTCGTCGACGATGCCGGGGACCACGATGCCCGCGGCGGCGGCCGGTTCGCCGTAGCGCTCGGCGCCGTGGGCGCGCAGCTCGGCGGCGAAGTCGAGGATCGTCTCGACCACGGCATCGGGCCCGCGCTCGCGGCCGGTCGCCCGGCGGGCGCGGTGCAGCAGGGCGCCGCCGTCACCGACGAGGGCGGCCTTCATCCCGGTGCCGCCCACGTCCAGGGCGATGACATGTCTCATGGGAACAGTGTGGCCCTCGGACCCATGAGAGGTCTAGTCCACTCGTCTGGTGTAGACCTCATGTGTCCACACTCGACGGCCAACAGCTCCAAGAAGTACTGGGACGCCCTCGTCGAAGCGTACGAGGCCAAGTACCCCGTGTGAAGATCGACGTCAGCGTCTACTCCTGGAACGACGGCGGCGGCGGACAGCGCCGCCACCGCCGGCTGAGCCGGTTGTCGGTGCCCGGCGTTACGGTGGCCGACATGGAACTCGGCCACCGCGAACAGGCCATCCTCGCGCTGGAGCGCCGGGGCTTTACCGGCCCCGGCGCCAAGGAGCGCGCGATACGGGAGGAGCTGGGCCTGGCGCCGGTGCGCTACTACCAGCTGCTCAACGCCCTGCTGGACGACGAGCGGGCGCTGGCGCACGACCCGGTGACGGTGAACCGCCTGCGCCGGGTGAGGGAGGCCCGGCGAGGCGAACGCTGAACGGCTGGGTAAAGGCGGGGTCCAGGGGCGCAGCCCAGGCGTGAGACCGGCCCGCGCTGGATAGTGTCGCGGTATGGATCCCATCCCGACCCCGGCGACCCAACCCGGCCGGGACGGCCTCGCGGCGCTGCTGGCAAGCCCCCGTACCGCCACGGTCGCCTTCGACTTCGACGGCACGCTGGCCCCGATCGTCGCCGACCCGGAACAGGCCCGCGCCCACCCCGACGCCGTCCCCGCGCTCGCCGCGCTCGCCCCGAAGGTGGCCTCCGTCGCCGTCATCACCGGCCGGCCCGCGGGGGTCGCGGTGCGCTACGGCGGCTTCGCCGGGGTCCCCGAACTCGCACACCTCGTCGTCCTCGGCCACTACGGCGCCGAGCGCTGGGACGCGGTCACCAGCACCGTCAACGCACCGGCCCCGCACCCCGGCGTGGCCGCGGTCCGCGCCGAGCTGCCCGGCTTCCTGGACACGATGGGCGCCTGGCAGGGCGTGTGGATCGAGGAGAAGGGCCGCGCGGTCGCCGTCCACACCCGCCGCGCCGACGACCCCGAGGCCGCCTTCGAGGCCCTGCGCGAACCCCTCGCCGACCTCGCCACCCGGCACGGCCTGATCGTCGAGCCCGGCCGCATGGTCCTGGAACTCCGCCCACCCGGCACGGACAAGGGCGTAGCCCTCCTCGACCACGTCCGCTCCACCGGCGCCGAGTGCGTCGTCTACGCAGGCGACGACCTCGGCGACCTCCCCGCCTACGCGGCAGTGGACAAACTCCGCTCCGAAGGCATCCCCGGCCTCCTGATCTGCAGCGGAAGCACGGAGGTCACGGAACTGGCGGAACGAGCGGATGTGGTCGTGGACGGCCCGGAGGGGGTCGTAGCCCTGCTGAGGGCCCTGGCAGATCAGCTGGACTGATCGTCCAGTGCACCCAGCTGGTCCAGGAACCACCGAGCAGGCGGCAGCGCCGTAGCAGCAGCGGCCAACCTCTTGGTCCGCTCCGCCCGCTGATCCGTCGGCATGGTGAGCGCGGAGTGCAACGCCTCCGCAGTCCCCCCGATGTCATACGGGTTCACGACAACCGCATCCTCGCCCAGCTCCTCATACGCCCCCGCCTCCCGGGACAGCACCAGCACGCACCCCTCGTCGGAGACGACCGGCACCTCCTTGGCGACGAGGTTCATCCCGTCCCGGATGGGATTGACCAGGGCGACGTCGGCGAGCCGGTACGCGGCCAGGGACCGCGCGAAGTCGTCCTTGACGTGCAGTACGACAGGCATCCAACCCGTCGTGCCGTACTCGGAGTTGATCTCCTGCGCAACGCGCCGCACCTCCGCGGTGTAGTCGCGGTAGACGGCGAGATCCTGCCGGGACGGATAGGCGAACGCCAGGTGCACCACCCGCTCGCGCCACTCAGGGTGGTCCGCCAGCAGCTGCCGGTACGCCAGCAGCCCGCGCACGATGTTCTTCGACAGCTCGGTGCGGTCCACCCGGACGATCGTCCGGCGCCCCTCGCCGATCTCCTCCCGCAGCGCAGCCATCCGCTCGTCCACGTCCGGCCGGTGCGCCCGCTCCCGCAGGAAGTCCGCGTCCGCGCCGAGCCCGTGTACGCCGATCCGGGTACCCGAGGGGATCCCCGGCCCCAGCACGGCGTGACAGCAGTCGGTGAACGCATCCGCCCACCGGCGGGTCAGGAACGCGGCCCGGTCCGCGCCGAGGATGCCGCCCAGCAGCTCGGCCGCGATGTCGTCCGGAAGCAGCCGGAAGTAGTCCGGCGGGGCCCACGGGGTGTGCGAGAAGTGGCCGATGCGCAGGTCGGGGCGGAGCCGCCGGAGCATGCGCGGGGCGAGCGCCAGGTGGTAGTCCTGGATCAGCACCGCCGCACCCTCGGCCGCCTCCTTGGCCAGCGCCTCGGCGAAGGCCTGGTTGTAGGCCTCGTACGACGCCCACTGCCGCCGGAACTCGGCGTCGAAGACCGGCTCCAGCGGGGTCTGGTACAGCATGTGGTGGACGAACCAGAGCACCGAGTTGGCGATGCCGTTGTACGCGTCGGAGAACACGGTCGCGTCGATGTCCAGCATCCGGACCTGCTGTCCGCCGGTGTCCGCGCCCGGCAGCCGGCCGCCCTCGGCCCGCCGCACGGCCTCGCGGTCGCCGTCGCTCAGCGCGGCGCACACCCACACCGCGTCCGTGTCCGGCCCGATGGCCGACAGCCCCGAGACCAGCCCGCCGCCGCCCCGCTTGGCATGCAGCGTGCCGGCCCCGCCATCGGGGCGTACCTCGTACGAAACCGGGCCGCGATTGGACGCGACCAGTACCTCAGCACCGCGCACGGAAGCCATGGTCCTCAACCTAGCCCGGCCCGTAAACACTCAAACGTACGGTCCGCCCCGAAGAGCGGCCGTATACAGCCGATGCCCCGTTTTCACGCCACCCGGCGCTCACGCCACCCGCCGCGCCGCGTACTCCGCGATCTCCGTCATGGGCGGCCGTTCCTCCGTGTCCACCGAGTACGTGCGCGGCTCGAACCCGTCCTCGCCCCGCTCGAACTGGGTCAGCGACGGCCGGACGAGGTGCCCGCGGGCGAGCCTCAGCTGCGCCGTGCGGTAGATCGCGGCGGCCATCCGGCCCAGCGCCTGTCCGTCCTGGTGCCGGTGCTTGCGCACCCCCACATCCACCTGGGCGAGGGCGTCCAGGCCCACCAGGTGCAGCGCGTCCACCAGCATGCCCAGTTCCACGCCGTACCCGACCGGGAACGGCAGCTGCTCCAGCAGCGAGCGCCGGGCCGCGTACTCGCCGCCGAGCGGCTGCACGAAACCGGCCAGCTGCGGCCAGTGCATGTTCAGCAGCGGGCGGGCCATGAGTTCGGTGACCCGGCCGCCCTGGCCGGCAGCGCCGCCGAGCGGACGGTCGTACATGGCCTTGACCAGCTGTACGTCCGGCTCGGTCAGCAGCGGGCCGACGATTCCGGAGACGAAGTCGGAGGAGAACTCCCGCAGGTCGGCGTCGATGAAACAGATGATGTCCCCGCTGGTCACCAGCAGGGAGCGCCACAGCACCTCGCCCTTGCCGGGGACGGCCGGGATGCGCGGCAGGATGTCGTCGCGGTGGACGACCCGGGCGCCGGCCGCCGCGGCGACCTCGGAGGTGCGGTCGGTGGACCCGGAGTCGACGACGACGATCTCGTCGACCAGCGGCACCTGTTCCACGAGGTCGCGGCGGATCACCGCGACGATGTCGCCGACCGTTTCCTGTTCGTTCAGTGCGGGCAGCACGACGGAGACGGACTGGCCGGTACGCTGCTTGGCGGACAGGATCTGGTGGAGGGGCCGATCGGTCACGGACCAGGAGCGGGTGGCCAGCCAGCGCTCGACTTCTTCCAGCACGGTCTGCGACTCCTCACTGTCACGGCCACACGTCACCGTGTGATCCATCTCGCGGTTCGGACGACTATCTCAACTGTCCTGGCCTTCGGTTACAGTCTTGAACAACGTCGATGACCATCGCATGTCGGGGGTCGCGCGCGTTGACGGACAACCGCATCACACAACCGCATACCGCTCATCCAGAGGGGCAGAGGGACACGGCCCGATGAAGCCCCGGCAACCCTCCAGTCGGTTCTCGTTCTCCAGCGAGGCTCCCGGCTCGGGAAGGTGCCAAATCCGTCTCACGGCGAGATGCGTCGTGAGGAAGATGAGGAGAAAGGGCCTCGCCTCACATGGCTGCGCAGACAGTTGCAACCGCCAGCGATTCCGCCGGTACCTCCACCGTAGACCTCGGCCCCGCCGCGGCCCTGAGCTGTCGCGAGTGCGGTCACCGCGTGCCGCTCGGCCCGGTGTTCGCCTGCGAGGAGTGTTTCGGCCCGCTGGAGATCGCCTACGACTTCTCCGCCTACGACACCGAGGAACTGCGGGGGCGCATCGAGTCGGGCCCCGCGAACATCTGGCGTTACGCGCCGCTGCTCCCGGTCCCGGCGGACGTCGCCGACAAGCCGAACCTGAACCCCGGCTGGACCAAGCTCGTCAAGGCCGACAACCTCGCCCGCGAACTCGGCGTCACCGGCGGCCTGTTCGTGAAGGACGACTCCGGCAACCCGACGCACTCCTTCAAGGACCGCGTGGTCGCCCAGGCCCTGGAGGCCGCCCGCGCCTTCGGTTTCACGACCCTCTCCTGCTCCTCGACGGGCAACCTGGCCGGTGCCGTCGGCGCCGCCGCCGCCCGCGCGGGCCTGCGCTCCTGCGTGTTCATCCCGCACGACCTGGAGCAGGGCAAGGTCGTGATGGCCGCGGTCTACGGCGGTGAACTCGTCGGCATCGAGGGCAACTACGACGATGTGAACCGCTTCTGCTCCGAGCTGATCGGCGACCCGGCCGGCGAGGGCTGGGGCTTCGTCAACGTCAACCTGCGGCCGTACTACGCGGAGGGCTCCAAGACCCTGGCGTACGAGATCTGCGAGCAGCTCGGCTGGCGGCTGCCGGACCAGATCGTGGTCCCGATCGCCTCCGGCTCCCAGCTCACGAAGATCGACAAGGGTCTGCGGGAGCTGATCGAACTCGGCCTGGTCGAGGACCGGCCGTACAAGATCTTCGGCGCCCAGGCCGAGGGCTGCTCGCCGGTGTCGGCGGCCTTCAAGGCCGGCCACGACGTCGTACGCCCGCAGAAGCCGAACACCATCGCCAAGTCCCTCGCGATCGGCAACCCGGCCGACGGACCGTACGTCCTGGACATCGCGCGCCGTACCGGCGGTGCGGTGGAGGACGTGACGGACGAGCAGGTCGTGGACGCCATCAAGCTGCTCGCGCAGACCGAGGGCATCTTCGCCGAGACGGCGGGCGGTGTGACGGTCGGCGTCACGAAGAAGCTGATCGAGAACGGCGTCCTGGACCCGTCGCTCACCACGGTCGTCCTCAACACCGGCGACGGCCTCAAGACCCTCGACGCGGTCGCAGGCACGGGCCTGACCGCTACGATCCGCCCGAACCTGGACTCCTTCCGAGAGGCTGGTCTCGCATGAGTGTGACCGTTCGTATCCCCACCATCCTGCGCACGTACACCGGTGGCCAGGCCGAGGTCACGGCCGAGGGTGCGACCCTCGCCGAGGTCATCACGGACCTGGAGAAGAACCACACCGGCATCGCCGCGCGTGTGCTGGACGACCAGGGCAAGCTGCGCCGCTTCGTGAACGTCTACGTGAACGACGACGACGTCCGCTTCGAGCAGGGCCTGGAGACGGCGACCCCGGACGGTGCCGGCGTCTCCATCATTCCGGCGGTCGCCGGCGGCTGCTGAGGCCTGAGTCACACACTGTTCCTTGAATTGCCCCCTCCGTGAGAGAAACGGAGGGGGCAATTCTGCGTGATTGAGCGCGGTAGAGTTGGGGAACGCGCTCCTGGCCCTCGGGTCGGAAGCCCTGGATTCATGCCGCATGCCCGACAAGAAGCAGCCAAAATGCACGGGTTTTATGCGGCTTTTGTTGCCTTTACGGGGCCCGACTTGCCCTGAATTCAGGCGAATTCTCGCCAGATTCCGGATGCCGCTCGTCCAGATTTCTCGTCCGATTGACCTGTTGCAGACGGCAGTTGGACAGATACATTCAGCCGCGGTCGACGCGTTCCGGCGCACGCCCCCGACCAATTCTGGGGGGTGAGGTCTGACCCGGGTCCGCGAAGTGTGGATCTGTGCAAGGGCCAGTAATAGGGGAGTTAGGCATGGCTCAGGGCACCGTCAAGTGGTTCAACGCGGAGAAGGGGTACGGCTTCATCGCGGTCGACGGTGGTGCGGACGTCTTCGTCCACTACAGCGCCATTCAGATGGACGGCTACCGCACCCTGGAAGAGGGCCAGCGGGTGGAGTTCGAGATCTCGCAGGGCCAGAAGGGCCCGCAGGCCGACATGGTCCGCCTCAGCGCCTGAACGTTTCTTGCCGAAGGGCCCGCACCTCGCACAGGGTGCGGGCCCTTCGCTGTGCCCGGGGTTCGTCCGGGGTCCGCTGTTCGCGGGCGGCTGACGGGGGCTGCCGTACCCCGAGAGGCGCTTGCACTCTCCATGCCCGAGTGCTAATCATTGCGTTAGCACTCTGAAGGTGAGAGTGACAGTGAGGACCGGGTCGGTGAGGCCCGCAGGCCAAGTGGGGCAAGGAACCACGGGGCAGGCGAGCCGTCCGTCGCGGGCGCGGGCGCGGTCCGAAGGAATCACCCCCAGTCCTGGAGGGACCACTTCACATGGCCAAGATCATCGCGTTCGACGAGGAGGCGCGGCGCGGCCTCGAGCGCGGCATGAACCAGCTCGCGGACGCCGTGAAGGTGACGCTCGGCCCCAAGGGCCGCAACGTCGTCCTCGAGAAGAAGTGGGGCGCCCCCACGATCACCAACGATGGTGTGTCCATCGCCAAGGAGATCGAGCTGGAGGACCCGTACGAGAAGATCGGCGCCGAGCTGGTCAAGGAAGTCGCCAAGAAGACGGACGACGTCGCCGGTGACGGTACGACCACCGCGACCGTGCTCGCCCAGGCCCTGGTCAAGGAAGGCCTGCGCAACGTCGCCGCCGGTGCCAACCCGATGGCCCTGAAGCGCGGTATCGAGAAGGCCGTCGAGGCCGTCTCCGCCGCCCTGCTGGAGCAGGCGAAGGACGTCGAGACCAAGGAGCAGATCGCCTCCACCGCGTCCATCTCCGCCGCCGACACCCAGATCGGCGAGCTGATCGCCGAGGCCATGGACAAGGTCGGCAAGGAAGGCGTCATCACCGTCGAGGAGAGCAACACCTTCGGCCTGGAGCTTGAGCTCACCGAGGGCATGCGCTTCGACAAGGGCTACATCTCCGCCTACTTCGCGACCGACATGGAGCGCATGGAGGCGGTGCTCGAGGACCCGTACATCCTCATCGCCAACTCCAAGATCTCCTCGGTCAAGGACCTGCTCCCGCTGCTGGAGAAGGTCATGCAGTCGGGCAAGCCGCTGCTGATCATCGCCGAGGACGTCGAGGGCGAGGCCCTGTCGACCCTGGTCGTCAACAAGATCCGTGGCACCTTCAAGTCCGTCGCCGTCAAGGCCCCGGGCTTCGGTGACCGCCGCAAGGCCATGCTCGGCGACATCGCCATCCTCACGGGCGGCGAGGTCATCTCCGAGGAGGTCGGCCTCAAGCTGGAGAACGCCACCCTCGACCTGCTGGGCAAGGCCCGCAAGGTGGTCATCACCAAGGACGAGACCACCATCGTCGACGGTGCCGGTTCCTCCGAGCAGGTCGCGGGCCGCGTGAACCAGATCCGCGCCGAGATCGAGAACAGCGACTCCGACTACGACCGCGAGAAGCTGCAGGAGCGCCTGGCGAAGCTCGCCGGCGGTGTCGCGGTCATCAAGGCCGGCGCCGCCACCGAGGTGGAGCTGAAGGAGCGCAAGCACCGCATCGAGGACGCCGTCCGCAACGCCAAGGCGGCCGTCGAGGAGGGCATCGTCGCCGGTGGTGGCGTGGCCCTGCTGCAGACCTCCAACGTCTTCGAGAAGCTGGAGCTCGAGGGTGACGAGGCGACCGGCGCCAACGCCGTCCGTCTCGCCCTGGAGGCCCCGCTGAAGCAGATCGCCGTCAACGGTGGTCTCGAGGGCGGCGTCGTCGTGGAGAAGGTGCGCAACCTGGCCGTCGGCCACGGTCTGAACGCCGCCACGGGCGAGTACGTCGACATGATCGCCGAAGGCATCATCGACCCGGCGAAGGTGACCCGTTCCGCGCTGCAGAACGCCGCCTCCATCGCCGCGCTGTTCCTCACCACCGAGGCCGTCATCGCCGACAAGCCGGAGAAGGCCGCGGCCCCGGCCGGCGGCGGCATGCCGGGCGGTGACATGGACTTCTGATCGACCTGAAGGTTGATCAACGTCCTTGCCGAGGGCGGCATCCCCTGTTCCGACAGGGGGTGCCGCCCTCGGGCGTTTCCCGGGTAAGTGCGCGGTTCGAGTGTCCGGGATCACACCACGGTCCATAGGTGCGCGGAATGCGGGACGCCATACTTCGGTTACTTAAGTGCCTGCATCAATGCGCATGCACATACCAGCCGGTTGATCCGTTCCGAGGAGCCCCCACGTGACCGTCACGACGTCGTCCGCCTCCCGCGCGGCCCAGATCCTGTCCCGCCCGATCGCGCTGAACGGCCTGACCGTTCCCAACCGGATCGTGATGGCCCCGATGACGCGCATGTTCTCCCCGGGCGGCATCCCCGGCGAGGACGTCCGGTCGTACTACTCCCGCCGGGCCGCCGCCGGTGTGGGCCTGATCGTCACCGAGGGCACGTACGTGGGCCACGACTCGGCCGGGCAGAGCGACCGCGTTCCGCGGTTCCACGGGGAGGAGCAGCTCGCGGGCTGGGCGAAGGTCGCCGAGGACGTGCACGCGGCGGGCGGCACGATCGTCCCGCAGCTGTGGCACATCGGCATGGTCCGCAACCAGGGCGACGCCCCCTACCCGGACGCCCCCGCGATGGGCCCGTCCGGCCTCGTCGGCGCGGACGCCGAGGTCACCGGCAAGGCCATGACCCAGCAGGACCTGGACGACGTCATCGCCGCCTTCGCGGAGGCCGCTGCCGCCGCCGAGCGCATCGGCTTCGACGGCGTGGAGCTGCACGGCGCCCACGGCTACCTGCTCGACCAGTTCCTGTGGGCGGGCACGAACCGCCGTACGGACGCTTACGGCGGCGACGCGGTGGCCCGTACCAAGTTCTCGGCGGAGATCATCGCGGCGGTCCGCGCGTCGGTGTCCCCGGACTTCCCGATCATCTTCCGCTACTCACAGTGGAAGCAGCAGCAGTACGACGCCCGTCTCGCCGAGACCCCCGAAGAGCTGGAGGCCATCCTGACCCCGCTGGCCGCGGCCGGCGTCGACGCCTTCCACGCCTCCACCCGCCGCTACTGGCTCCCCGAGTTCGAGGGCGCCGACCTCAACCTGGCCGGCTGGACGAAGAAGCTCACCGGAAAGCCGGTCATCACGGTCGGCTCGGTCGGCCTCGACGGCGACTTCGTCAAGGCGTTCCAGGGCGAGGGTTCCCCGGTCAAGGCCATCGACAACCTGCTGGACCGCCTGGAGGCGGACGAGTTCGACATGGTCGCCGTGGGCCGCGCGCTGCTCCAGGACCCGGAGTGGGCGGCGAAGGTCCTGGCCGACCGCTTCGACGAGCTGAAGCCGTACGACGCGGCGGCGCTGAAGACGCTTAGCTGACCTTAGGCGCTCATAGGTTGCCCATGGGCTCGATATCGATGCGAACGGGGTTGCCCCACACCCGGAGCACCTCATAGTCGGTGAACTCATGGACCAGCCGGTAGGCCATCGCGGGCCGCGACCCGCGCCGCTGGGCGGCGAGATACGCCTCGGCCTCCCGCCGGTCCCGCCGGGGCGTCCCGCACAACTGCCATTCCTGCCCGTTCCACAGCTCCGGCAGCCACCGCTGCTGGGGCTGTGGCCGGTCGGCACGGACGCCGTAACGCGAAGGTGCGGACGCGGGGGCCTGCTCGGCCTGCGCCCGGCCGCCGCCCTGGAATTCGGACCGCCGGGCAGCCCGACGCCGGGTCTCACAGAGCAGACACAGATCGGGCGCACTCTCGTCCACGGGCCCCTGCGGGTGCTCCGGGCACCGGGTGGTGGGCGCCCCGGCCGCGACGCTCTCCTCCACCAGGTCGAGCGCGCGCCGCAGATCGGCCTTGACCTCGTGCAGCCGCGAGTCCGGCGTATCGGCGCTGAGCGCCTCCCCGTGCTCCCCGAGCACGCGAAGGGCCCGGCCTAGGGCGGTGAGCTGGGCGTGGTTCATGTGGTCAGTCCGTGAGTCCGTCAGTCGGCGTAGTCCTTCAGCTTCTCCGTCTCCAGTGTGATGCCCACCGGGGGCGGCAGTTCGACGGTAGCGCCCCACGGGTAGGACGGGGACTGCTGGTAGCGGCCGTCCTTGAGTTCGTTGTGCACGACGAGAGTGTCGTTGTCCCGGTCGATCAGGAGGTAGATGGGGATACCGGCTTCGGCGTAACCACGGACCTGGTCGATGCGGTCGCGTCGGTCGGTGTCACGATTCCTCGACGGACATCTGCGGGCGCTGGGCGGTGCTGGGGGTCGTGGCGTCGCCTCCTCCTCTCCCTCGTGCCCCGGGGCGGTGCCGGGTGTCCTTTCTTGGCGCCCTTGGAAGATCGCAGCACGCATCTCGGCCGCGTAGGCATGGACCGCAGACGCCGACAGGGGCGCATGGGGGTGTGAAGGGGGCGACGGGGGCGACGGGGGCGCGCCTGGCACGCCTGGCACAACCCGCCCGGCAACGCCTCCGGCCGCCCCGGCACACCGCACTTTGCGCACTCCAGGAGGCGCAGGGGACGAGGAACCGGCGGCCCGGGTACGGGTGGTGGGGCGGGCGGGAGCTTGTCGGTCAGGCGTCGGCGGACCAAGGCGGCCGGGTGGTGTACCGGGGAGGGCAGCCCGGCGGTGAGCGCCCGGACCACGTCCTCACCGCCGGCGCCCCGCGCGAACCACTCCATCACCAGCGGGGCGAGGGCCGCGCAGTCCGCGTCGGAGAGGGACAGGGCCGGGGCCGTACGACCGAGGGCGGCGAGGAGGACGTGGGCGCGGGAACGGGTCTGGCGGGGCCGGGAACTCTCCGGCGGCGGCTCCTCCTGCACGGCACCACGGGCGAAGTCTCCCCACCAGTCATCGTCGCGGCTCGGTGCGGGTGAACCACGATCGGGTGATCCAGCGGACGCCGTCGGTGCCGACCAGCCGCTCCCGCCCGCGCCGCAAGTGCCCTGCCCGCTGTAACCGGTCGAGGGCGGTACGCAGGGCGCACTGCCCGTACGGCAGGACGTTGGCCGGCGTCTTTACGGAGATGCCGGCACCGTCGGGAAGACGGTCGAGGTAGGCGGCGATGGCGGCTTCGCGGGGTGAGAGGTGGACGAAGTCGTGGTTGGTGCGGGGCGGTTGGCCGGGGGCGGACCGCTGCATATGCCGCAGGGTGGGAGGGCGGGTTGAGGCCCCTCCACCCATTCCTTGAAAAGGGCGCTCGAAGCGCGAGGCTCGGGGCTTGAGCTTCGGGGCCGGCGTTGGTGAAGTGACCGTTGGGCCGCCCGCTTCTTGGCCAGTGTCGTGCTTCCGCGAGGCGCGTAAAGGGCGCTCCCGTTCCGCTGCGCTCCACTCCCGCGTCGCCTTCGGCGATGGCCCTTCGGGCCACCCTTGACACGCCTCGCTCCAGCACGGGTGAGAAGCGAGCGGGCGGCCGGGGGAGCAGTGGGTGCCTGGCGGGGTTGGGCCCCTCTGCCTGTTGTCCAGGCGCTGTTGGTTGCGGGAGGCGCGGGCGGCGGGGTGGGGGCACGCCGGGTGGGTTTGGCGGCTCGCGGGCAGTGGGTGATGGGTGCGGCGGCGGCCGGTCGGGGGCGGAGCTGGGTCAGCGACCTCGTGCGTCACAGGGGCCTCACCCGCCCCCGCCCAGGCAGCAAGAGGCAGTAATTGGTGGATTTGGGCCAGGGGATTGCGGAAAGGGTCGCAGGTCAGAGGCCTGCCACAGGCTGAAAGGATGGAACAGATCCACCAATTCATGGCCCATTCCTTCCAATCGTCACCCGGTCGGTGACGGGGAGGACGGGAGAGGCGGGGTGCACCCGCTACCCGCAGGCCGCTGAACCGGCCCGGAGCGCCCCCCGCCCCGCTCTTGCGCCCCCAGCCAACGGTGCCTGGGCAACTTGCCGATGGGCCCCACGCCGGTCAGGACCACTGTCCTTCCGGGCCGCTCGCTCGCTTCTTCCCCGTGCTGGAGCGAGGCGTGTCAAGGGTGGCCCGAAGGGCCATCGGCGTAGCCGACGCGGGAGTGGAGCGCAGCGGAACGGGAGCGCCCTTTACTCGCCTCGCGGAAGCACGACACTGGCCAAGAAGCGAGTGGCCCAACGGTCACTTGAGAGAAGAGGTGGGGGCAGCCCAGGCGGCCTAGCTGAAGTGCAATGGACGGACGTGCTGCGGGCGCTGCCGGTCGGGGAGGAGCTGCGGGCCAGGGTCCGGAAGGTGAACCGGGAGAGCCGTAGCGGCTGAGGGTGGGATCGCGCTTCAGTGGCCGTGCTGGATCAGGCTTCCCGCGCCGCAGGCAGGGGCGGGGGCCGCCAGGGGCAGCGGGGACACGGTCTTGAGCGCGGGGATTACGGCGAGGCTGTTGACGCACCGCGCGGTGTCCTTGGTGGTCCAGTGGTCGTCGGCGTGCGCGGGGGCGGCCAGGGTGGCGGCGGAGGCGGTGAGGGCGGCGGTGGTCAGGAGCTTCTTCATCATGTCCGGGGAAACGACTGGTCAGGGTCGCCCGTCACGCTGAGGCCGCTGTATGGGGGCGCCGCGGAAGGCCAAAGGCGTATGTCGCCAGGAAGCCCACGATGTAACCGGTCGCCAGGCCGCCGGCGTAGATCGCTGCCGCCGGGCCCGGGCCTCTGTTACCCGCCAACAGCGGAAACAGGGCCCAGCCGGACGGGCCGATCGCCGTCGCCCCCACCTTGGTGCCCAGCATCGCGAAGAAGCCGATGAACGCGCCGCCCGCCGCCCCGCCCGCGCAGGCCGTCAGGAAGGGTCGGCCCAGGGGGAGGGAGACGCCGTAGATCAGGGGCTCGCCCACGCCGAGCAGGCCCGCCGGGAGCGCTGACCTGATCGTCGTACGCAACGACGTGTCGTGGCGCAGGCGGACGTACACCGCCAGTGCCGCGCCCACCTGGCCCGCGCCCGCCATGGCCAGCAGCGGGAGCAGGACGGTGTAGCCCTGCTGCTCGATGAGGGTGGTGTGGATGGGGATCAGGGCCTGGTGGAGGCCCAGCATGACCAGGGGGAGGAAGATGCCGCCCAGCAGCAGACCGGCCATCGCTCCGGTCGTCGTCAGGAGCCAGTTCGCCGCCGTGCCGATCGCCGTCGCCACCGTACCGGCCGCGTACATCAGGCCGTACAGCGTGATCAGGCCGGAGACCAGGACGGTCAGGGTGGGGGTCAGCAGGACATCCAGGGCACCCGGCACTCTCCCCCGGCACCACTTCTCCACCCGCGTCGCCAGCAGCGCCGCCGCCAGCGCGCCGAGCACACCGCCCTGCCCGGGGGCCAGGTGCACCCCGAACGCCGTCACCTTCGCCACCCCCGGATACACGACCACCGCCGCCACCGCCCCGCCCAGCACGGGCGTGCCGCCGAACTCCTTCGCCGTGTTGTGGCCGACGAACACCGCGATCAGCGCCATGAAGGCGGAGGAGATCGTGGCCAGTGCCGGAGTCAGGCCGGGCAGCCAACCGGCATTCAGGAGGAGGCCGTTGAGGCCTGCGAGGATGCCGCAGCCGATCAGCGCCGGGATGAGTGGCACGAAGACCGAGGCGATACGGCGCAGGGCCGTCTTGAAGGGGGTGGCGTTGCGCCGGCGGAGGCTCTCCTTCAACTGCGCGCCAGTAACGGCTGGTTGTTGCGCCACCAGCCCCTCCACCAGCCCCTCCACCTCCGCCGTCACCTCCGCCGTCACTTCCGCCACCACCCCCGGCCCCAGCACGATCTGGCACGACCCCCCGTCCGCCACCACCACCCCCAGCACTCCGGGCAGCGCCCGCAGCCCCTCCGCGTTCACCGGCCCGGGGTCGGCGAGGGTCAGGCGGAGTCGGGTCATGCAGTGGGTGACGGAGGTGACGTTCGCCGGGCCGCCGACGTGGGCGAGCACGGCCTGGGCGAGGGAGGTGGAAGCGTTGCGCACGTCCCGAGCGTGCGGGTCAGTGCGGCGCGATCGCCAGCGCGGCGCGCAGATGGCCGTCGGACTCCTCCAGAAGGCGGGTGGCCGTCGGGCCGTCCACGTCGGCGAGGATCGTCAGGATGGCGTTCTTCACCTCGCCGCCGGACTCGGTGAGCGCCTTCTCGATCTCCTCGTCGCTCGCGCCGGTGGCCAGCGAGACGATGCGGCGTGAGCGGGCCCGGAGCTTGGCGTTCGAGGCGCGCACGTCGACCATCAGGTTCCCGTACGTCTTGCCGAGCCGGATCATCGTGATCGTCGACAGCATGTTCAGGACGAGTTTCTGTGCCGTACCGGCCTTCAGGCGGGTCGAGCCGGTGAGCAGCTCGGGGCCGACGACGACTTCGATTCCGTGCTCGGCCGCCGCCGCGAGCGCGCTGCCCTCGTTGCAGGCCAGGCCGATGGTCAGGGCGCCCAGGGCGCGGGCGTGCTGTACGGCGCCGATGGCGTACGGGGTGCGGCCGGAGGCCGAGATGCCGACAACGCTGTCATCGGGGGTGAGCTTCAGCGCGTCGAGGTCCCTGCGGGCCAGTTCGGGGGAGTCCTCGGCGCCCTCGACCGAGCTGACCATGGCGTCGGGGCCGCCCGCGATGAGGCCGACGACCTGGGTGGGGGCGGTGTTGAAGGTGGGCGGGCACTCGGAGGCGTCGAGGATGCCGAGGCGGCCGGCGGTGCCCGCACCGGCGTAGATGAGGCGTCCGCCGCGTGCCATGCGGGCGGCCAGGGCGTCGATGGCGGCGGCGATCTGGGGGAGACGGGCGGCGACGGCGGCGGGTACGCCCGTGTCCTCGCCGTTCATGAGGCGGGCGAGGTCGAGGGTGGGCAGGCGGTCGATCTCGGCGAGTTCGGGCCGGAAGGCTTCGGTGGTCAGGGAAGCCAGCTCGGTGCGCAGGTCGTGCGAGGTCATGGGGGGGCGGCTCTTTCTGATTCGCGTGCTGTCACTCACCTGGGATGTGTGCGATGCCGGTGCGCCAGCGCCTCGTACGACGCGGCCAGCGCCGGCGCCGCCGTCTCGTACGTCCGCTGTGCCACGCCCACGAACAGGCAGTCCACGACGAGCAGTTGGCTGGTCCGCGAGGACATCGCGGCGGGGCGCAGCTCGGTCTCCCGGGAGGTGGAGGTGGTCAGCACATGGTCGGCGTACTGCGTGACCGGCGAGTCCGGGCGGCCGGTGATCGCCACCGTCGTCGCCCCGTGCTCGAAGGCGACCCGCAGCGGCTCGATGGCGTCTCCCGTCGAGCCGGAGTGGGTGATGGCTATCGCCACGTCGCCCGCCCGCAGCTGCACCGCGTTGGTCACGGCGAGATGCGGATCGCTGTGCGCGTGGGCTATGAGCCCTATCCGCAGCAGCTTCTGCGTGAGGTCCTGGGCGACCAGCCCGGACGCCCCGATGCCGTACACGTCGGTCCGCCGGGCGCCGGCCAGCGCGGTGACGGCCGCGCCGAGCTGGGCGGTGTCGAGTCCGGCGGCCGTGTCGGCGAGGGTCTGCTGCTCCTCGTAGGCCAGCTTGGCGACGACGTCGGCGACCGGGTCGTCCACGGCGATGTCCGTGGTGATGGCGGGCGCGCGGCCGGACTGCTGCTGCGCGGCCAGGCCCGCGAGGGCGAGGCGCAGGTCGCGATAGCCCGGGTAACCGAGCAGGCGGGCGGTGCGTACGACCGTGGCCTCGCTGGTGCCGGTGCGTTCGGCCAGGCCGGTGACCGTGAGGGCGGCGCAGCCCGCGGGGTCGCTCGCGACGGCCTCGGCCACGCGGTGCATGGACCGGGTCATGGACGGGGCGAGGGTGCGCACCTTGGCGGCGAGGGAGCCGCCCGGACTGCCGAAAGTTTCCTTCAGGTCCTGGGTCACATGTGAAAGATATTTTCGTTTCGATGGGGCGGTCAAGAGTGCGCACAATGGGACCATGGAGCCTGTGAGCGACCCCATCAGCCCCCTTGAACAGGCCTTGCACGCGGCGCGCGCCCTGGTGCTGGCCGATCTGGTCGCGCGCGAGGTCGCGGAGGCGGACGTGGTGTCGCTGGTCGAGGACTCCGTCACGCAGCGGCGCTGGTGGGTCGAGCAGTGGCCGGACGGCGCACCCTTCCTGGCCGGGCTGGTCGCGCAGGACGTGCAGGACGCGCTGCTGGAGCGGTACGGCCGCTGGCCGCTGTGCCCGGTGTGCGGCGCGGGCGACCCGCACGCGCTGGACGTGGAGCCGGAGCTGGGACCCGACCCGCACTGGGTGTGCCACAAGGCGGGTGTACGGGTGGCGGCGGTGGGCGCGTTGGGCCGGGCCACGGGCGGGACGACGTCCTCGTGAGGCGCCGTCCGTGACGATCTACATCGACCCCCCGAGCTGGCCTGGGCACGGCCGGATGTGGTCGCACCTGATCAGCGACGTCTCGTACGAGGAACTGCAGCGGTTCGCCGACGAGTTGGGCCTGCCCCGGCGCGCCTTCGAACGCGACCACTACGACATCCCCTCCCACCGGTACACGGACGCCGTACGGGCCGGTGCGGTGCAGGTCAGCAGCCGCCAGGTGGTGCGGCTGCTGCACGCCTCCGGCCTGCGCCGGCGCAAGGGACTGGCTCAGCGGCCCAGCTCGTAGACGTACCCGTCCTCGCTCTCGCCGGCCTTCCGCCAGCCCGCCCGGGTGACGACCGCCTGGGACGGGAGGTTGTCCGGCTCGATCGTCGCGCACAGGGTGTGGACGTCGTCCCTGGCGAGCGCCCACTCCGACAGCGCGCGCAGCGCCTCCGTGGCGTAGCCGTTGCCGCGGGCGGCCTCGGCGAGGTCGTAGCCGATCTCCACGCGGCCGTGCTCGTCCGGGACGCCGTGGAAACCCATGCCGCCGACCGCGCGGCCGTCCTTGCGGCGGACGAGGGCGAACACGCCGAACTCGGGGCGGTGCGTGCCCGCTTCGTACGCCTTGAGCATGAAGCCCGAGGCGTCCCGCGTGCCCTCGAACGGGCCGCCGTCGATCCACTCGAAACCGCCGTCGCCGCCCAGGCGCAGATCGCGGGCGGCGGCCGGGCGGACGCCGGTCAGGGTGAGGCGCTCGGCGGGGATGACCACGTTGTTGCGCCAGCGCCAGTCGGTGACCGGGGCACGGCCCGGCAGTTCGCCGCGGCCGGTCGTCCACAGCAGGGTCGGCCAGGGCTCGGAGCCGGGCTGGACGTGCGGGAAGATGCAGGCCAGGACGGACGCGACGAGTTCCGCGGGGGGCTCGTAGGAGAGGCCGAGACCCTGGGCGATGTCGTGCGTGTGCAGCAGCACCTCGGCGATGCCCATCGCCGCGAAGCCCTCGCGGTCGGCGCTGCGGAACGGGTACGGGTGGAAGGCGCGCACGCCGGGCGGGGTCGTGCGGACGGTGGTGGCGAGCAGGACGCCGGTCGTCTCGATCACGTGCAGCAGGCCGGCGTTGTCGGCGCCGTCCTCGAGGGTGATCTCGAAGGGGACGTAGGCGTCCTGGGCACGGCCCGCCAACTGCCCCGCGTAGGCGATGAGATCACTCGCGATGTGCTCGGCCGTCTCCCGGCAACTCCACTCCAGCCGCCCGGCCTTCACGCCCGCCCAGTCCCGCTCCACCGCAGGCCGCAGCGCCGCCAAACAGCTCGCCACGGCCTCGTCCACATGGTCCCCGCTCAATGCATGCATGGGCCGCAGGGTATGGGGGCGGGGGTGGTCGGGGCGACAGTATTTCCAGCTCGGGCAGGTGGGCAGGGGGCGCCTCAGGCCGACAGCAGGTCCAGCTCGGAGGTGAGGTTGTAGCGGGCCGTCGCCTCCCAGTGTTCCTGGCCGTACGGGGTGTGGAACAGGTGGGGCAGGTCGAGGAGTTGGCGGAGGATCGCCGAACGGCCCTCGCGGAAGGCGTCGTTCGGGACGAAGTGGTACTCCTCGCGGACCTCGATGGTGTAGACGGCGTACGCCGTCGGGGGCGAGGCCAGGATCGCCAGATCCGCGTCGCACAGGACCTGGCCGTTGCGGTCGTCGGCGGCGGGGGCGTGGGTGACCGTGAGGCGGACCAGGCGGGCCACCTCCGCCGTCTTCGCCTCGGGGACGCCGGCCTCCGGCAGGGCGCGTTCGGCCAGCCGCGCCGAGCGCTCCTCGTTCTCGGAGCGGTCGGGGAGGTAGACCGCGTCGTGGAACCAGGCGGCCAGACGTACGGCGTCCGGGTCGGCCGCGTGCTTCTCCAGGGTGTCGATGTGGTCGAGGACCGCGGTCAGGTGGGTCAGCGTGTGGTACCGGCGCTGCGGCTCCTGCCAGCGGGTGAGCAGGTTGTCGGCGTAGGGGGCGGGGTCGGGGCCGTCGCCGGGGGCGCGGGCGGCTTCCAGGGCGCGGGCGAAGCGGGTGCGCAGGGCGTCGAGGTCGAGGGCTGCCATGGGGTCCATTCTTTTCCGGCGGACGGCGGGACGCGCAGTGATCCACGTGCTTGGCGTGGCCCCATGACCGACGTGGCGAAGGAGCACCTGCCGCTGCACGCCGATCGGGAGGAGGCGGACGAGCCGCTGCGGTTCGGTGTCGCCCCGGCTGAACGGCCCTGGTGAAGCGCCCCAGGTTTGCGGTGCCCCGTACAGGCGTAGTCTTGGATTGGACTAGACCTCTAGCCGCCGATCGATGCCGACGAATGGGGTGCCATGAGCAAGCGTGCAGTCCTGGAGGTGATCGCCCTCGACGTCGAGGACGCGGTCGCGGCCCAGGCCGGAGGCGCGGACCGCCTGGAGCTGGTCACCGACATGGCGGCCGACGGGCTCACCCCGTCGCCCGCCACGGTCGCCGGGATCCGTGCCGCCGTCGACATCGACCTGCGCGTGATGCTGCGGCTGGCGGACGGGTTCGCGGCCGGTGACGTGGACCGGCTGGTCGCCGTGGCGGGCGAGCTGCGGGCCGCCGGGGGCGACCAGTTCGTGCTCGGGTACCTCGACGCCGGCGGCGGGGTGGACCTGGCCGCCGTGGAGCGGGTCGTCGGCGCGCTGGGCGGCTGCCCGTGGACCTTCCACCGGGCGATCGACCGGGCCGCCGACCGGGACGCCCTGCGCAAGCAGCTCGCCGACCTGCCCGGCCTCGACACCTACCTCACGGCGGGCGCCGCCACGGGTGTGGACGACGGCCTGCCGACGCTGGCCGCGGAGGCACGGCGGCGCGGGGAGCCCGGGTACGAGCAGACCATCCTGGTCGGCGGAGGCCTCCGTCTCGACCACGTCTCCCGGCTCAGGGAGTACGGCATCACGGCCTTCCACATCGGCGGCGCGGCGCGCCCCGAGGGGTGGGAGGGGCCGGTCTCGGCGGAGGCCGTCGCCCGGTGGCGGGCGGTGCTGGACACCCCGTGACCTCCTAGCGGCCCCCTGGCCTCCTGGCGGCGGTCCACGGGTTCTAGTTCCCGGCCAGCAGGCCGATGATCATGAGTATCGGTATGGACAGGACCGCGAGGCCCACGAGACTCAGCGGGATCAGGGCCACGATTCCGGCCGGCCGCCGGAAGACCGGCTTGCCGGGGTCCAGCGGCGGTCGCCAACCGGGTGCCATGGGGGCGGGGATGCGCCGGATGCCGGACAGGGCTGCGAGGTTGATCAGCAGGACGATGGGCGTGATGAACGCCGACATCGGACCCCACCAGCCCATCAGCATGGTGTCGGTCTGCATCTCACGGAACGAGGCCAGCGCGCAGGTGTGGCAGAACGTCCCCCGGCGCCGCAGGGACCGCATGATCACGATCATTCCCTGGTGACCGCGGATCGTCACCTGCGCCGCGGGCGCCGCCCCGCACACCTCGCAGCCCGGCCCGCCCGCCGGCATCCCGGCACCGTACTGCTGCGGCCAGGCCGACGCGGGTGCGGGCGCAGGCGCGACGGCCGCGTACGGCCCGGCGGGCTGCTGGTACGGCCCCGGGGCCTGCGGATAGCCCCCCTGGGGCTGCTGGTACGGGCCCGGAGCCGGCGGGGTCTGCTGATACGGCCCTGGAGTCTGCTGGTACCCGGGGTACTGCGGCGGTGGCGTGCTCAACTGAGGCCTTTCCAAGGGAACTTCTCAGAACGGCACGCACCTTACTAGGTGAGGTCAAGAGAGTTGCGAGGGCAAAGGTGCCGAGTGCGTCACGATCAGCCCCGACACCGCTCGGGTCAGCGCAACGTACAGGCGGCGCAGGCCCGTTCGCTCGTCCGGCTCGCCGTCGACCACCGCCTGCGGCTCGTCCAGGACCACGTAGTCGTACTCCAGACCCTTGGCGAGCGAGGCCGGGACCAGGGTCAGGCGGGTCTCGCTCGTCGTCTCCTCACCGGGGGCCAGGAAGCCGATCCCGGCCGTCGTCAGCGCCTCGGCGAGTACCGGGATCCGGGCGTCGGCGGCGATCAGGCCGGTCGAGCCCTCGTTGCGCAGCAACTCCTCGCAGGCGGCGATGGTTTCGGCCGTCTCCGTGGCCGTACGGACCTCGAAGAAGCCGGGGTTCTCACGGACGGAGGCCACCGGGGTGAGGCCGGGCGCGATGTGCGGGAGGAGGCGGGAGGCGTACGTGATCACGTCCGTCGGAACGCGGAAACCCGCCGTCAGCTCCTCGATGACCCCCTCCTGCTTGCCGAGGTGGGCGAGCGCCTCGTCCCAGCTGCGGGTCGCCCAGGGGGTGGTGCCCTGCGCCAGGTCGCCCAGGACGGTCGCGCTGCCGGTGGTGCAGCGGCGGCCGACGGCCCGGTACTGCATGGGGGAGAGGTCCTGCGCCTCGTCCAGGACCACATGGCCGAGTGAGTGCGTGCGCTGGATCAGGTCGGCGGCCTCGTCGATCAACACCGCGTCCGCCGAAGACCACTTGGCCGACTTCACGCTGCGCACCGGCTTCGACCAAAGGATCGTCTTGCGCTCGTCCTCGCTGAGGATCCCCTCGGCGTGCTCGGCGAGGAAGTCGGCGTCGGTGAGCAGGCGCAGCACGAGCTTCGCCGGGTCGACGGCCGGCCAGACCAGCTTCACGGCCGCCTTCACCGCGCTGTTGCGGGCCACCGCGTCCTGCACCCGGTCGTCCGGGGCCTCTCCGGCCCGCTCCATCTGGACCAGGACCGCGTGCGCGATGCGCTGCGGAAGAGCCTCGCGGGCGGCGCCGTAGCGGATGTCGCGGTCCAGCAGCTCCCGGACGATGCCCTCGAGTTCGTACGCCGGGACCCGCCAGCGGCGCGAGCCGCGCACGACGACGATCGGCTCGGTGGGCAGGGTCACGTGGGAGTACAGGGCCCGGCGCAGCACCTCCGCCATCCGGGCGTCGCCCTTGACGACGGCGGCTGCCGCCTCGTCCGTGCCGCGCACCTCCACATGGGCGACCAGGTCGTCCACGGTGGCCTGCTGCACGGTCAACTCGCCGAGCGCCGGGAGGACTTGCTCGATGTAGTGCAGGAAGGACCGGTTCGGTCCGATGACCAGGGTGCCGGTGCGGGCGAGCCGTTCCCGGTGGGCGTAGAGGAGGTAGGCGACGCGGTGCAGGCCGACGGCGGTCTTCCCGGTCCCCGGTCCTCCCTGCACGCACACGGTTCCGCCCAGCCCGCTGCGGACGATCTCGTCCTGCTCGGGCTGGATGGTGGCGACGATGTCGCGCATCGGGCCGACGCGCGGGCGCTCGATCTCCTGCTGGAGCAGCTTGCTGGTGGTGGCCCCCCCGGCGGAGCCGGAAAATGTCACTGCGGCCGGGTCGGACAGGGCCTCGTCCTCGTAGGCGGTGAGGTTGCCCCCGGTGTAGCCGAAGCGGCGCCGCAGTGCGACGTCCATCGGGTCCTTCTTGGACGCCCGGTAGAACGGCTGGGAGACCGGGGCGCGCCAGTCGATGACCATGGGGTCGCCGTCACCGTCGTGCACATGCCGCCGCCCGATGTAGAACTGCTCGCCCTCGGCCCCTTCGGCCTGCTCGGCCCCCGGCGCGTGGAGGTAGTCGAGCCGGCCGAAGAACAGCGGGGTGTCGCTGAGGTCGGCCAGCGCCTTGATGCGGTCCTCGATCTGCCGGGAGAGCACCGCGGCGTTGACCCAGTTCGCGGTGACGTCGCTGATGTCCAGCGACTCCACGTCCTCGCGCATGGCGCGCAGGGCGGCCCGGGAGGCGGCGAGGTGGGAGCGCTCTCGGGCGAGGGGGCCGTCGGCGGTCGTGGGCAGGGGCGTGGACAAGGGGGTGCCTCCGGTGGGCGTGCTCCTGGGTACGGCAACTACGTCGGTGCCGTCCGGTTTCCGGCCGGGCGGCGGCACTCCGTGGGGGAGGCGGGCAAGAGCGGAGATTTTAGACGGGGAGGAGGGGCGGGGGCGAATGGTTTTCTGTCCCCTAGGGGGCGAGGGCCTCCTTTTGTAAGGGGCGGGGTCCACCCCGAGATCTACGCGGAGGCCTCCGGGATTGGCCTCACAGACCGATGCGGCTGAGGGGCCCGGCGATCCACCATGGAGACATGAGCGCAGCAACCATCCATCCAGCCGGTGTCCGACCTCCGGCCGGTGCCACGGCCGTGGACGGCCCCCACCACCACTTCCTGGGCAACGCCCTGCGCGCCGTCAAGGTGTTCGCGGAGGCCGCGTTCGGCGTCGTGATCCTCGGCGAGTACGGCGAGGAAGCGGGCATACACCGCAAGTAACGGCATAGGGTCACCTCCGTGCGGAAACGGACGGTGGCGCCCTCCCTTCTCCTGACCCCTTCTCTCCTCCTTCTGACCCTCTCCCTCTGCTCCTTCGCCGCCCTGTGCGTCCTGCAGCGGGCCCCTATGGCCGACCTGCTGGTCTACCGGGCCGAGGGCGCCGCCGCGGCCCACGGCGGCGACCTGTACGGCTTCACCGTCACCCCGTGGCGGCTCCCGGCGACCTACCCGCCCTTCGCGGCGGCTCTGTTCGTCCCGGCGGCCTGGCTCCCCGTGCCGGCCCTGAAGGCCGTGTTCCTGGCGGGCAACACGCTTGTGCTGGCCGCCCTCGTCACCCTCTCCGCCCGCCTGGCGGGCCGCCCCCTGTCCCTGCCCGCGCTGTGCACGGCGACCGCCGTCTGTGTCTGGACCGAGCCCGTCTTCCAGACGCTGCTGTTCGGTCAGATCAACCTCGTCATCGTCTGCCTGGTCCTGTGGGACCTCACCCGATCCCCGGGCGCCCGGGGCAAGGGCGTGGCCCTGGGCCTGGCCACCGGGATCAAGCTCACCCCGGGCCTCTTCATCCCCTACCTCTTGCTCACCGGCCACAGAAAGGAGGCAGTGACAGCCACGGCGGCCTTCACCGGCACGGTCCTGCTCGGGCGCCTGCTGCTCCCGGCGGCGAGTGCGGACTTCTGGACCCGCCGCCTCTACGACACCGGCCGCGTGGGCAAGGCCTGGGTCGTCGACAACCAGTCCCTGCAGGGCCTGATCGCCAGGGCGCTGCACGACCCCGTCCCGGGCCCGGCCTGGGCGCTCCCGGCGGCGGCCGTCGGCGCGGCGGGGCTGTGGCTGGCGGCACGGGCGCGCGAGGACCGGCACGGAATCCTGCTGACCGCGTTCACGGGCCTGCTGATCTCACCGATCAGCTGGTCCCACCACTGGGTGTGGTGCGTACCGCTCCTCGCGGTGCTCCTGGCCGAGGGCCGCGTCCGCCTCGCGGCCCTCACGGCGGTGGCCTTCACCGCCCGCACCCTGTGGCTGCTCCCCCACGAGGGCGAGCGCGACCTCCACTTCCCGTGGTGGCAACAGCCGTTGGCCTCGCCGTACCCCTTCCTGGGGCTGGCGCTGCTGGCGGGCGCGGCGGTGCTCTGGCCGAGGACCGCTCAGGCCGTGCCCTCCGTCAGCAGCTCGTCCGCGTCCACGATCCGGTAGGCGTAGCCCTGCTCGGCCAGGAAGCGCTGGCGGTGGGCGGCGAAGTCCTGGTCGATGGTGTCGCGGGCGACGACCGAGTAGAAGTGGGCCTGGTGGCCGTCGGCCTTGGGGCGCAGGACGCGGCCGAGGCGCTGGGCCTCCTCCTGGCGGGAGCCGAAGGTGCCGGAGACCTGGATGGCGACCGTGGCCTCGGGCAGGTCGATGGAGAAGTTCGCGACCTTGGAGACGACGAGGACGCTGATCTCGCCTTCCCGGAAGGCGTCGAAGAGCTTCTCGCGCTGGGCGTTGGAGGTCTCGCCCTTGATGACGGGCGCGTTCAAGTGCTCGCCCAGCTCGTCGAGTTGGTCGATGTACTGGCCGATGACGAGGATCTGCTGGCCGGCGAAGCGGCGGACGATCGCCTCCGTGACCTTCCGCTTGGTGTCCGTCGTCGCGCAGTAGCGGTACTTCTCCTCCGTCTCGGCGGTGGCGTACGCGAGCCGCTCGGAGTCGGTGAGGTTGACCCGGACCTCGACGCAGTCGGCGGGCGCGATGTAGCCCTGGGCCTCGATCTCCTTCCAGGGCGCGTCGAACCGCTTCGGGCCGATCAGCGAGAACACGTCCGACTCGCGGCCGTCCTCGCGGACCAGCGTCGCGGTCAGGCCGAGGCGGCGGCGCGCCTGGAGGTCGGCCGTGAACTTGAAGACGGGCGCGGGAAGGAGGTGCACCTCGTCGTAGACGATCAGGCCCCAGTCGCGGGAGTCGAAGAGTTCGAGGTGGGGGTAGATCCCCTTCCGCTTCGTGGTCAGCACCTGGTAGGTGGCGATGGTGACCGGGCGGATCTCCTTCTTCGTGCCGCTGTACTCGCCGATCTCGTCCTCGGTCAGCGTCGTCCGCTTCACCAGCTCGTGCTTCCACTGCCGGGCGGAGACGGTGTTGGTGACGAGGATCAGGGTGGTCGACTTGGCCTGCGCCATGGAACCGGCGCCGACCAGCGTCTTTCCGGCGCCGCAGGGCAGGACGACGACCCCGCTGCCGCCGTGCCAGAAGTTCTCCACGGCCTGCTTCTGGTACGGCCGCAGCGCCCAGCCGTCCTCGCGCAGCTCGATGGGGTGCGCCTCGCCGTTCACGTATCCGGCGAGGTCCTCGGCCGGCCAGCCCAGCTTCAGCAGCACCTGCTTGATCTGGCCGCGCTCGGAGGGGTGCACGACGACGGTGTCCTGGTCGATCCGCGCCCCGACCAGCGGAGCGATCCGCTTGGACTTCAGCACCTCCTCCAGCACGGGCCGGTCCGTGGTGACGAGGACGAGACCGTGCGCGGGGTGCTTGGAGAGGGTGAGGCGGCCGTAGCGGTCCATGGTGTCGGCGATGTCGACCAGCAGCGCGTGCGGCACCGGATAGCGGCTGTACTGCACCAGCGCGTCCACGACCTGCTCGGCGTCGTGCCCGGCCGCGCGCGCGTTCCACAGCCCGAGCGGGGTGACCCGGTAGGTGTGGATGTGCTCGGGCGCCCGCTCCAGCTCGGCGAAGGGCGCGATGGCCCGACGGCAGTCATCGGCCCGCTCATGGTCGACTTCCAGGAGCAGGGTCTTGTCGGACTGGACGATCAGCGGACCATTCACGCGCAGCACACCCTTCCACTACAGCCAAACGTCCAGTGTGCCTCAAATACGGACGATCAAGCGTGGTCGCGGAGGATCGGGCTCAGTCCTGCGCCAGCTCCGCCACGCCCGTCACCCGGTGCAGCGGATAGGTGCGCACCTCGTCCGCCGTGTGGTCGTACGCCGTCACGAAGCCGCCTTCCACCCGGATCGGGGCGATCACGCGCTGGCTCGCTGCGCCCTCGGCGTTGACGTAGCCGATCCACAGGGAGTCGCCGGTCAGGACGGCGGCCTGCATGGTGGCCAGGGTCTCGGCGGAGGAGGTGCGGGGCAGCTCGCCGTGCGCCGTCGCGACCGGGTCCCCGGCGGGCTTGCGTGGGGCGGTGGCGGCCAGGTCCCCGGCCCGGATCGCGCGGATCGCCGCCGACAGCAGCGTGGCGTCGGGCGGCGGCGGCCCGTCCGGCACCGGCTCGGGAGCCGTACGCGGCGGGGTGCGGTGGGCGTGGGCGCGGGCGACGAGGACGTCGCCCTCGGCGGACTCGGCGGCGGGCGCGTAGCCCATGGCGCGCAGGCCCGCCAGCAGCGAGGCCGGGTCCGACTGCGCGGCCAGCACGGTCGGGGCCAGCCGGCGCAGCCGCAGCGCGGCGGCCCGACGGTCGGCGAGGATCTCGTTGAGCACGGCGTCGTCGTCGCAGCGCACATACGCCGAGGCCGCGCCCACCCGCAGATGCCCGTGCTTGCGCGCCACGTCGTCGATCAGATACGCGAGCGGCTGCGGGACCGGGGTACGGGAGTGCTGGGAGAGGAAGGCGTGCAGGTCGGCGGCGGCCTGCCCGGCGTCCAGCGCGCGCCGCACCGAGCCCGGGGTGAACCGGTACACGGTCGCCCCGCCCTTGGACTCGACGTCCGCGAGGACCCCGAGCATGTCGGCGAGCGGACGCTGGAGCGGGCCGGGGGCCACCGCCGTCAGGTCCGCCTGGAGCAGGACGTGGTCCAGCGGCTCGGGCAGCAGGGGCGCGAGCAGCCGGGCCGCGGCGGCGGTCGCGACGGACTGCTCGGCGGGGGAGAGGGGGGCGAAGGGCGCGAGCGGCGCGGGATGGTGGTGGTGCCGGACGGGCAGCTTGTCCCCGGGTCCGGCCGGCTCCGCTGCCCCCTCGGCCGGTGCTGGTGCCGGTGCGGGCGCCCCGAGCAGCGCGCGGCCGTGCGCCGCCAGCGCACCCCGCCCGGTCACGCCCAGCAGCTCCGCCTCCGTCAGGGCCCAGCGGGCGAGCCGGGAGCGCAGGTCGTCCTCGCCCTGCGGCCCGCGCAGGGGCCGTTCCCAGCGCAGCCGGGCCAGCACGGACTCGGCGGTGGGGGCCGCGCCTTCCGGGAGCCCGGCGAGCAGGGCCAGCACCCGGTGCCGTACCTCGGGCGCGGCGGAGCGGTCGAGGCCCGGGCCCAGCGCCGACAACGTACGGTCCTTCGCGTCCCGCCCGCCGACCAGCCCCGGTGTCCGGGTGGCCGCCAGCCAGGCCTCGGCCAGCCGGGCCCAGCGCTCGGCGGGAGGCTGCTCCAGCCACTCGTCGTAGGCGGGGGTGGCGGCGTACCGCTCGTCGGCCTCGCCGTCGGGGGCGAGCAGACCGGCCGCGTAGGCCAGCTCCACCCAGAACGCGGCGACCGGCTCGGGCACGTCGAGGGCGACGGCGGTCCGCTTCAGGTCGCGCACGCTCAGGCCCCCGGCCCGCAGCACGGCGGGGCCGCCCTCGTCCCAGTCCTTCAGCAGCTCCTCGACGGTGGCCACCGCCATGGACGCCTGCCCGGCCGCCGTGGCGTCCACCATGCGCGGGGCGTGCGCCGCGGCCGGTTCGACAGCGGGGGGCGCCGGCTCGGTCTCCCGGTGCGCGCGGCCCTCGCGCAGGTGCAGGGCGACCTCGCGGGGCAGGACGACCGTGCCGGGCGTGGTCGGCAGCAGCAGGCCACGGTCGAGCAGCCAGCGCAGATGAGCGGCCGGGTCCGGGGTGACCTGCCCGTACGGCGGCCCCCACACCAGCCGGGCCAGCACCTCGCGGGAGGCTTCCGGCGCGTCGGCGAGCAGCGCGCTCATCCGCTTGCGGTCCGTGAACAGGGCGGTGAGCGCGGCCAGGGCGGAGACCGAGTCGTGGGTCGAGGGCAGCCCGGCCGTCGCGATGATCTCCTGGATGCGCCCCGGCGACATGCCCGAGCCCGCCTCCTGCACGGTCGGCCCGAGGCCGGTCGGGGAGGGGTGCTGCGGGGACGGCGCGAGCAGCTCCAGGGCGGTCCGCACCAGCCGCAGCCGCTCGTCGTCGCCCCACACCAGGGCCTGCTCGCGCAGCGCCGCGAGCGTACGGGGCAGCGCGGCGGTGACTGCCGGGTCGCCCGCGTCGCCGGCCAGCAGTCCGAGCAGGGTGTCGTACGACGCCGGGTCCGGGGCCACGGCCAGCGCCTCCGCCGTCTGCAACGCGAACCGGTCCAGGCGCTCCAGGGCGCGCAGCACCGAGGCGCGGGTGCCGGCGCGGGTGGCCAGCTGGGTGAGGTCGGTCGGGACGGGCGTGATGAGGTCCGGTCGGCTGCGCAGCAGCGCGGCCAGGGAGGCGTCGTCCCTGGCGCGGAGCGCTTCCGCGAGGGAACGAGGGGCTGGGCGGGCCTCGGGGCTCATCCGACAAACGGTAGCGGACAAGCCGGTCCGTCCGGCGTTTGAGGACGGGGCATGCAGAAGCGGTACCGTCCTCACCGGGGTTTCGTCGGCAGCACCCCGGAGGGGTTCCGTGGGGATCGAGAGCGACAAGGTCGTCTACGAGTATCTGAGCCGTGTCGGAGACATCGCGCAGCAGCGCCAGCTGCCGTCGTCCACGCGGATGCGGCTCGTGTCGGAGCTGCGCAACGAGATCGACCGGCACCGCGCCAAGGTGACGGTGGACAGTCCCGCCGCGGTCCGCCGCATCCTGGACCGCCTGGGCACCCCGGACGAGGTGGTCGAGGCGGCGGGAGGCGCCACAGGCGCCACAGGCACCACCGGTACGAGGAGCGCTCCGAGGCCGCCGTCCGCCACCGTGCCGGAACAGCCCGCGCCCCGCGAGCGGGAGCCGGGGGCGAAGCCGGAGCTGCCGGACCTTCTCAAGGGCCTGCGCAAGGTCGTACCCCGCCCGCGCCCCGCCGAGCCGGAGCCGCCGGCCGCCCGCGCCGACGGGCCGTCCCCGCCGCACCTTGCCGCCCCGCACGAACTCGGCGACAGCGTCACGCAGCCCGACTGGTGGCGGATGGGGGGCGGCAGCAGTCCGCTCGGGTTCGGGACGGCCGGTGATGCCGTACCGGGTTTCGTGGGCGGAGTGGAGATCCCGGAGCTGCTCCGGCGCCCGCCGATGGAGGCGCCTCAGGAGAAGGACCAGGCCCCGAGAACAGAGCCGGAACCGGCCAAGGAGCAGGACCCCGAGGCGACCGCCACCCGCCGCTCCCTGCCGGCCCGCCTCCTGCCCCGTCCCGCCGCCGGCTGGACCAACCCGCTCCTGCTGCTGGCCGCCGCCGCGCTGGTCGCGGGGGCCCTGCTCGGCAACTGGTTCGCGCTGATCCTGGGCTGGCTGATCGCCTGGGGCTCCCGGCGCCTGACGCCCGCCGAGACCAAGTGGGCCGTCATGGTCCTGCCCGGCATGTCCGTCGCGGCCGGTCTGCTCTGGCTGTGGGGCCGCAACACCGGCCGCTGGGGCGCGCCCATAGCCCAGGGCCACATGAGTGACGCCGTGGCCGGCACCTGGCCGTGGGTGGTCCGGGGCGCGGCCACAGCCACGGCCCTGTTCCTGCTCTGGCGCTCCCAGCGCCGCCGCTAGCGGGCCAGGCACAATGGCCCACATGCCCGAGCTGAGCACGATCGCCCCGCGCCCGCTGACCGTGGGTTTCGACCTCGACATGACCCTGATCGACTCCCGGCCGGGGATCCGTGCCTGTTACGTGGCCCTGGCGGAGCGGACGGGGACGTACATCGACGCCGATCTGGCGGTGACGCGGCTCGGGCCGCCGCTGGTGGAGGAGCTGGTCCACTGGTTCCCGGCGGAGCAGATCGACCAGATGGCCGACCTGTACCGGGAGATGTACCCGGCGATCGCGATAGCCACGACGCCCGCCATGGCCGGAGCCCGCGAGGCGATCGAGGCGGTGCGGGCGGCCGGCGGGCGGACGATGGTCGTCACGGCGAAGTACGAGCCGAACGCCAAGCTGCACCTGTCCCACCTCGGCATCGTGCCCGACGTGGTCGTGGGCGACCTGTGGGCCGAGCAGAAGGCGGTGGCGCTGCGCGAGCACGGCGCGGCCGTGTACGTCGGCGACCACGTCGGAGACGTGCGCGGAGCCCGTACGGCGGGCGCGCTGTCGGTCTGCGTGGCCACCGGGCCCTGCCCGGCGGACGAACTGCGGGCTGCCGGTGCGGATGTCGTGCTCGACGACCTCTCCGCATTCCCCGACTGGCTCGACGGCTACCGCGAGGCGGCCTCCCGCGCCTGACGGCGTCCGGCGGCGACCGACCGCAGGACACCGGCGCCGGCCAGCAGGAAACCGACGCCCATGAGCATGCACAGTGTGTACATGTACCACGGGAACGGCTTGGTCCCGAGGAACAGCGGGGCCACCGTGACGAGGGTGGACACGGCCCCGATGAAGAAGACGATCGCACCGGCGCGGATCAGTCCGTCACCGGGCTCGGCGGAATTCGTTTGGGTTTTGTCAGGCACGGGACCAGGGTAGTTCCCAGCGCGTAGGAACAACCGGGGGACGTCTTGTCACCGGCCCGAAGACCATTAGCCTTGGTAGCGGCGGGTCATCGTGGACCCGCTCAGTGCTATCAAGAGCCGTTTCCGAAGCATTCCCCAACGAGTACGAGGACGAGGACAGACGTGCCTACCGGCAAGGTCAAGTGGTTCAACACCGAGAAGGGCTTCGGCTTTCTCTCCCGTGACGACGGCGGTGACGTCTTCGTCCACTCCTCGGTTCTCCCCGCCGGAGTCGATTCACTCAAGCCGGGACAGCGCGTGGAGTTCGGGGTGGTCGCCGGTCAGCGCGGTGATCAGGCACTTTCGGTGACGGTGCTCGACCCGACGCCGTCGGTCGCGGCGGCCCAGCGCAAGAAGCCGGACGAACTGGCCTCGATCGTGCAGGATCTGACGACCCTCCTCGAGAACATCACGCCGATGCTGGAGAAGGGCCGCTACCCGGAGAAGGCCTCCGGCAAGAAGATCGCCGGCCTGCTGCGGGCGGTCGCCGACCAGCTGGACGTGTGACCGCCCCGCAAGGGAACGTCAGGAAACGTCAGGGGAAATCGAGCGCGTTCGGGCCGAGGGGCGGCAGCAGCCCCTCGGCCGCCGCGCGTCGGGCAGCTGTGCCGGACTCGGTTCGGCTGATGTTGCGGCGGGTGTGCTGCGGTTGCTGTGTTCGCGAGGCTCAGGGAAACGCGAGCGCTTCGGGTCCGAGGGCCGGCACGAGGCCCTCGGCCGCCGCGCGTGTGAGCAGCCCGCGGATCGCCGCGTAGCCGTCCTCGCCGAGGTCGGCGGTGAACTCGTTGACGTACAGGCCGATGTGCTGGTCGGTGACGGCCGGGTCCATCTCCTGGGCGTGCTCCATGACGTACGGCCGGGAGGCCTCGGGGTCGTCCCAGGCGGCTCGCACGGACGCGGTGATGGACTCCGCGAGCCCGCGCAGCGCCTTGGCGCCCAGCGAGCGCTTGGCGATGATCGCGCCCAGCGGGATCGGCAGCCCGGTCGTGCGCTCCCAGTGCTCGCCCATGTCGGCGAGCTTGTGCAGCCCGTAGTTCTGGTACGTGAAGCGCGCCTCGTGGATGACGAGTCCGGCGTCCACCTTGCCGTCCCGCACGGCCGGCATGATCTCGTGGAACGGCAGGACGACGATCTCGCCGACCCCGCCGTCCTTCAGCGTGTCCGCGGCCCACAGCCTGAACAGCAGGTAGGCGGTCGACTTCTCGCTCGGCACCGCGACCGTACGGCCCGTCAGATCGACGCCGGCCTCCCGTGTGAGCACGAGCGGCCCGCAGCCCCGGCCCAGCGCGCCGCCGCAGGGCAGCAGCGCGTACTCGTCCAGGACGTACGGCAGGACGGCGTACGACACCTTCAGGACGTCGAACTCTCCGCGCTCGGCCATGGTGTTGGTGAGGTCGATGTCGGCAAAGGTCACGTCCAGCGCGGGCCCGCCGGGGACGCGGCCGTGGGCGAGGGCGTCGAAGACGAAGGTGTCGTTGGGGCAGGGCGAGTACGCGATCTGCAGGGGCTGCTCACCCTGCAACGGCTGCTCACTGCTGATGCTGGTGGTCATACGGGTTCCAACTCTCCAATGCGGGCGCGAGGTTCCCGAAGGCTCCGGTGAGGGCGGCCAGGGCGTCGCCGATGCGCCAGGCGGCGCGGTCGCGCGGGCCGACCGGGTTGGACACCGCGCGCAGCTCCAGCACGGGCACCTTGTGCGCGGCGGCGGCCTCGGCGACCCCGAACCCCTCCATGCCCTCCGCGAGGGCGTGGGGGTGACGGGCACGCAGCTCGGCGGCGCGGGCGGCGGTGCCGGTCACGGTGGAGACGGTGAGGATCGTTCCGGGGAGGGCGTCGGTGGCTTCGGCGACGACTCGTACGAGTGATTCCGGCGGCCGGTGGGTGACGGTCCCGAAGCCGAGTTCGGTGACCGGGAGGAAGCCGTCGGCGGTCTCGGCACCCAGATCGGCCACGGTGATCGCGTCGGCGACGACGAGCGACCCGACGGGCGCCTCCGGCTGGAAACCGCCGCCGATTCCGGCCGACACGACGAGGCCGTACGGGGCGCCGTCGAGAGTGGCGGCGGTCAGGGCGGCGGCGGTGGAGGCGGCGGCGAGCGCGGGCCCGACACCGGCGGCCAGCAGGTCGTACCCGGGGCCGGACCCGGCGGTGGTCCGCAGGACGGACCCCCCGGGCAGGGAGACCTCCTCGCCAGCCCCCGGGAACGCCCGTGCCACCGCGTCCCGTTCGGCGGGGACAGCGGTGGCCACGAGAACGCGTATGGGGCCGGTGCCGGAGCCGATCAGGCTGATCAGGCCTTCTTCAGCTTGAACGACCAGAAGCCCTTGATGTTCCCGGTCTCGCCCATCTGGATCGAGATGTTGTTGGTGTCGCCCTGGGTGCCGTACTGGGCGTTGAAGAAGGCGCTGCCCGGGATGGTGCGGTACGTCTTCTTGCTGACGTCGGTGAACTGGCGGCCGTTCACCAGGACGACCCAGCCGGCGTCCGCGATCTTCGGTTCGACGCCGAAGCGGACGGTCTCGTCCTGGTCGACCTTGATCGACTTGAGGTTCTCGGCGTTCTTGGCGCACTTCGCCAGCGACTTGGCGTCCAGCTTGTTGCCGTCGTTGTAGCAGAGGGCCTCGGAGTGGATCGAGCTGGAGCCGACGGTGATCGTCGAGATCGGGGTCGGCTTCTCGCAGGCCGTCAGGACGAGCAGTCCGGCGGTAACGGCGCCGGCGGCGGCGACGGCGCGGCGGCGTCGCACAGCGGAATGCATCGTGGTCATGGCCGAAGGCTATCGGGCGCCGGAAGGCGTCCGCCCGCGCGGGGTGCGGCGTGCCCGGTTCGTTACGCCACTCGCGCCCTGGGCCGGCCGCTGTGCCGGGCGGAGTCGAGCAGCCCGCGCAGGGTGGTCAGCCAGCCGGCACCCACCAGTGCGGCGGCCACGGCCATGCCGAGGGTGCCGTTGAGCGGCAGCACGATGCCGACCGCGCCGCCGAACACCCAGGCCATCTGGAGCAGCGTCTCCGAGCGGGCGAACGCCGAGGTCCGCACCAGTTCCGGCACGTCACGCTGGATCAGCGCGTCCAGGGACAGCTTGGCCAGCGCCTGCGCGAACCCGGCGACCGCGGCCAGGCAGGCCACCAGGAAGGCCCCGAAGAACACGGTGGCCACGAGCGCCGTCCCCAGCGCCAGCGCGACCACGGTGACGATGATGATCTCCGGTGCGCGTGATCTGAGCCACGCCCCCATCGCCGTCCCCAGGGCGTTGCCCGTGCCGGCCGCGCCGCCCACTATCCCGAGCGACACCGCCGCGCTCTCCCCGGTCAGCGGCTGCTCGCGCAGCAGGAAGGCGAGGAAGAAGATCAGGAAGCCGGACAGGCAGCGCAGGGCGGCGTTGGCGCCGAGCGCGTGCGTGACGGCGGGGCCGACGGTCCGCAGCCCCGGCCGCTTCGCCGTCTTGCGGAGCGGCCCGTGCAGATGCTCGGCGTCCGCGGCGAGCAGCGCCCTGCCCTCGCCCTTGGCCGAGTCCACCTTGTGCGGCAGGGAGAGGGACAGGAACGTACCCGCCAGGAAGATCACGAAGGCGCCGTAGAGCGGCCAGGGGTCCCCGATGGCGTGCAGCCCCGCCGCCACCGGCGCGGCCACGGCGGTGGCCAGCAACCCGGCGAGGGTGACCCGGGAGTTGGCCTTCACGAGCGAGAACCGGGACGGCAGCAGCCGCGGTACGACGGCACTCCTGACCACCCCGTACGCCTTCGACGCCACGAGCACGCCGAGCGCGGCGGGATACAGCTCCAGACCCCCGCTGGCCACGGCCCCCGAGAGGATGAGCGCGAGCAGGGCGCGGGCCAGCATGGAGCCCGCCATCGCCGCGCGGCGGCCGTGCGGCAGCCGGTCCAGCAGCGGGCCGATGACGGGTGCGAGGACGGTGAAGGGAGCCATGGTGATGGCGAGATACAGCGCGACGCGCCCGCGCGCCTCGGCGGTGGGCACGGAGAAGAAGATGGTGGACGCGAGCGCGACGGTGATCATGACATCGCCGGCGCCGTTCACCGCGTGCAGCTCGATCAGCTTGCCGAGCCCCGACTCACCGGCGCCGTGCGCGTGCGTGGCCTTCCGGATCCCGCGCGCCGTGCCGGTGAAGGGGGAGCGCAGGGCACGGCCGACCGCGCGGACGGCCCCTCCGAGACCCGCACCGCCACCTCGCCCACTCCCGCCACCCGCGGCTGCCACCACGCCATAGTGCCTTGAGAACCGTCCGAATAGTGCCGTCACCGCGCACGAGGCCGACCTTCTCCCCGAGGACCCTGCCCCGCAGGTGGTGTGTTTCGGCCGTCTGAACCCGTTTGTGACGGTGCGCTTCCAGCCGACCGGGACCGGCGGGCGGACGGGAAGCACCGCAGTGGAGCGGCGAAGAATCTCGTCGGTGTAGCGTGCATATCTCAGCCATAACGCAGAATGGATGGCAGAGGTGCGCCCGAGCGCGGTCGGATGCAGACGTCGATGCGGTCCCCAGGTCCGCTCCGTCCGCTTCACCGCCCAGGCAGCCGCACTCATTGAGACGGCGTAGGAGAGAAGCGATACCTGTGAGCGCAGCGACAACGCGAAGCCGCACCCCCGACCGCCTGTGCGCCGAGGCTGTCGACCTCGCCCGCGCCGCAGCCGAGGAGGCCGCCGCACCCGGCGTGGTCGGCGAGCACGTCGGCCTGGTGTCGGAGGGCGACCGCGTCGTCACGCACTTCTTCGAGTGCAAGGAGTCGGGCTACCGCGGCTGGCGCTGGGCCGCGACGGTCGCCCGCGCCTCCCGTGCCAAGATCGTTACCTTGGACGAGGTCGTCCTCCTCCCTGGCCCCGACGCCCTCCTCGCTCCGGAGTGGGTCCCGTGGAGCGAGCGGCTGCGCCCCGGCGACCTCGGCCCCGGCGATCTGCTCCCCACCGACCAGGAGGACCTGCGCCTGGAGCCCGGCTACACCGGCGAGGAGGCGGCGCCGCCGAATGCGCTCGTGTCCGAGGAGATGGCGGAGCTGGCGGATGCCGAGGACGCGGACGTGACCCCGGGCGCCCCCGCCGTCCAGCCGACGATCCCGTCCCGGGGCTCCATCGCGGCGGTCGCCGAGGAACTGGGCATGCGCCGCGCCCGCGTCCTGTCCCGCTACGGCCTGCACGTGGCGGCCGACCGCTGGGAGGAGGCGTACGGCCCGAAGACGCCCATGGCCCAGGCGGCCCCGGCGACCTGCATGACGTGCGGCTTCCTCAACCCCATCGGCGGCTCCCTCGGCCAGGCCTTCGGCGTCTGCGCCAACGAGTTCTCCCCGGCCGACGGCCGCGTGGTCTCGCTGGCGTACGGCTGCGGCGGCCACTCGGAAGCAGCGGTCATGCCGAAGCCGCCCCAGCCGGCGACCCCGGTCATCGACGAGACAAGGGTCGACCCCTTCCCCCTCCGCCCGGCCCGCGACTCGGGCTCGGTCCCGGAGGCGGGCGACGAGGAGACGGCGGAACTGGGTCACTCGTAACGCGGCAGGCCGTCCGTCGAGATGGTCCAGTCCGCGATGGTGACGTCCTCGCCGTACACGAACTCCTTGCGGGTCGCATAGCGCGGCCCGTCGGGGGTGGGGTGGATGTTGCTCACCCAGTCGTTGTCGGGGTTGGAGCGGGAGACGACTTCGACGGCGGCGATCAGTGTGCGGGGATCGAAGGAGCCGGGGCCCTCCATGTCCTCCCAGGTGATCACCATCACGTCGGGGCGGCGCATGATGCTTTCCGCTTCGTCCTCCACGTCGGGTTCACCCGTGTGGGCCACGATCTCGTCAGGCATCACCTTCTCAAGGCGTTTCCGCAGATGCAGAGTGGTCAGCTCGTGCGGACCGACGGGCGCCACCATGTCGTGGACGATCCCTTCTTTGGTGATCTCGAACTTGCCCGGGAGGGTGTCCTCCACGGACTGAACGAAGTCACGCATGGCCCGGTAGACGTGGGAGGCGCCCTGGCGCGCGTTGTCCGGTGCGATGGTCATGGCGCTCGCTCCTCGTCGTCTGTACCCAGGGGCAAGGATCGTCGCTCTCATGCTAGGCGGCGACGGCGGCGGGAACGCGGCAGTCGCGGCAGCGGCCCGGGGCCGGGGAGCGGAAGGCTCTGTCGCAGCCCTCGCAGTTCTGGAGGGGGTGCCGGGTCTCCGGCGCGGGTGCTGGGGCCCGGAACGGGGGCGGTGGCGGCAGTTGCGCGGCGAGGCGGTGGGCCAGGAGGGCTGCGGGGCGGCGCAGGGGCTCGGGTGGGAGGTCCGTCGTCAGGGCGTGGCGTACGGCCGTGGCGCTGACCTCGCGTTCCAGCCACGCGGCGACGCCCGGCGCCAGGTGTGCCGTGTCGCAGGCCGACAGCAGCAGGCGGGGATCGGTGCGGCGCAGGTCCGCGAGGAGGTCGGTCGCGAGCTGGAGCAGCTCGGGGGACGGGCAGGCCGGGCCCGGTACGACGGGGAGCGCCTTGCGGGGTGCCTGCGGCTCGCGGCGTGCGGGCGGCTTGGGCGCGGGCTCGTCGTTCTTGCGGTCCGTGCGGTCCCTACGACGTCCTGGCTGGTTGCAGGAGATCGTGCGGGAGACGATGCGGCCGTTGGGCAGGCGCTCCCGCTCGCGCCGCAGGTAGCCTTCGGCCTCCAGCTCCCGCAGCGCATTGGCCACCCGGATGGCACCTTCGGGGAAGCGGGCGGCCAGCGTCTTGATGTCCACGCGGGCCCCGGCCGGGAGCGACTGGATGTGCACGCCGATGCCGATCGCCAGGCCCGACAGCGTCGGGTGCTGGGCCAGGTCGTTGCCGACCACGGTGAAGCGGGTGGTGTGGCGCGTGTTGTCGTGGATCAGGCCGCCGGCGGCTGCCCGCCGGTTCGGGTGGTTGTTGGCGGCAAGCCGGGACCGGACGCGCGTGGGCGCGCTAGGGTTCTGGTTATCCATCGGGAAGGTGCTTTCTTCCTGGGTGGTCAGGCCCTCGATCGGGATCGCTACTCCCGGCCGGGGGCCGACGTCTTTGTGCGGTTCTGTCGCGCTGAGCGTAGAGCGAGCAACAGGTCGCCACGCCAGCCCAGTTGGCGATGTTCACCCTCGTGAGTGAGTTTGCGCTGCGGGCGGGAGGGGTGGGGCTTGGTGGGGTCCTTTCTCCCCGATGTTCCTTGGGAAAGGCGGCACTTGGCGCCGGAGCACGGGTTTCCGGGTCACGGTCGTTGGCCGGAACGGCCTTGTGGGCCCGGGTGTTTGGGGTGCGGGTGCGGTATGAGCCGGTGGCGTCCGCAAAGGCGGCGAAGACGGTGCCGGCCGGGGTGCGGCGGCCTGCGGGAGGGGCCGTGGAGAGGGGCTGGGAGTGGCCGTGGGAGGGGCTGCAGCGGCCGCCTCCAGCCATCGGGAGACCGGCCTCTCCTAACACGGCCCTCCTCGCCCCATCCGCAGCGACACGCCATGTCGGCGGGGGGTGAGCAGGCGTCAGAAGATCACCCAAAGGGTCTAATAGTATGCCAATCTGCCTTATTTTCAGGCGACTTGGCTCTCTCTCATTTTCTGAAAAAGCGGCACGTGAGCGCCATAAATGCCCCGATCGGCGCCCTGGAGCCCAGTTTCGATATGCCCGGCTTGAGGAGTCATGAGTACGTTTGTCACACACCGGCTGACGGGCCGGCATCTCTGAGAGCAAGAGACAGGAGAAGCACCATGAAGGTCTCCCGTTCCACCGTAGTCACGGCCGCTGCGGCAGCCGCCGCAGCTCTGGCCGCGACCGGCATCACCTACGCGTCGGCGGCCTCCGCCCCGGTTGCCTCCGCCCCCGTTGTCTCCGCCCCGGTCGCCCAGGAGGCCCCGGCTGCTGCCGCCGCCCCCCTCGGCGGCGGCGGTGGCGGCAATGGCAACAACAACGGCGGCAATGGCAACGAGCGCGGCAACGACAATGGCGGCAAGGGCCACGAGGGCGAAGAGTACGGCCGGATCATGATCAACGAGCGGTCGTACTTCGCTCACCCGGGCGACTGCATCACCGTGATCAGCGGCCTCGGCGCCAAGAGCCTGAACATCCGCAACGACAGCGAGAAGACCGTCGAGGTCTTCCGCGGGGCGGTCTGCGACAACGGCGCTCCCATCGCCACTGTCGGCCCGCACAGCCAGGCCGACGGCGTGCACCCGCACCACACCAGGGGCATCCACGTCGAAGACGGAGTTGTGGGCAGCTTCCGGGTGGTCCGCGGCCACCACGGCGACTACTGAGCCAGACCGGCTGCATGATGTGGGACCCCGGCCCGCCGGAATCGGGCCGGGGCCCCAGACACCAGCATTCTCCGACAACACACGCGCCGTGCGCACCCTGCCCGAGCCGGACACCAGGCGCCACGCACCTGGTGTCCGGGCGGCCGTGCACTCAGTCACCGGGCACCTGCCCGGTGACTCCCGTTCGAACGCCGTTTGTTGGCGCGCTCCCCCGCGCCATGGCCGCCGGCCTGCCTCTCTGCCTCTCCATCCCCCGAACGGGTGAGGAAGGCGCATGTCGCATGTCGGGGGCGGCTCCCTTTCCCCTGTGAGTGAGGTGAGTTATGCGCCTGGTGGAGGACGTGAGCGACGACTCCTATGTCCTGGACATCATCGACATCACATTGACTCCCGCGTGGCCGCGGCTCGGGCGTCAGGTCCGCTGGGAGATGCGCGGCCACCTCAAAGAGACCGTCGATCTGACCCGGGTCACCTGCAAGGTGACCATAAAGTTCGGCCCGATCAAGATGCTGGACCGGAGCTACCGGCTGCCCGAGCTGCTGGCGGGCATGGGCGCACGGCTGTCGGGCGACCCCGAGCCGCCCGCCGGGCCGTGGCAGCAGGCCTGGGACCTCCAGCTCCCCGAGGCGGTGCCGGTGGCCGAACACCGGATCCACCTGCGCGCGCGGACGGGGAACGGAAAGGACTTCTTCGCCCTGGACCTCCCCCTGAACTTCAGCCGCAGATCCCATCTGGCCACGGCGAGGGACTGACGAGGGACCGACGGGACGCCGGCGCGGGGCCGCAGCGGGCCCCGCGCAGCCGCCCCGTCGGACCGACGGCCGTACGCGCGGTACCTTCTTGCTCACCCCCACGAGGAGAGTGAACGTGAGCAAGTACGTGCGGCCGGCGGCCGAGGGCGCCGACCCCTTCGGTACCGCCCGTCTGCGCCGCGGTGTGCTCGACGCCTGGGCCACCAGCCCCGCCCGGTTCCGTGAGGACGCCAACGCCGAGGAGGACCTGGTCCTCGGCGGGTACCGGGACCGGCTCGTGGTCGAGCTGGCGCAGAACGCCGCCGACGCCGCCGCCCGGGCGAACACGCCGGGGCGGCTGCGGCTGACTCTCCGCGAGGGCGTGCTCGTCGCCGCCAACACCGGCGCCCCGCTGGACGCCGCCGGTGTCGAGTCGCTGGCCACGCTGCGGGCCTCCGCCAAACGGGACGCCACCAGCACCCACGGTGCCGTCGGCCGGTTCGGCGTCGGCTTCTCCGCCGTACTCGCCGTCACCGACGAGCCCGCCGTCGTCGGGCGGCACGGCGGTGTGCGCTGGGCGCTGGCCGAGGCGCGGGAGCTGGCCGCCGAGACCGCCCGGCACAGCCCGGGACTCGGCGACGAGATCCGTCGGCGGGACGGGCACGTACCGCTGCTCCGCCTTCCCTTCGCCGCCGAGGGGACCGCTCCCGATCCGTACGACACCGCCGTCATCCTGCCGCTGCGGGACTCGGCCGCCGCCGATCTCGCCCAGCGGCTGCTGAGGGCCGTCGACGACGCCCTGCTCCTCGCTCTGCCGGGGCTCGACGAGGTCGTCGTGGAGATCGACGACGAGGCACCGCGCACGCTCAGCCGCCGCACCGACGGCCCCTTCACGATCGTGGAGGACTCCCGGGACGGCATCACGCACTGGCGCACCTCCTCCGCGCACGGCCCGCTCACCCCGGAGCTGCTCGCCGACCGGCCGGTCGAGGAGCGGCTGCGCCCGCACTGGTCGGTGACCTGGGCCGTGCCCGTGGATGCCTACGGTGCTCCCGTCCGGCCGCGCACCAGCCCCGTCGTCCACGCGCCCACCCCCAGCGACGAACCCCTCGGCGTCCCCGCGCTGCTCATCGCCTCCTTCCCGCTGGACACCACCCGGCGGCACGCGGCCCCCGGGCCCCTCACCGGCTACCTCGTACAGCGGGCGGCGGACGCCTACGCCGAACTCCTCGCCGACTGGCGGCCGGTGACGGCAGGCGCCATCGACCTCGTGCCCGGCCCGCTGGGCAAGGGCGAGCTGGACGGCGCGCTGCGCGAGGCGATCCTGGAGCGGTTGCCGCGCACCCCCTTCCTGCCCCCGGCCCTTGAGCCCAAGGCGCACGACACGGACCTGCCCGAGGTGCTCCGGCCGCGCGACGCCGAGGTCGTGGAGGGCGCGGGCGCCGAGACCGTACGGGTGCTCGCCGAAGTGCTGCCCACCCTGCTGCCCGCCGGGCTGGAGCGGCGCGTCGAGCTGCGCACCCTCGGGGTCGCCCGGCTGCCCCTCGCCGACGCCATCGACCGGCTGGCCGGGCTGGAGAAGGACCCCGACTGGTGGTGGCGCCTCTACGACAGCCTCGCCGGCGTCGATCCCGACCGGCTCTCCGGTCTGCCCGTGCCCCTTGCCGACGGCCGTACGACCATCGGGCCCCGGCAGGTGCTGCTGCCCGTCGCGGACTCGACGGTCATCGACCCCGAGGTCCTGGCGCGGCTCGGGCTGAAGGTGGCCCACCAGGACGCCGCGCATCCGCTGCTGGAGAAGCTGGGCGCGCTGCCCGCCTCCCCGCGCGCGGTGCTGACCACCCCACAGGTGCGGGCCGCCGTCGCCGCCTCGCTGGACGACGAGGGCGGGATCGGCTGGGAAGAGGACGCCCTCGACGCCGAGGAACTGGCCGACACCGTCCTCGCCCTGGTCCGGGACGCGGGCCTGGAACCCGGTGACGAGCCCTGGCTGGGCGCCCTCGCGCTGCCCGACGAGGACGGGGAGCCCGCCCCCGCCGGTGAACTGGTCTTTCCCGGCAGCCCCTTCGCCCGGGTGATCCGCGAGGACGAACTGGCCGCCGTAGATGGTGAGCTGGCGGAGAAGTGGGGCGAACAGCCGCTGACCGCCTGCGGGGTGCTCGCGAACTTCGCGCTCGTGCGGGCCACCGATGTCGTGCTCGACCCCGATGAACTGGAGCCCCGCGAGGGCGACTTCGCCGAGCCCGACGACGCCGGGCTGCTCGACGCCGTCGACGTGTGGTGCGAGGACATCCTCGACCGATTCCCGGACAGCCCGGTGCCCCCCGTGGCCACCGAGCTGGTCGCCGTCCGCGACCTCGACCTCGTGGACGACGACCACTGGCCCGAGGCCCTTGCCCTGCTGGCCCAGCCGCCGCTGCGCGACGCCCTCACCCAGCCGGTACGGATCCTGCTGCCCGACGGCACCCATGAGGTCGTACGGCCCTACACCGCCTGGTGGTTGCGCGGGCATCCCGTCCTCGACGGGCGCCGGCCGGCCGGGCTGCTCGCCGCCGGTGGCGATCCGCTGCTGCACGGGCTGTACGAGGAGGCCGACGCCACCGGGTTCGAGGACGAGCAGGTGCTGCGGGCGCTCGGCGTGCGGACCTCCGTGGCCGCCCTGCTGGACGAACCCGGTGGCGCCGCCGAGCTGCTGGAGCGGCTGGCCGATCCGGAGCGGCCGGTCTCCTCCGCCCAACTGCACGGGCTCTACGGCGCCTTGGCGGACCTGGACCCCGAGCAGGTGACCCTGCCGGACGACCTGCGGGCCGTGGTCGACGGGCGGGTGGAGGTCGTGGACGCGGCCGAGGCCGTGGTGGTCGACTCACCCGACCTGCTGCCGTTCACCTCCGGGGTCCCGCTGCTGCCCGTCCGGCCGGCGCGCGCCGCCGAGCTGGCCGAGCTGTTCCAGGTGCGGCGGCTGAGCGAGTCCGTCACCGGCGAGGTGCACTCCGCGGGCACCGCGCACGACGTACCGGAGTCGGTGCGGGTGCTGCTCGGGCCGCGCACGCCCGGCACGTATGTCGAGCACGACGAACTGGTCGTGGACGGCGTGGAGATCGACTGGCGGCTCACCGACGACGGTGTGCTGCACGCGGCCACCCTGGAGGGTGTCGCCGCGGGCCTCGCCTGGGCGGCGGGGCAGTGGCCGCGCCGCTTCGAGGTGGCCGCCCTGCTCGAAGACCCTTCGCGAACCGAGGAGTTGGCCCGGGACCGGTGGTTCGACTGACCCCGACAACTCCCACACTGAATTCTTACCTCTAGTACAACCTTCTACGGTCTCCCCGGGTCACATGTGCAGGAGTCATAAGACTCCCCTGATGGAACGTGGGGACATCACATGCGCATTCGTGCCTCTGTCGCCGTCGTCACTGGCGCTCTGGCCCTGTCCGCCCTTGCCGCCCCGGCCGCCATGGCCGACGGCGGCCTGGGCGACACCGCGATCACCAAGGTGGTCGTGGGCAGCAGCAACAAGGTGCAGGTCGGCACCTACTACGCGAAGACCGTCACGGTCAGCGTGACGGCCACGGACAACTCGGGCATCAAGGGCATGGACAAGTTCGTGCTCGCCGGGCCCGGCGGCGGCTTCCTGCAGACGGGCCTGCCCGCCTGCAAGGCTGACAGCGCGACCACCTTCACCTGCAAGGCCTCCGTGACGGTCGACCCGAAGGTCGACTACCTCATGAACAGCAACGCCGGCACCTGGTACGTCGACGTCTGGGCCGACGCCAACGACGGGGACTACAACTGGCAGGAGAAGGCCGGTTCCTTCCTCCTCCAGCGCTCCTCCAAGCTGACGGCCAACGCCTCGCCGGAACCGGTGGCCAAGGGCAGGACGATCACCGTCACCGGCTCCCTCACCCGGGCCAACTGGGAGACCCTGAGGTACGGCGCCTACGGTTCGCAGCCGGTGAAGCTGCAGTACCTGAAGAAGGGCACCACCACCTGGACGACGCTGAAGACCGTCACCTCGTCCTCCACGGGTTACGTGAAGGCGACGACCACGGCGTCGGCCGACGGCTACTTCCGCTTCTCCTACGCGGGCAACACGACGACCGCGTCGTTCAACTCCGTCTCCGACTTCGTCGACGTGCAGTAAGTCCGCTCAGCAAGCACCACCCCCCACGTTTCCAGGGGGTCCGGGTGATCGGCAGGCCGACCGGCCTTCGACCACACGGACTCCGTATCCATCTCTCTCCACCTTGGGGAACGCACATGCGTATTCGCGCCACCGTGGCCGCCGTCTCCGGCGCCCTGGCCCTGTCCGCCCTCGCCGCGCCGGCCGCCCTGGCCACCGACGCCCCGCAGCACAGCCGTGCGGACCTCGTGAAGGCCGCCCACGCCGCCCACCAGGCCTCCTCGGGCAAGGCCGGGTTCAGCGGCGTCGCCGCCGACACCGGCGTGCCCTACGCGCTGAACCTGACCTTCTCCAACGTGAAGGTCAACAACGGCAAGCCGATCGTCGCGGGCATTTCCAACAAGGTCTCCGTGCCGACGAGCTTCACGGTCACGCACGACGCCGGCATCGACCTGCACGCCCCCGACATCATGATGGACGTCGACATCCACCGCGGCTCTCTGGACGACCCCAACACCCGGTTCCTGTTCGGCGACGACTGGCCGACCTGCACCGACACCTCGGCGACCACCGCCACCTGCAAGGGCACCATCGACGTCTACCCGGACGTCGAGCTGGTCAACGCCGATGCCGCCACCTGGAAGGCCGAGGGCTACATCTTCGACTGGAACGACCAGGACCCGATGTCGGACAACATCGACTGGAGCAAGGTCGGCTACGCCGGCCAGGACGCGCTGGCCGACGTCAAGCTCCAGCGCTACTCCAAGCTGACCGCCAACGCCGCCCCGGAGCCGGTGGCGAAGGGCAAGACCATCACGGTCACGGGCGCCCTGACCCGCGCCAACTGGGAGACGCACAAGTACGCGGGCTACACCAACCAGCCCGTGCAGCTGCAGTTCTTCAAGAAGGGCGGCACCTCGTACACCACCCTGAAGACCATCACGTCGTCCTCCACGACGGGCAGCCTGAAGACGACGACCACCGCGACCGTCGACGGCTACTACCGCTTCTACTTCGCGGGCACCCCGACCACCCCGGCGGTCAAGTCCACGGCTGACTTCGTCGACGTGCAGTAAGCCACCGACGTGCAGTAAGCACCCCATTCCGGCCCCGGCGCGGCTTTCCTCCGCCGGGGCCGGAATGCTTCCTCTCACTTATGCAACGGATCAGCAATCGGCGCACAAAATCTGGCTGCGGCGGGCAACGGCCGTACAACCAGTCGCATCCCCCCGTGATCTGATCGCTTGAGTCAACCGACTCCTTGATCACTTCTCCCTCCAAGGGACGCACATGCGCATACGTGCCGCTGTGGCCGCCGTCTCCGGCGCCCTGGCCCTGTCCGCTCTTGTCGTGCCGGCCGCGCAGGCCGCCACCGACTCGGGCACGCCGTACACGCTGAACGCCAGCTTCTCGAACCTTTCGATCGCCAAGGCGGTCAAGGTCGGGACCACCAACGAGGTCAGCGTCAAGTACACGTACACGCTGACCCACGGCTCCGACGTGAACATCGCCGCGACGGACTTCTACACGGACGCCTACCTCTACAAGGGCAGCTTCGACACCCCGACCGGTGAGCTGGACGGCGACAACCCGGCGACCTGCACGCCCACCTCGTCCACCACCGCCACCTGCACGGGCTACGTCAACATCTACCCGGCCGACCACTACCTGAAGAACGCCTGGTCCGGCAGCTGGAGCGTGGCCGCCGAGGCCATCGCCTTCAACGGCCAGGACCAGAACAACCCTGACATGAGCAAGGTCGGCTTCAAAGACCAGAGCGGCATGGCCACCACCCTGGTGCAGCGCTACTCCAAGCTCACCGCCGACGCCACGCCCGAGCCGGTGAAGAAGGGTGCGACCATCACGGTCTCCGGCAAGCTGACCCGCGCCGACTGGGAGCACGGCACGTACAACGCGGTCGGCGGCCAGTCGGTGAAGCTGCAGTTCCAGGCGAAGGGCAGCACCACCTGGACCACGCTGAAGACCGTCACGTCGGCCACCACGGGCGACGTGAAGACGACGACCACCGCCTCGGTCGACGGCTACTTCCGCTACAGCTACGCGGGCGCCACGTCGACGCCCGCCGTCAACTCGGCGTCCGACTTCGTCGACGTCCAGTAAGACCGAGCGCTAAGCCGGGACGCGGCGGCCGACCCACTTCCACAGGAACTCCAGGACGGCCGCCGCCACCACCGCCAGGCCGACCGCCGTCCAGGGCATGGTGACGCCCACCAGCTTCAGGGCGAAGAAGCTCTGCAGGGACGGCACGGCCAGGACGAAGACGAAGGACAGGCCCATCGCGGCCACCAGGGCGATCCGCCACCAGGTGTAGGGGCGGGCGATGATCGCCAGGACCCACATCGAGATCAGGAACAGGGTCAGCGTCGCCGCACTGGTCTCGGCGTCCAGCTGGCCGGGCCCGGTGTAGTAGTGCCGGGCGACCAGGTACATCACGAAGGTCGCCACCCCGGCCACCACGCCCCCCGGGATCGAGTACCGCATCACCTGCCGGACGAAGTGCGGGCGCGCGCGTTCCTTGTTCGGGGCGAGGGCCAGGAAGAAGGCGGGGACGCCGATGGTGAGGGTGGACAGCAGGGTCAGGTGCCGGGGCAGGAAGGGGTACTCGACCCCCCAGCACACCACCAGCACGGCCAGCAGCACCGAGTAGACCGTCTTCACCAGGAACAGCGTCGCCACCCGCGTGATGTTGCCGATCACCCGGCGGCCCTCGCCGACCACCGACGGCAGCGTGGCGAAGCTGTTGTTCAGCAGCACGATCTGCGCGACCGCCCGGGTCGCCTCCGAGCCCGAGCCCATGGCCACGCCGATGTCCGCGTCCTTGAGGGCCAGTACGTCGTTCACGCCGTCGCCGGTCATCGCGACCGTGTGCCCGCGCGACTGGAGCGCGCCGACCATGTCCCGCTTCTGCTGCGGGGTGACCCGGCCGAAGACGGTCGCCTCGTCCAGCGCGTCCGCCATCTCCGCCCGGCCGGCGGGCAGCCGCCGCGCGTCCACCGCGGAGCCCTTGAGCCCCAGCTTGACGGCGACCGCACCGACGGAGACCGCGTTGTCCCCGGAGATGACCTTGGCCCGTACGTCCTGCTCGGCGAAGTAGTGCAGGGTTTCGGCCGCGTCGGCGCGCAGCCGCTGCTCCAGCACCACGAGCGCGGTGGGGCGGGCGTCGCGGGCCGGGTCGGGCTCGTCCAGTTCGCGGGTGGCGCGGGCGAGGAGGAGGACCCGCAGGCCCTGTTCGTTGAGGCGCTCGGTCTCGGCCAGGGCCGGGTCGTCGGGGGCGAGCAGGACGTCGGGGGCGCCCAGCAGCCAGGTGCTGGCCTCGCCGTCGCCCTCGCTGAAGGCGGCGCCGCTGTACTTGCGGGCGGAGGAGAAGGGCAGCGACTCGATGCAGCGCCACTCCTCGCTGTCCGGGAAGGCGTCGATGACGGCCTGGAGGGAGGCGTTGGGACGCGGGTCGGACTCGCCGAGGGCGCCGAGCACCTTGCGCACGTACGACTCGTCGTAGCCGTCGAGGGTCCGCAGCTGGCTGACGTCCATGCCACCCTCGGTCAGCGTGCCGGTCTTGTCCAGGCAGACCGTGTCGACGCGGGCCAGGCCCTCGATGGCCGGGAGTTCCTGCACGAGACACTGCTGCCGGCCCAGCCGGATCACCCCGATCGCGAAGGCGACCGAGGTGAGCAGCACCAGCCCCTCCGGGACCATCGGGACGATGCCGCCGACGGTGCGGGCGACGGCGTCCTTGAACCCGTAGTTCTTGACGACGAGCTGCGTGATGACGAGTCCGATGGCCGCCGGGACCATCATCCAGGTCACGTACTTGAGGATCGTGGAGATGCCGGTGCGCAGCTCGGAGTGGACGAGGGTGAAGCGGGAGGCCTCCTCGGCGAGCTGGGCGGCGTACGCCTCCCGGCCCACCTTGGTCGCCTTGAAGGCGCCGCCGCCGGCGACCACGAAGCTGCCCGACATGACCGGGTCGCCGGGGCGTTTGACGACGGGGTCGGCCTCGCCGGTGAGCAGCGACTCGTCGATCTCCAGCCCGTCGGCCTCGGCGCACACGCCGTCCACGACGATCTTGTCGCCGGGACCTGTCTCGATGAGGTCGCCCAGCACGATCTCGCTCGTGGCGATCTCGACGGCGATGCCGTCCCGCCGTACGGTCGGCCGGGCCTCGCCGATCACGGCGAGCGAGTCCAGGGTCTGCTTGGCGCGCCATTCCTGGACGATGCCGATGCCGGTGTTGGCGAGGATCACGAAGCCGAAGAAGCTGTCCTGGATCGGCGCGACGCAGAGCATGACCACCCAGAGCACGCCGATGATCGCGTTGAACCGGGTGAAGACGTTCGCGCGGACGATCTCCCCGAACGACCGGCTGCTGCGCACCGGAACATCGTTGACCTGCCCGCGTGCCACTCTCTGTGCGACTTCGGCGGTAGTCAGCCCGGTCGGCCGGCCCTCGGGCAGGGCCATGGGATGGACGGGGTCGAGTTCAGCGCCCGCGTCTATGTGGGACATGCATTCGACGTTACGTGCGGTTCTGCCCGCCCGCCCACCGAATCGCTTGGATCAGAAGTTCAGCCCTGGCCGGAGCCCAGCGCGGCGGCCCGCTTGATCGCCGCGTCGCGCTTGCGGACGTACCAGACGCCGATCAGGCCGAGCCCGCCGCCGGCCAGGCAGGTCCAGAGCCACCACAGGTGGCCGTGGTCGTGGAACCAGCCGTAGAAGGGCAGCTGGACCAGGAAGAGGACGAACCACACGATCGTGCCGCCGGTGATGGTGGCGACCACAGGCCCCTCAAGGGGCTCCGGTGCCTCGTGCTTCGGGGTCCACTTAGCCATGGCAGACAGCTTACGAGGCGATCGGGTCTACGCGCGGAGATAGCGTGCGTCGAACTCATATGTTCATACTGAAACCGTTTGCGTCTGTCCACTTCTGCTCGTAGGAACCTCCAATGCCCACCTCGGCCCCCGCCAAGGTCCCCACCCCCGAACAGCACGGGCAGACGCCCGTTCTCGGCTTCCTCGACCGTTACTTCCGCATCTCCGAGCGCGGCAGTTCCGTGGCCCGCGAGATCCGCGGCGGTTTCGCCACCTTCTTCGCGATGGCCTACATCATCGTGCTGAACCCGATCATCCTCGGCAGCGCGAAGGACATGTACGGGCATCACCTGGACCACGGCCAGCTGGTCACGGCGACGGCGCTGACGGCCGCCTTCACCACCCTGCTCATGGGTGTCATCGGCAACGTGCCGATCGCGCTGGCCGCCGGCCTCGGTGTGAACACGGTCGTCGCGCTCCAGCTCGCGCCCCGGATGACCTGGCCGGACGCGATGGGCATGGTCGTCCTCGCCGGGTTCATCGTCATGCTGCTCGTCGCCACCGGGCTGCGCGAGCGCGTGATGAACGCCGTGCCCTACGGCCTGCGCAAGGCCATCTCCATCGGTATCGGCCTGTTCATCATGCTGATCGGCCTCGTGGACTCCGGCTTCGTCAGCCGTATCCCGGACATCGCCCAGACCACCGTCCCGCTCCAGCTCGGCGGCGACGGTCACCTCAACGGCTGGCCGGTCCTGGTCTTCATCCTCGGCTCCCTGCTCACGCTCGCGCTGATCGTCCGCAAGGTCTCCGGCGCCATCCTGATCTCCATCGTGTCGATGACCGTCCTCGCGATGATCATCAACGCGGTCACCAAGGTGCCGTCCTGGGGCCTGACCACCCCGAAGTGGCCGGGCAACCCGGTCTCCAGCCCCGACTTCGGCCTGATCGGCCAGGTCAGCCCGTTCGGCGGCTTCCACCGGGTCGGCATCCTGACCGGCACCCTCTTCGTCTTCACCGTGCTGCTGTCGTCCTTCTTCGACGCCATGGGCACGATCATGGGCGTCGCCGACGAGGCCAAGCTGACCGACGCCCAGGGCTACATGCCGGGCATCAACAAGGTCCTCTTCATCGACGGCATCGCCGTGGCCGCGGGCGGCGCCAGCTCCTCCTCGGCCACCACCTGCTTCGTGGAGTCCACGGCGGGTGTCGGCGAGGGTGCCCGCACCGGCCTCGCGAACGTGGTCACTGGCGCCCTGTTCGGCGCCGCGCTGTTCCTGACGCCGGTCGCCACGATGGTCCCGTCCCAGGCCGCGACCCCGGCGCTGCTCACGGTGGGCTTCCTGATCCTGGCCGGCTCCGTCAAGGAGATCGACTGGGCGGACTTCACCATCGCCATCCCGGCCTTCGTGACCATGGTGATGATGCCGTTCACCTACTCGATCACCAACGGCATCGGCATGGGCTTCATCACCTTCGTGGTGCTGCGCCTCGCCGCCGGCCGCGCCAGGGAGATCCCGGCGGCGATGTACGTCGTCTCGGCCGTCTTCGTCTTCTACTACCTGATGCCGGCCCTGGGTCTGACCTGATCGATCCGCTACGGCGTCAGGTGACGCCGTAGAACTTCTCCGTCTCCTCGACGGCGGTCTGGAACCGTTCGTCGAAGTCGTCCCGAATGAGCGTGCGGACCACATAGTCCTGCACGCTCATTCCTCTTTTCGCCGCGTGGTGCCGGAGCCTCTCGAGCAGCTCACCGTCTATGCGCAGGCTGAGCACACTGGTCGCCATGTCTACGAGGGTCGCCACATCCGGCCACTCCGCGGGTCACTTTCCGGCACCTCCTCACCCGTACGGGTGATCAGTGGGTTCAGTGACCGCCATCACGGGCATTCGGGCGCGTTCCGCTGGTCTTTAGAGAGGGTAATGAGTTACTCTAAAGAACATGCCGGACCTTACCCATGGCGACGACGCTGCCGCCGTGAACGCTCTTCGCTCCGCAGTGATGCGGCTGTCCCGTCGGCTCAAGCACCAGCGGGTCGACGAGTCGCTGAGCCCCACCGAGATGTCGGTGCTCGGCACCCTCTCCCGCTGCGGCTCCGCCACCCCGGGTGAACTCGCCCGCAAGGAGCACGTCCAGCCGCCGTCGATGACCCGCATCGTCGCGCTGCTCGAGGCCAAGGGGCTGGTCAGGCTGGAGCCGCACCCCGAGGACCGGCGCCAGAAGGTCGTCACCCAGACCGAGCAGGCCGAGGCGATGCTCGAAGAGAGCCGCCGCAAGCGCAACGCCTTCCTGGCGGGCCTGGTCGAGGGCCTCGACGAGGACGAGTGGGCCAAACTGCGCGCCGCCGCCCCCGTGCTGGAGAAGCTCGCGCACCTGTAAGCAGTCCCCGTAAGGAGGCGAACCCACTTGAGTACGGGATCCGGAGCACTTTCCGCCCCCGCACCTACCGCCCACAACCCCCGCAAGTCCTCGATGTTCAGCTCGCTGAAGAACCGGAACTACCGCCTGTTCTTCATAGGCCAGGCCGTGTCCAACACCGGCACCTGGATGCAGCGCATCGCCCAGGACTGGCTCGTCCTCAGCCTCACCGGATCCTCCGCGGCCGTCGGCATCACGACGGCCCTGCAGTTCCTGCCGATGCTGCTGTTCGGCCTCTACGGCGGCGTCCTCGTGGACCGCCTCCCCAAGCGCCCCACGCTGATGGTCACCCAGGTGTGGATGGCCGTCACCGGCCTCGTGCTCGCCGCGCTGACGCTCACCGGCCAGGTCCAGGTCTGGCACGTCTACGTCGCCGCGTTCGCCGTCGGCCTCGCCACGGTGGTCGACAACCCGGCCCGCCAGTCCTTCGTCTCCGAAATGGTCGGCCCGGACCAGCTGCAGAACGCGGTCAGCCTGAACTCCGCGAACTTCCAGTCCGCCCGCCTGGTCGGCCCCGCCGTCGCCGGTCTCATGATCACCGGCGTGGGCACCGGCTGGGCGTTCCTCGCCAACGGCCTGTCCTTCGCCGCCCCCCTCGCCGGCCTGCTGCTCATGCGCACCCGCGAGCTGCACGTGGTCGAGCGCGCCCCGCGCGGCAAGGGCCAGCTGCGGGAAGGCCTGCGCCATGTCGCCGGCCGCCCCGAACTGGTCTGGCCGATCGTGCTGGTCGGGTTCGTCGGCACCTTCGGCTTCAACTTCCCGGTCTGGCTCTCCGCCTACGCCGACGACATCTTCCACGCCGGTGCCGGCAGCTACAGCCTCTTCAACACCCTGATCGCCGTCGGCTCCCTGGGAGGCGCACTGCTCGCCGCCCGCCGCGGCACCGCCCGGCTCCGGGTGCTGACCGCCGCCGCGCTGGCCTTCGGCACGCTGGAGATCGTGGCCGCGCTGGCGCCGTCGTACTGGCTGTTCGCGCTGCTCATGGTCCCGATCGGGGTGTGCGGGCTCACGGTCAACGTCACCGCGAACACGGCCGTCCAGATGGCCACCGACCCGGCCATGCGCGGCCGGGTGATGGCCCTGTTCATGATGGTGTTCATGGGGGGTACGCCGCTGGGCGCGCCCCTCGTCGGCTGGGTCACCGACACCTACGGCCCCCGGGTCGGCTTCGCCGCCGGTGGCGCGGTGTCGGCCGCCGCAGCCGCCGTCATCGGCCTCGTCCTGGCCCGCGCCGGCGGCCTGCGCCTGTCCGTGGGCTGGCATCAGGGCCACCCGCGGGTCCGCTTCGTCCCGCGGGAGCGGGAGCAGCTGGCTACGGCGGCGTGATCCTCCGGGGTCTGCGATGGTGAGGGCATGAGACTCTTCGCCGCGGTGCTGCCCCCGGAGAACGTCATCCATGAACTCGCCGCGACCGTCGCCAAGTTGAAGCAGCTGCCTGGCGCGGAGCGGCTGCGCTGGACCAGCCGGCCCGGCTGGCACTTCACGCTCGCCTTCTACGGTGAGGTCGGCGAGGAGGTCGTACCCGAGCTGTCGGACCGCCTGGAGCGTGCGGTCCGGCACACGGACCCCTTCCCGCTGGCCCTGCGGGGCGGCGGACATTTCGGGCGCGGACAGGTGCTGTGGGTGGGCGCGGACGGGGACCTGCCGACGATGCGGCGGCTGGCCGACCGCGCGGAGGCCGCGGGCCGGAAGTCCGGCCTCGACATGGGCGACCACCGCCGCTACACGGCCCACCTCACGGTGGCGCGCAGCCGGCATCCGGTGCACGTACGACCGTACGTCGACGCGCTCGCCGAGTTCACCAGCCCGGCCTGGACGGTGGCCGACCTCGTGCTGATGCGCAGCAACCTGCCGAAGTCGGGGGTGGCGGGGGAGCAGCCGCGGTACGAGGCGGTTGCCCGCTGGCCTCTCGGCGGCGTTGGTTAGGCTCGGTCACGTGGACCCGAAAACCCGGAACCGGATCATGGCCGGTGTGCTTGTGCTGTTGTTCGTGGTGGTGGCTTTGTCCTCCGCGGTGAAGTAGACGCCGGGGCCGGGGAACTACGGCCGGCTGTGGCTGGTCGCGAGTTCCCCGCGCCCCTGTCTTGGCTCTACCAGGCGAAGGCCTCCGGGGACGGCCCCGGTCCCGGGAAGATCTCGTCCAGCCCTGAGAGCAGCTCCTCGCTCAGCTTCAGCTCGACCGCCCGCAGCGCGGACTCCAGCTGCTCGGCCGTACGCGGACCGACGATGGGCCCTGTCACGCCCGGCCGGGTCAGCAGCCAGGCCAGGGCGACCTCGCCGGGCTCCAGGCCGTGCTTGTCGAGCAGGTCCTCGTAGGACTGGATCCGGGCGCGGGCAGCGGGGTCGGCGAGGGTGTCGGCGGCCCGCCCGGAGGCGCGGCGACCGCCCTGGACCTCCTTCTTGATCACCCCGCCCAGCAGACCGCCGTGCAGCGGCGACCAGGGGATGACCCCGAGGCCGTACTCCTGCGCGGCCGGGATGACCTCCATCTCGGCGCGGCGCTCGAAGAGGTTGTACAGGCACTGCTCGCTGACCAGCCCGATGGTGCCGCCGCGCCGGGCGGCGATCTCGTTGGCCTGGGCGATCTTGTAGCCGGGGAAGTTGGAGGAGCCGACGTAGAGGATCTTGCCCTGCTGGACCAGTACGTCGATGGCCTGCCAGATCTCCTCGAAGGGAGTGTCACGGTCGACGTGATGGAACTGGTAGACGTCGATGTAGTCCGTCTTCAGCCGCTTCAGGCTGGCGTCCACCGCGCGCCGGATGTTGAGGGCGGAGAGCTTGTCGTGGTTGGGCCAGGCCTGATCGCCGTCGGGGGCCATGTTGGCGTACACCTTGGTGGCGAGGACGACCTTGTCGCGCCGCTCACCGCCCTTGGCGAACCAGTTGCCGATGATCTCCTCGGTACGGCCCTTGTTCTCGCCCCAGCCGTACACGTTGGCGGTGTCGAAGAAGTTGATGCCCGCGCCCAGCGCCGCGTCCATGATGACGTGGCTGCCGTCCTCGTCGGTCTGCGGGCCGAAGTTCATGGTGCCGAGGACAAGTCGGCTGACCTTGAGTCCCGTGCGTCCTAGCTGCGTGTACTTCATGGTCCATTAGCCAACGGCTTGGAGTGGGCTCTAGGCAAGCAACCTAGTCGCGGGGGAAGTCGTCGGTTTTGAGGGTGAGGTCGACCACCGTGCCGGTGAGGTCGATGTCGGTGCCGAAGTCCACCGACGTCCTCATGGCGTAGTCGCCGTCCTTGGGGTGGGTGTAGGCGTAGCACCGCCCTTGGTAGGGATCGGCGATGACGTAGACGGGGACCTCGGCCATCGCATAGGCAGTCTTCTTCGGGCCGTAGTCGTTGGCGGCCGTACCCGCGGAGATGACCTCGGCGATGAATTTCACGTCCTGGTACTGCCAGTGGCCGTCGTCGTCTGCCCTCGCCTCGTCGCTGAGCATGGCGACGTCCGGGCAGAAGCCGTTCTCGTGGCCCGGGAAGTCGATCCGGACGTCCGTGAACGCTGTGACCTCCCTTCCGAACCTGTCCTCAAGGGCCCACAGGATCCGGCGGATGATCTGCCAATGCGTGTTCCGCTGCGGCGTCATATGGACGTTGCCCCCGACGATCTCGACCCTGAATCCTTCGGGGACGGGCATCCGCTCAAGGCGCTCGAACCACTCGTCCAAACGCTTGGTGTTGGCGTCGGCGTCGGCCATCTCGATCCTGTCTTCCAGGATGGTCATCGTGGCGCTCCTCCCCGGCCGCCCACGGACGTGTGCAGCCGCGCAGTTCAACGATACGCACGGTGACCAGGAGTCGCCGGAATCAGGTCAACTTGTTCAGGCCGCGTACGCCTGTCCGACCCCCCACGCCTCCCACATCGCCCCCGCGAACGCCCCCGCGATCCGGTGCTCCCCGCTCGCGTTGGGATGCGTGCCGTCGTAGGTGTCGGCGTGGATGTCGTACGACTCCGGGGGCGAGGCCAGCAGGATCGGGGAGCGGGGCTCGTCCAGGTCGGCGACCGCCTTGGCGAGCAGGACGTTGAAGCGGTCCACCTGCTCGGCGAAGGGCGGATCCGCCTGCGCCCGTATGTTCGGGATCACCGGCAGCAGGACCATACGTATGTGCGGCTCGGCCTCCCGCGCCCCCGCGACGAAGGCGCGCACGTTCTCCGCCGTCTGCTCGGCGTTCGTGTAGAAGCCCAGGTCGATCAGGCCCAGGGAGACCAGCAGTACGTCCGGACGGTGTTCGCGCACCGCCTCCCCGATCAGCGGGGCCATGTGCAGCCACCCCTCGCCCCAGCCTGCGAGGTGGAAGCGGGGGAAGCCGGGGTCGGCGTAGGCGTACGACGTCGGGGCGTCGGCGCCCTTGTCGTACAGCTCCTCGCGCGGGCCGACGAAGGTGAACGGGCCACCGTACGTCCCGCACAGGTGTCGCCACAGCCGGTAGCGCCACGTGTGCTCGCCCGCACTGCCGATCGTCATGGAGTCACCTACGGGCATGAACCTGAGCATCCGCACATCATGGACGATCACCGCCCCCGGTGGCGTGTGAGGCCCACCACGCCCGCCGAACCCCCGGCGGGGATGGCAGGCTTGGGGCATGCGTCGATCGTTCGCTCTCCTCGCCGGGGCCCTTCTCGTGGGCGCGTTCGCCGTGCCCGCCTCCGCCGCGGACGGAGACCAGGGGTTCACGATCAAGGATCCGCGGATCGCCGAGTCCAGCGGCCTGGCCGCCTCCCATCTGCACCCCGGCATCTACTGGACGCACAACGACAGCAACGACGGCCCGTACATCTACGCCGTGGACAGTGCGACCGGGAAGACCGTCGCCACCGTGACGCTGCGCGGCATCGGCTCCCCGCGGGACGTCGAGGCCATCTCCATCGGCCCGGACCACCAGATCTACGTCGGCGACATCGGCGACAACCTCGGCGGCAAGTGGCCGTACGTGTGGATCTACCGGCTGCCCGAGCCGAAGGTGCTGAAGGACCAGACGGTCACGGCCAAGCAGTACGTGGTGAAGTACGCGGACGGGCCGAGGAACGCCGAGTCGCTGATCGTCCACCCGAAGACCGGGCGTGTGTACATCGTCGACAAGAAGGAGGACGGCGGGCACCTCTACGAGGGCCCCGCGACCCTCTCGCCGTCCGGTACGAACGTGTTCAAGCCGGTGGCCACCGTCGACCTCTGGGCCACCGACGCCGCCTTCTCGCCGGACGGGCAACAGCTCGTCGTGCGCGGCTACTTCGGCGGCATCTACTACGACTGGAACGGCGGCCGGATCAAGCGCGAGGGCCGGCTCGACGTGCCCTTGCAGCAGCAGGGCGAGTCGGTCACCTACTCCGCCGACGGTACGAAGCTGCTGTTGGGCAGCGAGGGCGCGGACAGCCCGGTGCAGGTGCAGGACGCTCCGGGCGACCATGCTGGCAAGTCGCAGTCGGGCGGCGGTAGTTCAGCTGCGGCGGGCGGCGGCTCCGGCGGTGTCAGTGTGAAGGTCGGCGCCGCCGTCGTCGCCGGGGCGCTCGCCCTGTTCGGGCTGCGGAGGCTGCGGCGGAGAGGCTGAGCGATCACCGGTCGGTGGGCTCCGCCCACTTTCCGACCGGCGGTTCCTCCCCGCTGGGCCGCAGCTCGTAGTGCAGCGTTTGTGCGCGCATCAGCTTGTGGGCGAGTGGCACCACCACCCCTTGCGCAATGGGGTACTTGTGCCGAAGCAGCTTGGCCGCGTGCTGTTCCTCCGGGCTGCCGTGCTCCAGCAGCCGTGCCCGTGCGTGGATCTGCGGGCCGGTGGGGGCGCCGCGCACGGTGGCGGGGGCGAGTTCCACCTCGGGGTTGTTGTGGATGCGCCTGACCTTCCGGGCGGATGCCGCGGTGCGGACGTAGGCGTGGTCTCCCTCGACGGCGATGTTCATGGGTGTGCCGATGCCGGTGCCGTCCTTCTTGTGGGTCGTGAGGAGGGCGGCGTACTGCTTGACGAAGGGGGCGAGCACGGAGCTCGTACGCGAACTGGTCATACCTCCCATACAGGCATCAATAGCCGCACTTGTCACCCTGACGGGTCCGTCGGGGCCCTGCATGGGAGCGCTCCCGCAAGGGGTGCCCCGAACAGCGGGTCTGCCGGGGCCACCCGTCTGCCTCACCGCCTCCCTTGGGGCCGGGCGTCCTTGCGGGGGCGTTCGAGGGTGAAGGTGTCCACAGGGGTGAGGTCGGCGTAGGGGCCGTCGAAGGTGTAGTAGGTGACGTGTATCCGGGTGCGGCCGGTGCGGCGGTCACCGGGATCCACGTCGAAAGCCGCGAAGCCGTGGGTGTGGACGCGGTCCTGGACGGCGCGCCAGGGGGCGTCCTCGGTGATGTAGACCGGCTTGCGGTGGCGACCCTGCATCTCCGTGCTCAGGTCGACGACGACCCGGCCCTTGGGCTCGTCGAACAGGGCGTCCTGGTTGGTTGCGAAATTGCCGCCGCCCCCGATGATCATGTGGACGGTGCCCTTGCTGCTGTCGATGACATCGGTGCTGGTGGAGACCGGAATCGGGGTGAGGCCCTCGCTCGGCAGGGCACCGCGGACCGGCAGTGACCGCTCGTAGTAGTGCTCGTGCCCGCAGAGCACCAGGTCGACCTCGTACGTGTCGAAGAGCGGGCCCCATGCCTTGCGGATCCCGAGGTCGCTGCCGCTGCCGGTGAGACTGCTGGAGATCATCGGGTGGTGCATGAAGACGACGATCCAGTCGATCCCGTCGTTCCCCCGTGCCGCCTTCAACTCCCTTTCGAGCCAGCGGCGTTGTGCCCCGTCGGAGTATCCGTTCACATAGGTGTCGCCGGAGTCCTGGATCGCCACGTCGTCATTGGCCAGGCTGATGAAGCGCACGGAGCCGACGGTGAAGGCGTACCACAGGCCCTCGGTCTCGGGATCGGCGGCGGCCGTCGACTCGGGCAGGGTGAAGTAGGTCTGGTAACCGCTCACCCCCAAAGGGCCGTTGCCCTTCTCGTTCTCGCCGTTGCCGACGCAGGGCATCCACGGGCGCAGCCGCGTCGAACGGCTGTTGCTGATGAACCAGTCCGCCCAGGTCGCCACGCGGTCCTCACCGATGACGCCGGCCGCACCGGCATAGCACAGGTCGCCGTTCAGCAGGTTGAACAGCGGATCGACCCGTTCCACCGCGGCCACGATGTCGGCGGAGGCCGGAGTGCCGGCCTGGGTGCTGGTGTAGAGCGGGAAGTGTCCCGCGGGCGAAGGGGCGGGGGCTCCCGCAGGCCACTGGACGACCCGCCGCAGGTTGGGCGTGCCCTGGTCGCCGAAGCTGGTGAAGGTGAACGCGGTGCGACCGCGCGGCGCCGTGGTGAACGAACCGCTCTCCGGTACGGCCCCGTCGTGCCCGGCCGAGTACAGGTAGGTGGTTTCCGGCCGCAGCCTGCTGAGGCGGGCGTGGTGGACGTACACCTCCTGTCCGGAGAGCCCGTCGCGGTAGGTGCGGGTCTCGGCGTCGACCACCTGCCCGTCGCCTCCGTCCGGGCAGCCCAGGCGCACCTGCGGGCGGCGTACGGACTGCGGGCTGATCCAGGAGACGGTCATCTCGGTGGCGGGGTCGGCCCCGAACTGGAGGTGCAGCCCTGTCACGCCGGGCACGCCGAGGCTGCCCGGTGTGCGCTGGAGCAAGGGGAGTGGAGCGGACTGTGAACGGCCGGAGGCTTCAGCGCTCCCCGCGGTGCCGAGTGCGGTGGTGGCCGCGGCAACCGTCGAACCGGTCAGTAATGATCTGCGTGCGATCGGCATGTAACGCCCTTGTGAGGTAGCGATGTTGGTCCGTGCACCCTAACAACGGCCGCCACGCTCCAGCGGGCGCATGCACTGGCCGCCCAACACACAGAAAAAGGCAAGGAGTTCGCCCACTCCTTGCCACTCTCAACGTATAGCGCACGGGGGGCCTTGCGGCAAGCCCCCGCCGGTGCCGCAGAATCGTCGGCCGAAGCCAGTTGGAGCTGCGGAAATGGGGGATCACATCATGCGTGTGCTGTTGTCCACGTTCGGGTCGCGCGGGGACGTCGAACCGATGGCGGGGCTCGCCGTGGCGCTGCGGGAACTCGGCGCGGAGGTGCGGGTGTGCGCGCCGCCGGACGAGGACTTCGCTCAGCGGCTGGCCGGTGTCGGCGTGCCGATGGTGCCGGTCGGCCCGTCCGCACGGGCGCTGACCAAGGCGGCGCTGCCGCCGTCGTCCATCTCCCAGCGCGCTGCCGCGATCATCGCCGGGCAGCTGGACACGGTCACCGCGGCGGCCGAGGGATGTGACGTGCTGGTGGCGACCGGCATGCTCCCGGCCGCGGCCGGTGCCCTGACGGTGGCCGAGAAGCTGGGCATCCCCTCCGTGTCGGTGACCTTCCAGCAGGTCACCCTGCCCTCGCTCCACCGCCGGCCGCTGGCGTATCCGGGCCGGCCGCTCCCGTCGGAGGTGACCGACAACAAGGTGCTGTGGGAGCAGGACGCCCGGACCGTCAACGACCTGTTCGGGGCGGCGCTCAACACCAACCGCGAGTCGATCGGCCTGCCCCCGGTGGACGACGTCCGCCACTACGTGGTCGGCGACCGGCCGTGGCTGGCGACGGACCCGGCCCTGGACCCGTGGCAGGGGATGGCGGACCTCGACGTCGTACAGACCGGCGCATGGATCGTGCCGGACGAACGCCCGCTGCCGGATGAGCTGTTGGCCTTCCTGGAGGCCGGTGAACCGCCGGTGTACGTCGGCTTCGGCAGTATGCCCATGCACGCGTCGGGGGACGTCGCCCAGGTGGCCGTCGAAGCGGTGCGCGCGCAGGGCCGCCGTGCGGTCCTCTCCCGCGGCTGGGCCGACCTGACCCTGATCGGCGACCAGGACGACTGTTTCGTCGTAGGCGAGGTCAACCACCAGGCCCTGTTCGGCCGGATGGCCGCCGTCGTGCACCACGGCGGCGCGGGCACCACGACGACGGCGGCCCGGGCCGGTGCGCCTCAGGTGGTGGTACCCCAGCTGGCGGACCAGCCGTACTGGGCCGGCCGGGTGGCCGAGCTGGGCATCGGCGTGGCCCACGACGGTCCGACCCCCACCTTCGACTCCCTGTCGGCCGCGCTCAAGGCGGCCCTGACGTCCGAAGTCCACCACCGGGCGAAGGCCGTTGCGGGCACGGTCCGCACCGACGGTGCTGCGGTGGCCGCGAGGCTGCTGTCCGACACTGTTACCTCTCTCCGCCGCGAACCGTCAGGGCAGTGAAGGCAACACGAAAGCCCGAAGGAGACGGCGATGGAAGCACGTTCGATCACGGCGGAGGTCCCGATGGTTCCGCGGATGTCCGAGGACCCCGCGGAGCTCGTCCCCGAGCTGGCGGAGGTCTCCGCGGCGCTGTTCAGGGCCGCCGGCAACGGTTCGGTACCGCGCTCCACGATCAGCCTGGTCCAGCTGCGCGCCGGCCAGATCGTCGGCAGTACCTACCTGACCGTGCTGCACACGGGCTTCCTGCGCAAGGCCGGGGAGTCGGAGGAGCGGATCACCTCGGTGGCGTCCTGGCAGGACTCGCCGTACTTCACCGGTGCCGAGCGTGCCGCGCTCGCACTGGTGGAAGCCGTGCTCCAGCCGTCGGTGGACGGCGAGCGAGTCTCCGACGAGCTGTACGCGCAGGCGGCCGAGCACTACGAGGCCAAGGCGCTCGCCACACTCATGTTCGCGATCGGCCAGGTCAACTTCTTCATCCCCATAGCGCTCATCGCCAAGCCGGTGCCCGGGCGGTCGTTCACCGACCCGTGGAAGTGAAGTAACCCGCCGAAACGACCGATCGAGCAAGGGCGCCCCGCGGTACTCCGCAGGGCGCCCTTCACCGTCGTACGACCGCAACAGTGATCAGAGGTTCTCGGACGGGAGCTTCTCGGATGAGAGCTTCTCGGATCAGAGCTTCTCGATCACGTAGTCGATGCACCGCGTCAGCGCCTCGACGTCCGCCGGGTCGACCGCCGGGAACATCGCGATGCGCAGCTGGTTGCGGCCGAGCTTGCGGTACGGCTCGGTGTCCACGATGCCGTTGGCGCGCAGCGCCTTGGCGACGGCCGCCGCGTCGATCTCGTCGGAGAAGTCGATCGTGCCGATGACCTGGGAGCGCTTGGCCGGGTCCGAGACGAACGGGGTGGCGTACTTGCTCTCCTCCGCCCAGGTGTACAGGCGGGTGGACGAGTCCTTCGTACGGGCCGTGGACCAGGCCAGGCCGCCCTGGCCGTTGAGCCACTCCAGCTGCTGGTTGAGCAGGAAGAGGGTGGCGAGGGCCGGGGTGTTGTACGTCTGGTTCTTGCGGGAGTTGTCGATCGCCGTGGGGAGGCTGAAGAACTCCGGGATGTGGCGGCCGGACGCGTGGATGCGCTCCGCGCGCTCGATCGCGGCCGGGGAGAAGAGAGCGATCCACAGGCCGCCGTCGGCGGCGAACGACTTCTGCGGGGCGAAGTAGTAGACGTCGGTCTCGGCGACGTCGACCGGGAGGCCGCCCGCGCCGGAGGTGGCGTCCACGAGGACGAGCGCGCCCTCGTCGGCGCCGGCCACGCGCTTGATCGGCATGGCGACACCGGTGGAGGTCTCGTTGTGCGTGTAGGCGTAGACGTCGACGCCCGCCTCGGCCTGCGCCTCGGGGTGGGTGCCGGGGTCGGTGGCGATGACGGTGGGCTCGGCCAGCCAGGGCGCGAGCCTCGCGGCCTTGGCGAACTTGGAGGAGAACTCGCCGAAGCTGAGGTGCTGGGACTTGTTCTCGATCAGACCGTGGGTGGCGATGTCCCAGAAGGCGGTGGAGCCGCCGTTGCCCAGGACGACCTCGTAGCCGTCAGGGAGGGAGAACAGGGAGCTGATGCCTTCGCGGACCTGGCCCACCAGGTTCTTGACGGGCGCCTGACGGTGGGAGGTGCCCATGAGGGAGGTACCGGTGGCGGCGAGGGCGTCCAGCGCCTCGGTCCGCACCTTGGAGGGGCCAGCGCCGAAGCGTCCGTCGGCGGGCTTGATGTCAGCGGGGATCTGGATGTCGGCCACGAGTCGGAGGGTATCCGCTGGGCGAAACGGGGAGGAACCGTGTCCGTCGGATGAGACAAGATCGCCGGTTCAATGGACCTGTGAGGTCGTACGACGATACGTGCGGGGCTGTGGAAAAGTCGCGGTGACTGTGTGTGAGCGGATGCATCCTGGACGCATGACGGATCTCTCGGGCCTTGAAGCGGAGCTGCGCAGGGTCGTCCGGGGCGAGGTCGGGTTCGACACGACGTCCCGGGCGCTGGTCACCATGGACGCGTCCAACTACCGGCGTGTCCCGCTGGGAGTGGCCGCGCCGAGAGACGAGGACGACGTGGCCGCCGTTCTGGAGGTGTGCCGGGCGCGCGGGGTGCCCGTGGTCGCGCGCGGCGGGGGTACGTCGATCGCCGGACAGGCGACGGGTACCGGTGTCGTGCTGGATTTCACCCGGCACATGAACGGGCTGCTGGAGCTGGACCCGGGCACCCGCACCGCCGTCGTACAGCCGGGCCTCGTCCTCGACCGGCTCCAGGAGGCCGCGGCCCCGCACGGCCTGCGCTTCGGCCCCGACCCGTCCACACACAGCCGGTGCACGCTCGGCGGGATGATCGGCAACAACTCCTGCGGTTCCCACTCGGTCGCCTGGGGGACCACCGCGGACAGCGTCCGCGAACTGTCGGTCATCACCGCGCGCGGGCGGCGGCTGCGGCTCGGGCAGGACTGGGCGGGCGCCCCGGACGGGCTGCGCGCCCTGGTCGAGGGCGACCTGGCCCGGCTGCGCACCGGCTTCCCCGAACTGCCGCGCCGCATCTCCGGGTACGCGCTGGACGCGCTGCTGCCCGAGAAGGGGGCCGACGTGGCCCGCTCCTTCTGCGGCTCCGAGGGCACCCTGGGCATCCTCACCGAGGCGGTCGTACGGCTGGTGGAGACGCCACGCGCGCGTGCCCTCGCCGTCCTCGGGTACGCCGACGAGAGCGCCGCGGCCGAGGCCGCCGCGGGCCTGCTGGCGTACAGGCCGCTGACCGTGGAGGGCATGGCGGCCGACCTGGTGCCCTCGTCGGCCGGGCTGCCGCGGGGCGGCGCCTGGCTGTTCGTGGAGGCCGACGGCGAGTCGGCGACGGAGGCACGCGCGCATGCGGAGGCCATCGTCCGCGCGGCCGACGTGGTGGATGCCGCCGTGGTGACGGACCCGGCGGCCCAGCGGGCCCTGTGGCGCATTCGCGAGGACGCGAGCGGCCGGGCGACGCGGATGCCGGACGACGGGCGCACCTCCCTGTCCGGGGGAGAGGCCTGGCCCGGCTGGGAGGACTGCGCGGTGCCGCCCGCCCGGCTCGGCGCCTATCTGCGGGACTTCCGCGCGCTGCTCGCCGCCCACGGTCTGCACGGCACGCCGTACGGCCACTTCGGCGACGGCTGCATCCACGTCCGCATCGACTTCGACCTCCTCACCGACGCCGGCGTCGCCCGCTTCCGGCGCTTCTCGGAGGAAGTGGCCGACCTGGTCGTGGCCCACGGCGGCTCGCTGTCCGGGGAGCACGGCGACGGACAGGCGCGGGCCGAGCTGCTGCCGAGGATGTACGGGGACGAGATGGTGCGGCTCTTCGAACGGGCCAAGGGCATCTGGGACCCCGACGACCTGCTCAACCCCGGCATGCTGGTCCGCCCGGCCCCGCTGGACACCAACCTCCGCTTCGCCGCGCTGCCCCGCGAACCCGTGCCGGTGGCCTTCGGCTACCCGGCCGACGGCGGTGACTTCCGTGCCGCCGTCCGCCGCTGCGTCGGTGTGGCGAAGTGCCGTACGACGACGGTGTCCGGCCCCGCCGTCATGTGCCCGTCCTTCCGCGCGACCGGCGAGGAGGAGCACTCCACACGCGGGCGGGCCCGGCTGCTGCACGAGATGCTCGCCGGTGAACTGGTCACCGACGGCTGGCGGTCCACAGAGGTCAGGGACGCCCTCGACCTGTGCCTGTCCTGCAAGGGCTGCCGCTCGGACTGCCCGGTCGGCGTCGACATGGCCACCTACAAGGCGGAGTTCCTGCATCACCACTACGCGGGCCGCCGCCGCCCCGCCGCGCACCTGTCCATGGGCCGGCTGCCGCAGTGGCTGCGCTGGACGGCCCGGCTGCGCATGGCTCCGCTGCTCAACTCGCTGGCTTCGCTACGGCCGTTGGCGTGGGCGGGGAAGCGGCTCGGGGGGATCGCGCCCGAGCGGGAGATCCCCCGGCTGGCGTCGGAGACGTTCACCCGCTGGTGGCGGCGGCACAAGGCACGCCCGGACGAGGACGGGAACGGGAACGGGAACGGCGACCTGGTCGTCCTCTGGCCGGACACCTTCACCGAGCACCTCTCCCCCTCCGTCGGCCGGGCCGCCGTACGCGTCCTGGAGGCCGCCGGGCTCCGGGTGGCGCTCCCGCCGACCCTGCAACTGCCCAGGGGGCACCGCATCGGAGACGGAAGGTCGAGATCCCCGCTCTCCCTGCTGCCGGCCCGCCGGGCCCGGGTCTGCTGCGGCCTGACCTACGTCTCCACCGGCCAACTCGACCGCGCCCGTACGGTGCTGCGCCGCACCCTGGACCTGATGGAACCGGTGCTGGAGGCCGGGGTACCGGTGGTCGTCCTGGAACCGAGCTGCGCGGCGGCCCTGCGCACCGACCTCCCGGAACTCCTCCACGACGACCCCCGCGCGACCCGGCTCGCGGCAGCGGTCCGCACCTTCGCCGAGACGCTGGAACAGCACGCCCCGTACTGGACCCCACCCTCCGTGAACCGCCCGGTCGCCGGCCAGACCCACTGCCACCAGCATGCGGTCCTCGGCGACACGGCCGACCGGCGACTGCGCGAGTCGGCGGGCCTCACCGGGGAACTGGCCGGCGGCTGCTGCGGCCTGGCGGGCAACTTCGGCTTCGAGAAGGGCCACTTCGAGGTGTCCCGGGCCTGCGCGGAGGAACAGCTCCTGCCGACGGTGCGGCAGGCCCCGGAGGGGGCGGTGATCCTGGCGGACGGTTTCTCGTGCCGTACGCAGCTGGAACAACTGGGGGGCGTACACGGGCGACACCTGGCGGAGGTGTTGGCGGAGGCGCTGGAGAAGGAAACGGAGGAGCGAGGTGACTCGGGGGAGTGAAGTGACCGAGGAATACGGCCGGGTGGCCGTCCTGTCCGACATCCACGGCGTACTGCCCGCCCTGGAGGCCGTCCTGGCCGAGCCCGAGGTGGCCGCGGCAGACCGCCTCGTGCTGACCGGCGACATCACGGCGGGCCCACAGCCGGCGGAGGTGCTGGACCTGCTGCGCGAACAGGGCGACCGGGTGCTGTGGCTGGCGGGAAACGCGGACCGCGAACTGGTGGAGTACCGCCGGGGCGCACGCACCGCAATCCCGGACCCCATAGGCCCGTTCGCGGCGCAGGCGCTCCGCGGGGAGCAGGTCGACTTCCTCGCCGCCCTCCCCAAGACCCTCACCCTGCGTGTCCGGGGCCTGGGCAAAGTGCTGTTCTGCCATGCGACCCCGCGCGACGACGAGGAACTGGTGCTGGTGGACTCCCGCCCGGCCCGCTGGGCCGAGGTCTTCACCGGCCTCGCCCCGGACATCGGCACGGTGGTCTGCGGCCACACCCACATGCCGTACGTCCGCCTGGCCCACGGCCGCCTCGTCATCAACCCCGGCAGCGTCGGCATGCCCTACGGCCGTCCCGGCGCCCACTGGTGCCTCCTCGGCCCCGGCACAGACCTGCGCGTGACGCCGTACGACATCCCGGCGGCGGTGGCCCGGCTGGTGCGCGAGTGCGCCTACCCGGACATGGCCGAGTGGGCCGACTACTTCCTGCACGCCCGGGCCACGGACACGGAGGTACTGGAGGCGTGGGGCCCGAAGGACGGGCGGCCGGACGGGTGAGTGGACGGTCGGGCGGACACCTGGGCTGCCGCCCGCCAGGCCGTCATGTCCGCTGTGGTCCGGTGAGGTGATCAAGATCGTCCGCCTGGAGGTTGCTCCTCGTAGGGTGACGGGACCGACGACCTCGAAGGAGTCCTGCGTATGACCCTCACCCTGCGGCCCATCAGCCGTGCCGAGCATCTTGAGTTCGTGGCGGCCCGGGCCTCGGTCAGTCATATGCAGCTGCCGTCGTGGGGCGATGTGAAGCCCGACTGGCGGGCGGAGAGCGTGGGGTGGTTCGAGGGGGACGGGCGGGTCGTCGGGGTGGGGCTGGTGCTGCTGCGGCCGTTGCCGAAGGTGAAGCGGTATCTGGCGTATCTGCCGGAGGGGCCGGTCATCGACTGGGACGCGCCCGATCTGGAGCGCTGGCTGGAGCCGATGCTGGCTTACCTGAAGGACAAGGGCGCGTTCTCGGTGAAGATGGGGCCGCCCGTCGTCGTACGGCGGTGGAACCCCGGGGCGGTCAAGGCCGCGATCGCCGACCCGGACGCGCGACGGCTGCGGGACGCGGAGGCGACGTCGTACGAACCGCGGGCCTTCGACCTCGCCGACCGGCTGCGCCGCATGGGCTGGCAGCAGACCGAGCCGGGGAGCGAGGAGGGGTTCGCGGCCGGGCAGCCCCGGTACGTCTGCCAGGTTCCGTTCGGTGGGCGGCCGTTGGAGGACATTCACCGGGGGCTGAATCAGCAGTGGCGGCGGAACATCAAGAAGGCCGAGAAGGCCGGGGTGAAGGTCGTACGCGGGGGGTATGACGAGCTGCCGCTCTTCTATGAGCTGTACCGGGAGACGGCCGAGCGGGATCGGTTCATTCCGCGTCCGCTGCCCTACTTCCAGCGCATGTGGAGCGCCCTCGCCGCCGAACACCCCGACCGCATGCGGCTGTACCTCGCCCACCACGAAGGCGACGTCCTGGCCGCGGCCACCATGCTGATCGCCGGCGGGCACGTCTGGTACTCCTACGGCGCCTCCACCAGCCGCAAGCGCGAGGTGCAGCCCAACAACGCGATGCAATGGCGGATGATGGCCGACGCCCACGAGCTGGGCGCCCATGTCTACGACTTCCGGGGCATCACCGACACCCTGGAGGAGTCCAACCACCTGCTCGGCCTGCTCCGCTTCAAGGTGGGCGCCGGCGGCGAGGCCGTCGAGTACCTGGGGGAGTGGGACTTCCCGCTGAACCGGCTGCTGCACAAGGCGCTCGACGTCTACATGGCCCGGCGCTGATCCAGCACCCGGCATCTGACACGCCCGATTCCACCATCCGGGACAGTTCCATAAAGGGTTCACGCTCCTGTCCAAGTCCATTACCCTGGACCTGGTAGTACATCGCGATGAACGAACTCGATCGAGCAGCTGGGACCGCCCGTGACCACCTCAAGCACCGCCACGCCGACCCCGGTCGCCCCCGTCGGAACGCCGAGCAGGTCCGGCTCGCTCGGGCCGGTCGGGCTGGTGCTCGCGGGGGGTGTCTCGGTGCAGTTCGGCGGGGCGCTCGCGGTGACCCTGATGCCCCGGGCCGGTGCCCTCGGCGTCGTCACCCTGCGCCTGTTCGCGGCGGCCGTCGTGCTCCTCCTGTTCTGCCGCCCCCGGCTGCGCGGCCACTCGCGCTCCGACTGGGGCACGGTGATCGTCTTCGGTATCGCCATGGGCGCCATGAACGGCCTCTTCTACGAGGCGGTCGCCCGCATCCCGCTGGGCCCCGCGGTCACCCTCGAAGTGCTCGGCCCGCTGGCCCTGTCCGTGCTGGCCTCGCGGCGGGCGATCAACGCCGTGTGGGCGGCGCTGGCCCTCGCCGGTGTCTTTCTGCTGGGCGGCGGAGGCTTCAGTGACCTCGACCCCGTAGGCGTCGGCTTCGCCCTGGGCGCGGGCGCCATGTGGGCGGCCTACATCGTCTTCAGCGCCCGTACGGGGCGCCGCTTCCCACAGGCGGACGGGCTGGCCCTCGCCATGGCGGTCGCGGCCCTGCTCTGCCTCCCCGTGGGCATCGCCGAGGCGGGCACCCGGCTGCTCAACCCGACCACCGCGGCCCTCGGCTCGGCGGTGGCCCTGCTCTCCTCGGTCGCGCCCTACACCCTCGAACTCCTGGCCCTGCGCCGCCTGCCCGCCTCCACCTTCGCCGTCCTCATGAGCCTGGAACCGGCCCTCGCGGCCACGGCCGGCCTTCTGATCCTCGGCCAGTCCCTCTCCGCGACCGAGGCCGCCGCGATCGCCCTGGTCATCGCGGCGAGCATCGGCGCGGTACGGACACAGGTGGGCCGGGGGAAGGCTGTCGTACCGGAGGCCTGACGGTCAGCCGGCGGGCTTCTCCCAGACCGAGACATGGCTGCGGCTCTCGCCGGTGAAGGGCCGCCGCGTCCAGTCCTCCCACCGGTCGCACAGCCGCATCCCGGCCAGCCGGGCCATCAGGTCCAGCTCGGCGGGCCACACGTACCGGAACGGGATCGAGCGGTACGAGCCCCGGCCTTCCGCGACCCTGACATGGTGCGAACTCATCGACTGGGTCGCGACGTCGTACACGTCGAAGCCGAGCCGGTCGCCGCCCACATGGAACGGCACCGCGGTCTGTCCGGGCGGAAGTCTGCGCAGGTCGGGGACCATCACCTCCACCACGAACCGGCCGCCGGGCGCCAGCTGGTCCGCGACATTGCGGAAGCAGTCCACCTGGGCGTCCTGTGACGTCAGGTTCATGATCGTGTTGAAGACCAGGTAGGCCACGAAGAAGCCGCCGCCCACCCGGGCCGTGGCGAAGTCGCCGATCGTCACCCCGATCGCCTCCCCGCCCGGCTTGGCCCGCAGCCGGGCCACCATCGCCCGGGACAGGTCGATGCCGTGCACCTCGACGCCGCGCCGCGCCAGGGGCAGCGCGATGCGCCCGGTGCCGATGCCGAGTTCCAGCGCCCGGCCGCCCGCGGCCAGCTCCGTCAGCAGGCCGACCGCCGGCTCCACGACTCGCGCGTCGAACATGTCCGCCGCCGAGTCGTCGTACGTCCTTGCGACGGACTCCCCGAAGTAGCCGTCGCCGTTCACGTCCTCACTGCCAACGTCCTCGTCGTCATCGAGCATCCGACGACCGTACGGCCCCCGCCCGTCCGGGGCGCCCGATTTTCCGGCGGCCCTCCGCAGCCTTGTCGGCCAAATTCATGCAAGCATGCTTGATTGTTTCTGGCCTCACTGACATGCTCCCCCCATGTCTGAGCCGACGCCCGTCTTCGACGACCTGCGCGAGGAAAGTGGAGAACTCGACCGTTTGGTGGCCGAGTTGAGCGAAGAGGAGTGGGGACTCGCGACGCCCGCCGCTCGTTGGAGCATCGCCCACCAGATCGCCCACCTGCACTGGACGGACCGGGCCGCGCTGCTCGCCGTCACGGACGAGGGGGGTTTCCAGGAGGTCGTGAAGCAGGCGCTCGCGGCCCCCGGCTCCTTCGTGGACGACGCCGCCGAGGAAGGCGCCCGGATCCCGGCCGCCGAGCTGCTGTCCCGGTGGCGCGAGGGACGCGCCACGCTGGACCGGGCGCTCCGGGCGGCCCCGCACGGCGCCCGCTTCCCCTGGTTCGGGCCGCCCATGTCGGCCGCCTCGATGGCCACCGGCCGCCTCATGGAGACCTGGGCCCACGGTCAGGACGTGGCGGATGCGCTGCATATGGTGCGCCCACCCACCGACCGGCTCAGGCATGTGGTCCGCATCGGGGTGCGCGCCCGGGACTTCGCCTTCGGCGTGCACGGGCTGCCCGTGCCGCAGGAGGAGTTCCGCGTCGAGGTGACCGCTCCATCCGGTGACGTGTGGACGTACGGCCCCGAGGACGCCGCGCAGCGGGTCACCGGCCCCGCCCTGGACTTCTGCCTCCTCGTCACCCAGCGCGCCCACCGCGCCGACCTCGCCGTACGCGCCGAGGGCCCGGACGCCGACCGCTGGCTCGACATCGCCCAGGCCTTCGCAGGACCGGCCGGCACCGGCCGCCCGCCCAAGGAGGCCGGGCGGTGACGGCGGGCGGCCCCCTGCGCATCGGCAACTTCTCCGGCTTCTACGGCGACCGCTTCGACGCCCTGCGCGAGATGCTCACCGGCGGCGAGGTCGACGTCCTCACCGGCGACTACCTCGCCGAACTCACCATGCTCATCCTGGGGCGGGACCGCCTCAAGGACCCGGCCGCCGGATACGCCCGCACCTTCCTGCGGCAGCTCGAAGACTGCCTCGGGCTCGCCCACGAGCGCGGCGTACGGCTCGTCGTCAACGCCGGCGGCCTCAACCCGGCCGGACTCGCCGAAGCCGTACGGGAGTTGACGCAAAGGCTCGGCATCCCCGTCCGGGTCGCGCACGTCGAAGGTGATGACCTCACCGCCGCCCACCCGGGCACCCTCGCCGCCCACGCCTACCTCGGCGGCTTCGGCATAGCCGAGTGCCTGCGGGCCGGTGCCGACATCGTGATCACCGGGCGGGTGACCGACGCCGCCCTCGTCACCGGGCCCGCCGCCGCCCACTTCGGCTGGCAGCCGGGGGAGTACGACCGGCTGGCGGGCGCCGTCGTCGCCGGGCATCTGCTGGAGTGCGGGCCGCAGGTCACCGGCGGCAACTACGCGTTCTTCGGGGAGCACGGGGCGGGGGCCGTGCGCCGGCCCGGCTTCCCGCTCGCCGAGATCCACGCCGACGGCAGCAGTGTCATCACCAAGCACCCCGGCACCGGCGGCTTCGTCGACGTCGGCACGGTCACCGCGCAGCTGCTGTACGAGACCGGCGGCGCCCGGTACCTCGGGCCCGACGTCACCACCCGGCTGGACACCGTACGGCTGAGCCAGGACGGGCCGGACCGGGTGCGGGTCGACGGCGTGCGCGGGGAGGCCCCGCCGCCCACGCTCAAGGTCGGGCTGAACCGGCTCGGCGGCTTCCGCAACGAGGTCGTCTTCGTCCTCACCGGGCTCGGCATCGAGGACAAGGCGGCGCTCGTGCGCGAGCAGCTCACCGACGCACTCGCCAAGTCACCGCCCGAGGACGTCCGTTGGGATCTCGTGCGCACCGACCGGGCCGACGCCGACACCGAGGAGACCGCCAGCGCCCTGCTGCGGCTCGTCGTACGGGACCCGGACCAGCGGACCGTCGGGCGGGCGCTCAGCGGGGCCGCGATCGAGCTGGCACTGGCCAGCTACCCCGGCTTCCATGTGCTCTCCCCACCTGGGAAGGGCGCCCCCTATGGGGTCTTCGACGCTGTGTACGTCCCCCATGGTGCCGTCGACCATGTGGCCGTCCTCCACGACGGACGCCGGGTCACCGTGGCCCCGCCCCAGGACACCCTCGCGCACGACGTCGTACCGCAGCCCCCGCTCCCCGAACCCCTCCCGCCCGGCCCCACCCGCCGCGCCCCCCTCGGCCTCATCGCCGGGGCCCGCAGCGGGGACAAGGGCGGCAACGCCAACGTGGGGGTCTGGACCCGCGCGTGCGCGGACGACGCAGCTTGGCGTTGGCTCGTGCACGAGCTGACCGCCGAACGGCTGCACGAGCTGCTGCCCGAGACCCGGCACCTGTCGGTCACCCGGCACGTGCTGCCGAACCTCCGTGCCCTCAACTTCGTGGTCGAGGGCATCCTCGGTGCGGGCGTCGCCTCCCAGCACCGCTTCGATCCGCAGGCCAAGGCCCTCGGCGAATGGCTGCGCTCCCGCCACCTGGACATCCCGGAGGCCCTGCTGTGACGGTTCTCCAGACCGCCCTCGACACCACCAGCCCCGACTACCAGTCCCACCGCGAGACCATGCTCGCCAAGCTCGCCGACCTGGAGGCCGAGCACGCCAAGGCCCTCGCGGGCGGCGGCGAGAAGTACGTCCAGCGGCACCGGGGGCGCGGCAGGCTGCTCGCCCGCGAGCGCATCGAGCTGCTGCTCGATGCGGACACCCCGTTCCTGGAACTGTCCCCGCTGGCCGCCTGGGGCAGCGACTACACCGTCGGCGCCTCCGTGGTCACCGGCATCGGCGTGGTCGAGGGCGTGGAGTGCCTGATCACCGCCAACGACCCGACCGTGCGCGGCGGCGCCAGCAACCCGTGGACCCTGAAGAAGTCCCTGCGCGCCAATGACATCGCCCTCGCCAACCGGCTGCCCTGCATCAGCCTGGTGGAGTCGGGCGGTGCGGATCTGCCGTCCCAGAAGGAGATCTTCATCCCGGGCGGCGCCGTCTTCCGGGACATCACCCGCCTCTCCGCCGCCGGCATCCCCACCGTCGCCGTCGTCTTCGGCAACTCCACGGCCGGTGGCGCGTACATCCCCGGCATGTCCGACCACGTGATCATGGTCAAGGAGCGGGCGAAGGTGTTCCTCGGCGGTCCGCCGCTGGTGAAGATGGCGACCGGCGAGGAGAGCGACGACGAGTCCCTGGGCGGCGCGGAGATGCACGCGCGCGTGTCCGGTCTCGCCGACTACTTCGCCGTGGACGAGCTGGACGCCCTGCGCCAGGCCCGCCGCGTGGTCGCCCGCCTCAACCACCGCAAGGCGTACGGCGATCCGGGCCCGGCGACACCGCCCAAGTACGACCCCGAGGAACTGCTCGGCATCGTCCCCGGCGACCTCAGGACGCCCTTCGACCCGCGCGAGGTCATCGCCCGCCTGGTGGACGGCTCCGACTTCGACGAGTTCAAGCCCCTGTACGGCACCAGCCTCGCCACCGGCTGGGCGGCCCTGCACGGCTACCCGGTCGGCATCCTGGCCAACGCGCAGGGAGTCCTGTTCAGCGAGGAGTCTCAGAAGGCCGCGCAGTTCATCCAGTTGGCCAACCAGCGCGACATCCCGCTCCTCTTCCTGCACAACACCACCGGCTACATGGTCGGCAAGGAGTACGAGCAGGGCGGGATCATCAAGCACGGCTCGATGATGATCAACGCGGTCAGCAACAGCCGGGTGCCGCATCTGTCGGTGCTCATGGGGGCCTCGTACGGCGCCGGGCACTACGGCATGTGCGGGCGCGCCTACGACCCCCGCTTCCTGTTCGCCTGGCCCAGCGCCAAGTCGGCCGTCATGGGCCCGCAGCAGCTCGCGGGCGTGCTGTCGATCGTCGCCCGGCAGTCGGCGGCGGCGAAGGGGCAGCCGTACGACGACGACGCGGACGCGGCCCTGCGCGCCATGGTGGAGCAGCAGATCGAGTCCGAGTCGCTGCCGATGTTCCTGTCCGGGCGGCTGTACGACGACGGCGTCATCGACCCGCGCGACACCCGCACCGTCCTCGGCCTGTGCCTCTCCGCGATCCACACCGCCCCCTACGAGGGCGCGCGTGGCGGCTTCGGCGTCTTCCGGATGTGAGGAATCACGTGATTTCGACTGTGCTCGTCGCCAACCGCGGCGAGATCGCCTGCCGGATCTTCCGCACCTGCGCCGAGTCGGGCATCCGGACGGTCGCCGTGCACTCGGACGCCGACGAGAACGCGCTCCACGCGCGCGTGGCCGACACGGCCGTACGGCTGCCGGGCGCGACGCCCGCCGAGACGTATCTGCGCGGCGACCTGATCGTGAAGGCGGCCCTGGCCGCCGGCGCGGACGCCGTCCATCCCGGCTACGGCTTCCTGTCCGAGAACCCCGACTTCGCCCGCGCCGTCCTCGACGCCGGCCTGGTCTGGATCGGGCCGCCGCCGGAGGCGATCGAGGCGATGGCGTCCAAGACGCGCGCCAAGCAGCTGATGGGCCTCGCGCCCCTGGCCGAGGCCGAGGTCGCCGAGGCCGACCTGCCGGTGCTGGTGAAGGCGGCGGCCGGTGGCGGCGGGCGCGGCATGCGGATCGTGCGCCGTCTGGACGAGCTGCCCGCCGCGCTGGAGGGCGCGCGCGCCGAGGCCGCGAGCGCCTTCGGTGACGGCGAGGTCTTCGTGGAGCCGTACATCGAGCACGGCCGCCATGTCGAGGTGCAGATCCTCGCGGACGCCCACGGCACGGTGTGGCCGCTCGGCACCCGCGACTGCTCCCTCCAGCGCCGCCACCAGAAGGTGATCGAGGAGGCCCCGGCGCCGGGACTCCCCGAGGCGCTCACCAAGGAGCTGCACGCGCTGGCCGTACGTGCCGCGCGCGCCGTGTCCTATGTCGGCGCCGGCACGGTCGAGTTCCTGGTCGCCGACGGCCGCGCCCACTTCCTGGAGATGAACACCCGGCTCCAGGTCGAACACCCCGTAACCGAAGCGGTGTTCGGCCTCGACCTGGTCGCCGAGCAGATCCGCGTCGCCGAGGGCCACGCCCTCCCGGCCGAACCGCCCCGCGCCCGCGGGCACGCCGTCGAGGCCCGCCTCTACGCCGAGGACCCCGCCCGCGACTGGGCCCCGCAGACCGGCACCCTGCACCGGCTCGCCGTACCCGACGGCGTCCGTCTCGACACGGGCTGCGCCGACGGCGACACCATCGGCGTCCACTACGACCCGATGCTCGCCAAGGTCGTCGCCCACGCCGCCACCCGCGCGGAGGCGGTCCGCAGGCTCGCCGGAGCCCTGGAGCGGGCGGCGATCCACGGTCCGGTCACCAACCGTGACCTGCTCGTACGCTCCCTGCGCCACGAGGAGTTCACGTCCGGCCGCATGGACACCGGCTTCTACGACCGCCACCTCGCCCGACTGACCGAGCCCGCCCCCGAGCCGTACGCCCACCCGTCTCCCACCACCGCCCTCAACGGAGTCGCTGCGCGACCACCTCTAGTTGCGCTGGCCGCCGCCCTGGCCGACGCGCACGGCCGCTCCCGCTTCGGCGGCTGGCGCAACGTGCCCTCGCAGCCGCAGGTCAAGCGGTACCAGGTGGGCGGCGAGGAGCACGAGGTCCGCTACCGGCACACCCGCCAGGGCCCGGCGGCCGACGGGGTCCGGGTCGTGCACGCCGACGCCCGTCTCGTCGTCCTCGAAGTGAACGGCGTCCAGCGCAAGTTCGAGGTGGTGCGGTACGGCGACCAGGTGTACGTCAACTCCACCGCCCTCACCGCCCTGCCCCGCTTCCCCGACCCGGCCGCCCAGCTCGTCCCCGGCTCCCTGCTCGCCCCGATGCCCGGCACGGTCGTCCGCGTCGCCGAGGGCCTGACGGAGGGAGCCGTCGTCCAGGCCGGACAGCCGCTGATCTGGCTGGAGGCGATGAAGATGCAGCACCAGATCTCGGCACCGGCCACGGGCACGCTGACGTCCCTGAAGGTCAAGCCGGGACAGCAGGTGGAACCAGGCATGTTGCTCGCCGTAGTGCAGGAAACCCCTTCTTCCTAGGAGTCCCATGACCGCCGTCATCGAATCCGAAGAGCACAAGGCCCTCCGCGCCGCCGTCGCCGCCCTCGGCAAGCGCTACGGCCGCGACTACATCACCCGCACCATCGCCGAGGGACGCCGTCCCACCGAACTCTGGTCCGAGGCGGGCAAGCTCGGCTACCTCGGCGTCAACCTGCCGGAGGAGTACGGCGGCGGAGGCGGCGGCATCGCCGAACTCTCCATAGTCCTCGAAGAGCTGGGCTCCGCCGGCTCCCCGCTGCTCATGCTCGTCGTCTCGCCCGCCATCTGCGGCACGGTCATCTCCCGCTTCGGCACCGAGGAGCAGAAGCGCGAGTGGCTGCCCGGACTCGCCGACGGCTCCCGTCTCATGGCCTTCGGGATCACCGAGCCCGACGCCGGTTCCAACTCCCACCGCATCACCACGACGGCACGGAAAGACGGCGCCGACTGGCTGCTCACCGGCCGCAAGGTCTTCATCTCCGGTGTCGACATGGCCGACGCCGTGCTGATCGTCGGCCGCACCGAGGACGCCCGCACCGGACGCCTCAAGCCCTGCCTGTTCATCGTCCCGACCGACGCCGAGGGCTTCCAGAAGCGGCCCATCGACATGGAACTCAACGCCGCCGAGAAGCAGTTCGAGCTGGTCCTGGACGACGTACGGCTGCCCGCCGACGCGCTCGTCGGCGACGAGGACGCGGGCCTGCTCCAGCTGTTCGCCGGGCTCAACCCCGAGCGGATCATGACGGCCGCGTTCGCGATCGGCATGGGCCGCTACGCGCTCGCCAAGGCCATCGAGTACGCCCGCGAGCGCAGCGTCTGGAAGACCCCCATCGGCGCCCACCAGGCCATCGCCCACCCCCTCGCCCAGGCGCACATCGACCTGGAACTGGCCCGTCTGATGATGCAGAAGGCCGCCCATCTCTACGACGCGGGCGACGACATCGGTGCGGGCGAGGCCGCCAACATGGCCAAGTACGCGGCCGGGGAGGCCTGCGTGAAGGCGGTCGACCAGGCCGTGCACACCCTCGGCGGCAACGGCCTGACACGCGAATTCGGCCTCGCCTCGCTGATAACGGGCGCGCGGGTGGCTCGTATTGCCCCGGTGAGCCGCGAGATGATTCTCAACTACGTGTCCCACCAGACCCTGGGCCTGCCCAAGTCCTACTAGACCGACAGGGCCCGGCCCTCGCCACGTTGCCGCAGCCGCTTGGAGGAACCGTGTTCCGCAGCGCGTACGCAGACGTTCCGCCCGTAGAACTCCCCATCCACGAAGCCGTGCTGGGCCATGCCGCCGACTTCGGCGACCAGCCCGCCCTCGTCGACGGCACGGACGGCACCACCCTCACGTACGAGCAAGTGGACCGGTTCCACCGGCGGCTGGCCGCCGCGCTCGCCGACGCGGGCGTCCGCCACGGCGACGTCCTCGCCCTGCACAGTCCCAACACCATTGTCTACCCGACCGCCTTCTACGCCGCCACGCGCGCGGGTGCCTCCGTCACCACCGTGCACCCGCTCGCCACGCCCGAGGAGTTCGCCAAACAGCTCGGCGACAGCGCGGCCCGCTGGATCGTCACCGTCTCCCCGCTGCTCCAGACCGCCCGCCGGGCTGCCGAACTCGCCGGCGGGGTACGGGAGATATTCGTCTGCGACAGCGCCCCCGGACACCGGTCGCTGATCGACATGCTCGCCACGACCGCGCCCGAGCCCGAGACGGCCATCGACCCGGCCGAGGACATCGCCGCGCTGCCGTACTCCTCCGGCACCACCGGCATCCCCAAGGGCGTGATGCTCACCCACCGGCAGATCGCCACCAACCTCGCCCAGCTGGAGGCCGCCGTCCCGGCCGGCCCCGGCGACCGCATCCTGGCCGTACTGCCCCTTTTCCACATCTACGGCCTCACCGCCCTGATGAACGCCCCGCTGCGCAAGGGCGCCACGGTCGTCGTCCTGCCACGCTTCGACCTCCAGACCTTCCTCGCGGCCATCGAGACCCACCGCATCACCCGCCTCTACGTCGCCCCGCCGATCGTCCTCGCCCTCGCCAAGCACCCGGCGGTCGCCCGCTACGACCTCTCCTCCCTGAAGCACGTCATCAGCGCCGCCGCCCCACTGGACGCGACCCTCGCCGCCGCCTGCGCCGAACGCCTCGGGCTGCCCCCGATAGGCCAGGCCTACGGCATGACCGAACTGTCCCCCGGCACCCACGTCGTCCCCCTGGACGCCCTGCACGAGGCGCCCGCCGGGACCGTCGGCAGACTCATCGCCGGCACCGAGATGCGGATCGTCTCCCTGGACGACCCCGGCAAGGACCTCGGCACCGAAGAGGCCGGCGAGATCCTCATCCGCGGTCCGCAGGTGATGAAGGGCTACCTGGGCCGCCCCGACGCCACCGCCGACATGATCGACACCGACGGCTGGGTGCACACCGGGGACATCGGCCGGGTCGACAAGGACGGCTGGCTGTTCGTCGTCGACCGGGTGAAGGAACTGATCAAGTACAAGGGCTTCCAGGTGGCCCCCGCCGAACTGGAGGCCCTGCTGCTCACGCACCCCGGCGTCGCCGACGCCGCCGTGATCGGCGCCTACAACGACGACGGCAACGAGATCCCGCACGCCTTCGTCGTCCGCCAGCCCGCCATCGACCTGAGCGAGAACGAGATCATGCTGTACGTCGCCGAACGCGTCGCCCCCTACAAACGCGTCCGCAAGGTCACCTTCGTCGCGAGCGTGCCCCGCGCGGCCTCCGGGAAGATCCTGCGCCGGGAACTCCGCGAACTCCCGGAGCAGCCGTGACCTTGATCGGACGCACGCGCGCGCGTGCCGTGGAAACCCTCAGCCTCGACTCCGCCGACACCCGCAACGCGCTCTCGGCCGCCCTCGTCGGCGAACTCGCCGAGGCCCTGACCGACTGCGCCAAGGACCCGGAGGTCCGCGCCGTCGTCCTCACCCACACCGGCAACACCTTCTGCGCCGGCGCCGACCTGCGGGACCCGCCCGACCCGGACGCCCTGGTCGGGACGCTCCGGCAGATCGTCGAGCTGCCCAAGCCGGTCGTCGCCCGGGTCACCGGACACGTCCGCGCCGGCGGCCTCGGCCTCCTGGCCGCCTGCGACATCTCCGCCGCCGGCCCCGCCGCCACCTTCGCCCTGACCGAGGTCCGCATCGGCGTGGCCCCGGCGGTGATCTCCCTGCCGATCATCCCGCGCGCCGACCCGCGCGCCCTGGCCCGCTACTACCTCACCGGCGAACGCTTCGACGGCCCGGAGGCCGTACGCACCGGCCTCCTCACGCTCACCGCGGACGACGTCGACGAAGCCCTCGAACCCGTCCTGGACGGCCTGCGCCGCTCCGCCCCCGAGGCCCTGGCGGAGACGAAACGGCTGCTCACAGCTAGGGTGCTGGAGACATTCGACCGGGACGCGGCGGACCTGACCGCGCTCTCGGCCCGGCTGTTCGCCTCCGCCCAGGCCCGGGAGGGGATGACGGCCTTCCTGGAAAGACGGGACGCGGCATGGGTGGTGTGAGCGGCACGGGCGGTGCGAGCGGCACGGGTACGGCCGAACGCGACCGCCTGCCCAAGCAGGACCGCAGCCGGGCCACCCGGCAGCGGCTCCTGGAAGCCGCCGTGGCCTGCCTCGCCGAGCACGGCTGGGCAGGCTCCACCGTCGCCGTCGTCGCCGAGCGCGCCGGAGTCTCCCGGGGCGCCGCCCAGCACCACTTCCCGACCCGCGAGGACCTGTTCACGGCCGCCGTCGAGTACGTCGCCGAGGAACGCTCCACCGCGCTGAGGGGACTCTTCACGGAGGGCGCCGCCGACCGCCGCGCCGTCGTCGCCGCCCTGGTCGACCTCTACACCGGCCCCCTCTTCCGCGCCGCCCTGCACCTGTGGGTCGCCGCCTCCAACGAGGAGCAGCTGCGGCTGCGCGTGACCGAGCTGGAGGCCCGCGTCGGCCGCGAGACCCACCGGATCGCCGTCGAACTCCTCGACGCCGACGAGACCCGGCCCGGCGTCCGCGAGACCGTCCAGGGCTTCCTGGACATGGCCCGCGGCCTGGGCCTGGCCAACCTCCTCACCGACGACACCGGGCGCCGCGCACGCGTCGTCACCCAGTGGGCCGACCTGCTGGAACAAGCCTTGGGCTGAACACGGCTGAACACGGCCCCCGCACTCGGCGCCATGCCCCCGTGAGGCGGGCCACACCCGTATCCGCCACGGGGCAGTACCCTTGCCCCCATGCCTCTGCTGCTCGTCCGCCGCCGCCACGTGGACTACGTGCGCGTCACGAGCATGGGCTGTCGGCCTTCGGCCTGATTCAGCCTCTTTTCTTCCGCCTTCTTACGGCATCTTCTTACGGCATCCGGGGCGCCCCGCCCACACCCGCGGCGGCCTGCCCATGGCCCACACACCCCGTGGACGCACCCATGACGACGCACACCGCATCGACGTACCCCACGACGACCCCGTCGTACGACCAACTCCCGGTCATCGACCTGTCGGCGGCCGACCGCGGCCCCCAGGCCCGCGCCCTGCTCCACGCCCAGTTGCACAGCGCCGCGCACGACGTCGGCTTCTTCCAGCTCGTCGGCCACGGCGTGACCCGGGCCGAGACGGACGCGCTCCTCGACGCCATGCGTGCCTTCTTCGCCCTCCCCGAGGCCGACCGGCTCGCCCTCGACAACATCAACTCGCCCCACTTCCGCGGCTACACGCGCACCGGGGACGAGCGCACCCAGGGCGCCCGCGACTGGCGCGACCAGCTCGACATAGGCGCCGAGCGCCCCGCCCACGTCCCCGCCGAGGGCGAGCCGCCGTACTGGTGGCTGCAGGGCCCCAACCAGTGGCCGGCCGCCCTCCCCGAGCTGCGCACCGCCGCCCTGGCCTGGATCGACAAGCTGAGCGCGGTCGCCGAGCGCCTGCTGCACGAACTGCTGACCGCGATCGGCGCGCCCGCCGACTTCTACGACCCGATCTTCGGCGCGCACGCCCACCCGCACCTCAAGCTCGTCCGCTACCCCGGCAGCGCGGGCGACGGCACCGAGCAGGGCGTCGGCGCGCACAAGGACTACGGCTTCCTCACCCTGCTCCTGCAGGACTCCGTCGGCGGCCTCCAGGTCCAGCGCGAGGACGGCCGCTTCCACGACGTCCCGCCGATCGACGGCGCCTTCGTCGTCAACCTGGGCGAACTGCTGGAGGTCGCGACCAACGGCTACCTGCTCGCCACCAACCACCGCGTGGTCAGCCCGCCCGGCGCCACCGAGCGCTTCTCGGTGCCGTTCTTCTACAACCCCCGCCTGGACGCGAAGGTCGAGCTGCTGCCCTTCCCGCACGCCTCCACGGCCCCGGGCATCACGACCGACCCCGCGAACCCGCTCTTCGCCGAGTACGGCTACAACGAGCTGAAGGGCAAGCTGCGGGCCCACCCGCTGGTGGCGGAACGGCACCACGCGAACCTGCTGACGCCGGCGGCCTGACGGGCACCGGCTTGCACGGGCCTCAGGGGCTGAGGCGCTCCACGGCCCAACTGCCGTCCGGCTGGGCCACGTAGCGCAGCCGGTCGTGCAGCCGGTTCTCGCGGCCCTGCCAGAACTCGACCGTCTCCGGAGCGATGCGGAAGCCGCCCCAGTGCGGCGGCACCGGGACCTCCTCGCCCTCCGGGTAACGGGCGCCCAGCTCGGCATAGGCGGCCTCCAGCTCGGCGCGGGAGGCGATCACCGACGACTGGGCGCTGGCCCAGGCGCCGAGCTGCGAACCGTGCGGACGGCTGCGGAAATACTCCGTGGTCTCCTCCCGGCCGGTGCGGCGGGCGAGGCCGGTGACGATGACCTGGCGGGCGACCGGGTGCCAGGGGAAGAGCAGCGAGACGTACGGGTTCTCGGCCAGCTCGCGCGCCTTGCGGGAGTCGTAGTTGGTGTAGAAGACGAAGCCGTCCGTGTCGAACTGCTTCATCAGGACCGTACGGGAGCTGGGCCGGCCTCGCTCGTCCGCCGTCGAGACGACCATCGCGTTGGGCTCGTACAGCGTGCCGTGGAGGGCAGCCCGCGCGGCGTCCTCGAACCAGCGCGTGAACTGGTCCATCGGGTGCGCGGCGAGGTCCGTCTCTTCGAGCCCCGCGGCCCGGTACTGCTTGCGCATGGCGGCGGGATCGATGGCCGGGTCGAGGAAGCGGTCGCGGTCGGTCACGCGGTCATCTTGCCGTACCGAACTCCTGGCACTCAGTGCCGCATGGTCTCCCCAACCATGGCACCCGGGGTTATCGTGCAGGTCTGCACGCGGTTTTGGGTGACCACCGGCCGATCGGGGCATCACCGGGGTGACCGCCGCCGACACATGACGAGGAGCCGCTGATGTCCGACTTCGTACCCGGACTCGAAGGAGTCGTCGCGTTCGAGACGGAGATCGCCGAACCGGACAAGGAGGGCGGCGCCCTGCGTTACCGGGGCGTCGACATCGAGGACCTGGTCGGCCACGTCTCCTTCGGGAACGTGTGGGGGCTGCTGGTCGACGGCGCCTTCAACCCCGGCCTGCCACCCGCCGAACCCTTCCCGATCCCGGTCCACTCCGGCGACATCCGCGTGGACGTACAGTCCGCGCTGGCCATGCTGGCACCGGTCTGGGGCCTGCGCCCCCTGCTCGACATCGACGAAGCACAGGCCCGCGACGACCTCGCCCGCGCCGCCGTCATGGCCCTGTCCTACGTCGCCCAGTCCGCCCGCGGCCAGGGCCTGCCGATGGTGCCGCAGCGAGAGATCGACAAGGCGAACTCGGTGGTCGAACGCTTCATGATCCGCTGGCGGGGCGAGCCGGACCCGAAGCACGTCGCCGCCGTGGACGCCTACTGGACGTCCGCCGCCGAGCACGGCATGAACGCCTCCACCTTCACGGCGCGGGTGATCGCGTCGACGGGCGCGGATGTGGCCGCAGCGCTCTCGGGCGCGGTGGGCGCGATGTCCGGCCCCCTTCATGGCGGAGCACCGTCCCGAGTCCTCGGCATGATCGAGGAGATCGAGCGGACGGGCGACGCCGAGGCGTACGTCAAGAACGCCCTGGACCGCGGCGAGCGTCTGATGGGCTTCGGCCACCGGGTGTACCGCGCCGAGGACCCCCGCGCCCGCGTCCTGCGCCGCACGGCCCGTGAACTGGGCGCCCCCCGCTTCGAGATCGCGGAGGCACTGGAGAAGGCGGCCCTGGAGGAACTCCACAACCGCCGCCCCGACCGCGTCCTGGCCACGAACGTGGAGTTCTGGGCCGCGATCATGCTGGACTTCGCCGAGGTCCCGGCCCACATGTTCACCTCGATGTTCACCTGCGCCAGGACGGCCGGCTGGTCGGCCCACATCCTCGAACAGAAGCGCACGGGCCGCCTGGTCCGGCCTTCCGCCCACTACGTGGGACCGGGGCCGCGCGGCCCGCAGGAGGTCGAGGGCTACGCGGACATCGCGCACTGACCGGGTCCCCTGAACGCAGACGACCCGCGAGCTCGGTTCCTCCGCCTGCTCGGCGGGGGAGCCGGCCGGACGTACCGGCGAGCTCGCGGGTCGGGTGACTGCTTGGGATTGGGCCGACTGCGGCGTGCTTTGCACGCACGCTGGTCCGGCACCGCACATGTTGTGGTGGCGAGCCGCTAGCCCGCAGCCACCTCACGCGTCCGGTTCTCATACATCTGCCGAACCACCTCCCTTCTCGTGTACCTCACACCCTAGGAAGTCGTCGGGAGAGGCTCAACTGTTTTTTTACGCACCAGGTCTCCGGCGCCCCGACACGGGAACCCCGGAGCCCCAGCCGCCGTATTGACACCGCATTGGTCCAGACCGCAGGGTGATCCGCGACACAGACGCTGCGAAGGGGCACCGCATGAGCGACGGCACGCCTGCCGACCTGTTCTTCGACGCCGCCATCGGCCTGCTGCAACGGGTCCGCGAGGAGGAGGCCGAGGCGATCACCGCGGCCGGCGCCCTGCTCGCCGACACTGTGGCGGCCGGTGGCCGCCTGTTCGCCTTCGGCGCCGGGCACTCCTCCCTCGCCGCCCAGGACGTCGTCTACCGCGCGGGCGGACTCGCCCTCATGAACCTGCTCGCCGTCCCCGGAGTCGTCGGCGTCGACGTCACCCCGGCGACCCTCGGCTCCGCCCTCGAACGCGTCGACGGGCTCGCGAGCGCCGTCCTGGACACCTCCCCGGTCCGTGCCGGAGACGCCCTGGTGATCATCTCCCTGTCCGGGCGCAACGCCCTGCCCGTGGAGATGGCCATGAACGCCCGCGCCCTCGGCGTGAAGGTCATCGGCGTGACATCGGTGGCGTACGCCGCGGAGACGAGGTCCCGGCACGCCTCGGGCACCTTCCTGAAGGACCACTGCGACCTCGTCCTCGACTCGAAGATCGCGGTCGGCGACGCGGAACTCACCCTCGAGACCATCCCGGCCCCCTTCGCCCCGGCCTCCACGGTCGTCACCACCGCCCTGATGCAGGCCGTCCTGGCCACCACGGCCGCCGCCCTCGCCGACCGCGGCATCGAACCCCCGCTGCTGCGCTCCGGCAACGTGGACGGCGGCCACGAGTGGAACAGCCGGGTCATGGAGGAGTACGGCGACCGGATCTTCTACCGGCGCTGAGCCCCCTGCTGCCTCCCCTTATTGCTTCGCCATCTGCGCCAGATCCAGGGCCGTGGCAATACGGGCCGCCACATCCTCCGCGTAGGCCGCGTCCGCGCGCTCGAAGCGGCTGCGGCCCGCGCCGCGCAGGAAGGTGACCACGCCCACCGTCCGCCCCCGGCTGCGCAGCACCGCGCACAGGGCGTGCACGGCGTCGTCGGGCCACTGGCGGGCCAGCGCCCACTCCCGGGCCTGCTCGGCCGGCGCCGAACCGGCGTCGGCACGCACGGTTCCGGCCCGCTCGACGCAGCTCAGCGCCGGGTGCCCCGGCTCGTAGCGCAGCGGCAGCCCGGCCGCGCCCGTGAGCAGGCTGGGGCCCGGCGCTCCGGCGGGCGTGGCGGCGAGCCGTACCAGCCGTACCGGGGCCGTCTCGTCGCCCTCCGCCCGCGGGGCGCCCGCCACGCGGTCGAGCAGGGCGTGGTCGGCGAAGCCGGCGAGGGCGAAGTCCAGGTGGACGGTGGCCGCCTCGGCCGGATCCTCGCACTCGGCGGCGGCGCGTGCCGCGCGGTGCAGCTGATTGGTGCGGAAGCGCAACAGCGCCGACTCCTGCTCGCCCTGCTTGGCCTCGGTGACGTCCTGGAAGAGCCAGCCGACCCCGAGCGGCACCGGTTCCTCGGCGAGCGGCGAGGCCAGCCGCACGAACCCGCTGCGCCAGCAGCGCCGCTTCTCGCCCTCGGGCGCGCGCACGGTCACCCACATCTCGGCGGGCGCGGGCGGGGCGCCCTCGGCCAGCACATGGGTGAGGGCGCCCTCCAGCTCCTCCACGCCCTGGGCGATCAGTTCGCCGAGCGGCCTGCCCAGCGCCGAGGTGCGGCCGGTGCCGAGCGCGCGGGCCGCGTGCGCGTTCACCACGGCGGGCCGCAGGTCGGCGTCGACGAGCACGACACCCCAGGACGCGTCCTCCAGCAGGGCCTCGCTGAGGGCGATGGACCGCTCCAGGTCGATCTGCGCGTGCACCTCGCTGAAGGCGCAGTACACGCCCGCGGGCCTGCCGTCGGGCCCGCGCACCGCGGCCGACTGGGTCCGCACGAGCACCCGGCCGCCGTCCTTGGTGACCAGGGCGAACTCGTGCACCTGCCGGCCCGGGGCATGCATGGCCGACATCAGCCGCGCCTCGACCTCCGCGGCGTCGGCGCTGCGCACCGCCCACCCGGCGAACCCGGGCCGGCCCACCGCCTCGGCCGCGGTCCAGCCCAGAATGCGCTCGGCCTCCCGGTTCCAGTGGGTGACGACCCCTTCGGCGTCGAAGGCGCACAGGGCCGCGTCCATCCCGTCGAGCAGCGCGGCGAGCAGGTCGGAGCCGCCGGGCTCCTCCGGACCGTGCGGGTCCGCAGGACCGCGCGGCTCGGGCTCGTCCGGCCCCAGCTCATCGGTGGTCCCACTCCGCCGGGATGCACTCACCTGGACCCCCTGGAGGCTGCGTCGGCGCGTGTACGGCATACGACGTACGGCGCTCGGTTCGCTCACTGGCCTTCATTCAACTCGAACGTGACACAGCCCACATCCTGTTCCCGCAAGATTGAAGGAATCAGCAAGGAATCAGCCAACTGTCGCCAGGCGCAGATCCACCCATTCGTCCCGCTCGCCGTCCAGCACGTACCGGTCGGTCTCCACGAACCCGTTCCGTACGGCGAACCGCAGCCCGTCCTCGTTCACCGCCAGCACACACGTCTCGATCCCCCCGGCACCGAGCCCGCGCGCGCGGGTGAGCCCGTCCTCGTACAGGGCGGCGCCGAAGCCGCGCCGCCGGTACCCGGGCAGCACACGCGCGATGACGGTCGCCACGGCCTGCTCCCCGGCCGGCGGGCGGACGGTGGAGCAGCCGACGAGCACGTCACCGAGGTAGGCGTTGGCCAGCCGGTAGCGCTCGTGCCGCTCCCGGGCCTCGGCCGGCGACATGGCGGCGGGCGGAACGATCACGTTGTGTACGTACCGCCACTCTTCGAGCATGAGGTCACCGTCGACGGGGGCGATTCGCAGGTCTGCCATGCGACGCAACGTACGGCCGGAAAAACCACCCCGTCCACCGCTTTCGGCGCCGGCTGCGCACCAGGCACTCGATGGGCTCGCAGCTGCGCGGGTTTACGCGGCGGCGCCCGCTTGTCAGTGGGATCCGGCAGAATTGGTGACAGGGCCAGCGCACGCGCCGGGCGAGCTTCCGGCAGAGGTAATCGAGGGGCACGTATGTCCGGACTGATCGACACCACGGAGATGTACCTCCGCACCATCCTCGAACTCGAAGAGGAAGGTGTCGTCCCCATGCGAGCCCGCATCGCGGAGCGGCTCGACCAGAGCGGGCCGACGGTGAGCCAGACGGTGGCACGGATGGAGCGCGACGGACTCGTGGCCGTGGCGAGCGACCGGCATCTGGAGCTGACCGAGGAGGGCCGCCGACTGGCCACCCGCGTGATGCGCAAGCACCGGCTCGCGGAGTGTCTGCTGGTCGACGTGATCGGCCTGGAGTGGGAGCAGGTGCACGCGGAGGCCTGCCGCTGGGAGCACGTGATGAGCGAGGCGGTGGAGCGGCGCGTGCTGGAGCTGCTGCGTCACCCGACCGAGTCGCCGTACGGCAACCCGATCCCGGGCCTGGAGGAGTTGGGCGAGAAGGACGGGGCCGACCCGTTCCTGGACGAGAGCATGGTGTCGCTGGCCGAGCTGGACGCGGGCAGCGACGGCAAGAACGTGGTCGTCCGCCGGATCGGCGAGCCCATCCAGACGGACGCGCAGCTCATGTACACGCTGCGGCGGGCGGGCGTGCAGCCCGGCTCGGTGGTGAGCGTGACGGAGTCGCCCGGCGGGGTGCTGGTGGGCAGCGGCGGTGAGGCGGCCGAGCTGGAGCCGGAGGTCGCCTCGCACGTGTTCGTGGCCAAGCGCTGACATGAGAGGGCCCCGGCGCTGTGCGGCGCCGGGGCCCGTCCTCCCCTGTGCTGACCCGGAGCCCCGAGCTCTCAGGGTCATCCCCCTCGGACCGTTTTTCCCCGAGCGGTCCGCCTCCCGCCAGAAAGATCCCCTTGGCGGCGGCGATCATTCCTTGAGGGGTGTCACTCGAACGAGGGGTGTTGTCCGCAGAGACAGATTTTTCGAATAGCTATTCGATAATCTGCGGCGGCAGTACGACACCGGCAGAACACCGGTGCGAGGCAGGCGGCGGAGCTGGGGGGTGCCAGGCCCATGGCGCGGCGTATCGATGTGACGGGAGCGGGCGGGGTGCGGCTGGCGGCCTGGGAGTTCGCCGACCCTCCCAAGACGGATCCGGGGGACCCCTTGGACCAGGCGGGTCCGGAGCCGGGTACTCCGGGCGTGCTGTTACTCCACGGGCTGATGGGACGCGCCTCCCACTGGGCGCCCACGGCCCGCTGGCTCGCCGAGCGCCACCGCGCCGTCGCGCTCGACCAGCGCGGCCACGGCCAGAGCGACAAGCCCGCACAGGCCGCCTACACCCGCGAGGCCTACGTCGACGACGTCGAGGCCGCCCTCGAACAGCTCGGCCTCGCCCCCGCCGTCCTCATCGGCCACGCGATGGGCGCCCTGACCGCCTGGCAGCTCGCCGCCAAACGCCCCGACCTGGTGCGCGGCCTGGTCATCTGCGACATGCGCGCCTCCGCGCTCGGCGCCGCCTCGCAGCGCGAGTGGGCCGACTGGTTCCGCTCCTGGCCCGCCCCCTTCGCCACCCTCGCCGACGTCCGCAAGTGGTTCGGCGAGGACGACCCCCGCCTGGAACGCCCCAACCCCTCCCGCGGCGCCTTCTACGCCGAGGTCATGCACGAGGCCGCCGACGGCTGGCGCCCCGTCTTCGAACCCGACCAGATGCTCCGCTCCCGGGAGACGTGGGTCTACGACGCCCACTGGGAGGAGCTGGCCCAGGTGCAGTGCCCCGCTCTCGTCGTCCGCGGGCTGGACGGCGAGCTGGGCCGCGCCGAGGCCCAGGAGATGGTCCGCGTCCTGCCGCACGGCGCCTACGCCGAGGTCGTCGACGCCGGGCACCTCGTCCACTACGACCGCCCGGACGCCTGGCGGTCGGCGATCGAGCCCTTCCTGGACCGGGTCCTGGTGGGCTGACGGCGGCGGCCCAGGAAGCGTTCCTGTCGCGGACGGGCGGCGCTACCCCTTGCTCACAGCCGTGAGAATCTCCGGCAGCCGGGCCGCCGTCCTCGGGGCCGCGAGCCGCAGCCCGAGCCACGTGAACCCCGCGCCGTACGCCGCGCCCACCGGCAGCAGCAGCCAGGTCCAGTCCGCGCCGCCGGCGCTCACGTGCAGCCAGACGGTGAGGGCGATGACCGGGGAGCTGATCAGGGCCGCCGCCACCATGCCGCCGAAGATGGAGATCCAGGCGATGCCGGCCTGGCCCGGGACCACGTTCTTGTGGCCCTCCTGCGGGATGGAGTACGGGAAGTGGGCCGAGGTCCACGCGCCGGTCGCCAGCATCGCCCCGAGCAGCGCGAAGGACAGCCCGAGCGCCTCCGGGATCCGGTCCCAGCCGCCCAGCAGCGCGGTCGTGAGCGCCGTGACGAGCACGGCGTACGGCAGGGTGATCAGCAGCAGGGCCAGGGCCCGTCCGCGCAGTTCGGTGTAGGCGTCCCGCGCGGAGGAGATGGTCATGGCCACCATCCAGAACGCGGAGCTGTCCTGCCCGAACTGGTTGTACATCTGCATGCCGAGCATCCCGGCGGCGAAGCACGCGAAGTAGACCGAGCCCGTGCCCTGCACCGCGTTGAACACCGGGATGATCAGCCCGATCGCCAGCGACGTCACCCACGCGGCCTTGGTCTTCGGGTCCCGCCAGATGTAGCGCAGGGTGCGTTCCATGACCGTACCCGCGCGCCCGTCCGGCAGCAGCCGCCCGAGCCCGGCCGACGTACGGTCCTGTGCCCCGGCGTCGGCGGCCTGGAGCGTGGAGCCGTCGGGCGCGGTCATCAGCCGCGTCAGGCTCCGCGCCCACACCACGACCAGGGCCGCCAACCCGGCCGCCGAAAGGGCCAGTTGGGCGGCGGCCATGCCGTACGACCCCTCGCTCGCCGCGTGCACCGCGCCCACCGCCGAGGCCGGGGGCACCCACTCCAGCACATCCGCGACCGGGTCCAGCTGCCCGAGGCCGGCCGAACCCAGCCGCTGCAGGCCGAAGTTGACCAGCTGCGCCCCGATCGCGATCACCAGACCGCTCAGCACGGCCAGATCGCGGCCCTTCCTGCTGGTCAGCAGCTGCACGTTGGCGGCGGCGACGGCCCGCGCGAGCGCCACGCAGACCAGCAGCGCGAGCACGACGGCGACGACCGCGACGGCGTACCCCGCAGCCCCGTGCGCCACGGACACCACGCATCCCACCAGCACCAGCAGCGTGAACAGCGGCCCGATGCCGACCAGGGAGGCGGCCAGCAGGGCCCGGACCAGCGGCCGGGGCCGCAGCGGCAGCATGACCAGCCGGGTCGGGTCCAGCGTCTCGTCACCGCTGGGGAAGAACAGCGGCATCACCGCCCAGCCCAGCGCCAGCACGGCCGTGCCCGGCACGGTGACGGCCGCGGCGTGCGCATTCCCGCGCAGCGCCAGCAGGCCCAGCAGTTGCAGCAGCGCGATGATCAGCGCGACGACGGCGGAGGTGACGAACGCGGCCCGCCGGCCCGCCGACTGCCTGAGCCCGTTCCGCAGCAGCGACAGCTTCAGCCGTACGACGGTGGAGGTGACGTTCGTCATCGGGCCGCCCCGCCGCCCAGCCAGTCCAGATCGGACCCCGCGTCCCGCCCTCTCGCCCCCACCAGCTCCAGGAACGCGCCCTGGAGCGTGGGATGCGCCCCGCGCACCTCCGCCAGGGTTCCGGTGGCGCGGATCCGTCCCGCGGCCATCACGGCCACCCAGTCGCACAACGACTCGACCAGCTCCATCACATGGGAGGAGAAGACGACGGTGGCGCCGGAGGCGGTGTAGCGCTCCAGGACGCCCCGGATGGTCTGCGCGGAGACCGGGTCGACCCCTTCGAACGGCTCGTCCAGGAAGAGCACCTCGGGGTTGTGGAGCAGCGCCGCGGCGAGCCCGATCTTCTTGCGCATGCCGGTCGAGTAGTCGACGACGAGCTTGTGCTGCGCCCCGGCGAGGTCGAGCACGTCCAGCAACTGCGTGGCCCGCTTGTCCACCTCGTCCCCGGGCAGCCCCCGCAGCCGCCCCGAGTAGGCGAGCAACTCCCGCCCCGACAGCCGCTCGAACAGCCTCAGCCCCTCGGGAAGCACGCCGATCCGCGCCTTGACGGCCACCGGGTCCCGCCACACGTCCTGCCCGACGACCTCGACGGTCCCCTGATCCGGCCGCAACAGCCCGGTCACCATGGACAACGTGGTCGTTTTTCCCGCCCCGTTGGGCCCGACCAGCCCGATGAACTTGCCGGCCGGCAGATCGAGATCGATCCCGCCGACAGCAACTTGCTGCCCGAATTGCTTCCAGAGCCCCCGTACATGAACTGCAACATCGGTCATGCATGAAGCCTACGGCGCCTGCAACTGCCTGTAGGGGCGCGGGAAAACAGGGAGGTCAGCGGTCCCTGCCGCACGCGTAGGCAAGTGGCGAGATCAACTCCTCCGCGTCCGGCAGCCACCGGTTGGCCGGCGTCGGCCGGCAGGCCCACTGCACGGCACCGCGCGAGGCGAAGCGGGTCGGCGGGGCGGCTACGTAACTGCCCTCCCCCAGCGGCGCGAGATCCAGCGACGCCAACGACCAGCCCAGCGTCCGTACCGCCTCGGGGACCTTCGTCGAGGCGCCCGGCAGCACGAAGAAGTACATCCGCCGGTCCGGGGTGAGCGTCACCGGCCCGAGGGTCAGCTCCATCCGCTCCATCCGGGCCAGCGCCAGAAACCCGGCGCTCTCCGGGACGGACAGCGCGTCGAACGTCCGTCCCGTCGGCAGCAGAATCGACGCGGTCGGCTGCTTCTGCCACATCCGGCGCGCGACGGTCGCACTGCCGGTCGCCTGGGCCGCCCAGTCGGGGCGCGCGGGATGCGCCCCCGGTGTCAGGCAGGCCGCGTCGCCGCACGAGCAGCGCTGCACCCCGTCGACGGCCTCCAGCCAGGCCCCCGGGAACACGTCCCAGTGCCGGTCCTCGACGTAGCGTACGGCGGTCTCCAGCAGCGACTCTCCGCGTTGCTGGGGAATCTGACCGGCAATCTGAGTGTTTTCGGCGCCCGCGATGGTGTCTTCCACGCTCCTCTCAACTCCCGCACCCACCCCGGGTTACGGCCCGGGTCCCGCGTCTCGCGCGCGCGGGAAGGAGCATCGATTCGGCAGCCGGGGCGCACGGGTGCACGGGCGGGGGCGCGCAGGAGGGGTCGGGGCGTCGGCTGGGTAGCCAGGAAGGGGGATGGCATCAGCCTTTACCCCGGCAAACCGCATATGTCACGCATTGACGGTATGCCAGCTGGGCAGTGATCGTCCGACCGGATCTTCCCGACCGGATCAACCGGCCGGATCTTTACGCTCCAGGGGTTCGCAGGGGGTAACACATGGCCGCAAGGCCTCTCGTTGCGAGGCAGCCGAACGAACGGCTGCAGGCTCTCATCCAGGAAGCGGGGTGCTCGAACGCCGGGCTGGCCCGGCGGGTCAACATGTGCGGCGCCGAGCACGGTCTCGACCTGCGCTACGACAAGACGTCCGTGGCCCGCTGGCTGCGCGGGCAGCAACCGCGCGGCCGGGCCCCGGCGATCATCGCGGAGGCGCTGGGGCGCAAACTCGGCCGTACGGTCACGATCGACGAGATCGGCATGGCCAACGGCAAGAACCTCGCCTCGGGCGTCGGTCTCCAGTTCTCGCCGACGGTACTGGGGGCCATCGAGCAGGTCTGCGAGCTGTGGCGCAGCGACGTGGGCCGGCGGGACTTCCTGTCCGGCTCCTCCGTCGCCGCCTCCGCGCTGGTCGAGCCCAGCCGCGACTGGCTGATCTCGGCGCCGGACGCCGCGGTCGCCCGGCAGGCGGGGCCGCGCGTGGGCCAGGCCGACGTGGCGGCCGTACGGTCCATGACCCAGGCGCTCGTCGACCTCGACCACCGGTTCGGCAGCGGGCATGTGCGGCCGGTGGTCGTGCACTACCTCAACAGCGTCGTCTCCGGGCTGCTCGCGGGCTCGTACCGGGAGGCCGTCGGCCGTGAACTCTTCGCCGCCGTCGCCCGGTTGACCGAACTCGCCGGGTACATGGCGGTGGACACCGGGCAACCGGGCCTCGCCCAGCGGTACTACATCCAGTCGCTGCGCCTCGCGCAGGCCGCCGGTGACCGCGGTTACGGCGGCTACGTCCTCGCCGCCTCCATGAGCCACCTCGCCGCGCAGCTCGGAAACCCGCGGGAGATCTCGCAGCTGGCGCGGGCGGCCCAGGAGGGTGCGCGGGGGCGGGTGACTCCGCGCGCGGAGGCGATGTTCCACGCGGCCGAGGCGCGCGGGCACGCCCTGCTCGGCGACGTACGGGGCGCGCAGGCGGCCTCCGGGCGCGCGCTCACGGCGATGGAGGCGGCGGACGCGGCCTCCGGCGACGACCCGGTGTGGATCGCGCACTTCGACGAGGCCTATCTGGCCGACGAGTTGGCGCACTGCCACCGCGACCTCGGGCAGCCCGAGGCGGCGGCCCGGTACGCCGAGCAGTCGCTGGCCGGGCACCCCGAGGGCCGGGCGCGGCGCCGCGCCATCGGCTATGTGCTGCTCGCCACGGCCCAGGTGCAGCAGCGGGAGATCGAACAGGCCTGCCACACGGGCCTGAAGGCGGTGGAGCTGCTGGAATCGCTCCGCTCCAACCGGGGCGCCGAGTACCTGGACGATCTCCAGCAGCGGCTGGAGCCGTTCCGGGACGAGGCGGTGGTGCGGGAGTTCGGCGCCCGCCTCGACCTCCAGGTCGCCTGATCACCGGCCTTGAGGCCGCCCGACCACCGGCCTCAAGATCACCGGAACGCGGACTCCAAGATCACGTGAACACCCGGAAAACGGCAGCCGGATGGGAGGCGGTTGCCGCACGGCAGCCATAAACAGCGTGCGGCGGGGTGGTTTTGTTACCGCTGTCACAGGGAACAAGATCGCGCCCCCGGCTGCGTGGCACCCGGCTCGGGGGACCCGGTAGCGTGAGCCGACGATTCCGAAGTCCCCCATACGTAGGAGTCCCGGTGACGCAGAGTGGACAGGGCGAGGAGCCCTCGGCGCAGCCCGCGCACGAAGGCATCGTGCTGCCCTCGGACGGAGGCGAGCCCGTGCTGCCGGGCATGACCGGCGCACCCGCCTCCTCCACGGCGCCGCCCGGCGGACAGGCCTGGGGCGGCTCCTGGGGCCCCGGCGAGCAGGCACCCGAGCCCGGCCAGGGCTGGTCCCCGGCCGAGGGCCGCCACTGGGGCACCGACCAGCAGCCCCCGTCCGCCACCGGTCCCGGCCCGCTGCCCCCGGAGGGCGCACCGGCTCCGGCGTACGGCGGCCAGGCGTACGGCTCCGGCAGCCAGGCCCCGGCGTACGGCTCCGACGGCTCGGGACAGACGTACGGCTCCGGCGGCCCTGGTCAGGGCTACGGCGCGGGCGGCCAGGACCCGGCCTACGGTGCGAACGGTCACGGCCCGGCCTACGGCTCGCACGGTCACGACCCGGCGTACGGCGCCGGTCAGCAGCCCGCGTACGGCGCCCCCGACCCGGCCCCGTACCAGCATCAGCAGCACCAGCAGCCGTACGGCGCCCAGCGCCAGCAGCAGTACGACGCGCCCCCCGCCGCCGCGCCCCTGCCGCCCGCCCACCCGGACGGCTACCCGGCGCAGAGCGCCCCGCTGCCCCCGGCGGCCGACGGCGCCACCCAGTACATCCCGCCGGTCCCGGCTGCGGCCCCCGCCCACGAGGGCGCGGCCCCGTATCTGCCGCCCGCGCAGGCCGCCGCGGCCGACGGCGCCACGCAGTACATCCCGCCGGTCCCCGCGGCGCCCGCCGACGAGGGGGCCACGCAGTTCATCCCGCCGGTGACGGCGGGCGCGCTGCCGACCGAGGCCGGCGCGGACCAGACGCAGTTCCTGGGGCTCACCCCGCAGCAGCCGCAGCAGCAGGCGCCCGCCTCCGCCACGGACGCCACCCAGCTCATACCGCCGTACGGCGGGGACCCGCAGCCGCCCGCCGGCTTCGAGAACCTCTTCCGCAGCGGGCCCGCCGGCGGCGGCAGCCCGGCCGGCTCCACGCAGCAGCTTCCGCGCGTCGAGGCCGACGCCTACCCGGGCCCGGCCCAGCCGCCGTACATCTCGCCCCGGGAGTCCTACAACTCGCGCTACGACGACGATGACCACGACCGGCGCGGGGGAGGACGCAGCGGTTCACGCGTGCCGATGATCGCCGCCATAGGCGTCGGCATCGCGGTCGTCGGGATCGGCGCCGGCGCGCTGCTCAGCGGCGGTGGCGGTGGCGGCGACAAGGTCGATGGCGACAAGAACGTCGCCGCGTCGACCCCGGCCCAGAACTCCGCCTCGCCCGCCGCCGACCCCGCCCGGCAGCAGGCGGTCGCCCTGGACCAGCTGCTGAGCGACAGCGGCAGCAGCCGCGCCTCGGTGATCAAGTCGGTGGGCGACGTGAAGCAGTGCGACAACCTCGACGACTCCGCCTCCAACCTGCGCGACGCGGCCAAGCAGCGAGGCGGGCTGGTCACCAGCCTGGGCAAGCTGTCCGTCGACAAGCTGCCCGCCGGCGCGGAGCTGACGGCCGCCCTCACCAAGGCCTGGCAGGCCTCCGCGTCGGCCGACAGCCACTACGCGGCATGGGCCGACCAGGCGGGCAGACACCACGGCTGCCGCCACGGCCACCCCCGCTACACCAGCGAGCGCAAGGCCGGCGACCGGGAGAGCGGTGTCGCCAGCGGGCAGAAGCTGAAGGCGGCGGCGCTGTGGAACGTGATCGCCAAGAAGTACGGCCTGACCGTGCGCCAGCCGACCCAGCTGTGATGCCTGACGTGTGTTACGTGTGAACGGGGCCGCGGGCGCGGGAGGCGCGGGCGTCAGCCGATGTCGGCGTTCTCCAGCGTCCCCGTCACGTCGACGCGTCCGGAGCTCCCGCCGATGCCGGTGTTGACCGCGACCAGCCGGCCGTCCTGGACCACCTGGAGGGTCACATCGGCGTTGACCAGCCGCGGGAGGCCGACCGCGGCGAGCTTGCCCTCCTGGGGCCAGCTCAGCGTGGGGGTGAGGCCGCCGGTGGAGACCCTGAGGCCGTCGTCGAGCGTGTGCCGGACGCTCTCGGCGCTCACCTCGCCGTCGCCGATCTTCTCCAGAGCGGCCTTCAGCACGGTGTAGGCGATCCAGGTGGTCTGCACTCCGGCGTCGGCGGGGTCGATGTCGTTGTCGCCGAAGGCCTCCTCGTTGACGACCTTCTTCATCGTGTCCCAGCGGGAGTTCGAGGCCGGCGGGTACCAGCTGGTGATGTACGAGCCCTCGTAGGGTCCGGCCGCCCCGCCCGTCGCGTTGATCACCGTCTGGTCGACGCTGCCGATCGAGGTCGCCGTGCGCACCTTCGGGAAGTTCTGGCGGTCGCGCCGGAAGGAGTCCATGAAGGTGTCGGTACGGTCCCCGAGCGCGGGCACCACGCACCCCCTGCGCGCCGGGTTCCCGGACGCGTAGGTGAGCGCCTTCTGCGCCTGCTCGCCGTACTCGGTGGCGTCCTCGGCGGCCAGCTCGTCGTCCGCCGCCGGGTGTCTGCCGGCCTTCAGCCCCGAGTCGAGCACCATGGGCAGCTCGTCGCCCGCGATGCTGTCGGGGCGGACCAGGGCGACCGGGCCGCAGGTGGTGGCGAGGGCCCTGCCGAGACCGGCCAGCAGGACGGGCTGGCCGCCGTTGACCGGATACGACATGTTGCCGGTGAACTCGTCCTTGGTGACGCCGTAGCCGCCGATGTAGGGAATGCCGGCGCTCTCCAGCGGGGCGAGGAAGGAGTCGCCGAACTGGCTGTAGGAGCCGACGACGGCGACCACGTTCTGGTCGGCCGCCCACCGGGCGCACTTCGAGGCGCCCACGTTGTCGTTGTGGTCGTTGCAGGTCAGGACCTGGAGCTTGCGGCCGTGGATGCCGCCGTGCGAGTTGATCCACTTCGCGTAGGCGCGGGCCATCTTGGGCATGCCCGGCTTGTTGGTCGCGTCGGTGTCCTGGGGTGCCCAGGTCATCACCTTGATCGGGTCATCCCCGGAGCCCCCCGTGGCACCGGGGATGACCCCGCATCCGGCGGCGAGTGACGCAGACAGGGCCACTGCGCTCACGGACAGAGCGGTTCTGCGGCTGGTCCGAGGGAGGGCGGGGAAGAAGGTGCTGCGGATGCGTCGCCTGCCGGTCATGAACATGCACGATTCCCTCACACCACTAACCCGGGAGTGACCCTTGGGCAACAGAAGGTGACATCCGGGTGAATTGCAGGGGCCGGTGAGGCTGGTGGGACAGGGAACGTACGATCGATGACCGTGCAAGGTTCGGAGAACTCTTCCCGTCGCGGCCGTCGCTCCTCCACCATGGGCGGCATGCCACTGAACGACATGCCGTGGTGGCGCTGGCGCAGCAACGTGCGCTCCGCGCTGCACATGCTCTCCGACCCCGCGTTCCAGCGGGACGTCTGGCTGGCCGGCGCCGACGGCTTCGGTGACGTCACGGACGCGGTGTACCGGCTGGTGGAGGACACCTGGCTGGACAGCTGGTCGGCGGAGAAATACGTCGGCACGATCTTCCGGGACTCCCAGGAGGCCGCGCTCGTCGACACCGCCGTGCTGCGGGTGCTGCGGATCATGCACCAGGTCGGCCCGGACGCGCCGGTCGCCGCCTACCTCGACCACCAGGGGTGGCCGGAGGCGGTGCGGGCCGCGCGGGACGCCCATGTGCGCATGGCGATGAGCGACGGGGACGATCCGGACGCGCGGCCACAGAGCCTCGAGGTGCTGCGAATACTCACGCGGTCCGCGTAGGCCGGCGTGGACCCGCGCATGCCGGCGTAAGTCCGCGTGGCGGACGGGAACGGCTCGGGCGGGCCCGGCGTGAGACCCTGTGGTGCATGAACGAGCAGCCCGCCCCGGCCGACCAGTACGTCCTCACGATCTCCTGCCCGGACAAGAAGGGCATCGTGCACGCGGTGTCCAGCTACCTGTTCATGACGGGCTGCAACATCGAGGACAGCCAGCAGTTCGGCGATCACGACACGGGTCTGTTCTTCATGCGGGTCCACTTCTCGGCGGAGGCGCCGCTGACGGTGGACAAGCTGCGGGCGAGCTTCGCGGCGATCGGTGACTCCTTCCACATGGACTGGCAGATCAACCGGGCCGACGAGAAGATGCGCATCGTCCTGATGGTCAGCAAGTTCGGCCACTGCCTGAACGACCTGCTGTTCCGCGCCCGGATCGGCGCCCTCCCGGTGGAGATCGCGGCCGTGGTGTCGAACCACACCGACTTCGCCGAGCTGGTGGGCTCCTACAACATCCCCTTCCACCACATCCCGGTGACGAAGGACACCAAGTCCGAGGCCGAGGCGCGGCTCCTGGACCTGGTGCGCGAGGAGGGCGTCGAACTGGTCGTCCTCGCCCGCTACATGCAGGTCCTCTCGGACGACCTGTGCAAGGAGCTGAGCGGCCGGATCATCAACATCCACCACTCCTTCCTGCCGAGCTTCAAGGGTGCCAAGCCGTACCACCAGGCGCACGCGAGGGGCGTCAAGCTGATCGGCGCGACGGCGCACTATGTGACGGCCGACCTGGACGAGGGCCCGATCATCGAGCAGGAGGTCGAGCGCGTGGGCCACGACGCCACCCCGGACCAACTGGTCGCCGTGGGCCGCGACGTGGAGTGCCAGGCGCTGGCGCGTGCGGTGAAGTGGCATGCGGAACGCAGGATCCTGCTCAACGGCCGCCGGACGGTCGTGTTCGCCTGAGCCCCCGGGCCGGCTTCGTCCGGCGCCTACATCCTGCTGAGGGACGCCGCCGCGGCCAGCACCTCCCTGATCGCCTCCCGGTCCCCGTCCTGCCCCGCCGCGGCCTCCTCCGGCGAGACGTGCCCGGCGGCCAGCCGGCAGAACTCCGCGCCGTCCAGGGCGACATGGGCCACCTCGAACTCGGCGGAGCCCACCGCGGCGGGTGAGTCCAGCGGGATCAGCCACTGGCCGCCCGCCGCGCCCTCGATCTCCAGACGCAGGCTGCGCCCCGGCGCGCCCGCCGGGACCAGGTGCGGGCTCCGGCCGGGCGCGGACAGCCCCGCCCGGCGCCGCTCGGCGAGCGCCGCCGGGAGCATGCCGGCCGCCAGGTCGATCATCTTGCCCAGATGGCGCGGCGCGGGCGGCTCGTACGGGTAGTCCACCGCCTCCGCGATGTCCTCCGCGTGCGCCCAGCACTCGAAGGCGCGGTCCAGCATCGCGTCGTGCAGCGGCAGCGTGAAGTCGCCGTACGACACCGTGAGCCCGCCCGTGCTGCCGCCGGTGAAGGACACCGTCCGCACGAGGGCGTGGCTCTGCTCCCGCCAGGTCTCCCGCACCGACCGGGTCGGCGGGAAGCGGCCTGCCCGCCAGTACGCCTCGGTGCGCGCGGCGGGCCCCAGCGGTCCCCGCTCCGCGGCCTCGGCGGCTTCGGCGACCTCCGGGACCTCGGCCAGCGGGTCCGTCAGGCCGAGCGCCGCCGCGACCAGCCCGTCCACCGCCAGCAGGTGCGCGATCACCCCGGCCACGGTCGTACGACGGCTCATCGCCGCGCCCGCCTCGAACCACCGCAGCCGCACCGGCGCGTGCCACTCGGCCTCCCCGAAGTCCTGCAGCAGCGCGTCCAGCCGCGCGGTCTCGGAGTCGTACGCCGCCGCCCACGCGGGCACCGGGATGCGCGGCGGCCGACGGTCCAGGCAGCTCTCCAGGACGCGGTTGCGCAGCGCCGGATCCAGGTCGAGGCTCTCCGGCTGGTGCAGCAGGCCGACCGCCGCGCGCAGCCGCAGCGCCTCCTCCGCGCAGGCTCCGCAGGTGCCGAGGTGCTCCTCGACGGCCGCGGTCTCGGCGGCGGAGCAGGCGGCCAGCGCCCAGGCGCCGAGGAGCGACTTCAGGACGTCGTGCGACAGGTCGAGCGGCACGGGCGCGAGTTCCCCCAGGTCGGCGAGGTCGCTGTCGTCGTGCGCCTCGAAGCGTCCCACCCCGCTCACACCGCACCCCCGAACCCCGGAGGTGCCCCCGCGTCGTGGGCGGTGGACAGCAGTTGCAGGCCGAGGCGGAGCCGGCGGCGGGCCTCGTCCTCGGTGACGCCGAGGTCGACGGCGGTCTGGCGGTAGTCGCGGCGCTGGAAGTAGGCCAGCTCCAGGGCGGCGCGCAGCGGGGCGGGCATGGAGTGGACGATGTAGTCGGCGCGGGCGGCGACCGAGGCGCGGCGCACCTTGCCCTCCAGCTCCCGCGAGGCGCTCTCCCGTTCGCCGTCGGCCCCGCTCCCGCTCCGGAGCAGCGCGGCGGTCTCGCTGTCGCGCAGCCGCTGCACGGCCAGCCGGTGGGTCACGTCGGCGATCCAGGAGCGCAGCGGGCCCTGCTTGGCGTTGTAGGTCTCGGGGTGTTCCCAGAGGTGCGCGAAGACCTCGCGGGTGACGCTGTCGGCGCCCTGCTCGTCGCCGAGGACACGGTGGGCGAGGCTGTGCACGAGAGAGGCGTACCGGTCGTACAGCTCGCCGAGGGCGGCTGCCTCACCGCGGGTGAGCCGCTGCTGCATCTTGCGGTCCCAGCGGGGCGGTACGTCCTTGTCGGCCATGCGGTCCTCCCCTCGCCCGTGTCCGGCCCGTTCAGCCTCTCTGCACCTTCATCTCGAATGTAGTCGGCACGTCTGACAGCGCACGCCCCTTTGTGTCAATGTGCGCCCCCTGTAGCGCCGCAGGTGATAGTGCCCTCTTCACACATCCTTCACGCGGCAGGGGTCAAATCCTGATCGAATACTGATCGAAGCGGATCGATAGTGACTTGAACAAGTCCCTTGCCGATCGCCCCCGGTTTGTCGCCCTACGTTTCAGGGAACGGCCGCTGGGCAGCCGCGCGGAAAGAATCGTAGGAACTGCTTCCGTTTCCGGGCGGTTCCGGATATCCGGCGAGCGGAGGGGCATGGCTGTGGCTTTCAAGGTGACCGGCGGGGAACACGGCGACTGGGCCGTGCTCAGGGTGTCGGGAGAGCTGGACCTGATGACGTCGCCGGTCCTGCGCCAACGGGTGCACGACGTGGTGGCCGAGGGTCACCACAGCCTCGTCCTGGACCTATCGGAGGTCTTCTTCTGCGACTCCAGCGGGGTCGGCGTCCTCGTCGCAGCCCGCAGACTGATCCGCTCCTGCCAGGGGCGGCTGCGGCTGATCCTGCCGGACCGGGGCGCGGTGGACGGCTCGCACGTCAACCGGGTCCTCGGTGCGCTCGGCGTGCGACGCCTGTTCGATGTCCGTGCCGACGTCGAGTCCGCGACGGCGGACGAGGCGACGGACGAGGCGGGCCCACTCTCGGCCTGACCGCCGGACACCCCCTGTCTCTGCGACACGGCCATACAGTTGTCGCAGAATTCCCCCGGTCTTGGCACAAGCGCGGTTTTCCCGCCATCTGCCCGCCCTCTGCGTCGTACGCTCCGTGCCAGGTCAACCCACGCACACGTAAGGCGGCCCGAACAGACATGGTCAGCACCGAGTACGAGCGCAGGATCGCAGCCCGGTTCGCCACCTTCGACCAGGACGGCAACGGCTGGATCGACCGCGAGGACTTCAACGCGGCGGCCAAGGCGCTGCTCGCCGAGTTCGCCGTGACAGCCCGGTCCGACAAGGGCCAGGCGCTGTACGCCGGTGCGGAGGCGTTCTGGCAGGGCATGGCGGGGATCGCGGACCGGGACGGTGATCAGCGCATCACCCGCGAGGAGTTCGTCACCGGCGCGGTCAAGCGCCTGCGCGACAACCCCGAGCGCTTCGCCGAGATCGCCCGCCCCTTCCTCCACGCGGCCCTGGCGGTGGCGGACTCCGACGGGGACGGTCGGGCCACGGTGGCGGACACCGTACGCGTGCTGCGGGTGTTCCACGTGCCGGAGGAGATCGCCCCGACGGCAGCCGCCGCACTGGACACCGACGGAGATGGTCTGGTGGGCGAGCCGGATATCGTCCCGGCCCTCGCGCGGTACTTCACGGTCCCGGAATAGGGCCGTCTCATAAGGGAGTTTGCAGAGGTCGTCCCTCATGTGCAGGCGTCGGAGGTCCTGCAAGACGACCGCGCGGTGGTGTCAGTGGTCGCTGATAGCGTCCGGCCGTTCTGGCAGAGCTGCGTGGGGAGGGGCCGTATGGGAGCGTCGGAGTGGAACTACTCCGTGCCGTATCAGGAAGACCTCGTAGGGGCGTTCGAGGGGCTGCGGCGGAAGGTCTTCGAGGAGCGGGACTACTACTGGGGACCCGGTGCCGACTGGAGGCCGTTGGAAGATCGCCTGCCGTGGCCGGAGACCATGGACGAGCTGTGGGAGCACGAGCTCGTCCAGCACGACGGGACGCATTCGATCCTCGACATCTTCCGGATCATCGGGCGGGATGAGAAGCCGGACTACTGCACGATGAAGCAGGTGACCGAGGAAGAGGCGCTGCGTGTCCTGGGCACGCGGAAGCTCACCCGGGCTCACGTTCCGCGGTTCGAGGAGTTCGACCACTGGCGCTGGTACGGCCGGTGCGCCGTGCTCCATGACGAGCAGGGCGAGCCTCGGGAGATCTACTTCTGGGGTTACTCCGGCGACTGACCCGGGGCAAGGCCTCCGGGGCAAGGCCTCCACCACCTCCAGCCGTTCCGGGAGTTTGTGCACGGGCAGCCGTTCGCGCGGTACTTCACGGTCCCGGAGTAGCGCTCCCGGTCAGCCCACGTACGGTTCGAAGTCCCAGTGCGGCCGGGTGCGGGTGCGGGCCCAGGTGGTGAGCACGTGATCGTCGGTCAGGGTACGGCTCAAGCTGAGCAGAGCCTCTCTCTCAAGCTTCTCGGCCTCATTGTCCTGCCCTGCGGCAACGAGGTCGGCGACGAGTGCCACCTGGCACGACAGTGTGAGCGGATGCTGGTCTCCGAGGGAGCGCGCGGCTTTGGGGTACGTCACCCGGCTCAGCTCCAGGGCCTCCTCGTCGCGGCCGGTGCGGCTGCGTGCACAGGCGGTGTTCAGAGCGCAGCCCAGGGCCCAGGGGTGATCGGCACCCAGGGTGGTGGTGAGACCGGCGAGCGCGGCCTCGAGCAGTGCCATGGCTTCGCCGTGTTCACCCATGGCCTGCATGACCAGACCGGAACTGGAGAGCATGCCGACCACCACGGGATGGGCCGAACCGAGCAGGGCGCGGTAGCCGGACTCGGCCTCCACGATCAGCTCGCGCGCCCGGCTCGGCTCGCCGTGCTCACGCAGGAAGTCGGCGTAGGCGGTGACACAGGCCAGGGTGCGGTGGTGCGCCCGGCCGTGCACCTGCTCCAGCTGTGCCAGGAGGTCTGCCAGCTCGTCCTCCACGTCCTGGGTGGGGGCGTCACCGCGGCGGCACAGGGCCAGCTGCAGTCGGGCGTCCAGGGTCTGCGGATGCCGTGCGCCGAACTCCTTTTCATGGCGGCGGACCAACTTTTCCTGGCGGCCGGCCGCCGCACGGTAGCTGCCCAACAGTCGCAGGCTCTGGTTGACGGCGGTGCCGGAATCGAGGGTGCTGATGTGCCGTTGGCCGAGGAGGCGTTCCCGCAAGGACAGAGTCGTCATGTCCCGGTCGTACGCCTCCTCGTACTTACCGAGGAGTCGTAGGCAGACGCCGAGTTCGTGCCGGGCGTCCAGCGTGGTCGGCTCGTCAGGGCCGAGTAACTCGGTGCGGCCCCCGAGGACCTCCCAATGGAGTTCGTACGCCTCCTGGTACCGCCCGAGGTGACGCAGACCGCGGGCCACGGCGCTCTTGGCGGCGTACTCGTCGAGGAACCTGCTCGGCGGGCGGGCCTCCCATTTCTTTCGTTTTTCCAGCCTTTCCAGAAGACCGCGGTCCTGTTCGTACGCGTCACGGAACCGGCCGTTGGCCATGAGCAGGGCGCTCTCCTGAGCGGCCAGGTCGAGCATGGGCGAGGCCACGGGGCCGGTGTTCGCCGACCAGGCGTCGCGAACGCGTCGGGCCAGGTCCAGCCCGGCCCGGATCTCCCCGCTGTGGTGGCAGTACCGCAGGCTGTTGAGGATCGCCTCCCGGACCTGCGGTCGCGTGCTCTCCAGCGCTCCAGAGGGCTCCAGATGGGGGAGCAGCTCCGCGTAGCGGGGCCAATGCCGGCTGTCCTCCGGATGGCCGGGGTCGGCCGCCGTGAGCAGTGCGCGTGCCGCCCGCCGATGCTGCTCCCGGCTGTCGTCGCTGGCCAGTTTGAACACGATGTCCTGGACGAGCCGGTGCATGTGCACGGATTCCGGAAACGGGCCCGCCTCGGCGGGTGCACCGGTGTCCCGGGCCAGGACCGAGTAATTGACCAGGGTGTCCAGGGCACGGCTCCAGGCAGGCTGGTCGGTGGCCATCCAGCGCAGTTCCTCGGGCAGTTCGGCCTGCGGGCAGGTGTGGACGAGTCCCAGGGGGATGCGCCCGGGCGCGAACGCGGTACACAGCTTGAGCACGTCCATGGCCTGGGGCTGGGAGCGGCGCAGCCGGTTGAGCAGTATCGACCAGGAGGTCATGGAGGACTGCGGGAAGCCCTCGCCGGTGGCGGGCTCGTCCACGGTGGAGAATTTACGTTCGCGGATCATACGCAGGTATTCGGGCACCTCCATGCGGGACTCGCCGAGCCAGGAGGCGGCCTGCACCAGCGGCAGAGGTACGTCGCCGAACTCGGCGGCGACCTCGTCGGCCTCGGCCGCGGTGATGTGCGGGGCCCGGCGCATGAGATAGGCGGTGGACTCCGCGCGCAGGAAGCCGGGCACCTCCAGGACGTCGGTGTACTCGGTCCAGGCCCGGTTGCGGGAGGTGATCAGGACATGGCCCGACCCTTCCGGGAGCAGCGCGTTGATGCCCTCGCTGTCGTCCCACCCGTCGAAGACGACCAGCCAGTTGGCGTAGGGCTCGCCGCGCCGCAGGGCATCCCGGACGGCACGGATGCGCTCGCCCGGCTCGCCGTCAATGGGCAGGCCCAGCTCCGCGGCGAGTTCGCCGAAGCGGTCGCGCCGGACTTCGTGGTCGTCGGAGTTGACCCACCACACCAGGTCGTAGTCGGTGCTGAAGCGGTGCGCGTACTCGGCGGCGAGCTGGGTCTTGCCGATGCCGGACATGCCGAGCAGGGTGCAGGCGGCGGCGCCGCGCTCGGCGCCGGACAGACGCTCGTGGATCACACCGAGCACGTCGTCGCGGCCGGTGAAACGGGGGTTGCGGCGCGGCACCTCGCCCCAGATCTCGCAGCGCAGCTCCGGATAGCGGACCAGAGCACGCGTGGCATCACGCTGTCCCAGACCGAGCCGGCCGAGCAGCCGTTCCTCGGCAGCCTCCTCACTCAGCGCCCACAGGCTCGCCGGTTGCAGCACCGATGCAGCCGGAAGCAGCGGCCGGTTGGTGAGGTTGACGGCGGCGAACCGGTCGACGTTGGCGGCGACGAAGCCACGCAGCACGTCGTTCCACTCGCCCGCGGGGCGCGGGCCGAGCTCGAAGAACCAGTCATTGAGGACGAGCAGCACGCGAAGGCTGTCCAGCAGCAGGTTACCGAGCGAGTCCTCCAGCGGTGTCTCGCGCGGCGGATCCCACAACCGGAGGGTGACCTGGTGCCCATGGCGTTGCAGGACCTGCGCGATCCATACCGCCCATGAGCGGTGGTAGCCCGGGAAGACGATCGCGAGGCCTGACACGACGGACGTCTGACCAGGGCTGACGACCGGCCATTGGCGGCCCCCCTCGGGCCCGGCCTGCTTCCCGTTTCCCTCCGCCTCGGCCCGCTGCCCCTCACGTTGCTCCTCGGCGGCCATCGCCGCATCAGCCGCTTGGAGCTGGTGTTCCAGGTCGTCAACGCGTTGCTCGGCCAGCGCAACACGTTGTTCGGCCCCTTCGAGGGCTCTTTCCAGTTCGGACACCCGCTGTCGCAATGCATCCCGCTCACTGCGCACGCGCTGTTGCTCCTCGCGCAACAGGTCCAGCTCGACTGCGGTGACCTGACTGGCCGATACCTGCTGTACGAGCGCCTGCCGCTCCGCCTCCAGGTCCGCGACCCGCGCCCGGGACTCGTGCAGGGCCGTCGCCACGACGTCGGCCTGCGTCCTGGCCACCTCCTTCTCCCGCAGGGCCACGACCAACTGGTCTTCCAGGTCCTGCACCTTCCATGCGCGGCTGCTGGTCGCCTTCAGCGCCACGCTCTGCATGCGGGTCAGACCTGTCTGCGCCTCCCGGGCCAGTGGACGCCCCAGTTTCCTGCCGACGTCGTCCATCAGCCTGGCAAGGAAGTACCGCGGTGCGACCGTCTCGCCACTGAGATACCGGCTCACGCTGCTCGCGCTGTAGTCCCGCGTGACGGCGTACCCGCGCACCGAGATGTCGAGTACCAGGAAGAGCCGGCGCAGAGCGACAGCCAGCTCATGGCGCTCCGGCCCGACGTCATCGGCGATGGGCTTCAGCCCTCGGTGCACGCCCGCGGCCCCCGCCGCATCTCCCAGGGGGAGCAGCTCACCCGACAACGGCTCGTCCGCCGCACCGGACCGGTCTGCGTCGCATGCCTCGACGGCGTCGCTGTTGTCGGGTCGCTCGTCCACGTGCCGCTTCCCCTCCGGGATGTCCGGGATGTGCTCCGGTCGTGTCCCACAGCATCCGCAACGTGTAGTGCTTGGCGCAACAACCCGGCATTTCCAGAGAGTTGAGGCATTCAGCCGCTCGGCTCCGAAAGGGTCGGATCATGAACCGTAAGGACTGCCTCAAGGCGATGCTCACGCTGCTGGGCGCAGCTGTCTCGGGCGCGACACGTGCCGTCGTGGCATGGCTGCTGCGCGAGGGAACGGGGGGTCAGGAGTAGCGCTCCCGCAGCCTGTACTTGAGCACCTTCCGCAGGGTGTCGTTGCGCGGCAGGGCGTCCACCACCTCCAGGCGTTCCGGGAGCTTGTGAACGGACAGCCCTTCCGCGCGGAGGTAGGAGACGGCCTCCGGCAGCGTCAACCCATCGGTGCCCGGCGGCTGTTCCACCACCGCGCAGACCAGCTCCCCCCTCTCCGTGTCCGGCAGGCCGATCACCGCCACGTCCGCCACCGCCGGATGCGCGGCGAGCAGGTCCTCGATCTCCTTCGCGGAGATGTTCTCCCCCTTGCGGATGATCACGTCCTTGAGGCGGCCGGTGAGGATCAGGTGGCCCGAGTCGGTCACCCGGCCGAGGTCGCCGGTGCGAAGGAAGCCGTCCTCGTCGAAGGCCGCGGCCGTCTGGCGGGGGTCCAGGTAGCCCTGGCAGACGGCCTCGCCGCGGAGCCGTACCTCGCCTTCGACGACGCGGATCTCCATGCCCTGAGGGGGGCGGCCCTCGGTCGTCGCGAGGTTTTCGGGGGTGTCCTCCGGGTCGCCCATGGTGATCATCGGGACCTCGGTCATGCCGTATCCGTGGGTGAGCTGGACGCTCAGCTCGCGGACCACGCAGTGATAGACCTCGGGCGGCTTGGGCGCGCCCCCGCCGGCGAGGAGGCGCAGGGTGGGGATCACCTTCTCGCCCGGCTGCTTGCGCTGCTCGGCCAGGAACATCGAGTAGAAGGCCGTGGAGCCGCCCGCCACCGTCACCCCGTGCCGCCGGTACTCCGCCAGCGCGTCCGGCAGCGCGAAGTGCTCGAACATCACGGCCGGGAAGCCGTAGAGCAGGAGCATCACCGTGTAGTCGGGGCCCGCTATGTGGGCGTAGGGGAAGGCCATGGAGCCGACGTCGTCCGGTGACAACCGCAGCGCGTGCGCCAGGCAGGAGCCGCCCGCGATCAGGGAACGGTCCGTGTGCAGGACGCCCTTGGGGTCGGAGGTCGTCCCCGAGGTCCAGTAGATCCAGCGCACCGAGGTGCCCTCGGCGGGGGGAGCGGGGAGGACGGACGGGTCGCCGTCGGGGAGGCTGTCGTACGCCTCGAAGACCCCCTTCGCGCCCAGCCGCCGGGCCATCTCCGTGTGGTCGTGGCCGCGCCACACGCCCGGTACGGCGAAGAACTCGGCCTTGGACTCGCGCAGCGCGAAGCCGACCTCGCGGTCCCGGTAGAAGGGGATGACCGGGGACTGTACGGCGCCCAGGCGGGCCAGGGCGAAGGAGAGCAGGGCCGTCTCGATGCGGGTGGGCAGCTGCCAGGCCACCACCGTGCCGGGGCGGACGCCCATGCCGTACAGGCCCGCCGCGACCCGCTCGGACCGTTCGCGCAGTTCGCCGAAGGTCAGCCGGCGCTCGCCCTGGAGGAGGACGGGCCGGTCGGGGGTGAGGCCGGCGCGGCGTACGACCAGGTCCCACAGCGTGCGGGAGGAACTCAGGGAGTGCGGGGTCTCGCTCACGTATGCCCCCTGCTTGGCTGACGACTCGTCAGGTGACATGCTATCTGACGGGTCATCAGATAAGCACTGTCCGGCGGAGGGGAACACGGAGGGGAAACCATGACCGAACTGCCCCGCATCATCAGCGTCGACGACCACGTGATCGAGCCCGCCCATCTCTTCGAGACCTGGCTGCCGGCGAAGTACCGGGACCGGGGGCCCAAACCGCTGACCGCCGGGATCGGGGAGCTGGCCTACGTCGGCGGGAAGTACCAGATCACCATGGATCCGCAGGGCCAGCCGACGGACTGGTGGATCTACGAGGACCTGAAGTTCCCGTACAAGCGCAACATCGCCGCCGTCGGCTTCGACCGGGACGAGATGACCCTGGAGGGGATCACCCGGGAGCAGATGCGGCGCGGGTGCTGGGATCCCGTCGAGCGGCTGAAGGACATGGATCTCAATCACGTGGAGGCCTCGCTCTGCTTCCCGACCTTCCCGCGCTTCTGCGGGCAGACCTTCGCCGAGGCGCACGACAAGGACGTCGCGCTCGCGTGCGTGCGCGCCTACAACGACTGGATGGTGGAGGAGTGGTGCGGGGACAGCGCAGGGCGGCTCATCCCGCTCTGCCTCATCCCGCTGTGGGATGTCGAGCTGGCCGTCGCCGAGATCCGGCGCAACGCCGCGCGCGGCGTGCGGGCCGTCACCTTCTCCGAGATCCCCACCTACCTCGGGCTGCCGTCCATCCACTCCGGGTACTGGGACCCGTTCTTCGCCGTGTGCCAGGACACGGGGACCGTCGTCAACATGCACATCGGCAGCAGCTCCCAGATGCCCGCCGCCTCCCCGGACGCCCCGCCCGCCGTCCAGGCGTCGCTCAGCTTCAACAACGCCATGGCCTCGATGATGGACTACCTCTTCAGCGGAGTCCTGGTGCGCTTCCCGACCCTCAAACTCGCCTACTCCGAAGGGCAGATGGGCTGGATCCCGTATGCCCTCGAGCGCGCCGACGACGTGTGGGAGGAGCACCGGGCGTGGGGAGGGGTCCGCGACCTGATCCCGGAGCCGCCGTCGACGTACTACTACCGGCAGATCTTCTGCTGCTTCTTCCGCGACAAGCACGGGGTGGCCTCCCTGGACGCCGTCGGCCGCGACAACGCCACCTTCGAGACCGACTACCCGCACGTCGACTCGACCTTCCCGCACACCAAGGAGGTCGCCCTCGACCATGTGAAGGGCCTGGACGACGAGACCGTCCACAAGCTGATGCGGGGCAACGCCATCCGCATGCTCGGCCTGGACCTCGACCGGTAATGGACCTCTCGTGCACGGCCGAGGAGGAGGAGTTCCGGGCCCGGCTTCGCGACTGGCTCGCCAAGGTGCTGCCCGCCCTGCCCCCGAAGCCGTCCCCGGACGACTGGCCCGGCCGCCGCGCCTACGACCTCGGCTGGCAGAAGATGCTGTACGACGCCGGGTACGCCGACGTCCACTGGGACGCTTCCCCCACCCTCCGGCTGATCTTCCTGGAGGAGACGGAGAAGGCCGGGGCGCCCTATGTGGGGGCGAACTTCGTCGGGCTGCTCCACGCGGGGCCGACCATCGCCGCCGAGGGGACGGCGACGCAGCGGGACCGCTGGCTGGCGCCGATCCTGCGCGGGGACGAGGTGTGGTGCCAGGGGTTCAGCGAACCGGGCGCGGGGTCCGACCTCGCCGCGCTGCGCACGCGCGCGTGGCGCGACGGCGACGACTACGTGGTCAGCGGCTCCAAGATCTGGACCTCGCACGCCGAGGTCGCCGACTGGTGCGAGCTGCTGGTCCGCACCGATCCGCACGCGCCCAAGCACCGGGGCATCACCTGGCTGGCCATGCCCATGGACGCCGACGGCATCACCGTACGGCCGCTGCGCACGCTAGCGGGGTCGGCGGAGTTCGCCGAGGTGTTCCTGGACGAGGTGCGGGTGCCGGCGGCCAACCGGGTGGGGGCGGAGAACGACGGCTGGCGCGTGACCATGGTGACGCTCTCCTTCGAGCGCGGCACGGCGTTCGTCGGCGAGGTCGTCGCCTGCCGCCGGGTGCTGGCCGAACTCGCCCGTACGGCCCGGGAGAACGGCCGCTGGGACGACCCCGTGCTGCGCAGGCGGCTCGGGCGGCTGGGCGCCGAGTTCCGCGCGCTGTGGCGGCTCACCCAGTGGAACGTGAGCGAGGCGGAGGCGAGCGGCGGGGTCCCGGGTGTCGGCGGCTCGGTCTTCAAGCTCCGCTATTCGCACGCCCGTCAGGAGCTGTACGACAGCGCCGCCGAAGTCCTCGGGCCCGGCTCGCTCGACCTGGCCGCGCCCTGGACCCTCGACCGGCTCACCTCCCTCTCCTACACCATCGCCGCCGGCACCTCGCAGATCCAGCGCAACATCGTGGCCGAGCGCATCCTCGGCCTGCCCAAGGGGAGATGAGCGTGCGTTTCCAACTGACCGAGGAGCAAGGGGCGTTGCGGGACGGGATGCGGGAGCTGCTGGACCGGCGTTTTCCCCGCGAGGCGTTGCGCGCTGCCGTCGAGGGCGGCCCGGCCTCCCTCGGCCGGGGGCTGTGGCGGGCGCTCGGGGATGCCGGGTTCTTCGCCCTGCGACTGCCGGAGGCCGACGGCGGGGTCGGACTGGGTCTGGCCGAGGCGGTGTTGGTGTTCGAGGAGGCGGGGCGGGCGCTGGTGCCGGGGCCGCTCGTGGCCACTCACCTCGCAGCCGGAATGGTGCCCGGCGCGGCCGAGGGGGAGACGGTCGTGGCGGCCGTCGACGGGACGCTGGTGGAGTGGCTGGACGCGGCGGACGTCGTCCGCGGGGACGCCTCCGGGGCCGTACCGCTGCGCTCGGTCGACCCGCTGACGCCTTTGCATCGGGTGCCGGGTGCGAGGGCGACCGAGCGGGCGGACCCGGTGGTCGTGCTGCTCACCGCCGCGGAGCAGCTCGGTACCGCCGAGCGGGTGTGCGAGCTGGCCGTGCAACACGCCCGGAGGCGCGAGCAGTTCGGGCAGCCGATCGGGGCCTTCCAGGCCGTCAAACACCTGTGCGCCGACCTGCTGGTGCGGGCCGAGACCGCCCGCGTGGCCGTCTACGCGGCGGCCGTGACCGCCGACCCCGCCGACATCGCCGCCGCCCGGCTCCTCGCCGACGAGGCCGCCGTACGCGGTGCCCGTGACTGCCTCCAGGTGCACGGCGGTATGGGTTTCACCTGGGAGGCGGACGTCCATCTGCATCTGAAGCGGGCCTGGGTGCGGGCCGAACGAGGCGGCGGGGCTACGGAGAGTGAGGAGGCCCTTGCCGCGGAGCTGCTGCGCCGATGACGGAGCGTCGATATCGGGTTGTGTCCTACGGGCGTCTCGTCACGGCCCGGAGTCGGGTGCCCCCTCCGGTACCTTGTGTGAGATGCGAGTGGTTCCGAGCGCGAGCCGTACCGGTGGTGCCTGTTCGACTCCCCGGCACAAGCGTCGCACAGTATGCCTCAGGCGTACTCCTTCGCGCTGGAATATGCCCGAAGCGCTTGTTGGCGTGACTGTACGTCAACCATGCTGTCTCATAAGGGAATCACGTTCCGTGACCCTTGCTCTGGCCGTTGTTCTGGCCATGCAGAAAATGGCTACGATCGTGACCCTCGCCGTGATCGTCGCCGCGCAGACCGCGGTGGCGTTCGGGCGGCGTGGCGTCATGTATCCGCCGGTTCGGATGGTGTGAGCGGTGCAGGTGCTTGAAGTGCAGCTGGAGATCCGGCCCGACCCCACGGAGGTGGGGCGGGCGAGGAGATGGGCCCGCTCCCGGCTTGCCGGGTTGGGCGTGGCGGCCGACGAGCCGCTGGCCGAGACCCTGATCCTGCTCGTCTCCGAGCTGGTGACCAACGCCGTGGTGCACACCGGCCGCCCGGCGGTGCTACGGCTCCTTCTGCCGGGCGTGGGGGCGGAGTCGGCCCCCGCGGCCCCCTCGACCTCCTCGGCCCCCGAGGCTTCCTCAGCCCCCGAGGCCTCCTCGACTCCCTCGGCCACCGTGCGTCTGGAGGTGGCCGACAGCAGCACCCGCGCGCCCGTCCCGCGCTGCGCCGGCGGCGACGCCACCGGGGGCCGGGGCCTGGCGCTGGTCGACTGCCTCGCCGACCGCTGGGGCTGGAGCCCCGAGGGCGCCGGAAAGAGCATCTGGTGCGAGCTGGACCGCTGCTCGCAGCCCAGGGAGGGCGCAGCGGTGGCGTACGGGGGCGGACTGTCCGCGTACGAGGATCTCGCGTTCGAAGCCGTGTAGTTCCGACAGTGCGGTGGTGCGCCCGGAGTGCACCCGTGCGCGGTCGCCGTACACGGGGCATAAGCAATAAATCGCCGTACCGGTGTTGACGGCTTGTGACCGTATGAACACGCTTATGGGCAACGATTCGCCGTGAGGGGACGGCGAGGGCGCGGTGACGGCAGCCCTTGTCGAGGGCGGGTCGCGGCCGGGCGGCGGCGCGAGGGGAACCGGCAAGGGGGGGCGCGCCGCCAACCGGACCAACCGGCCGGGCTCAGAGGATCGCCACCGGTGCCACCGGGGTGCCGGTCGCGCCGACGAACGGCTCGGGCATCGCCGACAGCAGGAACGCGTACCGCTCCTCTTGTCCACAGGCTGTGGACAACTTTTCGAGATTCCAGTTCTGCCCCTGGAGCATCCCCATCTCCACCAGGTGCAGCGCGTGCACGGGCAGCCACAGATTCTCGATCTCGGGCGGAAATATCTCAAACGTGAGCGTGTCGTTCGCGACCGCCGCCACATCGCGGGCGTGGAACCACTCCGGGCAGCGCACCGAGAGCCCCGGCGATGGATAGCCGTACGCATGCTTGTCCCCGGCCAGATACACCTGCACCTGCCCGGTGCGTACGAGCACGATGTCACCGGCGCGGACGCGGACACCGCCGTACTCCTCGGCCGCCTCCAGGTCCTCCGGCGTGACCGCGTGACCCCCCGCCAGCCGGTCCACGCCCCGCGCGCGTGCCACGTCCAGCAGCACCCCGCGCGAGACGAGGTGCCGCGCCTTGTCGATCCCGCTGAACTCGGCGCCGCCGTGCGCCGTCACGGTGTGCGCCGGGCGGCCGTTGTACAGCTTTCCCGAGTGCGAGACATGGGTCAGCGCGTCCCAGTGGGTGCCCGCCTGCAGCCCCATGGTCACCGCGTCGTCGCTGCACGCCACCGTGCCCGGCCCGAACAGCTCCTGGTTGACCTGCACCATCGCGTGCAGCGGGTTGACCCGCCCCGGGATCATCCCGGTCTGCACCCCGTCCTGCTGGAGCGGGAGGGCGAGTGGGACGCGGCGGCCCGTGCGGACGCAGGCGGCGGCCTCCCGTACGACCTCGTCGGTGATCAGGTTCAGGGTGCCGATCTCGTCGTCCGCGCCCCAACGCCCCCAGTTGTTGACGCGCTTGGCGATGTCGTGGAACTCGACGGGCAGTGACATCCGTGCCTCCCCGGGGCTTGTGTCCGCACATCCGACGCGCCATAAAATCTAACGGTCCGTCAGAAACCGCGGGAAGGGGCCGGGCGTGGGGAACTTCTTGGCAGGCAAGGTGGTCGCCGTGACGGGCGCCGGCCGGGGCATCGGACGCGCGGTCGCCCGAGCGGCTGCCGCCGAGGGGGCGAAGGTCGTCGTCAACGACTACGGCGTCGCCATGGACGGCGCCTCGCCGACCAGCGAGGTCGCCGAGGCCGTCGTCAAGGAGATCGAGGCGGCGGGCGGCGAGGCGGTCGCGGTCGCCGACGACATCTCCACGATGGCCGGCGGACAGCGGGTCGTGGACACCGCTCTGACGACGTACGGCCGTCTCGACGGGGTCGTCTGCGTGGCAGGGATCCTGCGCGAACGCATGCTCTTCAACATGACCGAGGAGGAGTGGGACCCGGTGGTCGCCACCCATCTCAAGGGCACGTTCACCGTCTTCCGGGCCGCCTCGGCCGTGATGCGCAGGCAGAGGGCGGGAACCTTGATCGGGTTCACCAGCGGCAATCACCAGGGATCCGTTTCCCAGGCCAACTACAGCGCCGCGAAGGGCGGGATCATCTCGCTGGTGCGCAGTGCTGCGCTCGGCCTGCACAAGTACGGGGTGACCGCGAATGCCGTCGCACCCGTGGCCCGTACGCGGATGTCCGCGAACGTTCCCATGACGCTGGCGGAGATCGGGGAGCCGGAGGACGTCGCCGCGCTCGTCGTCTACCTGCTGTCGGACCGGGCGAAGGAGCAGGGGATCACGGGGCAGGTGTACACCGTGGCCGGGCCGAAGATCGCGGTGTGGGCGCAGCCGCGTGAGCTGCGCTCGGCCTACTCGGAGGGGGCCTGGACGCCGGAGCGGATCGCGGAGGTTTTGCCGGGGACGGTGGGGGTGGATCCGATGCCGATGCTGTCCCAGCTGTCGGCGATGGAGGAGGCGGCGCGCGGTGGCTCTCGGCCGAACGCCCAGTAGTTGAGGAGGGCCCGTGGACTTTGAATTCACTGCCGGGGACGAGGCGTTCCGTGTCGAAGTCCGTTCGTGGCTGGCCGCGCACGCCAATCCCGCGGCGGACCGGCGAACTTGGGAACGTACCCTCGGTGCCGCCGGCTGGATCGGGCTGGGCTGGCCGGAAGCCGGGTACGGGAACCGGACTGCCTCGCTCACTCAACAGGTGGCCTGGGCCGAGGAGTACGCCCGCTCTCCCGCACCCCCGCGCTCCGGGCACATAGGGGAGAACCTGCTCGCCCCTACCCTCCTCGCGCACGGCACGGCCGAGCAGAAGGACCGGTTTCTGCCGCCGATCGCTGCCGGTGAGGAGCTGTGGTGCCAGGGGTACAGCGAACCGGGCGCGGGGTCGGATCTGGCCGGCGTACGGACCTCGGCGGTGCGTGCGGGCGCGTCGTACCGCGTCAGCGGGCAGAAGATCTGGACCTCGCTCGCCCATGAGGCCGACTGGTGCTTCGTGCTGGCCCGTACCGATCCGGACTCCCGTCGCCACCACGGACTGAGCTTCCTGCTCGTCCCCATGGACCAGCCGGGCCGGATCGAGGTGCGGCCCATCCGGCAGCTGACCGGCGACAGCGACTTCAACGAGGTCTTCTTCGACGGGGCGCACGCGGAGCATGTCGTGGGAGGAGAGGGGCGGGGCTGGCGGGTCGCGATGAGTCTGCTCGGTTTCGAGCGCGGGGTGTCCACGCTGGCCCAACAGATCGGGTTCGCCGAGGAGTTGGCGCAGGTCGTCAAGGCGTCCATGAAGGCGGGCGCGGTCTGCGATCCCGTGGTACGGCAACGGCTCGTGCGGCAGTGGGCCGAGCTGCGCACCATGCGCTGGCACGCCCTGCGCACCCTCGGCGGCTCGGGGGACGCGGGTGCGCCCAGCGTGGCCAAGCTGTTGTGGGCCAACTGGCATCAGCGGCTGGGGGAGTTGGCGGTCGAGGTGCGGGGCGCGGCGGCGGGCGTGGGGCCCGTGGACTGGTCGGCTTCGGCGCCGTACGAGCTGGACGCGGCCCAGCGGCTGTTCCTGTTCTCCCGGGCGGACACCATCTACGGCGGCTCGGACCAGGTTCAGCGCACGATCATCGCCGAGCGCGTGCTCGGTCTGCCGAGAGAGCCGAAGGGGGTCGGGTGATGCGTGGCGTGGTGTTCGACGGCAAGCAGGTCCAGGTGGTGGACGACCTGGCGGTACGGGAGCCGGGGCCCGGCGAGGTGCTGGTCGGGATCAAGGCGGCCGGGCTGTGCCACAGCGACCTGTCGGTGGTGGACGGCACCATCCCCTTCCCGGTGCCGGTGGTGCTGGGGCATGAGGGGGCCGGGGTGGTGGAGGCGGTGGGTGTGGGGGTCACCCATGTTTCTCCCGGTGACCATGTGGCCCTGTCGACGCTCGCCAACTGCGGCACGTGCGCGGAGTGCGACCGGGGGCGCCCGACGATGTGCCGGCAGGCGATCGGACGCCCCGGGAAGCCGTTCACGCGGGGCGAGCGGCCGGTCCACCAGTTCGCCTCCAACTCGGCCTTCGCGCAACGCACGATCGTCAAGGCCGTCCAGGCGGTGCGAATCCCGAAGGACATCCCGCTGACCTCCGCCGCCCTGATCGGCTGCGGGGTGCTCACGGGTCTGGGCGCGGTCCTGAACCGGGCGCGGGTGGACCGCGGGGACAGTGTCGTCGTCATCGGCACGGGCGGGATCGGCCTGAACGTGCTGCAGGGCGCGCGGCTCGCGGGTGCGCTGCGGATCGTGGCCGTGGACGCGAATCCCGCGAAGGAGGCGGTGGCGCGGCGCTTCGGCGCGACGGACTTCCTGACCTCGACGGAGGGCGTGCGGGAGCTGCTGCCGACGGGTGCCGACCATGCCTTCGAGTGCGTCGGCAGGGTGGAGCTGATCCGCGGGGCGATCGACCTGCTCGACCGGCACGGGCAGGCCGTCCTGCTCGGGGTGCCCCCGGCGACGGCCGAGGCGTCCTTCCTCGTCTCTTCCATGTTCCTGGACAAGTCCATCCTGGGCTGCCGCTACGGCTCCTCGCGCCCCCAGCGCGACATCGCGCTGTACGCCGAGCTGTACCGGCAGGGGCGGCTGCTGCTCGACGAGTTGGTGACGGCGACCTATCCGGTGGAGGACTTCGAGAAGGCCCGGGCGGACGCGGAGGCGGGGCGGGTGGCACGAGCGGTGCTCACGTTCTGAGGAGTTATCCACAGGCCGGGGAAATTGCGGGCCGGTTGTCGGTGCCGCCGCCTACCGTCGACGCATGAGTTATCGCGAAGTCGCCTCCAAGCAGGTGCTGACCTGGGCCTGTGTGGCCGTCGGTGCCCGCATGCCGGTGGCCATGACTCCGCTCGCGCTGGTCTTCCTGGTCCGGGACCGGCCGGGTGGCTACTCCCTGGGCGCCGCCCTGGCCGCGGTCTACGTCATCGGCGAGATCGTCGGCGCTCCGGTCCTCGGCATGCGCCTGGACGCCCGCCGGGCCCGCCCGCACCTGGCGGCCGGGCTCGCCGCCGGTACGGCCGGCTTCGCGGGCCTCGGGGCACTGCCCGGGGCGCATCCGGTGATACTCGGGGCGTGCGCGTTCCTCGCCGGTGCCGCACCCGCGGCGGCCTCGGGCGCCCTGCGCGCCCTGCTCACCTCGCTGGTCCCCGAGGACGCGGTCGCGCAGGCCCTGTCCGTCGAGTCGATGCTGACCTTCGGCATCTGGGCGGTGGCCCCGGCCACGGTCACGGGCCTCGCGCTGGGCGTCGCCCCAGGGCTCCCGCTGCTGCTCGCGGCGGCGCTGATGGGCTCGTCGGTGGCGGGACTGTGGCTGCTGCCGGAGGGCTGGCAGGCGCAGGAGCGGGAGGCGGCGGAGCGGGGCGCGGGCGGATCACGGCTGCGGGTGCTGGCGGGAGCGTGGCCGGCGTACGTCACCGGGGCGGCCGGCCTGTCCCTGCTGGCCCTCGCCGAACTGGTCCTGCCCGCCCTGCTGGAACAGCGCGGTATCGGCGTCGGCTGGGCGGGCCCGCTGCTGCTGGGCATGTCGGTGGCCTCGATGCTGGGCGCGTTCGGGTACGGGCTGAGGTCCTGGCCGGGCTCCCTGGCCACGCGCAGCGTGCTGCTGCTGTGCGGGATGTCGGCGGCCGTGACGGGGGTCGCGCTGATACCGGGCGCCGTCGGCATCGGAGCCGGACTCGCCGTGGCGGGTGTGCTCCAGTCGTGCGCGATGCTCACCCGCAACCTGTCCCTGCGCGAGTCCCTGCCCCCGGACGCGCTGGCCGCCGGCTACTCGGTCATGTACGCGGCCGTGGGCGCCGGTTACGCGGTCACGGGCTCCCTGGCGGGCGCCTTGCTGGGCGTGACGACACCGTCGACGGCGATGCTGGCGGGGGTCGGCGTGACGCTGACGCTGACCGGGGTCGGCTGGTGGGGGGAGAGACGCCGGGCGGGCCGCAGGCCAAAAACCCATCCGCCCACGGACTGCCGTACCTCCGCGACCCCGACCTCGACGGCCGGCTAGGGCGCCCCGCCCACCCCCGTCCGGAACGTCCGCCGGTACGCCGTAGGTGTCACCCCCAGTGCCTGCTGCAAGTGCTGCCGCATCGACTGGGCCGTGCCGAAGCCCGCGTCACGGGCCACCTGGTCCACGGACAGGTCTGTGGACTCCAGGAGGTGGCGGGCGCGTTCGACGCGCTGCTGGGTGAGCCACTGGCCGGGGCTGATGCCGACCTCCTCGCGGAAGCGGCGGGTGAAGGTGCGCACCGACATGGCCTCCTGCTCGGCCATGTCGCGCAGCTGGATCGGCTCGTGGAGGCGGCCCAGGGCCCAGGCGCGGGCCGCCGTGGTCGTGGCCACCTGCGGGTCCGGGACCGGGCGCTGGATGAACTGGGCCTGGCCGCCGGCCCGGTGGGGCGGTACGACGGTGCGCCGGGCCACGTCGTTGGCGACGGCGGTGCCGAAGTCGCGGCGCACGATGTGCAGGCACAGGTCGATCCCGGCGGCCACCCCGGCCGAGGTCAGCACGTCCCCGTCGTCGATGAACAGCACGTCCGCGTCGACCTGGATCTTCGGGAACATCCGCTGGAAGCGCTCGGCGTCGGACCAGTGCGTGGTCGCCGGGCGGCCGTCGAGGTAACCGGCGGCGGCGAGGACGTACACCCCGGTGCAGATGGAGGCGAGCCGGGTGCCGGGGCGGATGTGGGCGAGCGCGGCGGCCAGCTCGTCGGTGAGCCGGCCCTCGTCGTACAGCGGGCCGAGTTCGTACGAGGCCGGGACGATCACCGTGTCGGCGGTGGCCAGGGCCTTTGGGCCGTGCGGGACGTCGATCGCGAAGTCGGCGTCCGTCTCGACGGGGCCCGGCGGCCGGACCGAGCAGGTGACGACCTCGTACAGGTGTCGCCCCTCCGCGTCCTTGGGGCGCCCGAAGATCCGGTGCGGGATGCCCAGTTCGAAGGGGAGCAGGCCGTCCAGCGCGAGGACGACGATCCGGTGCGGGCGGAAATCCTGGCCGGCAGTCATGCCCGATCCTCAGTCATGGCCAGATCCTAGCGAATGCTGTCCCTCGGGCCACTCGTTGCGCGGGGCCGGGTCCCGGAAGCTCTATGACGTGACTCAGACAAGCCCAGCCGCAGCCCCCGTCCAGGCCCCGCCCGCCCGGCGCAGCCGTGTGCACCGTGCGTGGTTCGTCGCCGCCGTCACGTTCGTCACGATCCTCGGCGCGGCGGCCTTCCGCTCCCTGCCCGGCCTGCTCATCGACCCGCTGCACCAGGAGTTCGGCTGGTCACGCGGCACGATCGGCGCGGCCGTCTCCGTCAACCTCGCGCTCTACGGGCTCACCGCCCCCTTCGCCGCCGCCCTGATGGACCGCTTCGGCATCCGCCGGGTGGTCGCCGTCGCGCTGACCGTGATCGCGCTCGGCTCCGGGCTGACCGTCTGGATGACGGCGGCCTGGCAGCTGATGCTGTGCTGGGGCCTGCTCGTCGGCCTCGGCTCCGGCTCCATGGCGCTGGCCTTCGCCGCGACGGTCACGAACCGCTGGTTCACCGAGCGGCGCGGCCTGGTCAGCGGCATCCTGACGGCCGCCTCCGCCTCCGGCCAGCTGATCTTCCTGCCGCTGCTGTCCTGGATGGTGGAGAAGCACGACTGGCGCCCGGCCGCCGTGACGGTCGCCCTGGCCGCCCTTGCCGTCGTCCCGTTCGTCTGGCTCCTGCTGCGCGACCACCCGGCCGATGTCGGCCTGAAGCCCTACGGCGCCCAGGAGTTCATACCGAAGCCGCCCCCGGTCACCGGCGCCGCCCGGCGTACGCTCAACGTCCTGTCCTCCGCGGTCCGCACCGGCCCCTTCTGGCTGCTCGCCGGCACCTTCGCGATCTGCGGCGCCTCCACCAACGGCCTGGTCCAGACCCACTTCGTGCCCGCCGAGCACGACCACGGCATGCCGGTCACGACGGCGGCCTCGCTGCTCGCGGTCATCGGCGTGTTCGACGTGGTCGGCACGATCGCCTCCGGCTGGTTCACCGACCGCTTCGAACCGCGCCGCCTGCTGGCCGTCTACTACGCCCTGCGAGGCATCTCGCTGCTGTTCCTGCCCATGCTGCTGGGCCCGGCGGTCCACCCCCCGATGATCTTCTTCATCGTCTTCTACGGCCTCGACTGGGTGGCCACCGTCCCGCCCACCCTGGCCCTGTGCCGGGAGCAGTACGGCGAGGACAGCGCGATCGTCTTCGGCTGGGTGCTCGCCTCCCACCAGGTCGGCGCGGCCCTCGTCGCCTTCCTCGGCGGTGTCGCCCGCGACGCCTTCGGCAGCTACGACATGGTCTGGTACGCCTCCGGCACCCTGTGCGCAGCAGCGGCCCTGATGGCCCTGGTGATCAGGCGGACCCCGACGGCCACGGCTCCCGCACCGGCCGTGTGAACCGCCCCCGGTGGAAGAGCAGCGGCTCGCCCGCCCCGTCCGCGCCGAGGGCGTTCACCCGGCCCACGACGATGAGGTGGTCACCGCCGGTGTGCACCGCGTAAATCGTGCAGTCGATCCATGCGGTGGCGCCGGTCAGGCGCGGGGCGCCGGAGACGGGGGCGGCGTCGTACGGCACGCCCGCGAACTTGTCGGCGCCGCTGACCGCGAAGGCGCGGCACAGCTCGGCCTGTCCGGCGGCGAGCACATTGACGCAGAAGACACCGGCGCGGGCGATGCGCGGCCAGGTCGTGGACGTACGCCCCACCAGGAAGCAGACGAGCGGCGGATCGAGGGAGAGGGAGGAGAAGGACTGGCAGGCGAAGCCGGCGGGGCCCTGTTCGCCCTCGGCGGGCGGCGCCGTGATCACCGTGACGCCGGTCGCGAAGTTGCCCAGCACCCGCCGGAACTCGGCCTGGTCCACCGGCGCCCGCTCGTCCTCCCGGACACACCGCAGCTCCGGCCGCGGCAGCGCCTCGACGGGCCCCGCACCGGGAGCCCTGAGATAACGGACGGCGGCGGAGGCCGCCCCTGCGTGTCCCATCACCCCTCCATTGAACCTGACGGAGCGTCAGCTGAGAAGCCTCGTGCAGTGGCCAGAATCAGCGCCCCCGGAAATCCGGGTTCCGGCGCTCCACGAAGGCCCGCAGCCCCTCCCGCGCGTCCTGGGTCGTCATGTTGATCTCCTGGGCCGCGGCCTCCGCCGCGAAGGCGCCGGCCCGGTCGCCGTCGAGGGAGGCGTTCACGAGCTGCTTGGTGAGGGCGAGCGCCCGGGTGGGCCCCGCGGCCAGCCGCGTCGCCCACTCCCGGGCCGTCTTCTCCAGCTCCCCGTCCGGCACCACCCGGTTGACCAGCCCCAGCCGCTCCGCGTCCGGCGCCGCGAGCGCGTCCCCGAAGAACATCAGCTCCTTCGCCCGCTGCGGACCGATCAGCCGGGGGAGCAGGTAGGCCCCGCCACCGTCCGGCACGAGTCCGCGCCGCACGAACACCTCGATGAACCGGGCCGACTCGGCCGCGAGGACCAGGTCGCAGGCGAGCGCGAGATGGGCGCCGAGCCCGGCCGCCGTGCCGTTCACGGCGGCGATCACCGGCTTCTCGCAGTCCAGTACCGCGGAGATCAGCCGCTGGGCGCCCCGGCGGATGGTCCGCGCCACATCGCCGGCGACGCGCTCCCCGCCGCCCGTCCCGCCCCGCAGGTCCGCGCCCGCACAGAAGCCGCGCCCGGTGCCCGTGAGCACGACCGCCCGTACGTCAGGGTCGGCGGACGCCTCGCCCAGCAGCTCGATGAGCCGCTCCCGCCCGGCGGGGGCGAGGGCGTTCAGGGCCTTTGGGCGGTTCAGGGTGACGTACGAGACGTGCTCGCGGAGCTCGTGCCGTACCGAGTCGTCGCTCACCGGCACACCACCAGCGCGTCCAGCGCCACCGCGCCCTGCCCCCGGGGCAGCACCATCAGCGGGTTGATGTCCAACTCGGCTATCGAGTCGCCCAGTTCGAGGGCCATGCGCTGCACGCGCAGGATCACCTCCACCAGCGCGTCGAGGTCGGCCGGCGGGCGGCCCCGGACGCCGTCCAGCAGGGCCCGGCCGCGCAGCTCGGCGAGCATCGCGCGGGCCTGCTCCTCGCCGAACGGCGGCACGCGGACAGCGGCGTCGCGCAGCACCTCCACCAGCACCCCGCCGAGCCCAACGGTCACGGTCGGGCCGAACAGCTCGTCGTGCGTGACCCCGACGACCATCTCCACACCCTGCTCGACCATCTGGCACACCAGGACGCCGTCCAGCGAGACGCCCTCGTAGCGGGCGATGTCGGTCAGCTCGCGGTAGGCGTCCCGGACCTGGCTGGCCGAGGTGAGCCCGATCTTCACCAGCCCCAGCTCGGTCTTGTGGGCGATCTGCGCGCCGGACGCCTTCATCACCACCGGGTAGCCGACCTGCCCGGCCGCGCGTACGGCGGCTGCCGCGCTGGTCACCAGCTGCTCGCGCGGCACCCGGATGCCGTAGGCGCGCAGCAGCTGCTTGGCCGCGTGCTCGCTGAGCTGCTGCCCGGGGCTCAGCAGGGCCTCGGCCTTGCGGAAGGAGGGGGAGGGGGTGCGCGGGGCCTCGTCGAAGGGGGAGCGGTAGCCGCTCACGAAGCGGTGGTGGCCGAGCCAGGCGCGGACGGCGGTCAGGCAGTTGCCGACGGTGCGGAAGGTGGCCACGCGGGAGGAGCCGAGCAGGACCTCCCGGTACGCCGGCTCGGTGCCGACCGGCGACCCCCACACCACGCACACCAGCTTGTCCGTCTCCTCGGCGGCCTCCACCAGGTCCTTGACCAGCTTGTCGCTGAGCGGCGGGAAGGGACCGGTGATCGGGCAGACGAGCACGCCGACCTCGGGGTCGGCGAGGATCGCGTCGATGATCTTCCGGCCGCGCTGGTCGCCGACCGGGTGCCCGCCGTTGTCCACCGGGTTGGCCACGCTCAGGTACTCGGGGATCCACTGGTGCAGCTCGGCCTGCTTGGCGGGCGACAGCCTCGGCAGCGAAAGCCCCAGCCCGGCCGCGAGGTCGGCGACATGGGCTCCCGTGCCCCCGGAGATCGAGTAGACGGCCACACCCTGCGCCAGCGGGGCCCGCGCCCGCGCCAGCAGGGCGGCGGTGTCCTGGAGTTCGTCGAGGCCGTCGACGCGCACGACGCCGTACTGCCGCATCGCCGCGTCCACCACGTCGTCGGCGCCGGTGAGCTTGCCGGTGTGCGAGGCGGCCGAACGGGCGCCCGCCTCGGTGCGGCCCACCTTCACCGCGACCACCGGCACCTTGCGGCGGGCGGCGCGGTCGGCGGCGAGCAGGAAGGCACGCCCGTCCTTCAGTCCCTCCAGGTAGGCGGCGATGGCGCCGACCTCGGGCTGTTCGGCGAACCAGGAGATGAAGTCGGCGCTCTCCAGGTCGGCCTCGTTGCCGGTGGGCGCCCAGTGGGAGAGCCGGATGCCCAGCTCCTGGAGGGCGAAGACGGGCCGGCCCTGGTGTCCCGACTGGGTGACGAGCGCGATCGCGGGCCCCGCCAGATCGTCCCGGAACCGCTCGAAGGCGTTCAGGTTGGTGTTCGGCCCGAGCAGCCGCAGCCCCGACCGCCGTACGGCGTCGGCGAGTTGCTCCTGCGCCTCGGCCCCCTCCGCGCCGCTCTCGGCGAAGCCGGAGGCGAAGGCGACGGCGAACTTCACCTTGGCCTCGGCCAGTTCCCCGATCACCGGCAGCGGATCGGCCACCAGCAGCACGGCCAGGTCGACCGGTCCGGGCAGGTCGGCGACGGAGGCGGAGCAGGGGACGCCGAAGACGGCCGGCCGGGTCGGATGCACCGGATGCACCCGCGCCCCCACCCGCTCGGCCCAGCCCAGCAGTTGCCGGGTGATCCCGGTGTTGGGGCGCCCCTCGGTGTCCGAGGCGCCGATCACGGCCACCGACTCGGGCCGGAAGAACCGCGCCAGGTCAGGTACGTCCGCGTACAGCGGCCGTCCGCTGACGTCGAGGTCGTCCACCTGATCGTGGACGACGGGTCCGGGCCGCTGCTCACCGCAGGCGATGACCCGGGCCCGGCGGGAGTCGGTGGTGAGGGTGCCGTGGGTTGATCCAAGCATCGTTCCGCCCGCTCCTGTGTGGACGGCACTGCGCGACAGCGCCGTGTGACAGCAGATTTCAACTGACGCAGTGTCAGATTACTGAACTGACGGAACGTCAGGAACGGGTCGGACCGGCAAAAGTTACCGCCGGGTGCTCACGGCCTTCGCGATCTTCCCGGCGTCGATGGCCAGTTCCCGGAGCATTCCGCTGATCGGGTTGGTGTACCCGGTGAAGTACAGGCCGGGCGCCCCGTCGGGCGTACGGCCGCCGTGCACCACCGGCTTCCCGCGCCCGTCCAGCACCCCGAGATGCCCGACCAGCCCCTCCAGGGCTCGCTCGTACCCGGTCGCCGCGATCACCGCTTCCGGCTCGATCCGGGTGCCGTCGGCGAGGACCACCTTCCCGTCCTCGAAGGACTCGACGGCGGCCACGATCTCGACCTTCCCCTTACGTACGGCGTCGATCAGGCCGACGTCCTGGACCGGGATCGCGCCCTGCCTGACCCTGCTGTACAGGCCGGTGTCCGGGCGGGGCAGCCCGTGGGTGGACAGGTCCGGCACGCCGGCCCTGGCCTGGAGCCGGCACAGCCGGTCCACGAGCCGTACCGGCAGCCGCCGTACCAGCACGCCCGAGTACTGCGCGGGCCAGCCGAGGGTGGAGCGGCGTACGAGGTGCGGGACGGTGCGCACGGCCAGCCGCACCCGCGCGGCCCCGCCCTCCACCAGGTCCACGGCGATCTCGGCACCGGTATTGCCGACGCCGACGACGAGCACGTCCCGGCCCGCGTAGGGCTCGGCGTTGCGGTACGCGCCGGCGTGCAGGAACTCCCCGTCGTACCCCTCCCGGCCCGGCCAGTCGGGCACGCGCGGGGTGTGGTTGTAGCCGGTGGCGACGACCACCGCGCTGCCGGTCAGCTCCCGCCCGCCGGAGGCGTGCAGCAGCCAGCCCTCCCCGTCGGCGGCCCGCTCGATCCGGTACACCTCGACGCCGGTGACCAGCTCCAGCTCGTGGTGCTCGGCGTACTTCTCCAGGTAGCGGACGACGTTGTCCCGGGACACCCAGCGCCCGAACCTGCGGGGTATCGCGAGGCCCGGCAGCGCGGACAGCCGGCGGGTGGTGTGCAGGTGCAGCCGGTCGTAGTGGCGCCGCCAGGACGCCCCGACGTGGTCGGCCTTCTCCAGGAGCACCGCCCGTACGCCCCGCGCCCGCAGCGCGTACGCGGTGGCGAGGCCGCCGGGGCCGGCGCCGATGACGTAGACGGGTCGGTCGTCGGTGGTCCGCGCCAGGGCTGCGGGGGAGGAATCGGGGGCTGCCATGAGCGCGAGCGTAATCACGCACCCGGTTGATGGGTCTCGGTCAAGACCGGAATTGGTTGCGGATTGATCACGGCTGTTCGGGAATGGCGTGCGAGTGGTGAAGAAGTGCGACGCCCGGCCTGCCGAACCTCTCGGCAATCCCTTCTGTCTGACGTACCGTCAGATTCATGGATGCGATAGGGCTCGACGGTGCCCAGTGGCTGGCGGTGCTGCGGATCGGCCTCGGACTGTGGTGGCTGGAGAGCTGGCGGCACAAGGACAAGAAGGCCTGGTTCGAGCGCGGGACCGGCATCGCCTGGGCGGCGGACGTGGCGGCCAAGCACCGCTGGGCCCCGGTACGGACGGGCTTCGCGACGGTGGTGCAACCGCGGCCGAAGCTCATGGCGTACGTCGTGGCCTACGCCGAGCTGGCCCTCGGCCTCGGCCTGATCCTTGGCTTCCTGACCCCGGTCGCCCTGGTCGGCGGCCTGCTGCTGAACGCCGTCTACTTCGTCCTCATGATCCACGACTGGGCGGAGCAGGGCCAGAACTCGATGATGGCGCTGATCTCGGCCGTGGGTTTCTTCGGTATGGCCTGGCAGAGCTGGTCGGTCGACGCGTGGCTGGGGTGGTTCTGATGCGAGCGACGGGACGGTTGTGATGAGCGGGGTCCGCTACGACCTCCCCGAGGCCGATGCCTTCACCCGCCCCTACTGGGACGCGGCGCAGGCGGGCCGCCTGCTGATCCGCCGCTGCGCGGCCTGCGGCCGGGCCCACCACTACCCCCGCGAGTTCTGCCCGCACTGCTGGAGCGAGGAGGTCACCTGGGAGCAGGCGACCGGCCGGGCCAGCCTCTACACCTGGTCCACGGTCCACCGCAACGACCTCCCGCCTTTCGGCGACCGCACCCCGTACGTCGCCGCGGTCGTCGAACTCGCGGAGGGGCCGCGCATGATGACGGAACTGGTGGAGTGCGACGGGTCCGGGCTGACAGCGGGGATGGAGCTGGAGGTCACCTTCCGGGAGGAGAAACCGGTTTTCAGACCGAGGGGCTGAACGGGACCATGCCCGCATGCCTTCCTCTTCCTGGCGACTGACCGAAGACCTGGACGACTTCCTCTCCCGCGCCGGAGAATTCCTGCGCTCCCGCCCGGCCCTGCACACGGTGCCGCTGACGGTGACGGACGCGCTGCGCAGGCGCGGCCTGCACGCGTACGGCGACCGGGCCCCGCTCTTCGGCACGCTCGGGGAGGCGGAGGGCGGGGTGCGAGCAGTTCTGCTGCACACCCCGCCGCACCGCGCGTACCTCACGCGGCTCACCCCCGAGGACGCCGAGGGCCTCGTGGACCGCCTCGCCGCCCCGGGGCATCCGGTCGCCGGTGCCTGCGCCGAACGGGACACGGCCGCGGCGTTCGCCAAGGCGTGGCAGCGGCGCACCGGAGCGACGGGCAGGCTCCATGAGCGTCAGCGGCTCTACCGCCTGGGCGAGTTGACCGCGCCGAAGCCGGTGCCGGAGGGCCGTGCGCGGGTCGCCGGGGCCGGTGACCGGGAGCTGTTGACGCGTTGGCACGTCGAGTTCGTCGAGGCGGCGGGGCTGTTCAGTGTCCAGGACCCGGCCGCGTGGGCGGACTCCCGCCTGGCCTACGGCGGCATCACCCTCTGGGAGACCCCCGACGGCATCCCCGTCTCCATGGCCGGCGCGACCCCCGAGATCGCCGGCCAGGTCCGCGTGACACCGGTGTACACCCCTGCGGCCCTGCGCGGCCGGGGCTACGCGGGCGCGGTGACGGCCGAGGTGAGCCGGGCCGCCCTGGAGCGGGGCGCTGCGGAGGTCCTCCTCTTCACGGACCTGGCGAACCCGACGAGCAACGCGCTGTACCAGCGGATCGGATACCGGGAAGTCGCCGACTTCGCCGCCTACGAGTTCGGCGGCTGAGGCGCGAACGTCACGGCCACAACAACCCCCTGCTCCAGCCGGACTCCGTACGCCGGTACTCCAACCGCACGTGCCGTCGCTCGGCATCCCCCTGGAAGAACTCCACCGTCTCCGGGCGCAGCCGGTACAGGGTCCAGGTGGGCGAGGGTTCCGTGGGATGGCTGCGGGCCCGCTCCCAGGCAGCTTCCGACGCCTGCCGCAGTTCCTCCACCGAGGACAGCTCCTCGCTCTGCCGCCCGGTGAGCGCCGCCGCCAGCGCCCCCGTCGACCGTGCGTGCAGGTCCGCCTGGCTCTGTGCCGAGGGCGCCGCCGTCACCGGTCCGCGCAGGCGGACCTGGCGGCCCAGCACCGGCCAGTAGAAGGCGAGGGCCGCGTACGGGTGGGCGGTCAGGGCCCGGCCCTTGCGGCTGGTGGCGTGGCCGGCGAAGGACCAGCCGTCGGCTTCGGCGCCGTGCAGCATCACGATCCGTACGTCCGGCTTCCCCTCCGCGTCCGCCGTCGCCAGCGACATCGTGTGCGGCTCCGGCTGCCCCGCCTCCACCGCCTCCGCGAACCAGCTCGTGAAGAGGGGCAGCGGTGCCGGGGGAGCCGTGTCCGGGTCGAAGGACGGCAGCCGCGTCGCCTCGGGAGCCCAGACGCGCAGAGTCCGGAGCAGTTCGTGGAGATCGGTGTGTGCCATGGGCCGAGTATCCCGTTCCCGGTCTCCCTCACCCGTTCGGGTCGCCCGGCGACCCGCATGAGCGCATCGGAGTGCGGGGCCGCCCGACCGCGAACACGCTGGGACCGTGGGCGACGGGACCGACGGTGAGGACGGATGATCGTAACGGCGGTGTCGATGCCGGAGGGGACCGGCACCCGCGTGGACGTGTCGGAGGCGCGTCGGCGCCTCGCCACCGCTCGCTTTCTGCTCGTCGACATCGAGCTGCCGGCACACGGCCCGGAGCAGCCCGAGCCGCTGGCCCGGACGCTCGGGCTGGGGACCGAGGAGCTGCCCTGGTTCGGCAGGGCGGAGGAGCCCGCCCGGGCCGACTTCCTGGGAGACGTCCTCGGCCTCGTCGTACCGGTGGTCCATGACACCCGGGTCGCGTACGTCCACGCCGTGACGACCGAACGCTTCCTGGTCACCGCGCACCATGGCCCGGCGGTTCTGGGGCCGGACGTCTTGGTGCAGGTACGGCGGGAGAAGCCGCACGATGCGGTGGATCTGCTGTTCTTCCTGCTCCAGGAGTCCCTGGCGACCTACCGCCGGGCCGCGGTGGCGGCGCTGCTGGAGGTGGAGGAGCTGGAGGACGCCATGTTCCAGCAGCGGCGCCCCGAACAGGTCTACCGGCTGGCGCAGCTGCGTCGCCGCTCCGCCCTGCTGCACCACTCGCTGCTGCCCTTCCTGCAAGCGGTGGACGAGGTCATCACGCGCAGGCTGGTGAGCCGCGACTTCCCGGAGGAGCGGCAACGGCTCGCCAGGGAGTTCCAGCAGGCGTCGCGGCTGGTCCTCGCGACCGTCGAGTCCCTCCAGGAGGCCGCCCGCCGGGCCTTCGCCAGCTACTCGTCCCTCGTCGCGGGCGAGCAGAACACGGTGATCAACCGGCTGGCCATCGTGTCGGTGATCTTTCTGCCGCTGTCGTTCCTGACCGGGTTCTTCGGTATGAACTTCACGTTCCTCACGAACAAGCTGGAGAGCAGGAGCGAATTCTGGCTGCTCGCCGTGGGGCTGCAGGTGGTCGCCCTGTTGGGCTCCGTCTACCTGCTGCGCCGCACCCGGATCTGGCGCAGCCTGCGCGAGGACGACTAGCGAGTGCGAGGTTCATCGGCCCAGCACCACCGTCCCCGACGAGCAGAACCACCCCCCGGTCCCGGAGGCGACGCCGAGCCGCGGCAACCCGCCGTCCCGCCGCCGTACCTGTCGCTCGCCCGCCTCCCCGCGCAGCTGCCGCACGGCCTCCACCAACAGGAACAGCCCGCGCATGCCGGGGTGTTGGGCGGACAGGCCACCCCCGTCCGTGTTCACGGGGAGTTCTCCGGACACCAGCAGCCGGCCCTTCTCCACGAACGCCCCGCCCTCGCCCTTCGCGCAGAAGCCCAGGTCCTCCAGGGTCACCAGGGTCATGTAGGTGAAGGCGTCGTAGATCTCCGCGAAGTCGATCTCGGCCGGGCGCACCCCGGCCCGTTCGAAGGCCAGCCGACCGCTCACCGCCGCCGGGGAGACGGTGAAGTCCGGCCACTCGGACATCGTGGCGTGGGAGACGTGCTCGCCGGTGCCGAGGATCCAGACGGGGGCCGTACGGCAGTCCCGTACGTACTCCTCGGCCGCCAGCAGCACAGCCGCGCCGCCGTCCGAGCGGATGCAGCAGTGGAGCTTGGTGAAGGGGTCGGCGATCATCGGGCCGGACAGGACGTCGTCGACGGTGACCGGGTCGCGGAACATCGCCCCGGGGTTGAGGGCCGCGTTGGCCCTCGCCTGGACCGCGACCTCCGCCAACTGCTCGATCGTCGTGCCGTGTTCGATCATGTGCCGGCGGGCCGCCATCGCGTACTTGGCGATCAGCGTGTGGCCGTAGGGGACCTCGAACTGGAGGGGGCCGCCTGCGCCGAACGACAGGTTGCCCGTCCTGCGGCCGGCCTTGACGTCCGCCCGCGCGGTCGAGCCGTAGACCAGCAGGACGGCGTTCGCGTGGCCCGCCGCGATCGCGTCCGCCGCGTGGGCCGCCATGACCTCCCAGGTCGAGCCGCCGACCGAGGTGGAGTCCACCCAGGTGGGGCGCAGGCCCAGGTACTCGGCGACCTCGACGGGCGCCAGGGTGCCGAGCCCGGCGGAGGCGAAGCCGTCGACCGCCGTGCGGTCCAGGCCCGCGTCGGCCAGGGCCCGGCGGGCGGCCTGGGCGTGCAGGGCGTACGCAGTCGCGTCGTCCACGCGTCCGCAGTCGGACAGGGCCACGCCGACCACGGCGACTTTCCGGCTCCCGCGCGTCATGAGAGGGCTCCTCCCCCTGGGCATCTCGTTCCGGCCCTCCTAATATGACGGTCCGTCAGATGCGGAGGGAAGAGCCATGGACACCCGCCTCACCGCCGAGCAGGACGAGATCCGCCGTACCCTGCGCGAGCTGCTGCACAAGCGCTGTGGCTCCGCCGAGCTGAGGGCCGCCGTCGACAGCCCGGCCGGGTACGACCCCGCCCTGTGGACCGCCCTCGCCGAACGCCTCGGCCTGCCCGGGCTCGCCCTGCCCGAGGCGTACGGCGGTGTCGGCTGCGCGGTCACCGAACTCGCCCTCGCCTGCGAGGAGGTGGGCCGGGCTCTTGCCCCCTCCCCGCTGTTCGCCACCGCCGTCCTCGCCGCCCCGCTGATCCTTGCCCTGGGCACCGAGGCCCAGCGCGCCGGCCTCCTGCCCCGGCTGGCCGCCGGCACCCGCACCGCCGCCCTCGCCGTTCCCGGGCCCGCCCTCGCCGCCGCGCTCGCCCTGACCGGCGGCAACGGCGGGCAGTGGGCCGGCGGTGGGCGGGCCGGGGGAGTGCAGGCCCGGCGCACCGCTGACGGATGGCGGCTGTACGGGCAGGCCGACCAGGTGCTGGACGGGCACAGCGCGGACCTGCTGCTCGTCGCCGCACACACCGGCGGCTTCGCCCGGTACCGCACCCTCCTCTTCCTCGTGGCGGGGGACGCGGAGGGGGTCGTACGGACCCGGCAGACCGCCCTCGACGCCACCCGGCCGCAGGGCAGGATCCAACTCCGGGACGCACGAGTCGAGTTGCTCGGAGAGGGCGAGGAGGCCGACGTACTCGGCGCCCTCGCCCGGCTCGGAGACGGCGCCGCCGCCGTGCTGGCCGCCGAGGCCGTGGGGGCCGCCGACCGGGTGCTGGAGCGGACCGTGGAGTACGTCGGGCAACGCGAGCAGTTCGGGCGGCCCGTCGGATCCTTCCAGGCCGTGAAGCACCGGCTGGCGGACGTGTACGTGGCCGTACAGGCGGCGCGGTCGGCCGCGTACTACGCCGCTTGGGCGACGGCGCAGGGTGAGTCGGTGGGAGGGCTCGCGCTCGCCCAGGCGCTGCAAGCGCTGCGGCTCGCCTCCGCCGAGGGCATCCAGCTGCACGGCGGCATCGGGTTCACCTGGGAGCACGACGCCCACCTGTACTTCAAGCGGGCCGCCGGTGACGAGCTGCTGTTCGGCCCGGTGCACCGGCTGCGGGACCGCGCCGCCGAGACCGCGGGGCTCTTCGCGCACGGGGAGGTGGCGGTGTGAGGGCCGGGAGAGGTGACGGCGTGCGGGCCGGAATCGGCGTGCGAGCGGTTCAGAAGGTGTCGTCCACCCGCCTCTTCGCGAAGACCGCCCCACACGTCGTCCCCGCCCTGGACCGCGCCGTACACCGCCTCACCCGGGGAAAGGTGCTGCTCAGCGCCCAGCTGCTGCCGGGCCTGATCCTCACCTCCACCGGCGCCCGCAGCGGGCAGCCCCGCCGGACCCCGCTGGCCTGCCTGCCGGAGGCGGACGGCCGGAGCTGGATCCTCGTCGGCTCCAACTTCGGGCGCACCGGCCACCCCGCCTGGACCCACAACCTGCTCGCCCATCCGCAGGCCTCCGTCAGCTGGCGGGGCGAGGACATCCCGGTCACCGCCCGCCTGCTCACCGGCGAGGAGCGGGCCACCGCCTGGAAGGCCGCCCTCGCCTTCTGGCCGCCGTACGCCGCCTATCAGGCCCGGGTGGAGCGCGAGATCCGGCTGTTCCGGATCACCCGGGACGAGGGGCCTCCGCGCACCGGGCAGGGTCACGCCGGGTAGGGGGCACGCGGCGTTGTCGGTGTCGGCTAAAACGTCGCCAGCCGCTCCACCAGCAGGAACGCCCCGATGCCGAGCATCGCCGCACCCGAGGTGCGGGTGACCGCGCGGGCCGCGGCCGGGCGGGCGGCCAGCAGGGCGCGGGCGAGGGCGCCGACGGTCAGGTAGACGGCCGCGCAGCACGCCATGTGCAGCAGGCCCAGGGCGGCCGTCTGCGCGGGGACGGGCAGGTGGGCGCCGCGCAGGGTGAGGAACTGGGGCAGCACGGAGAGGTAGAGCAGCAGGCCCTTGGGGTTCAGGCCGCTGATCGTGGCGCCCCGCAGGAAGAGCCGCCGGTCGGTGCCGGGAGTCTCGGCCGCCGCGTCCGGGACCGCCGGGCGGCGCAGCACCCCCCACCCCAGCCACAGCAGATACCCGGCGCCCGCCACGGTCAGGGCCGTCAGCAGTTGCGGCGAGCCCGCCACCAGGACCGCGAGGCCCGCCGTCGCCAGGACCGTGTGCAGGGCGTACCCGCTGACCAGGCCCGCGACCGCGCGGGTCACCGGCCGGCCGCGCAGGGCGGTGGCGATGACGTACGCCCAGTCGGCGCCCGGCACGCACACCAGCAGCAGGTCGACGGCGAGGAAGGAGAGGAGCAGTCCCGAGTTCATGACGGGGACATTAGGCGTGAATGGCCCAAAGGTGTTCCTGAAGTTTGCCCACGATCGCGGGATCTGGGCAAATATCTTCCTCATGGACGACGTGGACCGGAAAATCCTTGCCGAGCTGCAACAGGACGGGCGGCTGACCGTGACCGAGCTGGCCGCGCGGGTGCGGCTCAGCGTCTCGCCGTGTCACCGGCGGCTGCGCGAGCTGGAGCGGTCCGGCGCCATCCAGGGCTACCGGGCGATCGTGGACCCGGGTTCGCTCGGGCTGAACTTCGAGGCGCTGGTCTTCGTGTCCATGCGGCAGGAGGACCGGGACACGGTCGCCGAGTTCGAGCGGGCCATCAGCGAGCTGGAGCACGTCCTCGACGCCCAGCGGCTGTTCGGGGAGCCCGACTACCTGCTGCGGGTGGCCACCGCCGACCTCGCCGCCTTCCAGCGACTGTACGACGAGCGGCTCGCGACCCTGCCGGGGGTGCAGCGGCTCACCTCGACGCTGGTGATGAAGCACGTGGTGCGGGACCGTCCACTGCCCGCATAGCAGCGCAGGCGGCGGCTCACCGAGAGTGAACCACCGCCTGCCAGACAGGACTTGGAACCGGACGAAAAAATGGTGTTGCTTCGTCTTATTTCGTCGGCTTCTTGCCGGTCACGCCCAGGTGCACCAACAGCGCCAGGTTCGGCTTCAGTTCGGCCTGCTTCACACCCCAGGTCTGGAAGCCCTTCTGGTGCGAGGCGACCGCCGCGAGCATCGCGACCAGTGAGCCGGCGATCGCGGCCGGGTTCACGTCCTTGTCGACCCTGCCCTTGGCCTGGAGTTCGGCGATGGCTTCGGCGAGGGAGTTGTTGACCGAATTGAGGATCTTCATGCGGAGCTTGTAGAACCGTTTGTCCCCCTCTGCGGCGCCGAGATCGACCACGCGCAGGATGGCGTCGTGCTTGCGCCAGAACTCCAGGAACCCGTCCACGAGTTCCTGGGCGGTCTGCCAGCCCGCCTTGCCGCCCCAGGTGCGCCCTTCCAGGAGTTCGGTCAACCCGGCGCCCTCGGCGGCCATTTGATCCGCGATCTCCAGGACGGCACCTTCGACGTCCGGGAAGTACTGGTAGAAGGTCGCGGGCGAAGTCCCCGCCTTCCGGGCGACATCGATGACCTTGACGTCCCGGTAAGGGGAGGAGCTGAGCATCTCGCTGAGGCAGTCGAGCAGCTTCTGCCGGGTCGCCTGCCCTCGCCGACCGGCCACGCGGCCGTCGACGGTACGCACTTGTCCTGTCATGCCGTCAGCTTACCGAGGGGTGATCGGAGCGCGATTCGGCCGACTGCAAATGGGGTGCGCGGGCGCACTGAGGGTGGTGTGGCTGGTCTGCGCGGTGCGGGCGGCCCGGTTACTTTGGCGGCATGGCCGAAAACAGGGCATCCGTGAACGAAGAGGCGTACGGACGGGCCGGGTCGTACGGCGAAGGCGTCCCCTGCTGGGTGGACGCCCGGCTTTCCGACGTCGAGGCGGGCAAGCGGTTCTACGGTGAGCTCTTCGGGTGGACCTTCGAGGACGCGTACGGCTCCTCCGTGTGGGCCCGGCTGGCGGGGGAGCCCGTCGCCTCGCTGGCCCCGAAGACGGACGGCCGCATGCCCACCGTCTGGACGGTCTCCTTCGCCACCCCGGACGCCACGGCGCTGTGCCGGCGGATCACCGAGGTGGGCGGGCAGGTGGTCATGGCTCCGTTCCCGGTGGGCGACCTCGGGGTCGCCGCCCTCGCCGCCGACACCGAGGGTGCGGTGTTCGGCCTGTGGCAGGCGGGCAGGCACCGGGGCTTCGGGCGCCGGCACGCCCCCGGCACCTTCGTCTGGGCCGAGCTGTACACCCGGGACACCGCCGCCGCCAACACCTTCTACGGCAGCCTCTTCCACGACGCCCTGTTCGGCACCGACGCCGAGCCCGACTTCGGGCGCGCGCACGTCACCGAGGTGTTCCCGGCCGAGATGCCCCCGCACTTCCTCACCCACTTCCGGGTCACGGAGCTGGACGACGCCCTCGGGGCCGTGCAGCGGCTCGGCGGGCGGGTGCAGGCGCCGCCCTTCGAGACGTCGTACGGACGGGTGGCCGTGGTCACCGACAATCAGGGGGCGTCGTTCGCGCTGCTGCAGCGCTGATACGTCCACTCTGTCCGGAGACATCCGCAGACACCCCGATTTCTCACCGGGTTCGCAACCGGGGCCCCGGCCAGGAAGAATCAGGGTGCGTGCCGCCATGGCGGTGCGGTGGTGAGACGCTGCACTTCGGCCGCGTCCGGATATGGGTGGCGCGGCTTGTACGGGGAGGTGGCAGGCAAGTGGTGGATCAGCTGACGCAGCACGATCCGCGGCGGATCGGGCCGTTCGAGGTGCTGGGCCGGTTGGGCGCCGGCGGCATGGGGCTGGTCTATCTGGCACGCTCGGCGTCCGGCCGGCGCGTGGCGATCAAGACGGTGCGCACCGAACTGGCCGAGGACCAGCTCTTCCGCGTCCGCTTCACCCGCGAGGTGGAGGCGGCCCGCGCGGTCTCCGGCTTCTACACGGCGGCCGTGGTGGACGCCGACCCCCGGGCCGCAGTGCCCTGGCTGGCCACCGCCTACGTCCCCGCGCCCTCCCTCGAAGAGATAGTGAACGATTGCGGGCCGCTCCCGGCCCAGGCGGTGCGCTGGCTCGCCGCGGGCGTCGCGGAGGCCCTCCAGTCCATCCACGGCGCGGGCCTGGTCCACCGCGACCTGAAGCCCTCCAACGTGCTCGTGGTCGAGGACGGCCCCCGGGTGATCGACTTCGGTATCGCCTCCGGCGTCTCGAACACCCGCTTGACGATGACGAACGTCGCCGTCGGCACCCCCGCCTACATGTCCCCCGAGCAGGCCAAGGACTCCCGCAGCGTCACCGGCGCCAGCGACGTCTTCTCGCTCGGCTCCATGCTGGTCTTCGCCGCCACCGGCCACCCGCCCTTCCACGGCGCCAACCCGGTCGAGACGGTCTTCATGCTGCTGCGCGAGGGCCCGGACCTCACCGGCCTCCCGGACGAGCTGCGCCCGCTCATCGAGCTCTGCATGCAGATGGAGGCGACCGGCCGCCCCAGCCCCGCCGACCTCCAGGCCCAGCTCGCCCCCCACCTCTTCGGCTCCGGCTCCGACGACAGCGGCACCGCCTCCGCCTGGCTGCCCGAGAAGGCCGTCGCCCTGATCGAGGCCCGCCGCGGCGGCCGTCCCGCCGCCAAGCCGGCCCCGACCGCGCCGGGCCCGCGCAGCGGCGGCATCGGTGGCGGCGGCAGAGGGCCTGTCCCCCCGCCGCCGTCCTACGACCCCGCCGTCTCGGTCCCGGCCCCCGCACCGGTCGGTGTGGGCGCGCCCGACACGGGTCCGGTCCGGCTGGCCGGCGCCCAGGTGCCCATCGGCCCCGGCCCCCGGGTCGCCGACGCCCGCGCCGCCGCCGTCAAGGCACCCCCGCCGGAGGCAGGCCTGGTCGCGACCTGGTCCCGCCCCCGCCCCGGCGTGGCCGCCGCCGACCCCGTCGTACCGCCCGCCCCGGCGGCGCCCCCGGAGTCCCCCTCCGGCTGGCGCCCCTGGCGTTTCCGCATGTCCAACGACGTCTGGGGCACCCCCGCCGTCGACGACGACCTCGTCTACGTCACCTCCTTCGAGGTGCACGCGCTGGACGTGTCCACCGGCCGCCGCCGCTTCAAGACCCGCGACGTCGCCTGGTCGATGGCAGTCGCGGACGGCCGTATCCACGCCTCCGACGGCCCGACCCTCTTCGCCCTGGACGCCCGCGAGGGCACCGACCTGTGGCGGCTGTCCACGGACTCCTGGGTGTACTCCCTCAACGCCGACCACGGCACCGTCGTCACCGGCACCCGTGGCGGCGGCGCCCAGGCCTGGGAGGCATCGAGCGGCCAGAAGCTGTGGGAGATCTCCGGCTGCCAGACCGACTTCGAGTCCCCCGAGGCCGGCCCGCTCGTGCACGACGGCACGGTCTACGTCTGGCAGGACGCCCGGCTGCGCGCCCTGGAGGCCCGCACCGGTGAGGAGCGCTGGTCGTACCCCATCGGCGACGCGGCCTCCTGCGGCGGCGTCCCGGTCCGCATCGCCCCGGCCCCCGACGGCTACGTCTACGTCTCCGCCGGCACCCGCGTCCTCGCGATCGACGTGGCCAGCGGCATGGTGCGCTGGCACTTCGAGGCCCCGGCGGTCTTCCTGTGCCCGCCCGCCTTCGTCCCCGGCCCCGCGGTCACCGGCGGCGGCGTCTACCTCGCCGACTACCTCGGCACGGTCTACGCCCTCGACGCCACCGACGGCCGCGACCGCTGGCGCATCGCCACCGAGGCCCGCTCGTCGATAGAGCCGGTCCTGGTGGCGGCGGGCCACGTCCACGTGGGCAGCGGCAAGGGCCTCTACACCCTGGACGCGGTCACCGGCACCCCGAAGTGGCGGTTCCAGGCGGGCGGCGAGGTCGTCGGCGCCCCCGCGGTGGCCGAGGGCCGCATCCACTTCGGCTCCACCGACCACCTCCTCTACACCCTCAAGGCCGACGACGGCCGCCTGCGCTGGAAGCTGGCGACGGGCGGCGAGATCACCGGCTCGCCCGTGGTGCAGGACGGGGTGGTGTACGCGTGCAGCAAGGACCGGTGCGTGTACGCGCTGGACGCGGAGAAGGGCACGGGAACGGCACGTACGGCCTGATAGACCCCCTGGGGGACGGCCGTCGTACCGGTTCATACGGAAGGGCCCCGAACGGCGGCCGTCTCACGGCTGACGCTACCTCCGGCGCGGGACACCCGCCAGGGGGTTCCACGGGGCGGACGGTCAGCGCAGCCGGAACCCCGCTCGCCGCCCCGTGAACAGCTGGGCCTGCCGCTCGACCGGCAGATTGCCGAGCGCGATGAGCTGCGGCGCCTGCGCGTAGGCATGCGCACGCGCGGCCTCCTTGGCCGCCCACAGCGCCCGCACTGTCCCCTGCACGGCCTCGGCGGGATGCCCGGCGATGACGGCGGCACACCGCAGGGCGACGTCCAACGCCGCGCCTTCTTCGGCGACTTCGGAGACGAGCCCGATCTCGTAGGCCCGCTGAGCCGAGATCCGCTCGGCGCTCCCCATGAGCATCATCCGAGCGACCTCTCCGTACGGCATCCGCTGCTGCATCAGCACGGACTCATAGGCGCTGACCATGCCGTACGTCGTGTGCGGATCGAAGAAGGTGGCGGTACCGTCGGCGACGACGAACTCGCTCTCCCCGAGCAGATAGAAGGCCCCGCCGCAGGCCATGCCCCGCACGGCGGCCACGACCGGCTTCCACAGGTCGTTCGCCTTCGGCCCGACGGCGAGCAGCGGATCGTCCTGCATGTACGGCGACGAGGGCTGCGGCACGACGACGTCCCGGTCGATCCCGGTACAGAAGGCCCGCTCCCCGGCGCCGGTGAGGACGACGGCGCGGACGGAGTCGTCGAACCGCAACGCCCGCCAGACATCGGCAAGTTCGCGCACCATGACCAGGTCGATGGCGTTGAGCCGCGAGGGCCGGTCCAGGGTGACGACCGCGACGCCGGTGTCCTTGTCGACGGTGAGGCGGAGGGTGCTCACGCGGGCACCCACTGCGGAAGCCCGTCGCGGAAGACCACCTGAACCCGGGCGCCGATCCTCAGACCGTGCGGATCAAGGGAGTTGAGCTCCGCTCCCGCCTCGCGCACGACGTTCCCCACGAGCCGGATGCCCGGGGCGTCCTCCAGCTCCACGAGGACGACGTTGTACGGGGCCTGGACCGCGTAGTCGGGCAGCAGCGGAGGATGCGGCACGACGTACGACCACACGCGCCCGCGCCCCGAGACCGGCCGCCACTCGCCGGCGAAGGACTGGCAGTGCGGGCAGCAGGGCCGGGGCGGGAAGCGGGGTACGGCGCAGTCGCCGCAGACCTGGACGCGCAGCTCGCCACGGGCGGCGTACTCCCAGAAGGGAGCGCCGTCGGTATCGGTGACGGGAGTCAGCATGCTGGGGTTCAACTCCTCGGTTCCTCAGTTCCTCGGTTCCTCAGTTCCTCGGCTCCTCAGTTCCTCAGCAGGAGGGCGGAGGTGGGGACGCCTTCGCCGGCGGTGACGAGGCAGGTGGCGGCCCCGGGAACCTGCGCGGTACTGGTGCCCCGCAGCTGCTTCACCCCTTCGTTGATGAGGTTGAATCCGTGCACGTAGGCCTCGCTGAGCCCGCCGCCCCCGGTGTTGATCGGCAGCCGCCCCCCGATCTCCAGCGCCCCCTGCTCGGTGAACGCCCCGCCCTCCCCGCGCCCGCAGAACCCGTACCCCTCCAGGGAGAGGGGTATGAGGGGGGTGAACGCGTCGTAGATCTGGGCCACGTCCACGTCGTCGGGCGTGAAGTCGGCGTGCTTCCACAGGTGTCGGGCGGCGGTCCAGGCGGGCCCGGTGAGCGGGTCGTCGGTCCAGTAGTTGACCATGCCGTGGTGCTGTGCGGGCAGCCCCTGGGCGGCGGAGTGGACGTACACGGGCCTCTTGGCGCAGTCCCGCGCCCGCTCCCTGCTGACGAGTACGCAGGCGAGGGCGCCGTCCGTCTCCAGGCAGTTGTCGAAGAGGCAGAGGGGTTCGCTGATCCACCGGGAGGTCATGTACATCTCGCGGGTCAGCGGCCGTTCGTACATCACGGCGGCGGGGTTCTGGTTGGCCCGGTTCCGGCAGGCGAGAGCGACGTTGAACAGATGATCCCGGGTGGCGCCGTACTCGTGCATGTAGCGGCGGGCGAGCATGGCGATCTCGTCGGCGGGCCGCAGCAGCCCGAAGGGCCGGGTCCACTGGGCGGGAGTGGGGAGTTGGGCGCTGGTGTTCGTCCAGGGCCGGGGCCCGGATCCCCGCTTCCGCGACCGCCAGGCGACGCCGACGGTGGCCTGCCCGGAGGCGATGGCGGCGGCGAGATGGGCCACGGTGGCACATGAACCACCGCCTCCGTACCCCACCTTGCTGAAGAAGGTCAGATCCCCGAACCCGACGGCCTTGGCCAGCTCCACCTCATCCGTCTCCTCCATGGTGTAGGAGGCGAGGGCGTCGACCTCGCCGGGGGCGATCCCGGCGTCGTCGAGGGCGGCGAGGACGGCACGGCAGGCGAGGGTCTTCTCGCCTTCGGGAAGGTGCTTGGCAAATGCGGTCTGCCCGATCCCGACGATGGCAGTGGCGTCCTTCAACCCGGATCCTGCCATGGTGTGGCCCCCTTCCACTGGCTGACTGTCCGTCAGATTACAGCTAATCTGACGGACAGTCAGCTATGCCGTAGGGGGCTGCTATGAGTGACTGGGACACCATCCCGGAGCTGATCCAGTGGTCGGCCGAGCGATACGCGGACACCGAGGCGGTGGTGGAGGGCCGTACGCGGATCACGTACGCGGAACTGGGCGCCCGCGTGGAGCGCGCGACGGCGGCGTGCATGGCGAGCGGGGTGGCAGTGGGCGACCGGGTGGCGATCTGGGCCCCCAACTCCCTGGACTGGATGGTCGCGGCGCTGGGCGCGGTGTCGGCGGGCGCGGTCCTCGTCCCGCTGAACACCCGCTTCAAGGGTACGGAGGCGGCGGACGTGCTGCGCAGGAGCGGCGCACGACTCCTGTTCGTGACGGGAACCTTCCTGGGCACGTCGTACGTGGCGTCGCTGAGGAGGGCGGCGGGTGCGCAGGGTGACACGGGCGCCCGGGGTCCACTTCCGGGCCTGCCTGCCCTGGAACAGGTGGTGGTCCTGTCGGACGACGCCCCCCAGGACTTCCGCACGTGGAAGGACTTCCTGGCGGGAGGGGAGGGGGTAGCGGGACCCGAAGTGCGCGGCCGGGGCGCTGATGTGGACGGCGACTGCCTCTCGGACATCATCTTCACCTCGGGCACGACGGGTTGCCCGAAGGGCGCGATGATCACGCACGCCCAGACCCTGCGAGCGTACGAGATCTGGTCGGACCTGGCGGGTCTACGCACCTCGGACCGCTACCTGATCATCAACCCCTTCTTCCACACCTTCGGTTACAAGGCCGGGGTGCTCGCCTGCCTGATGCGCGGGGCGACGATGATCCCGCAGCCGGTGTTCAACGTGGACACGGCGCTGGCGAACATAGCGGCGGAACGCATCTCGGTCCTGCCGGGCCCACCCACCCTCCACCAGTCCCTGCTGGACCACCCCTCCCGGAACGCCCACGACCTCTCGGCTCTCCGTCTGGTGGTGACAGGCGCGGCGGTCGTACCGCTCCGACTGGTGGAACGCCTGCGCGGCGAACTCGGCGTGGACACGGTCCTGACGGCGTACGGCCTCTCGGAGGCGAGCGGCATCGTCACGATGTGCCGCCGGGGCGACGACCCCGAGCTGATCGCGACGACGTCCGGCCGCGCGATCCCCGGTACGGAACTGAAGGTGGTCGACCCGCAGGGGACTTCAGTACCCCCCGGCACCCCGGGCGAGGTCCTGGTCCGGGGCTTCAACGTCATGCGCGGCTACTACGAGGACGAGCAGGCGACCAGGGAGGCCGTGACCCCGGACGGCTGGCTGCACACGGGCGACGTGGGCGTCCTCGACCCGGCCGGCAACCTCCACATCACCGACCGTATCAAGGACATGTTCATCGTCGGCGGCTTCAACGCGTACCCGGCGGAGATAGAACGCCAGCTGGGCCTCCACCCGGAAGTGGCCGACGTGGCGGTCATCGGCATCCCCGACCCCCGCCTCGGCGAGGTCGCCAAGGCCTTCGTGGTCCGCCGCCCCGACTCCCCCCTGACCGCGGACGACCTGATCGCCTGGTCCCGCCGAGAGATGGCGAACTACAAGGTGCCGAGGGCGGTGGAGTTCGTAGGGGAGCTGCCGCGGAACGCGAGCGGAAAGGTGACGAAGGCGGAGTTGCGGGGGCGGGGGTGGGGGCGGGGGTGAAGGGGGAGTTACGGAAGGGCGGTGTTGGTGAAGTGACCGTTGGGAGCGCCCTTTACTCGCCTCGCGGAAGCACGACACTGGCCAAGAAGCGGGCGGCCCCAACAGTCACCGGGAATCACCGGCCAGGTCAGTCAGGGCGGCCCTGATCTCCTCAACCATGTACGCAGGTCGGTGGAAAACATCCTCGGCGCTGAAGCGGAGGAGGCTGCGGATCTCCGGGCAGCGGAGGAGCTGGTTGTAGCGGTTGATGTCCCGGCGGTGGGCGTCACGAGTGCCGTGATAGGCGTACCCCTCGATCTCCACTCCCAGCCCTGCCGCCCGGAACAGGAAGTCGACGACGCGGCGGCTGCCATCTGGGGTGCGCAGCTCGGCCTGACTCTCGGGATGGAGGTCAGCGTCGTGCATGCGCAGTCGGGCAAGGGTCTCCGCAGGAGAACCGGCGAGCGGATCGCTCAGGCGCAGCCAGCTCCGGGCGCGGACCGATCCCTGTGCGGCCGACTGCAGCGCGGCAGCGATCTCGTTCTGCGTGGCCAGCGGCGCACGTCGGACGTGTCCGACCCGGCGGTACGTCAGCGCCGAGTCCACCGCGACGATCGCCTCGTCCCTCGGGCCACGTCTGAGCAGGTCGGCGAGCGTGCGTGCCGGGGCGGTGAGCCGTAACCCCTGTCGTTCCACGATGTCCCTCACGCTGAGCGGAGTCCGGTGCACGCGTACGCCGCTGGCCACGCGGCGGATGGTGAGCTGCGGGTCGATGAATTCCAATGGCGCCTTGCGGCCACCGCCGAGCATCTCGATCCTCCAGAGGGCAGCCGCTGAGCCATGGCTCACGACGAGCCGGGGTTCGCGGAGCAGCACGGGCCGGAGCCGAGTGATCAGGTCCGGCTCCCGCCCCGGCTCGGCCCAGGCGCCCTGCCGAAGCTGGGTCCAGCCCTCTGCCCGCAGCGCCCGCGTGAGGCTGCGCCGAGGCCAGCCGGCCTCGACGGCACGTGAGGTGAGCAGGACGCCCCTGTCCGCCAGCGCCCTCAGGTCCCTTCGCTCCACCCGGGCAAGATCGCAGAAACCGTGAGCTGCTGCTTGCCCTGTGGATAACGGGGCGGGTCAGGCCGGGTCAGTCCTTCAGCGAGCCGAGGAAGGCGCTCCAGGCGAGAGGCCGGAAGAGCAGCACGGGCCCTTCCTGGGCCTTCTTCGAGTCGCGGACGGGGACGACGCCGGGGTGGGCGTCGGAGACTTCGACGCAGTCGCCGCCGCTGCCGTTGCTGTAGCTGCTCCTGCGCCACACGGCGGTGCTCAGGTCAATCCCGGTGCTTGCCATCTCGGTAGTCCTCTGCCGCTCGTTCGACCATGGCCAGGGACGCCTCTGGCGGGAGTGCCGCGGCCCTGAGCAGATCGTACGACCTGCGGTAGTCCTTCACGAGCGCTGGATAGTCGATGAGTTGGCCATTGTGGAGGCCCTCGGTGTAGGCCACCGGCGGGGCGTCCGGGAAGGTCATCACCTTCATCATGCCCATCATGAACGGGTAGGCGGCTGCCGTTTGCGGGAGGATCTGCAGAACGCCCTGCGTGGAGCGGATCACGTGAGCGATGTGCTCCAGCTGAACCGCCATCGCCCTGGGCGGCAGGAGAGGCTTGCGGACGAGGGATTCGTGCAGCACTGCCCAGAACGAGGGCCGCTCCTCGCGCTTCCAGATCTCCGCGCGCTTCAGCCGGGCCCGGACCTGCTTGTCGACCGTGTCGGGCGGCAGCCAGTGCAGCGAGGTGTGCACGACGGCCTCGGCGTATGCCTGGGTCTGCAGCAACCCCGGAACGAGCATCGGAGCCCACTCCTCGATCGTCTCCGCATGCTGCTCCATCTCGGCCACATCCGCGAAGTACTCCGCATGCCCCGACTGCCGTGCCCTGCGCGCATCTTCGCAACGCCGCTCGAAAAACCCGTCCGTCCCCAGCACCTTGTCGACGTGCCGGGCCAGATCCATCGGCATGCGTCGCTCACCGCGCTCGATCTGGCTCAGGAAGGGAACGCCTCGGAAGCTTCCCTCGGCCAGTTGTTCCAGTGTGAGGCCTGCCAGCTCCCGTTGGTAGCGCAGCTCGGCGCCGTAGAAGGAGGGGACGTTGGCCGATGCGTCGGGGTCTTTGCGTGGGGGCACAATTCATCACCGCCGTTTGCCAGTTGTGCTGCGTAGCCGAAACCTCTTCAAAAGGTACCGGCGATGGCGTCAGGGTGTGACTGTTTCATCACAGAGAGCACAGGAAGGCGTACGCAACCGTGTCGTCCTCGAATCCCCCCACCCGCCGCTCCGCCGGCTCCGCCTACGACACCACCCTCTGCGTGGACGACCTGCGTGCGGCGCTTTCCGCCCGTGGGATCACCCTCCCCTCCCTCCGGGTCGACCTGCCGAGCTTCGCGGGCCGGTACGAGCCCCCGGCCGGCCTGGTCGCACTCGGCAACTGCAACATGGCGACGGCACGCAAGCTGGCGGAGGTGCTGCGCGGTGACGGCCGGATGCCGAGCCTGCCGCCTCTGGACGTCGAACTCGTCGCCGTACCGAAGGCGCTCCAGGGCCTGCGCCGCACCGTCCGCCGTTATCTGGGCGGCCCCTGCGCCGAGGTTCAGCTCTGCGTCACCGAACTCGTCACCAACGTCATCCGGCATGTGGGAGAGGGGACTTCAGTCCGTGTACGGGTGGCCCGGACGGTGGATGGGAACCGTATCCGCGTCGAGGTCACGGACCCGGCCGAGCAGGCCCTCCCCGTACTCCTGCCCACCGTGGACGCCGACGAGAACGGACGCGGCCTCGCCCTGATCGGTGCGGTGGCGGTGCGGTGGGGCGTGGAGCAGGGCGCGGACCACAAGAAGGTGTGGTGCGAGCTGGGTGGGGTGGATGCTGCCAAGTCTCCGAGGGCTGCCAAGTGACAAGGCAAGGGGTCGAATATCCGCTCGGCCCCTCATATGACCTGGACCGCCCCCTTGACGCGCCTCGGCCGCGACGGCTCCCCCTCCGCGCCGCCGCGGCCGATCTCCCCCGTGTGACGGAAGGCCCTGTCAGGCCTTCTCGTCGGTGGCGTGCGAGTTGTCCGGCGTCGCCGTACCAGTGGTGGCCTCTGTGGTGGAGGCGGTGATCTTCGGCGAGCCGATGGTGGCGTGACTGTTCATGGTGGTGATCTGCGCCGGCTCGATCGTGGCATGGCTGTTCATGGTGGTGACCTCAGCCGGCGTCTCGGTGTTTGCCGGCGCGGCCTCGTTCGGCTTGTCGTTGCTCATGACTCCGCTCCCCTGAAAGTGCGTTGCGATGGGTCTTGCAAGGCCCGTCCGGCAGCTCCCCCGAGGGCCGCCGGACGGGTGTTCTAGGCCGGTACACCTTACGGCGCGGCCACGTGACGACCCGTCTGCCCCCCGACACGACGGATCGACAGAAACGAGAGTGCCCTGGGGCGATAAACGAACGATGAACGCATCCCTCCGCCGCCTCAGGCAATGGCGTGCGACCCGAGAAGGATGCGAACCTCCTTCGCCTCTGCGGCGTTGAGGGCCTCGAAGATCTCGAGTGCCTCCTGCCAGCAGACCTGAGCGCGGCCGGACTGGCCGATGCCGCTCAGGGCGCGGCCCAGAAGTGTGAGCGCGTTGCCGCGCCGCCAGTCTCCGCCGATGCCACGAAGCAGAGCCAGTGCCGTCTCGGCGTTGGTCGCGGCGTCGGTCGGGCGGCCGGCCGCGAGGTCGAGTTCGGCGAGACGGAAGAGGGACATGCCTTCCCACAGGCGTTGTCGGCTGTCCCTGAACACCACCAGTGCCTCCCCGAGGCGCTCGGCAGCCTCCTCGTACCGACCGCACTGGGTGAGCGCGAGTCCCAACGCATAGCGCCCGTTGGCCGCCTTGAACCCATGCCCCATGTCGTCGTACATGTCAGTGCCCTGCTCAGCCAGTGAAATGGCGCTTGCCGTCTGTCCCATGGCCAGGTGGATGCGCGAGAGGTTGCAGAGAGCGCTGGCTTCCCCGGGGCGGTCACCGCAGGCGCGGAAGCTGTCGATGGCGCGACTCAGGTGCTTCTCGCCGTCTTCGAGTCGGCCGTGGTAGAGCGCGATGATGCCCAGCATGTTGGACGCCCAGCACCTGGGAAGTGGATCTCCCGCGGCATCCGCCAGTCGCAAGGCCTCCGTGGCTCGTTCGTCGGCCAGCTCGAAACGCCCCGTCAGATGGTGGCCGTTGGCCAAGGTGACGAGGGCTCGGGCCTCGGTGCGCTGATCGGCCGCAACGCGCGCGGCGTCACGGATCGACGACCCGGTTGCCAAGTACTCCCGGGAGTTGGCGCCTGACTCCGTCAAGTCGATGGCGGCCCACAACAGGTCCACAGCTCGCCGAAGGCGGTCAGGAGACGTCGACTGACGTACACACGCCAACAGGGTCATGGCCTCCGAGTACAACCAGTCCTGGGCGCGATGCCGGTCCTCGAAGGTCAAGCCCGGGTACTCGGCAGCCTCCAGGTGATCCACCAACCGGTCCCCCGGGCGCTCGATCGCGTAGACCTGAGCTGCCGTGGCCAGATAGAAGTCCAGCAACCGCGACATCGCAGCCTCCCGCTCACTCGGCGGCTGCTCGTCCCGCTCCGCGCAAGCACGCGCGTAGAGCCGGACCAGGTCGTGGAAGCGGTAGCGGCCCGGCGCGGCCGACTCCAGGAGGGACGTGTCGACGAGGGCCTCCAGGAGGTCCTCCGTCTCCTCCGGGGGCAGGTTCAGGACCGCCGCCGCAGCAGCCAGCGACATGTCCGGGCCGTCCGCCAGGCCCAGCAGCCTGAACGCCCGCGCCTGCGCGGGCTCCAGCTGGCCGTAGCCCAGTTCGAAGGTGGCCTTGACCGCCAGGTCGCCGGCCTGGAGTTCGTCCAGCCGACGCCGCTCGTCCGCCAGCTTCGCCGCCAGGACCGACACCGTCCAGGTGCGGCGCGCCGCCAGACGGGAGGCTGCGATGCGGATCGCGAGGGGCAGGAAGCCGCATGCTGCCACCACGTCCAGCGCGGCCTCGCGCTCCGCGGTGACCCGTTCCTCGCCGACGATCTTCGTGAACAGCGACAGCGCCTCGTCGGGGGACATCACGTCCAGGTCCACCAGGTGGGCCCCGGCCAGGTCCAGCATGCGGACCCGGGACGTGACCAGGGCCGCGCAGCCCGGCGTCCCGGGCAGCAGGGGACGTACCTGTGCCGCGTCCTTCGCGTTGTCCAGCAGGACCAGTACCCGGCGGCCGTCCAGCACGGACCGGTACAGGGCCGCCCGTTCCTCCAGGGAGTCCGGGATCGCCGAGTCGGCCGTGCCCAGGGCGCGCAGGAACGAGCCGAGTACCGTCTCCGGTTCCGCCGGGCGGGGGCCCGCGCCCTGGAGGTCCACGTACAGCTGGCCGTCCGGGAAGGCCGGGCGGGCCCGGTGGGCGACGTGCACCGCCAGCGTCGTCTTGCCCACGCCGCCGATTCCGGCCAGCGCCGAGACCGCCATCACCCGGCCCTCGGCCTCCGACGCCGAGGCCAGTACGTCGCTCAGTTCGCCCACGAAGGCCGTGCGGCCGGTGAAGTCCGGGACGGACGCGGGGAGCTGGGCCGGGCGGACCGGGATCACGGACGGTTCCGCCACCGGGGCCGAGGGCTCGGCCAGGGCCGGGTCCGCCTGGAGGATGCGCTGTTGCAGTTCGCGCAGGCCCGGGCGCGGGTCCACGCCCAGCTCGTCCGCCAGGAGGCGGCGGGTGTCGGCGTAGACCGCCAGGGCCTCCGCCTGGCGTCCGCTGCGGTACAGCGCCAGCATCAGCAGCTCGCGCAGGCGCTCCCGCAGGGGGTGCGCCGCCGTCAGGGCCGTCAGCTCCGAGACCGCCTCCGCATGGCAGCCCTGCTCGAGGTCCATGTCCAGGCGGGACTCCAGCAGCACCAGGCGCCACTCCTCCAGCCTGGCCCGCTGCCCCTCCGCGTACGGGCCGGGGACCCCGGCCAGGGGTTCGCCGTCCCACAGGGACAGGGCCCGGTTCAGTACGGACCGCGCATGGCCCAGGTCGCCGGCGCCCCGCGCCTTCTCCGCCTGGGCGGCCAGGTCCTGCGCCTCCGCCAGGTCGAGGGCGCCCTCGCGCAGGCCGCGCACCGCGTAGCCGCCCGACTCGCTCACCAGGACCCCGGGGTCGAGGATCTTCCGCAGGCGGGAGGCGTACGTGCGCAGTGCCGCCAGCGCCTGTGACGGCGGCTCGGTGCCCCACAGCGCGTCGATCAGCTCCGCCGCCGTCGCCGTACGGCCCTCGCGCAGCAGCAGGGCGGCCAGCAGGGCGCGCTGCTGGGGGGAGCCCGTGCTGAGCGCCTCCTCGCCGCGCCGGGCCCGCACCGGACCGAGCACGCTGAAGCGCAGCGCCGCCGGCTCCGCAATGGTCACGGAGTCGGCGCGCCGCTGCTCCGGCACTCGCGGCCCACCGTCCATGCGTTGGCCCCCCTTAGGCACTCGAACAACTCCGCCAGTTTGCCTTGTTCCGGACGGTTGCGTCAGCCGTGCGAGACGTCGATCACAGATGGGCGCGCATCGGTCCACAAGGCCCTCACACGGTCTTTGCACCGTGGTTGCCAATGAGCGGCCGACACGACAGCTGACGGGTCGTCAGATCAGCGCTACCGTGAGCGCCATGGACACCCAGAGCGACAGCCGAGAAGCCATGGAAAGTCCGTTCCCGAAGATCATCTCCGTGGACGACCACACCGTCGAACCGGCCACCGTCTGGCAGGACCGCCTCCCGAAGAAGTACCTGGACGTGGGGCCGCGGACCGTCCGCGCCCCCCTGAAGGAGATGACCTTCCTCGGCGGGCGGTTCAAGCCCGTCATGGGCGAGCCCGGCAGCACGGACGGTCCCCTCGGCGACTGGTGGGTCTACGAGGACCTGCGCCGGCCGCTCACCCGCCTCGACACCGCCGTCGGGTACGACAGGGACGAGATCAAGCTCGAAGTCATCACCTACGAGCAGATGCGCGCCGGGTCGTACGACGTCCCCGCCCGCCTCGCCGACATGGACCTCAACCACGTCCAGTCCGCCCTCTGTTTCCCCACCTTCCCCCGCTTCTGCGGCCAGACCTTCACCGAGGCCCGGGACCGGGAGCTCGCCCTGCTCTGCGTCCGCGCCTACAACGACTGGATGGTGGAGGAGTGGTGCGGGCCCGAGGCGCGCGGGCGGCTCATACCCCTCACCCTCATCCCGCTCTGGGACGCCGAGCTGGCGGCCCGGGAGGTACGGCGGAACGCCGCGCGCGGGGTGCGGGCCGTCGCCTTCTCCGAGATACCCCCGCACCTCGGACTGCCGTCCGTCCACACCGACGACTGGGACCCCTTCCTCGCCGCCTGCGACGAGACCGGCACGGTCGTCGCGATGCACATCGGCTCCAGCAGCCGTATGCCCTCCACCTCCGCCGACGCCCCGCCCGCCGTCGGCTCCACCATCACCTTCGCCAACTGCTGCTTCTCGATGGTGGACTGGCTGATGAGCGGCAAGTTCGAGCGCTTCCCGAACCTCCGGATCATGTACGCCGAGGGGCAGATCGGGTGGATCCCGTACATCCTCGAGCGCGCGGACGTCGTGTGGGAGGAGAACCGCGGGTGGGGCGGGGTCGCCGACAAGGTGCACCGGCCGCCGTCCGAGCTGTTCGCGGACCACGTCTACGGCTGCTTCTTCGACGACGCCTTCGGGCTGAGGAACCTCGACTCCATCGGCGTCGGGAACGTCCTCTACGAGACCGACTACCCGCACTCCGACTCCACCTGGCCCAAATCCCGCCAGGTCGGCGAGGCCCAGATGGGGCATCTGGCGCCGGACGTGGTCGAGCGGATCGTGCGCGGGAACGCCATCGAGCTGCTGGGGCTGACGCCGGACGGGCTCTGGCCGGGGGCGGGAGCGGGGTCCCGGTGAGCCGCCTGGCGTACGGCATCCAGCTGCCCGTCCAGTCCGGGAGCACCCTCTACACCGAGGGCTGGGAGGCCGTCGGGACCCCCGCCGACCTGGTCGAGGTCGCCCGCGCCTGCGACCGCGCCGGGTTCGACTACGTCGCCTGCTGCGACCACGTGGCCATCCCGCGCCGGCTGGCCTCGGCGATGAGCACGGTCTGGTACGACCCCGTCGCCACACTCGCCCATCTCGCCGCCGTCACCGAGCGCGTCCGGCTGCTCAGCCATGTCGCCGTGGTCGGCCTGCGCCACCCGCTGCTCACCGCCAAGCAGTACGCCACCCTCGATCACCTCTCCGGCGGGCGGCTGGTCCTCGGGGTGGGCGCCGGGCATGTGCGGGAGGAGTTCGAGGCGCTGGGGGTCGACTTCGAGCGGCGCGGGGCCGTGCTCGACGAGGCCGTCGACGCGCTGCGGGCCGCCCTCGGGCCCGAGGAGTTTCCCGAACACCACGGCAAGTACTACGACTTCGAAGGGCTCGGGCAGCGGCCCCGGCCCGCCCAGGCGCACATCCCCCTCTGGGTCGGCGGTTCCTCACCCGCCGCCGTGCGCCGGGCCGCGCTGAAGGGCGACGGCTGGCTGCCGCAGGGGGATCCGCGCGAGCGCCTGCCCGCGCAGATCGCCACGCTCCGGCGCATGCGTGCGGAGGCCGGCATCGAGGCCCCCTTCACCGTCGGCGCCATCACCGAGCCGCTGTACGTCGGCCGGGCCGGCTGGGACGTCGGGCGGCGCACCCTCACCGGCGCGCCGGAGCAGCTCGCCGAGTCGCTGCGGGCGTACCGCGCGATGGGCGTGCACCAGATCCAGGTCCGCTTCCGCAGCCGGAGCCGGGCCGAACTCATCGACCAGATCACCGCGTTCGGGGCGGAGGTCGCGCCCCGGCTGGACTGAGGAAGAGGAGCGAGCAGACATGGGCAAGCTGGACGGGCGGGTCGTCATCATCACCGGGGCGGCCCGCGGACAGGGCGAGCAGGAGGCGCGGCTCTTCCGGCAGGAGGGCGCCCGCGTGGTCGTCGCCGATGTGCTGGACGACCTGGGGGAGGAGCTGGCCAAGGAGATAGGGACGTTGTACGTCCACCTCGACGTCGGTACGGAGGAGGGGTGGCGGGAGGCCGTCGGCACCGTCAAGCAGGCGTACGGGCGCATCGACGGGCTGGTCAACAACGCGGGCATCCTGCGCTTCAACTCCCTCGTGGACACCCCGCTGGACGAGTTCATGCAGGTCGTGCAGGTCAACCAGGTCGGCTGCTTCCTGGGCATGAAGACCGTGGCGCCGGAGCTGGCCGACGGCGGCACCATCGTCAACACCGCCTCCTACACCGCGCTCACCGGGATGGCCGCCGTGGGCACGTACGCCGCCACCAAGCACGCCGTGCTGGGGCTGACCCGGGTGGCCGCGCTGGAGCTGGCGGGCCGGCGGATCCGGGTGAACGCCATCTGCCCGGGCGCCATCGACACCGCCATGTCCAACCCGGCCCGGCTGGACCCTGACGCCGATCCGGAGGAGATGAGCCGGGCCCTGGACGAGCTGTACCGCAAACTCGTGCCGCTCGGCCGCGTCGGGCAGCCGGAGGAGGTGGCCCGGCTCGCCCTCTTTCTCACCTCGGACGACTCCTCGTACATCACCGGACAGCCCTTCGTGATCGACGGTGGCTGGCTGGCGGGGGTCAGTGTGATCTGAGGATCTGACGGGTCGTCACCTATTGACGGATCTGACGCAACGTCAGAAAGTTCGTAGCACTCGTGAGTACCTGAACCGGGGAAGGTGAACCGCCGTGGAATTCGGGCTCTTTGTACAGGGATACGTGGGCAAGCGCGCCGAGACCGACCCGCTCGCCGAGCACAAGGCGCTGATGGAGGAGACCGAGTACGTCATCCAGGCGGACAAGTCCGGGTTCAAGTACGCCTGGGCCTCCGAGCACCACTTCCTGGAGGAGTACTCCCACCTGTCCGCCAACGACGTCTTCCTGGGGTACCTGGCGCACGCGACCGAGCGCATCCACCTCGGCTCCGGGATCTTCAACCCGCTCGCCCAGGTCAACCACCCGGTGAAGGTGGCCGAGAAGGTTGCCATGCTCGACCACCTCAGCGAGGGGCGCTTCGAGTTCGGCAGCGGACGGGGCGCCGGCAGCCACGAGATCCTCGGCTTCCTGCCCGGCATCACCGACATGAACTACACCAAGGAGATCTGGGAAGAGACCATCGCCGAGTTCCCGAAGATGTGGCTCCAGGACGAGTACGTGGGCTTCCAGGGCAAGCACTGGCAGCTCCCGCCGAGGAAGATCCTGCCGAAGCCGTACGGCAGGTCGCACCCGGCGATGTGGTACGCGGCCGGGTCGCCCCCGTCGTACGCCATGGCGGCGAGGAAGGGGCTCGGCGTGCTCGGCTTCAGCATCCAGAAGGTCTCCGACATGGAGTGGGTGCTGGAGCAGTACAAGACGGCGATCGTGAACGCCGAGCCGATCGGGGACTTCGTCAACGACAACGTGATGGTGACGACGACCGCGATCTGCGCGCCGACGCACGCGGAGGCGATCGAGATCGCCGTGAACGGCGGGCTGCACTACCTGCCCTCGCTGGTGTTCCGGTACCACGACACCTTCCCCCGGCCCGAGGGCTTCCCGGTGTGGCCGGAGACGCTGCCCGAGTACACCCCCGAGTTCGTCGAACTCCTCATCGAGGAAGAGCTGCTGATCTGCGGGGACCCGGACGAGGTGCTGCGGCAGTGCAAGCGGTGGGAGCAGGCCGGGGCCGATCAGCTGAGCTTCGGGCTGCCGGTGGGGGTGCCGAAGGAGGAGACGCTGCGGACGATCCGGCTGATCGGGGAGCACGTGATTCCGAAGATCGACACGGATCCTGTGCACCGCACGTCCCGGTTCCGGGCCGCCGCGTAAGCGGCACGGCAGAAGGGAGCCCCCATGCTCGATCACCTCATCAAGGGCGCCACCGTCGTGGACGGCACAGGGGCGCCCGCGTACACCGCCGACATCGGCATACGGGACGGCCGTATCGCCGCTCTCGGCAAGGTCACGGACGAGGCCCGGACCAGCGAGGACGCGACCGGCCTCGTCCTCGCCCCGGGCTTCGTCGACCCCCACACCCACTACGACGCCCAGCTCTTCTGGGACCCGTACGCCACCCCCTCCCTCAACCACGGGGTGACGACCGTCGCCGCCGGGAACTGCGGGTTCACGCTCGCCCCGCTGCACCCCGAACGGCCCGAGGACGCCGACTACACGCGCCGCATGATGTCCAAGGTCGAGGGCATGTCGCTGGTCGCGCTGGAGGAGGGGGCGCCCTGGAGCTGGCACGGCTTCGGGGAGTATCTGGACGCCCTGGAGGGGCGGATCGCCGTCAACGCGGGCTTCATGGTGGGGCACTGCGCGCTGCGGCGGTACGCGATGGGGTCGGAGGCGGTCGGCGGGCAGCCCAGCGAGGCGCAACTGGCCGAGATGGTACGGCTGTTGCACGAGGCGATGGACGCCGGGGCCTGGGGGCTGTCCACCACCCAGTCCAGTACGCACTCGGACGGGGACGGGCAGCCCGTGGCCTCCCGGCACGCCCGGCCGGCGGAGCTGCTGGCGCTGGCGAAGGCCGTCGGCGAGCACGAGGGCACCCAGCTGGAGGCGATCGTCGCGGGCTGCCTGGACCAGTTCAGCGACGCCGAGATCGATCTGTTCGTGGAGCTGAGCGCGGCGGCCGGACGCCCCTTGAACTGGAACGTCCTGACCATCGACGCGGCCGTCCCCGAGCGCGTGCCCCGGCAACTGGTCGCGAGCGAGCGGGCGCGGAAGGCGGGCGGCAGGGTCGTCGCCCTGACCATGCCGATCCTCACGCCGATGAACATGTCCCTGGGCACCTTCTGCGCGCTGAACCTGATCCCGGGGTGGGGGCCGGTCCTGGGCCTGCCCGTGCCGGAGAGGATCGCCCGGCTGAGCGACCCGGAGGTGCGGGCGGAGCTGCTGCGGCGCGCCCGGTCGAAGGAGGCCGGCGTCTTCCGGCGGCTGGCCGACTTCGGGCGGTACGTCATCGGGGACACCTACAGCGAGGCCAACCGGGGGCTGACCGGGCGGGTGGTGCGCGACATCGCCGAGGAGCGGGGGCTGGACCCCTTCGCGTGCCTGGTCGAGATCTGCGCGGCCGACGACCTGCGTACGGTGCTGTGGCCGATGCCGAGCGACAACGACCCCGCCTCCTGGGCCCTGCGCGCCGAGACCTGGCAGCACGAGGACGTCCTGCTCGGCGGCTCCGACGCGGGCGCACACCTGGACCGGATGTGCGGGGCGCCGTACACCACCCGGTTCCTCGGGGACTGTCTGCGCGGCCGGAAGCTGGTCGGGCTCGAACAGGCGGTCAAGATGCTGACCGACGATCCGGCGCGGCTCTTCGGGCTGCGGGAGCGGGGGCGGATCAGGGAAGGCTGGCATGCCGACCTGGTCCTCTTCGACCCCGAGCGGATCGACGCGGGACCGGCCACCCTGGTGCACGATCTGCCGGGCGACAGCCCCCGGCTGGACTCCAGGGCGCTCGGGGTGCGGGCCGTGTGGGTCAACGGGGTCGAGGCGATCCGGGACGACGTGGTGCGCGGTGCCGTACCGGGGAAGGTGCTGCGGTCCGGGCGGGACACGGAGACGGTGAGCACGCGATGAGCGACGAGCAGCAGCGGCTGTTCATCGGCGGGGAGTGGGTGGAGCCGGCCTCCGGGTACTACCCGGTCTTCGACCCGGCGACCGAGGACACCGTCGGCCTGGCGCCGGAGGCCTCGCCGGAGCAGGTGCGGGAGGCGTGTGCGGCGGCCCGGGAGGCGTTCGGGGCGTGGTCGCGGAAGCGGCCGGAGGAGCGGGCGGCGGTGCTGGGCCGGGCGGCACAGATCATCCGCGACCACCTGGTGCCGTACGCCGAGCTGGCCCGGGCGGAGACCGGGGCGACGACCGGTACGGCCCGCGCGATGCAGGTCGGCGTGGCCGCGGCACGCTTCCGCCGCTACGCCACGGTCGAGCCGTCCGAGTGGCCGATCGCCCCGCAGATCAACGAGGCCGGGCCGATGAGCAGGGCGGGCGTGATGGGCGCGCTGGCCGTGCGGCAGCCGGTCGGGGTCGTCACCTGCATCACCTCCTACAACAACCCGTGGGCCAACCCGGCCGGCAAGGTCGCCCCGGCGCTGGCGATGGGCAACACGGTGGTGGTGAAACCGGCCCCGCAGGACCCCTTGTCGGTGTACCGGATGGCGGAGGCGCTGGAGGCGGCCGGGGTGCCGCCGGGGGTGGTGAACGTCGTCTCGGGGCGGGACGTGGCCGTGGGCGAGGCGGCGGTGGAGTCCGACGACGTCGACATGGTGAGCTTCACCGGCTCCACGGCCGTCGGGCGGCGCATCGCCGAGGTGTGCGGGCGGGACATGAAACGCCAGTTGATGGAGCTGGGCGGGAAGGGGGCGGCGGTCGTCCTCGACGACGCGGACCTCGCCTCGGCCGTGGCCGGGATCGGCACCACCTTCTCCTTCTACAGCGGCCAGATCTGTACGGCCCCGACCCGGGTGCTGGCCCAGCGGGGCGTGTACGACCGCGTGGTCTCGGAACTGGCCGCCTACGCAAGCCGGTTGAAGGTAGGAGATCCGCGCGAACCGGACACCGTCGTGGGCCCGGTGATCTCGGCGGAGCACCGGGCCCGGGTGGAGTCGTACGTCGAACTGGGCCGCAAGGAGGGCGCGACGGTGGTCGCGGGGGGCGAACGCCCTCCGCTGGAGCGGGGGTTCTACGTCTGTCCGACCCTCCTCGCCGACTGCACAAACGACATGCGGGTGGCCCGGGAGGAGATCTTCGGGCCGGTGGTCGCGGTGATCCCCTTCGAGGACGAGGACGAGGGAGTGGCCCTCGCCAACGACTCCGATTACGGGCTCATCGACTACGTCTGGTCCGGCGACGTGGCCAGGGCCTTCCGGGTGGCGCGCCGCCTGCGGGCCGGAGGCGTCGGCGTCAACACGGTCGGCCGCAACATGGAGGCCCCCTTCGGCGGCTTCAAGAAGAGCGGCGTCGGCCGGGACGTGGGCTCCTACGCCCTGCACGCCTACAGCGAGGTGCAGGCGATCGTGTGGCCCGGGTGACCGGCGGGCTCAAGCCGCTCAGTCGGCTCAGTTCGCTCAGTCCGTGAGGTCCACGCGCACCGTCAGCAGGTCCGCGCCCAGCGCCCAGACCGCCGCGCTGTTGAGGCGGGGCAGGGTGCGCAGGCGGGCCATGGGGTCGTCGTCGGGGAGGAGATGGGCGGTGCCGTGGTGCCAGCGGCCGGCGATGCGGACGCGCACGGACGGGTCGGCCTGGATGTTGCGGACGTACTGGGACTTGTAGCCGTACTCCGAGACGAGCCAGAAGGAGTCGCCGACCCGGCGCCCGCCCACCGGTGTCTGCCGGGGCCGGCCGGACTTCCGGCCGGTGGTCTCCAGGAGGACCTGGAAGGGCAGGCGCCGGTTCAGCGGGTTGGCGACGTGGCGCTGGAAGCGGGTCACGATGCGCTGCTTCAGGCCGGGGGTGCTGGGCATGTCCGGGGTTCTCCTGGTCTCGGTCCGCCGTGAGCGGTTTCGGTCAGCCATGAGCGGTGATGCGGGCGCGTGCTAGCCTCCCGGCGATCAAGACCGTTCGCAACAGGACTGACCGTGCGCATACCGAAATCGGCCCGCCACTCAGCGGTTTGGGCTCTCCTCCCGCTCGCCCTGACCGGCTGCGGCTTCGGCGGTGCGGGGCAGCACGAGTACGGCGTCCAGCAGCGCACCGTCGCGGTCGACGCCGGTGCCAGGTTCACCCTCAAGGTCCCGGCCAGGCCCTTCATGGGCGAGCACTGGTATCTGGCCTCCCCGCGGCCCGACGCGGGCGTCATCGAGTACCGCGGCATGCGGGAGGACATCCACGGCAGCCCCGAGGGCGTCGCCGGCGGCGGTGACGGCACGGCGTACTTCGACTTCACCGCGGTCAAGAAGGGCACGACGACGGTGAAGCTGCTGCACTGCGCGATGGGCCGGTGCGCCGACCCCACCCGGCCCGCCCCCTCGACGAGCCCCGTCCCCACGGCCACCGGCAGCCCGGACGGCACCCCCGCCTACTACCTCTACACCGTCACCGTCCGCTGACCCGCACCCCCTAGGCCCTGTCGGCAAATTCCCGCCTGCCCCGCGACGCCTGGCACGCACTCCCCCACTGCCTCAAGGGCGTGGGGGGAGCCCCAGCCGCGTTGCCGGAGCGCCCACGTGACTCCTCCCCCACGCTCGAACACGCTCGCGCGGGGGCACCCCCATCGCCGCCGCGGGGCCCGTCCTTCGGGCGGACGACGGGAATTTGACGACAGGACCTAGGCCCTGTCGGCCCAGCCCTCCAGGTCGGCGAGCCAGTTGCCGTGGAAGCCGAACGGCACCCGGGCCGGGAGGTGGACGGTGGCGACCGGGGGTGCGGCGAGATCGCCGGCGTCCAGGACGACCAGGTCGCTGCGGTCGGTGGCGGCGTCGTGCACGTACGTCAGCAGCCAGCCCGGGCCGCCCGGAGTCCGGTCGGCGGGGGCGAACGCCGCCTCCCCGGGAGTGCGGCCGGGGCCGAAGTCGTGCGTGGCCGCGGAGCCGGTGGCCAGGTCGTAGCGGACCAGCGAGGTGCCGCAGGTGATGTGCCCGTGGCCGGAGTCGAGTCCGGTGAGCCGGTCGTCCACGCGCGGGAACTCGCCCGGGCGGTCGTCGACCTGCTCCTCGCGGACCGTGCCGCGGACCGGGTCGACGGTCCACTTCCACAGCACGGCCTGCTGCGGCCGGGTGCTGCCGTCCGGGTCGCGCCGCCACATCTCGGGGTAGCGCATCACGTGCAGGACGAGCGTGCCGTCGGGCGCGTCGTGGGCGTTGAGGGTGTGGAAGACGTAGCAGGGGTCGATGGGGAACCAGCGGACCTCGCCGTAGGGGTCGTCGCGGCGCAGCACGCCGAGCCGGGCGCCGTATCCGGCGTCCCAGCTGTAGGGCATGGTTCCGCCGGACAGGGCGAGTTCGACGTCGAAGACGACCGGCAGGTCCATGAAGACGACGTGCCCGGCGGTGAGGGCGAAGTCGTGCAGCATGGTCGGGCCGGGCACCTCGATCGGCCTGCTGACCGTCAACTCGCCCTTGGCGTCGGCGCGGTGGTAGGTCAGGCGGGTGGGCTCCACCATGCCGTACCCGAAGAAGTGCAGTTCGCCGGTGGCCGGGCAGGTCTTCGGGTGGGCGGTCATCGCGGTCCGCAGCCGGCCGTCGAAGTCGTACGCGCCCGTGGTGTCGAGGTCGCAGGTCAGCTCGTAGGGCAGGGCGGTCTCGACCAGGGCGAGGGTGCGGCCGGCGTGCCGGACGACGTGGGTGTTGGCCGGGCCGGCCGTGAGGTCCCGGCGGCCCTGGGCGTCGTACATCGGCGTCCGCTCGGTGAACTGTGTGGTGCGCACCCAGCGGTTGCGGTAGGAGACGGCACGTCCGCCCTCCAGGCGGACGCCGTGGACCATGCCGTCACCGAAGAACCAGTGGCCGGAGGCGGCGTCGGCGGGGTTCGGGCCGTTGCGCAGGTACCAGCCGGACAGCTCGGGCGGGAGGGTGCCGGTCACGGGCAGGTCGTACGCGGTGAGTTCCTCGGCGACCGGCGCGTAGTTGCCCAAGAGGTGCTTCGGCGCGGTGGTCATCGGGTCGCCTGCCCGGCGGCCTGAGCCTTCGCCTGGACGTGGGCGACGTAGCGGGTGGTGAAGAGCATCGGCGCGACGAAGCCGGCGATCTGGACCAGGGTCGCGGGCGTCGAGTGGGCGTGCCCGGCGTGGTCCAGCAGGGCGAGCACGCCGGCGGTCACGGCGAAGCCGGCGGTCCAGACGGCGGTGATGATCACGTTGGTCCGGATGAACGGCTTCAGGCCCCAGTACTCGCGGGGTGTGGTCCGCTTGGCGATGCCCAGGGTGAACGGCCGGCCGATGGCCAGCGAGACACCGGCGATGACGGCGAGAGTGCCCGAGGAGAGGGCCGCGGAGTAGTCGTGCACGCCCGAGTGCGGGTCGGCGAAGGCGATGGCGGCGAGGGCCGCGAAGAAGACCGCCGAGCCGGACTCGATGATGAGCGCGTCAAAACCGGTGCCGGACTTCTTTTCCTGGGCGATGATCCCCAGTGACAGCGCCAGGGCGGCGAGCGCGCCCCATTGCCAGTCCCCCGAGGGGATGACGGCGAAGACGATCCACGGCAAGAACGAGCGCAGGTACGACATGGGGTCCCCCGTTGGTCTGGGTGTGGCTGGTCCTGGTGTGCGCCGAGTTCCTCTCTCGACATGTCAAAAGTAGAAGGTCGACTCGTGACATGTCAATCCTGGAATGTAGAGTGAGGGCATGAGCCTCAGACATGCACTGCTGGGCCTGCTCTCCGAGCGTCCCGCCAGCGGCTACGACCTGCTGAAGACGTTCGAGACCTCGCTGGCCAACGTCTGGCCCGCCACCCAGAGCCAGATCTACACCGAGCTGACCAGGCTGGCGGGCTCCGGGCTGATCGCGGTGACCGCCGAGGGGCCGCGCGGGCGCAAGGAGTATGCCCTCACCGACGAGGGCATGAGCGAGCTGCGCCACTGGCTGACCGAGACCAAGCCCCAGCGCAACGCCCGCAGCGACATCCTGCTGCGCGTCTTCTTCCTCGGTGTGCTGCGGCCCGAACAGGCGCGCGACTATCTGACCGAGCTGACCGAGATGTCCCGGGAGGGGTACGAGCAGCTGCGGCAGCTCGCCGACTCCATCGACTGGGACGACGACAACCTCTCCGTCTACGGCCGGATCGCCCTCGAATACGGCCTGCGCTTCAACGCGATGCGACAGGAATGGGCCGAGTGGGCGGCGAAGCAGATCAAGTAGCCCCGAGGAACACGGGATTCGTGAACGCGGCCAGCGCCCCCGGCACCGGCCCGGCCGCCGTTTCGTGCCTCAACTCCGCCCGTACGTAGGCGGCGTAGGAGGGGGTCGTGTGCCACTCGACCACGCCCGCGCCCGACACCGGCAGCGGGCCGCTCGTGAACAGCACCCCCTGGTCCGTCACGAAGCGGACCATGCAGCGAGGGGCGCCGGAGACCTCCAGGCGGACGGTCACCGGGGTGCCGTCGTCCGGCACCGCCAACCGTTCGCCGATTCCCGCCTGTTGGCCGGTCTCCGCGGTCACGCCGAAGTCCAGCCGCACGTACTGCGACTCGGCCACGTAGGAGCGGCCGGCGCGCAGGCCGTCCTGGATCGCCTCCCGGGTCAGATCCTCGGCGAGGACGACCGTCTGGGGCAGGCCGACCTGGTCCGGGTCGCGGTGGGCGTCGCTGTTGCCCATGGCCGGCAGCCATGCCCGCTGCCCGCGCGCGGAGGCGGCGAGCCCCGCGTCCCACGCGGCCAGGGCCAGCTCGTCGTCGGGCGTGTACGGCCCGTTCCACACCTCGACGACGTCCGCCTCCGCGAACCCGAACTTCCAGGCGCACCCGACGCACGCGCCGTACGGATGCGCCGGTACGACCAGGCCCCCGGCGCGGCGGATCTCCCGCGCGAAGTGGCCCCAGCGGCCGTCCCGGGCGCGGTAGCGCCAGTCGACGAAGGTCCCGGGGTCGGTCCCGAGGGCCAGCGCATGGCCGTTGCGCGTTGTGACCTCCTCGCCGAGCAGGACGAGCAGGTCCTCGCCCGCCACGTCGGCCCAATGGGCGTGCGAGGACGTCGTGTTGTGCTCCGAGCTGTTGATGAAGTCCAGCCCGGCCGCACGGGCCAGCGCGGCGATCTCGGCCGGGGTGCGGCGACCGTCGGAGTGCCAGGAGTGCAGATGGCAGTCCCCCCGGTACCAGTCCCGCCCCCGGCCCGCCGCCCGCGCGGGCGGATACACCGGGCGGGGGGTCTCGCCGGGCTCCCCTTCGGTGAGCGTGACGGTCAGTTCGTACGACAGGCCCTGCGGGGCGACGGTGTAGGGGCCGAGCGCGATGTGCCAGGTGCCGGGGGTGAGCGGGCCGGGCAGATAGCCGGGCGTCGCATCGTCGGCCCGCACGAAGAACTCGGTCCGGGCGCTCCCCGACCAGCCCCTGAACCCCGCTTCGACGCCGCGCTCGTCGAAGAGCCCGATGTCGAGGGCGTTGCCGGGGGTGCCGGGCGGTACGGCGGGCTTGTCGTAGCTGTACGAGACCCGCAACTCGGTGATGCCTGGTGGTACTTCCACGGGTACGTAGACATAGTCCGGTGAACCTGGAGCGAGAGTGCCGCGCAAGGTCGTCACACCTCCAAGGTAGGTACCGAAAAGGGGCGGGTACAGATAGCCCATGCGTATCGCCGTCACAATCTTCCTCACCGACGAGACCGTCACCCCCACCCGGCTCGCCCAGGAACTGGAATCGCGCGGCTTCGCGGGGCTGTACCTGCCCGAACACACCCACATCCCCGTGGAGCGGAGCACCCCGTACCCGGCCGGCGGCGAGTTGCCGCGCGAGTACGGCCGTACCCTCGACCCGTTCATCGTGCTCGGACAGGCGGCGGCCGTGACCGAGCGGCTGGGCCTCGGTACCGGGATCACACTCGTGGCCCAGCACGACCCGATCGACCTCGCCAAGCAGGCCGCGACCCTCGACCACCTCTCCGGCGGTCGCCTCACCCTCGGCGTCGGCTTCGGCTGGAACGCCGAGGAGGCCGCCGACCACGGCGTGGAGTGGCGCACCCGAAGGGAGCTGGTCCGCGACCGGATGGGCCTGATGCGGGCGCTGTGGTCCGAGGAACCGACCGGCTACGAGGGCCGGTTCGGGAGCGTACGGCCGAGCTTCGCGTTCCCCAAGCCGGTGCGCAAGCCGCGCGGAGGGGTCGTCGGCCCGCGCATCCTGGTCGGCGGCTCCGCCGGGCCCGGGCTGTTCGCGCACATCGCCGAGTACGCCGACGGCTGGCTGCCGATCGGCGGACGCGGGCTGACCGAGTCGCTGCCCGTACTGCGCTCGGTGTGGGCGGACGCCGGCCGAGACCCGGCCGCCCTCCAGTGCGTGCCGTACGCCGTCCACCCCACCCCCGGCAAGCTCGCGCACTACGCCGAGTTGGGCATCGAGGAGGTCGTGGTCCAGCTGCCGCCGGAGGGGGAGAGGGAGGTGCTGCGGGCGCTGGACGAGTACGCGGGCATGCTCTGACTCCTCATCCTCGACCGGCCGTCCTCCGGCTCCTCAACCCTGATCATCGCGAACGTATCCTCGAAGGATGACGACTTCCGCGACCTCCGGAACCGGCCCCACCGAGAACTCCATGCGTCGCGCCCTCAAACGCGCCCGGGACGGCGTCGCCCTCGACGTCGCCGAGACAGCGGTACTTCTCCAGGCCCGCGGCGAGGCCCTCACCGACCTCGCCGCGTCGGCCGCCCGGGTACGGGACGCGGGTCTCGAAGAGGCGGGCCGCCCCGGTGTCATCACGTACTCGAAGAGCGTCTTCATCCCCCTGACCCGGCTGTGCCGGGACAAGTGCCACTACTGCACGTTCGTCACCGTCCCCGGCAAGCTGCGCCGGGCGGGCCACGGGATGTTCATGTCCCCGGACGAGGTGCTGGACATCGCCCGCAAGGGCGCCGCGCTCGGCTGCAAGGAAGCCCTGATCACCCTCGGCGACAAGCCCGAGGACCGCTGGCCGGAGGCGCGCGAGTGGCTCGACGCGCACGGCTACGACGACACGATCGCCTACGTCCGCGCCGTCTCCATCCGCATCCTGGAGGAGACGGGCCTCCTGCCCCACCTCAACCCCGGCGTCATGAGCTGGACGGACTTCCAGCGGCTCAAGCCCGTCGCCCCGTCGATGGGCATGATGCTGGAGACCACCGCCACCCGGCTCTGGTCCGAGCCCGGCGGCCCGCACTACGGCTCCCCGGACAAGGAACCGGCCGTACGCCTGCGCGTCCTGGAGGACGCGGGCCGCTCCTCGGTCCCCTTCACCTCCGGCCTGCTGATCGGCATCGGCGAGACGTACGAGGAGCGCGCGGAGTCCCTCTTCGCGCTCCGCAAGGTCTCGCGGGCCTACCACGGCATCCAGGAGCTGATCATCCAGAACTTCCGCGCCAAGCCGGACACGGCGATGCGCGGCATGCCGGACGCCGAACTGGACGACCTGGTCGCCACGGTGGCCGTCGCCCGGCACATCATGGGCCCGTCCGCCTGTCTCCAGGCCCCGCCGAACCTGGTCGACAGCGAGTACGAGCGGCTGATCGGCGCCGGCATCGACGACTGGGGCGGGGTCTCCCCGCTGACCATCGACCACGTCAACCCCGAGCGCCCCTGGCCGCAGATCGAGGAGCTGGCGCAGAAGTCGGCGGCGGCGGGCTTCGAGCTGCGTGAACGTCTCTGCGTCTACCCGGAGTTCGTCCGCCGCGGCGAGCCCTGGCTGGACCCGCGGCTGCGCCCGCACGTGAGCGCGCTGGCCGACCCGGAGACGGGCCTGGCCCTCCCGGACGCGGTGGTCGAGGGCCACCCGTGGCAGGAGCCGGAGGAGGCGTTCACCCCGTCCGGCCGTACGGACCTGCACCGCACGATCGACACCGAGGGCCGCACCGCCGACCGCCGCGACGACTTCGACGAGGTCTACGGCGACTGGGAGGCGCTGCGCGAGGCGGCGGCCCCCGGCATGGCACCGGAGCGCATCGACACGGACGTACGCCAGGCCCTGCGCACGGCGGCCGACGACCCGACCCGCCTGACGGACGCCGAGGCCCTCGCCCTGCTGCACGCGGACGGCCCGGCGCTGGACGCCCTGTGCCAGGTGGCGGACGACGTGCGCCGGTCGGTGGTGGGCGACGACGTGACGTACATCGTCACCCGCAACATCAACTTCACGAACGTCTGCTACACCGGCTGCCGCTTCTGCGCCTTCGCGCAGCGCCGGACGGACGCGGACGCGTACACGCTGTCGCTGGAGCAGGTCGCGGACCGGGCCCAGCAGGCCTGGGACGTGGGCGCGGTCGAGGTGTGCATGCAGGGCGGCATCCACCCGGACCTGCCCGGGACGGCGTATTTCGACATCGCCAAGGCGGTGAAGGGGCGGGTGCCCGGGATGCACGTCCACGCGTTCTCGCCCATGGAGGTGGTGAACGGCGCGACCCGCACCGGCATGTCGATCCGCGAGTGGCTGACGGCCGCGAAGGAGGCCGGCCTCGACACGATCCCCGGCACGGCGGCGGAGATCCTCGACGACGAGGTCCGCTGGGTCCTGACCAAGGGCAAGCTGCCCACGGCCACCTGGATCGAGGTGGTCACGACGGCCCATGAGCTGGGCATCCGCTCGTCCTCCACGATGATGTACGGCCATGTCGACCAGCCCCGCCACTGGCTGGGCCACCTGCGCACGCTGGCGCGCATCCAGCGGGAGACGGGCGGCTTCACGGAGTTCGTGACCCTCCCCTTCATCCACACGAACGCGCCGGTGTACCTGGCGGGCATCTCCCGCCCGGGCCCGACGACGAGGGACAACCGGGCGGTCACGGCGATGGCCCGCCTCCTCCTCCACCCCTGGATCCCGAACATCCAGACAAGTTGGGTCAAACTGGGCGCGGAGGGTGCGGCGGAGATGCTCCGCTCGGGCGCGAACGACCTGGGCGGAACCCTCATGGAGGAAACGATCTCCCGCATGGCGGGCTCGTCCTACGGCTCGTACAAGTCGGTCCGTGACCTGGTGGCGGTCGCGGAGGCGGCCGGCCGCCCGGCGAAGCCGCGTACGACCCTGTACGGCGAGGTCTCCGAGGAGCGGCAGCGGGCGGCGGAGGCCTCCGACGGACACCTGCCGGAGCTGCTGCCGGTCCTGGACTGAGGGTCTGGACCGAGCGGGGACTGAGTACGATGATCCGACCCCGGTGCTGAGACGGGGGACCCGTAGCGGAGGAGATGCGTACCCGTGGCTGCCCGACTGCCCTCGTGGGCCTGGGTCTCCGGACTGACGGTCGGAGCGACCGCCGCCGTCATCGCCCTGGCCGTACAGGCGGACCACGGGCCGCATCCCACGGCCTCTAAGTCCGTGAAGTCCCGACCGTCGGCGTCTGCGGGTGCGCACGGGCCCGCCAAGCCGGGGCCGTCGGCGACGCCTGCGCTGCCGGACGGGTCGGGCACGGGCCGCCGGATCGTGTACTCGCTCGGCGAGAAGCGGGTGTGGCTGGTGGACGCGACCGGCAACGCGAGCCGGACGTTCACGGTGTGGCCGGGCACGGTGGGACCGCAGCCCGGCCGCTACTCGGTCACCCTGCGCACCCAGTCCCTCAAGGGCTCGGACGGGGTCCAGATCGAGCACATCGTGTACTTCACCAAGGCGTCGGGCGTGAACATAGCCTTCTCCAACGCCCTCGACGGCGCCTCGCCGCCGCCCACGAACGGGAAGAAGCTGGGCGGCATCCGTATGCACAAGGAGGACGGCGCCGCCCTGTGGGCCTTCGGCGATCAGGGCACGAGGGTGACGGTCGTCAAATAGCGTCGCCCTGCCGGGTGGGCAGCTGGTTGACGATCAACGCGACCCCGCTGAGCAGGAACACCCGGGTCGCCGCGTCCAGCCCGTTCCAGGTCTTCGACTGCCACATCGAGAACCACTCACCGCCGATGGCGATGAACCCGGCGCCGAAGAGCAGGAGCAGCATCAGCAGCCCGTAGGTGGACCAGCGCCGGGCCTGGTCGCTGTCCCGCCGCGCCCAGAGATACGTCCCCCAGATCAGGACCAGGGCAGCCACCGACTCCCACACGATGATCGCGACGTACGCGGTGTCCTGAAGTCCCTTACTGGTGATCGCCCGCCACATCAGGTCGTCGTCCTTGAACGTGGTGTCCATGGCGAGCACATGCCGTACGAACTGCTGGTTGGTGCCGAAGTCGGTGATGTTCCCGAGTGCGACGAGGGTGATGTAGAGGGCGAGGATGCCCGTGAGCACACCGGCGGCGAGACGGAGGCCGCTCTGACGTGTGGAGGTGACAGTGGTGCGTGTGGGGGTGGTGGTCATGGCGGGATTCTCCCCTGGCAGGAGCCGCCAATTCCCGTTTGCATTGCGCCAGATCGCGGCTGGCTGGAGTTACTCGGTGTCCTTGGGATGGCGGGTAGCCGCGTACACGAGATGGACGGTACGGCGTGCCTCGTCGACGAGGTACCGCACGCGACCGCCTGCCGTCACCTCGTACTCCCATTGGAATACTCCTGGCCGCCGAGATGCCCCGTGGCCAGACGGCCGCGCAGCCGGTGCTGACGGTCTGGATCTGCGTGGGACAGAGGGGCACGGCGCAGTGCCTCGAAGCAGCGCCGTGTGTTCCCCGGCGCCTCTGCGCCCAGCTCACCCCATCCTTTCGCTGCCTCGTTCGTTGCGAATCGGAGGCGCCATTCCTCGCCCACCGGAGGTGGGGCGACGTCGTCGCCGCGCTTTGGGCTCACGGCGCGGTCACCTCGCCGTGATCCTCGTCCGGCAGCCGTCGGGTGAGCTGTCTGGTGAGTTCGGGGTCGGCGAGGATACGTGCTGTCGCCCGCCACTCCACGACGACTCGGTGGAGATTGCCGTGGACGTCCAACTGGGCCGCGTCGTACGTGGCGTCGATGAGCTCGGCCACGAACTGCTTCTGCTCGTCGGCCGACAAATGACGGACCCATGGGAAGACCGAGGGCAGTGCGCGCACTATTGCCCGCTCACCGGCGTCGCTGCGGACGAGGGCGGCGAGAAGGCGGGCCGTGATGTCCGCCGTCTCCTCGCGCTGCTGGTCATGGCGTGCCGTCGTCAGGTAGAGGTCCTCGCCGTCCCGACGCGTGATGTGCACACGCTGAGCCCGGTCGAGCGTCTCGGCGACACGCTTCGAATTCTTCGACAGCTCGGAGAAGGCGACCGTGGGAGTGGACATGGTTCGACGGTACTTCGGAACGTATTCCGAAGTCAATCGATCGGTGGCTGTCCGGGTGCTCAAGCCTCTGCCAGACTTCAGACGGACCGGCTATGGGGGTGGGGCGGATGGCGCAGGCAAGGCCATCGATGCAGGAGCTGATCGGGCGGCGGAGGCGGGCCGGCTTCGTCGGCCGTCGTGACGAACGGGCGGCGTTCCGGGAGAACCTGGATCTCCCGCCCGAGGATGAACGCCACCGCTTCCTCTTCCACGTCCACGGCAACGCCGGTGTCGGAAAGACGTTCCTGGTGCGCGAGTTGGAGCAGGTCGCGCGGGAGCGGGGGGCGCTGACGGCGTACGTCGACGAGGGCGTGGGGAGTGTGCCGGAGGCGATGGCGGCTATCAGTCGCGAATTCCTGCGGCAGGGCCGGGAGTTCAAGAAGCTCGACAAAGCGTTGGGCATGTACCGGCAACGGCGGCACGAGGCCGAGGTGGTGCTGGCCGGGCTGGAGCCGGAGTCGGATTCGGAGCCGGAGAGTCCCTCGGCGGTGACTGCGACGGCCGTACGGGCGGGGCTGGCCGGCCTTGGTCTGCTCCCGGGAGCCGGTCCCTTCGTGGGTGCGGTCGACGCGGCGCAACTGGCCCAGTACGCCGACAGGTTGCGGCGAGGCCTCAGTGCCCGGTTCGGCAGCCAGGAGGACGTGCAGCTGGTGCTGTCGCCCGAGCGGGAGCTGACCCCCAGACTGCTCGACGAGCTGGCCGCCGTGGCGGCCTCCGTGCCGTGGGTCGTCCTGTTCTTCGACACGTACGAAAGGACGGGGCCGTTCGCCGACAGCTGGCTGCACGAGCTGATGACGACCGACCGGCACGGGGCGCTGCCCGCCAATGTCGTCGTGGTCACGGCCGGCCAGCGGCCCTTCGACACCGCCCGCTGGGGCGGCTTCGCGGACTTCATGACGGACCTGCCGCTGGGGCCTTTCACGGAGGCGGAGGCCCGGGGACTGCTCGCGGACCGGGGGGTCCAAGACGAGTCGGTCGTCGAGGAGGTCCTGCGGCTGACCGGCGGGCTGCCGGTGCTCGTCTCCACCCTCGCGGAGGCGCGGCCCGCCGATCCGGACGACGTGGGGGATCCGAGCGCGGACGCCGTGGAGCGGTTCCTGAAGTGGGAGCGGGATCCGGTGCGGCGGGGCGTGGCGCTGGCCTGTGCGCTGCCCCGGCGGCTCGACGTGGACGTGTTCCGGGCCGTGGTGGAGTGCGACGAGACGGAACTCGACGCACTCTACGGGTGGTTGAGGCGGCTGCCGTTCGTCGACGGGCGCGGTGACGGTGTGCGGTACCACGATGTCGTACGGGCCCCGATGCTGCGGCTCCAGCGGGCACGCTCCCCCCGGGGCTGGGGCGAGGTGCAGCGGCGGCTGGCGGGGGTGTTCGGGCAGTGGCGGAGTGAACTCGAAGGGGCCCGGGACACCGAGGAGTTGTGGGCGGAGGAGGAATGGCGGGAGCTTCGGCTGGCCGAGTCGTACCACCGGCTGTGCGCGGGGGACCGGGACGCGTTGCCTTCGGCGCTGCGGGAGTTCGTCCACGCCTGCGTCGCCGGTGACGCCACGGCCCAGCGGTGGGCGCGGGCCCTCGTGGACGCGGGCGAGGATGCCGACCTGGGGTCGGTGGCCCGCTGGGGAACCGACCTGACGCAGGCCCTGGAGAACGGCGGAGTGGCCGCCGCACTCGCCCGGCTGCTGCACCGGGCGGCGCTGGATGACCCGGAACGGGCGCTCGCCCACGTGGCACGGGGCAACGCACTGCGGCGCGGCGGGGCGTACGACGAGGCGCTCGCCGCGTTCGAGCGGGCCATCGCGCTGGACCCCGAGCTGGCCGGGATCTATCGTGGCCGGGCGCTGACCCACGGCGAACTGGGCGACTACGAGTCCGCACTCGCGGACATCGAACAGGCCGTGGCGCTCGCCCCGGACGACCCCTGGAGCCACGCGGTGCGCGGCGAGTACCACCGCATGCTGCGCAACCAGGACGAGGCGATCCAGCACCTGGACGAGGCGATCCGGCTCGACCCGACCAGCGACTTCGCCTGGGCCTCCCGAGGCGCCACCTGCCTCGCCCGCGGCGAACTCGACAGGGCCCTCGACGACCTGAACCACGCCCTGGAACTCAACCCGGACTACGCGTGGGCGCTCGCCCGCCGGGCCCGCGTATGGCGCGCCCGCGGTGAGCCCGCCCGTCGGCTCGCCGACCTCGACCGTGCCCTCGCCCTCCATCCGGACTGGGCCTGGGGCCGCTGCGAACGCGGCGACGCGCTCCGCGTGGCCGGCCGCGACGAGGAGGCCCTCGCCGACTACGACCGCGCGCTCGCCCTCGACCCCGAGTACGCGTCGGCGTACGCGAGCCGGGGGGTGTCCCGGTTCAACCTCGGCCGTCACACGGAGGCGCTGGCCGACCTCGACCGCGCCGTCCAGCTCAAGCCGGACTACCCCTGGGCACAGTGCCGACGGGGAATCGTCCTCCTCGAGCTGGGCTCCCACGACGCCGCCCTGGCCGCGCTGGAAACGGCGAAGACCCTGTCACCGAACGACGAATGGATTCTCACGTGGCACAGCAGGGCGCTGGAGGCACTGGGCGATGTCCCTCGATCATGAGCGGTGCCAGTTGAGTCAGCTGGTCACCCGGTTCGCACTCGCCAACGCGGTCCCTGCCGGTCGGCCCGCGCAGTCCCTCCCCACGACGGTCCCGGTCCGCATGCTGGTCAGGGTGGACCGGGCAGGCGTTTGCGGTGCTAAAGTCCCGTCCATGCAGCGCACCACCACCCTCGCCATGATGCGAATGATGCCCCGAATGTCGGAGGCGCTTCGCTAGCGAAGCCGTGTGCGCGCAGGACGCGACGGACCCTCCGGCAACGGGGGGTCCTTTTTGTTGTCCCCGTTGCCTCCCGCGCTCCTTCCCCACCCCCAGTCGTCCCCGTGGCTGCCGCGTGCGGCCGACTCCATCCGCAGGAGAACCTCGTCATGACCCACCCCCCGGTCATCTCGCTCACCGATTGCGCCGACCCCAACGCGGTGGCCCGACAGTCGGCCAGGATCGCCGCCCTCTTCGGGGCCACGCCGAGTGTCCTTCCGCTGACCGGGCCGGACCCGGAGGGCGTCGCCGCGCTCACGCTGCTCGACCTGCTGCGCGCCACCGATCTCGTCGGCGGGCCGACGCACCCGGTCGTGGTGCTGGTCAATATCGCGCCGCGGGACGGCTCCTGGCCCAACGGGGCGCCGTTCTGCTACTTCCGCCACAAGCAGCACCTGGTGATCAGCACGTTGAATCCCCGGGTCCTCGCGCCCCTGTCGACCTACCTGGAGCTGACGGAGGTTCAGGTCACCGACGTGCGCGAGGTGGTGGAGGCGGCAGCCGCCCAGTGGGCCGAGCTGTCGCCGGCCGAGGCCGAGGAGATCGGACGGACCCAGTTCCGCAGCCTCTGGTACGTGCCGCTGCTGGCCCGCTGGCTGGTGGACGGTCGCCCGGTCCCCGCGCAGTCGCACGTCGTGGGCGGGCCCGACCAGCGGGCGGTGGACGCCGAGGCGGCCGACGCGGTGCGGGTCGCCGTGGTGGACAACTTCGGCAACTGCAAGCTGGACCGCCCCGTTGCCGCCATCCCCGGCCACCGGGCGGCGGCTGGTCTGTCCGTCCACAGCGCCCGTGACGGCCGCCGGGTCCAGGTGCGCTGTTACGACCGGCTGCCCGATGTGCCGTACGGCGAGCCGGGCATCACCACCGGAAGTTCGGGCCTGGGATTCGCCGAACTCGTGGTGCGGGGCGGTTCAGCAGCCGAACTGTTCGGCCTGCGCGAGGGCGACCGGGTCCTCCATCCCACCAGCTGACGCGTTGTCGCGGCGTCTCGAACGACGGCCGCCTCGATTGACACCGCACCGCACCGCCCGGAATGCTGAAGCGCATGTCCGGAATCCTCCGCCTGGTGCGCCGTCGCCACGTTGACCACGTGCGTTGCGCCGCCGATCTGTGTCGCTGAGCGCACTGCCCCCGGTTTTTCTTTCGCACCGTCCGTTCCGGACAGCATTTCCAAAGGAACCGCCATGTCCCTTTTCCGTACGTCCCTCGCCGCCTCGCTGGGCGCCGTCGTGGTGCTGGCAGCCGCAGCCTGCGCGCCCCAGCCCCAGCCCCAGAGCAAGGCCACGGCCACCGCGACGGCCTCCGGCAACTGCGCGACCAGCCCGAGCCTCCACCGGCAGGGGCAGCTGACCGTCGCCACCGACTCCCCGGCCTACACGCCGTGGTTCGACAACAACGACCCGTCCGACGGCAAGGGCTTCGAAAGTGCCGTGGCCTACGCGGTGGCCGGCAAGCTCGGCTTCAGCCGGAGCCAGGTGAAGTGGGTGGTCGAACCGTTCGACAACTCCTACGCCCCGGGACCGAAGAACTTCGACTTCGACATCAACCAGATCTCCAAGACCCCGGAGCGGGCGAAGGCGGTGGACTTCTCCACCAGCTACTACACGGCCAACCAGGCCGTCCTCGTACTGAAGAAGTCCAAGTACGCGGGCGCCACCTCACTGGCCGCGCTCAAGGACGCCAAGATCGGCGTGCAGGTTGCCACCACCAGCTACCAGGCGGTGCTCGACGAGATAAAGCCCGGCCACCAGCCGAGCGTCTTCAACACCACCAACGACGAGGTCCACGCCCTGGAGAACGGCCAGATCGACGCGCTCGTCACCGACCTGCCGACGGTGTTCTACCTGGCCGGCGCACAGGTGCAGGGCGGCAAGATCCTGGGCCAGTTCAATTACGACCATGGCACGCCGGAGCAGTTCGGCCTGCTGCTGGGCAAGGGCAGCGGGCTGACCCCCTGCGTCAACCAGGCGCTCGCCGCGCTCAAGGCCGACGGCACGCTGGGCAAGATCACCTCCAAGTGGCTGTCGGCCTCGGCCAACGCCCCCGAGCTCAAGCCGTAACGGGTCGCACAGTGGAGCACGAGACCACGGCCGAGCTGGAAAAGCAGGCCAACCCGCAGGACGAGCAGTACCGGCCGAGCGAGCGGCAGCGCGAGCGGGAGCGGTTCCGCCGCGCCCGCCAGCGGCGCAACAGGTGGATCGCGACCCTGTGCACCCTGGTCAGCCTGGTGGCGGTGGCGGCGGCCGTGGTCGCCTCGCCCGGCTGGGACCGGCTGCACAGCCGGTTCCTGGACGGTGCGGAGTTTCGCAAGACGTTCCCCGCGATCCTGGACGGCTTCTGGCTCAACGTCCAGATGTTCCTGGTCGCCGAGGTGCTGATCCTGGTCCTGGGCCTGCTGATCGCCCTGGTGCGGGTCACCCGGGCGCCCGGCCTGCAGCCGTTGCGCCTGGCCGCGACCCTGTACGTGGACGTCTTCCGCGGGGTGCCGACCCTGCTGCTGGTCTTCCTGGTCGGCTTCGGCCTGCCGGCGCTCCAGCTGCAGGGCACCCCCTCCCAGCCCTGGCTGCTCGGGGTGATCGCGCTGGTGCTCTCCTACACCGCCTACGTCGGTGAGGTGCTGCGGGCCGGCCTGAACTCGGTTCACCCCGCGCAGCGCAACGCCGCGCGGGCGCTCGGGCTCAGCGAGTCGCAGACCCTCCGGCGGGTGATCCTCCCGCAGGCGGTGCGCAACGTCCTGCCGCCCCTGCTCAACGACTTCATCGCGCTGCAGAAGGACACCGCGCTGGTGGCCGTCCTCGGGCCGTTGGAGGCGCTGAGGGTCGCGCAGATCAAGGCGGACTACGACTTCAACTACACCCCCTACCTGGGGGCGGCAGCCCTGTTCATCGCGGTGACCATCCCCTTGACGAGGTACGCCGACCGACTGCAGCGCCGCGCCGCGCAGCGCACCTGGGCGGAGGCGGGACAGTGAACGAGCCACTGCTGCGGATCAGCGGCCTGCGTAAGGCATACGGCTCGCGCCTGGTCCTGCGCTCGATCGACCTGGATGTCGCCGAGCACCAGGTGGTCTGCCTGATCGGCGGATCGGGCTCGGGCAAGTCCACCCTGCTGCGCTGCATCGACCTGTTGGACGTCGTCGACGACGGCACCATCCATCTGGGCGGGACCGAGCTGACCGATCCCCGCCTGGACGCGAACCTGGCCCGCCGACGGATCGGCATCGTCTTCCAGGCGTACAACCTGTTCCCGCACCTGAACGTGCTGGACAACATCACGCTCGCCCCGCGCCAGGTGCACAAGGTGCCGCGCAGGCAGGCCGAGGAGTCGGCCCGCGAACTGCTCGCCAGGCTGGGCCTCGCGGACAAGGCGCACGACTACCCGGACCGGCTCTCCGGCGGCCAGCAGCAGCGGGCCGCGATCGCCCGGGCCCTGGCCACCGACCCGCAGGTGCTGCTCTTCGACGAGATCACCTCGGCGCTCGACCCCGAACTGGTGGGTGAGGTGCTGGACGTGGTCACGGACCTGAAGGAGCGCGGCCTGACCATTCTGATGGCCACGCACGAGATGGGCTTCGCCCGGCAGGCCGCTGACCAGGTCTGCTTCCTCGAGGACGGCGTGATCCGCGAACAGGGCACCGCAGAGCAGGTGCTCACCGACCCCCGCCACGAGTCGACCCGGCGCTTCCTGTCCCGCGTGCTGGAACGCTAGCGCCCTGAAGTCCTTGATCGGAGAGACTGGCCCAGCGATCCGCCGCGAAGGCCAGGAGCTCCGTCCACGAGGTGCCCTTGACGGCGAGCTGGGCGCGTTCCTTGTCCTTGGAGTCGCGGATGTGGATGGTGGCGGGGGTTACGGCCACTTCGACGCAGTCGGGGCCGTCGGCGCTGCTGTAGCTGCTCTTGAACCACGTCAGAGTGGCGGTGGTCATGCTTCTTCTCCCAGCACATTCTCGATGAACGCCATCGACTCCCGGGGCGAGAGAGCCTGTGCTCGGATCATTCCCTAGCGCATATCAAGGATCTGGACCTCCCGGGGGTCGCTGATCACTCGGCTGTGCAACTGGACTTCCAAGTGTCCCAGGGTCTTGCCGTTCTGGAGCTTCAGCAGCCGGATGGGTCCGCTCAGCCCGGCGTGATCCTGTTGGGAAACCTGCGCCCGCGCTCCACGGAGGAGCGGATCGCATCGCGCTGGGCTCACCTCTGCGCGGACGGGATCAGGGCCGGGGCGAAGCGGTAGGAGATCGACTCCATCAGCGGCTTGCGCTTGGTGTTGTGGAAGGCCGCGATGCGCCACTCGCCGTCGGGTCGGCGGACCAGGGTGTACGTCTGGATCTTGCTGAGCTTGCGCGGTCGCTTGCCTTTGTAGGTGTCGCCGCGGCCGTTGACCACCGCCAAGTCCGGTGCGGGGAAGCGGATGTCGAGGACCTCGTCCGCGAGCTTGGTGCCTTTGAGGAAGGCCCCGAACAGGGCGCGGTGACTTTCCACGATGTCCCGGCGCCCCCGGTAGAAGGTGCCGACGAAGGTGACGTAGGTGGCGTCCTCGGTGAACAGGCTGCCGTATGCGTCGGCGTCGTGCCGCTCCCAGGCGGCGACGAGTTCGTCCAGGACGGAGGTGATGGCGGCGACGTCGGTCGTGGTGGTCGACATGGTGCAGGTCCCCTCTGCTCGCTAGACTGCATGCAGATTCTGAACGTAAGCAGTATCTGCGTCCGTGCAGATAAATTTAGGAGAGGGCTCCGGCGATGGCAACCCCTTTGCACGGCGGGAACGAGCACGTGATCTTCCGTCAGTACCTCGACGCGGTGGGCCTCCAGGGCCTGGCCAGCGCGGAGGCCGCCGGTCTGCACACGTCGGAGTGGTACGCGCTCAGCCTGATCGCGGCGGAGGGCGGGCTCACCTCGGGTGAACTGGCCACCAGGACCGGGCTGACCACCGGCGCCACCACGCGCCTCATCGACCGCCTCGAACGGGCCGGGTACGCGCGCCGCGCCTCGGACCCCAAGGACCGCCGGCGGGTGATCGTCGAGCCGGTCCCGGACGCGCTCACCCACCTCGAGGAGGTCGTGGGCCCCGCCCGCCGCCACATCGCCGAGGTCCTGGCCCGCTACACCCCCGAGCAGCGGGCGTTGCTCTTCGACTACTTCGAGCACGCCGCACCCGCGTTCCGCGCCGCCACCGAGGAGATCCGCAAGGCCGTGGCGCCGAGGCGGAAGAGGGCGGCCCGGCCTCGAAGCGACGGCTGACGCGGCCGAAGCGCTCATCGCTTGCAGGAATGACACCACCGTGGCCGATTTGCCCCAGTGAACCGTTCGCCTCCGGTCGATTACAGTGCTGAGCGTCGTACATACGGACGGTGCCGCGGGGAGGTCTGAGTGGGTGCGACGACCGGGGCCGTCTGGGGCCGGGCCGAACAGCAGGACTTCCGCAGCAGGGTGCGCGGCACGCTGCTCGGCGGTGCCGTCGGGGACGCGCTCGGCGGGCCCGCCGACGCGCTCGCCCTGGAGGAGATCCGCTCCGTGTACGGCGGCGAAGGCCTGCTCGACCTGGCCTTCGGGCACGGCGAGCGCGGCACCGTCACCCACCACACCCAGCTCACCCTCTTCACCGTGGACGGGCTGATACGCGCCCAGGTACGCCGCGACACCGGCGCCTGGCATCCGCCGACCGACCTGCACCGGGCGTACCGCCGCTGGGCCGCGACCCAGCGGGACTGGGGGCCCGACGAGCGTCGCAAGGACGACGGCTGGCTGGCGCGTGAGGAGTGGCTGTACGCCCGCCGTGCGCCGACCCGGGCCCTGCTCATCGGCTTCGGGGACGACAACATGGGCACCCTGGAGACCCCCAAGAACCCTGGCGAAATGGGCCCGGAGGCGGTCGTCCGTTCCGCGCCCTTCGGGCTGCTGGTCGGCTGGGAGCCGCAGCTCGTCGTGCAGCTGGCCGTGGAGTGCGCGGCCCAGACCCACGGGCACCCCGTCGCCTACCTGTCGGCGGGCGCGTACGCCGTGATCGTGCACGCGCTGGCCCGCGGCGAGAGCCTGGACGGCGCCGTGCAGCGCGCCCTCGCCCTGCTCACCGCCCGCCCCGGCCACGAGCCCGTGACCGACGCCCTCCAGCACGCGCTCGGCGCGGTACGGCAGGGGCTGCCGACCCCGGCGCGGGTGGAGGAGCTGGCAGGGGACGGCACGGCGGACGGTCTGCTCGCCGCCTCCGTCTACTGCGCCCTGGTCGGCGAGGACGTACGGCACGGCCTGTGCCTGGCGGTGAACCAGAGCGGCCCCTCCGCCGCCGCGGGCGCCCTCACCGGCGGACTCCTCGGCGCCCTGCACGGTGAAACCGCCCTCCCGCCGGGCTGGCTGGCCGAACTGGAGGGCCGCCCGACCATCCTGGAACTGGCCGACGACTTCGCGATGGAGCTGACCCAGGGCCCTGCGCTGCACGGTCCCGCGGGGGCGTCACCGGGCTGGCTGGCGAGGTATCCGAGGGGTTAGCCCGTCACCGGTGCCCCGGCCGGATCGGCCTAGCGCATCAGCTCCCCCGCGTTGACCAGCAAGGACTGCCCCGTGATGGCACGCGCCCGGTCCGAGGCCAGGAACACCGCCGCGTCCGCCACGTCACCGTCCGTCGCCAGCTCCGGCAGCGCCATCCGCTCCGTCAGCCGCCCCAGCACCTCCGCCTCCGGCACCCCCTCCGTCTGCGCGGTGAACCGGACGTACGCCTGGACCGGCGGACCCCACATCCAGCCCGGCAGCACGGTGTTGACCCGGATCCGGTACGGGCCCAGCTCCCGCGCCAGCGAGTACATGGCACTCGTCAGCGCCCCCTTCGAGGCGGCGTACGCGGCCTGCTTCACCTGCGAGGGCGCGGCGACCGCCGACTGCGTCCCGATGAAGACGACGGACCCGCCCCCGCCCGCTTTCAGCGCGGGCAGGCAGGCCCGGGTCATCCGCAGCGTCCCCAGCAGGTTCACGTCGAGGACCGACTGCCAGGTCGCGAAGTCGGCGTCCTCGACCCCGCCGAAGTACGAGTCCCAGGCCGCCACGTGCACCACGGCGTCGACCGAGCCGAAGCGCTCCCGCGCCAGCCCGGCCAGCGCCGCGCACTGGCCCTCGTCCGTGATGTCGGTCGGCCGGTACGCCGTGCGCGTGCCGTCCGGGTCGATCTCGGCCGCGCTCTTGGAGAGGTTCGCCTCGGTGCGGGCGCCCAGGACGGCGTTCCCTCCGTCCCGTACGACCGCGGCGGCGACCTGGTGACCGAGCCCCGCGCCGACTCCGGAGACGACGACGGTCTTGCCCGCGAGCAGAGACATTCCGGCCTCCCGGCCCCTGGTGCTCCATCTGATGGAGCGTCAGAGTATGGGCGACCGCAGGAAGACGGAAGGGGACCGGTATGAGCGACGACACCCGCAGCGAGCTGTACGCCGAACTGGCCGCCGTCGGCCCGTACGGCGTCCGCCCCGGCCACGCCCTGATCACCATGGTCGAGCCGCACCCCGGCCACGAGTACGCGTACAACCGCTGGTACGAGGACGACCACTACTACGCCGGCGCGATGGCCATGCCCTGGATGTACGCCGGGCGCCGCTGGGTGGCGACCAGGGAGCTGCAGCTGCTCCGGTACCCCGAGAAGTCGGCCGTGGCCCAGCCGGTCACCGCCGGCTGCTACCTCTCCACGTACTGGATCACCGACGGCCGCTACGACGAGCACATGAAGTGGACCGTCGCCATCAACAAGCGCCTCAACCGGGACGCCCGCGTCCATCACGCCCGCACCCACGTCTTCACGGCGTTCCAGGACCACGAGACGACCGTCTACCGCGACGGCGCGGCGGGCCCGAGGGACTTCCACGCCCTCGATCACCCCTACGCGGGGCTCGTGCTGGAGGTGATCGACGCCGAGTCACCGGAGCAGCGGGTCCAGCTGCTGGAGTGGCTGAGCCGCCGCCATCTGCCCCGCCGCCTCGCGGGCTCCCCGGCGGCCCTGGTCACCGTCTTCCGCCCGACCCCGCTCCCCGGCGACCGCATGACCTACGTCAAGCAGGTCGAGGGCACGGACACCCGCCTGACCCTGCTGTGGTTCCTGGAGAGGGACCCGCGGGAGTGCTGGGCGGAGCACTTCACGGGGCTGGACGAGCGAGTGGCGGAGGCGGGGCTGGGCAGGGTGGAGCTGGTGGCACCCTTCATCCCCACGATCCCGGGCACGGACCGTTACGTGACCGAGCTTCGCAGCTGAAACGGGGGTCTGGGGGCGCAGCCCCCAGAGTTCACTTCAGCTCGTCAGGGCACGGCGTGCCGCGAGGCAGCTGATACGGCGCCGCCAACCGATACGTGCCGGCCCGCGGAGCGAGCAGCATCGTCCACTTGTCGCCGTTGAGGTCCTCCGGCGTCTCCATCAGGCAGCCGTTGACGTTCTTGTACGTCCGTCCGTCGGAGAGCTTGCGCGGGGGCTTCAGGCTCTTGCCGTGATCGTCCACGATGCTCAGCCAGGGCGAGTACGGGATCCGGATGAGGATCCGCCCGGCCTTGTGCACCTCGATCGTCAGCTCGCCCTGATCGGCCCGGTCGACCGCCGCGTGCGGCTCGGCGAGCGGCGTCGGGTCGGTCACCTGGAACAGCTGCCAGTTGGCGTCGCCCCAGATCTGGCTCAGATACGGCATCCCGCGCTGCAGCAGCTGCCGCTCGCGCTGGCCGCCGTCACCGTCCGGATTGTCCTTGGGCAGCACCACGAAGTGAACGGCCCAGCGCTGGAGCCACTCGTGGTAGTTCGCCGAGTTGAGCGTGTCGTCGTAGAAGAGCGGGTTGCGCTCCATGTCGGCCTGGCGGTTCCAGCCGCGCGCCAGATTGACGTACGGCGCGAGCGCGGAGGCCTCGCGGTGCGAGCGGGCCGGGACGACCTCGACACGGCCCTTCTCGGCGCCGACCTTCTGCAGCTCGTTCACCAGCGGGGCGAGTTCCCGGGCCCAGGACGCCGCCGGGGTCGTGTGGATGATGTCGTCCACCGACTTGACGCCGATCCAGGCGACCATGCCCAGGAAGGCCAGCACGGTCAGGTACCACTTGCGCGACTTCCGTACCTGGAACGGCAGCGCCGCGATCAGCGTCGCACCCGCGAACAGCATCGGCAGCCGCGAGATGTTCGACCCGATCTGCGAGCTGATCAGCCACACCAGGACGACGCCGACGCTGTACACGGCCGCCGTCAGCCGTACGGTGATCCACTCCTTCGGCACGAGGAAGAGGACCAGCAGGCCGTACAGCAGGGGCAGGATCACCGAGAAGATCGTCATCGGCTGGGTGCCGGAGAACGGGAACAGCCACGCCGAGACGCCGACCACCGCCGAGGGCGCGACGCCCAGCGCCCAGGCGGCCGGCCGCCGCTTCTGGAGGAAGAGCGCGACCGCGACCAGGCCCACGAACAGCCCCGCGACCGGCGAGCCCATGGTGGCGAGCGCGGCCAGCGGGGCGGCGACCAGGGCCTTCGCCCAGCGTTTGTGGCGCCAGCGGTACGGCCAGCAGAAGACCGTCGCGACCGCGCCGAGCGCGAACATGGTGCCGAGCCCGAAGGTGACCCGCCCGGAGATCGCGTTGCATACGAACGCGAAGAGCCCGGCGAGCGAGGCCCACAGCGGGTTCTTCACCGCGCGGCTGCGGATCAGGATCAGGGTCAGCAGGCCCGCCGAGACCGTGCCGGCGATCACCATCGTCGTACGGACGCCGAGCAGCGACATCAGATACGGCGACACCACGCTGTACGACACCGGGTGCATGCCGCCGTACCAGGCGAGGTTGTACGCCGAGTCCGGGTGCCGGCCGACGAACTCGGCCCAGGCGTCCTGGGCCGCGAGGTCGCCACCGCTGTTCGCGAACGTGAAGAGCCAGATGATGTGCAGTACGCCGGCGAGGGCCGTTATGGACAGCACGGGGTGGACGAGCAGCCGCTGCCGGAGGGGTTCGGCGGCGGTGAGGAGACGCGCGAGCGTGCCGCCGTGACTGTTCGCGTCCGTTGCGTCGGTCGCGTCAGTGGTGTCGGTTGCGTCCGTTGCGTCGGTCGCGTCCGTCGTGTCAGTCGGCGACAGGCGTATTCGCGGGCCGGACCCGGGCATGGATCCCGAGCCCGGATCGGTGTCGTCGGCGCGTGTCGGCTCCGCAGTGGCCACCTGAAGGCACTCCCCGTGTCCCGTCTTCTGTTCATCCCGGCCGCGTCCCGGCGACCTGCCCCGATTCGTGACGCTAGCACGCACCCCGCCGCGGGGCCCCCGGGTGGGGGCTCCGACGACGGGGTGCGCGGGCGCTCTGGTCAGCCCAGACGGGTCAGCTTGGCCGCGAAGCCGGGCTCGGTCAGCGCCTGCTTCAGGGCCACCGGCACCTTCACCGCACTGGCCGAACCGTCACCCACGGTGAGCGTGCCGACCTTGGTGCCGGCCTTCGCGGTGTGCGGTACGTGGTCGGCGGCGAAGGACAGCTTCACCTTCAGGCCCGCCCAGCCGGCCGCGGTGACGTCCTGGGTGACGACGACCGGGGTACGGCCGCCGAGACCGTCGTCCACGTACCCGACGACATCGCCCTTCTTCAGGATCGTCGCCGACTTCAGGGCGCCCTGCGCGGCCCGGATCAGCTTGTCGCTGCCGTCCAGGGCGGCGCTGAGGATCGTGTGCTCCGGGCCGCCCGCGGGCTGGCGCAGCACGGCGCCGACGATGATGCGGGTCTCGCCGCCGGTCTGCTGCTTCGCCGCGAAGACGAGGTTGCCGAGGGCGGAGGTGGTGGTGCCGGTCTTGATACCGACGACGTTGTTGTGGCCGACCAGCTGGTTCCAGTTGGAGTGGTAGGCGCCCTTGTAGTCGGTGTACGACATCATCGCCGCGACCTCGCGGAAGGCGGGCAGCGTCATCGCGGCCTTGGCGAGCTTCACCTGGTCCACGGCCGTGCTGACGGTGGAGTTCGTCAGGCCCGAGGGGTCGGTGTACGTCGTGTTCGTCATGCCGAGCTTCTTCGCGGCGGCGTTCATCTTCGCCACGAACGCCTGCTCCGAGCCGGCGTCCCAGCGGGCGAGGAGGCGGGCCACGTTGTTCGCGGAGGCGATCAGGATGCCTTCCAGGGCCTCGCGCTGGGTGATCGAGTCGCCCTTGGTGACGTGGACCGTGGACTCGTGGCCGGCGATCGACTGGTCCTCGGCGGGCTGGTCGATCTTGATCTTCGGACCCTCGGCGCCGCTCTTGAGGGGGTGGTTGCTGAGGATCAGGTACGCGGTCATCACCTTGGCGACGCTGGCGATCGGTACGGGCTTCTGGTCGCCGGAGCTGCCGAAGGTGCCGATGCCCTGGACGTCGAGGGCGGCCTGGCCCTGGGAGGGCCAGGGGATGTCCGTCTTGGCGCCGTCGAAGGTGTACGTGTCCTTCGCGGTGAGGTCGAGGGTGGGCTGGGGGAGCGGGCGCAGGGTCTGTACGACCGCGAAGATGATCGCCAGGAGGATCACCAGCGGGGTCCAGATCTTGACCCGGCGGATGAGCGTGCGGACCGGGGTCTGCGGCGGCGGAGGCGTGTTGGTCAGCTCGGCCAGCAGGTCCAGCGGAGGCCTCGGAGGGAGCGGCTGCTGGGTGGTGCGCTCGGGGCCGACCTGGGGGAGGTTGGTGGTGACGTCGGGCTTGAGCGCGACGAACTTGCTGGTGCGCTCGGGGTCGGTGGACTTGGGCGCCTTGGGGGCGCGGTCGACCTTGAGCATGGTGGTCGGCTGATCGACGCCGGGCTTCTTGGGCCGGAGGGCCTTGAAGGCGGTGGTGGGCTGATCGATGCCCTTGGCTCCGCCCTGGGCGCCGGACGCCTTCGCCTCGGCTTCGCCTTCGGCGTCCTCCGGCTCGTCGCCGGACGCCTTCGCCTCGGCTTCGCCGTCGTCCGTCTTCGCCTCGGCTTCGCCTTCGGCGTCCTTGTTCCCGCCCGCACCACCCGTGCGGGCTTCGTTGTCGGCTGCGGGTGGCCCCTGCGGGGCGTCCTCGCCGTCGGCGGCCTCCGGCTCGTCGCCAGACGCCTCCGCCTCGGCTTCGCCGTCGCCCACTTCGGCCTCGGCTACGCCCTTGTCCGCCTCGGCTTCCGCGTCTGCGCCCGCCTTCGCTTCGGCGTCCGTCTTTGCGTCTGCGTCTGCTTCTGCGCTCGCCTCGGCCTCCGCCTCAGCAATCTCCTCGGCCTTCGCCCCAGCCTCGTCGCCGGCCTTCGCCTCAGGGGCGTCTTCAGCCTTCGCCTCAGCGTCGCCCTCGGCCTCCGCCTCGGCGCCCGCGTCCGCCTTCGCGTCAGCGTCCGTGCCCGCCTCGGTGGCCGCCTCGTCCTCCGCCTCAGCGGTCTCCTCGTCCTCCGCCTCAGCGGTCTCCTCGTCCTCCGCCTCAGCGGTCTCCTCGTCCTCCGCCTCAGCGGTCTCCTCGGCCTCCGCGTCAGCGTCGCCCTCGGCCTCCGCCCCGGAGACGCCCTCAGCCTCCGCCGCAGCGGTGCCGTCGGCCTTCGCCGCAGCGGTGCCCTCGGCCTCCGCCCCAGTGCCGCCCTCGGCCTCCGCCTCAGTGCCGCCCTCGGCGTTCGCCTCGGTGTCGCTCTCGGCCTCCGGCCCGGCGGTGTCCTCGACGCCCGCCTCAGCCGTCTCCTCGGCACCCTGGTTCGGCCTCGCCGTGCGGACCCAGGCCGAGACTGCCTCTCGGAGGTCGGTGTCCTCCGTGGAGGCGGGTATGGGCTTCGGGGGGTGTACCGAGAGGATCTTTGTCGCCGTGTCCGCCTTCGCGGCGGCGGTGTCCCGTTCGCGGGACATCGCCAGGCGCGGATCGCGCGCCTCGGGAACCGGAACCGCGCTCCCCGACGTCGGTTCCGCCGACGACTCGCGCTGCTTCGAACTGTCGGGGGACTCGCCCGCCACCAATGCCTCCTCCTGCGCCGCACGGCCACTCGTGCGCCCTGTCCGAACCATGTACCAGTGTCCTGTGTGAGGACTTGGCCCCTGCGGTAGACGAGAACGACATACCTGCCGGTTCCCTCACGAACCGGTCACGTGCCCTCGACAGACCAATGTGAGAGGGGTCACCCTGTCATTCATCCACGCGGGGAGGCATGGATGGGCAGGAGCCGCAGAACACTTCCGGAGGAGCTTCTGCTGCTGGCACTGGACCCGACCACGGGTACCACTGCACAGCCGCAGTCGCTCGACCTCGGTCTGGCCGGAGCACAGCTAGTAGAGCTGGCGTTGGCCGGACGGATAGCCCCAGACGGGGATCGTATCGCCGTGGTGGTGCCACGGCCGACAGGAGATCCGACTCTGGACTGCGCGTTGGAGTTGCTGCGAAGGCGTGGCGCTCCCGTACGGGCAGTTCATTGGATTGGCGGGCCGCGTCTCGGGCTGCGCCAGACCTATCTCTCGCATCTGGAGCGGTGCGGCATGGTTGCCGCCGTACCGGGACAGATGTGCGGAGTGCTGCCGACGACGCGGTATCAGGCGACGGACACCGCCATCAGCCGGGAGATCCGATCCCGGCTGGATTCCGCGATCCGCACCGGCGTTCCGCCGGACCCGCGGACCGCGGCGCTCGCCGCACTGGCCCACGCCGTCGGGCTCGGCAAGCACCTGTATCCGGGGAACGAGGGACGGTCGTCCCGGTCCCGGTTGCGGGATCTGATCCGCCACGACCCCATGGGCGGGCTGGTCGCACATGCCGTGATGGACGTTCAGAACGGTGTGGCCGCACAGCCGCGCCGCGGGCCGGCGGCAGCCGGCCGGCAGGCGGGGCCCGGAGTCAGGCCGGCCGCGGCGGAACCCGCCCGCGGTGTGCCGATGCAACCACACCACGGCCACGGGTCCATGGCACGCGCCGTGGTCCACTGAGGGCCGCGCGAGCAAGCCGGGATTCACTGAGCCGCCGCACGCAACACCAGTCCCCAACGCCCGTTCCACACACGTTCGGGAGCCGCTGGTTCGAGCGGAGTGGTGAGGCCGTATGGTCTCGCCGCTCCGCTCGAACGCGTTAGGGCGTATCAGTTCGATGCATCGCGCTTCCGCGTCCGAACCGTTGCACCCAATTCGCATATCCACCGTTTCCCAGCGGTAGAAAGCACCTTGGTGGCAGTCTGCTCAACAGCAGATACGCAAAGTGTTAAGGACCAGGCAGACAGCCGGAGGTGCACGTCCCGTGGCGTCCAATGTCAATCCCACCGTCAGGCGGCGCCGGCTGGGCCAGGAGCTGCGCAGGCTCCGCGAGCTCAAGGGCATGACGGCCGAGGAGGTTGCGGAACGACTGCTCGTTTCGCAGTCGAAGATCAGTCGGCTGGAGAACGGCCGTAGAAGCATCAGCCAGCGGGATGTGCGCGACCTTTGCGGCGTGTACGAGGTCGAGGACCAGCGGATCGTCGACTCGCTGATGGAGATGGCCCGGGATTCGCGACAGCAGGGCTGGTGGCACACCTTCGGCGACATCCCGTACAGCGTGTACATCGGGCTGGAGACCGACGCCGAGTCGCTGCGCGTGTACGAACCCCAGCTGGTGACCGGTCTGTTGCAGACCCGCGCCTACGCGGAGGCCCTGGTGCAGGGCGCGTTGCCGGAGACCTCGGCGGCGGACATCGAGAAGCGCGTACAGGTGCGCATGCGCCGACAGGAACGTATCACCGCCGAGAACAACCCGCTCCGGCTGTGGGTCGTGCTGGACGAGGCGGCGCTGCGCCGGGTCGTCGGCAGTCGGCTGGTGATGCGCGAACAGCTGGAGCACCTGATCGAGATGTCCCAGCTGCCGCACGTCACCGTGCAGGTGCTGCCCTTCGACGTGGGCGCGCACCCGGGGCTCAACGGGCAGTACGCGATCCTGGAGTTCACCGACGCGGCCGACTCCAGCGTGGTGTACCTGGAGGGCGTCACCAGCGACCTGTACCTGGAGAAGGCGCAGGACGTGCAGAAGTACGCCGTGATGTACGAGCACCTGCGGGCGCAGTCCCTCAATGTGGAACAGTCCCGGCAATACATCGCCAAAGTGGCCAAAGAGTACGCCGATTGAGCTGTAGCGCCCGCCGTCGGCAGGGGGCGCCGGATCGTACACCGTTGATCCGATTCAGTGGAAGCCTCGCCTGGAATATGCCATCCGGTCGAGTGAACGACCACTCCTCCAGGGGCAGTTGCCCGGTAGCGTCGATCACGCCAATCAGACGACACGGTTGGCGTGAACCGCACCACCAGCAACTCGCAACAGGAGTGGACATGGCACTGATTCAGGGCGCTTCGGAGACGTGGATGAAGTCCTCCTATTCCGCGGGCAACGGCGCCTGCGTCGAGGTCAAGTCTTCCAACGCCGCCGAACTCGCCGTACGCGACTCCAAGGCGCTCGAAGGCCCGATCCTGGCGTTCCCGGCCGACGCGTGGAACGCGTTCGTGGCCTCGGTCAAGGCCTAGGGAGCACCTCCCTGACCTTCGTCCGTAGACGCGTACGACAACAACTGCACAAGCACCACCAGCAATACCAGCACCACGCAGTGAGCCCTCTCGACCGGTCGCCGTCCTTGCCGAGAGGGCTCGCTCGTTCCCCGGGGTCCTACCGGGGTGTCACCGGGAACGCCACGTCGCACACCGGGTCCTGTGCCCCCGACGCCTCCCAGTCCGCGAAGTACACCTCCCGGCAGGGCCCGGCCGGCTCCAGCCCCTGCTGGTCCATCCACTGCTCCACCGCCCCGAAGGCGGCCAGGATCTGCGGATGGGCCACCTGCGCCTTGGCGATCCGGGTGTAGGCCAGCCGCCGGGCCGGTTCCACCCGCACCTTCGTCTCCCAGGCCCGTCCCGCGCGCTCGGCCCACGCCCGCGCCGCCGCCTCGTCCGCGACCGGCACGCACGACTCGGCGGGCCCGTCGCTCTCCATCGACACCTCGGCGTGGTAGACGACGAACGGCGCCCCGGCCACGCCCCCGCACTCCCGGGCCGCCGCCTCCAGCCGCCCCAGCGAGGCGCCGATCCACGACGGCAGCTCGTCCGCCAGGGTGTGCCGCGTCTCGGTGATCACCACCTGCGCCGGCACCTCCACCGTCTCGACCACGAACTTCCCGTACATATCGGAACTCCTCCCCGACAGTCGTCCACGGAGGTACTCCGCGAGGGTCCGCTGCCCGGCCACCCGCGCCTCGACGTCCGCCCAGTAGGCGGCGAGCAGGCCGGCGGCCTCGTCACCCTCGGCCCCGATCACCTCGGCGATCCGGGCGAGCGGCATGTCCAGCTGCCGCAGCAGCGCCACGAGCCGGGCGCGTTCGACCTGGTCGGCGCGGTAGTAGCGGTAGCCGCTGGCCTCGTCGACCTGCGCCGGTGCCAGCAGGCCGAGCCGGTCGTACAGCCGCAAGGCCTTGGCCGAGAGCCGGGCCCGTGCGGCGAACGCGCCGATGGTGAGCAGTTCGTCGTCCACGCGAGCATCCTCCGTCACCGGGCGCGGTCCGCCCGGTGACAGGGACGCTCTCCCCTGCCCCAGGGGCAAGGTCAACCGGTCAGCTCAGCTGGCCCTCGATGGCCGAGACGACGGCGGCCGCCTCCGGCTCGGTCTGCGGCGAGAACCGCGCCACGATCTGGCCGTCGCGGCCGATCAGGAACTTCTCGAAGTTCCAGCGGATGTCCCCGCTGTGCCCCTCGGTATCGGCGAAGCCGACCAGCCGCTCGTACAGCGGGTGCCGGCCCTCGCCGTTCACCTCGATCTTCTCGGTCATCGGGAAGGTCACGCCGTACGTCGCCGAGCAGAACTCGGCGATCTCCTCGGCCGTGCCGGGCTCCTGCCCGAGGAACTGGTTGCAGGGCACCCCGAGCACGGTGAAGCCCTGCCCGGCGTACCGCTCCTGGAGCTTCTCCAGACCCGCGTACTGCGGGGTCAGGCCGCACTTGGAGGCCACGTTCACCAGCAGCACGGCCTGGCCGGCGTACTGCGACAGCTCGGCGGGACCGCCCTGAAGGGCCCCGATCTCGACGTCCAGCGGGGAACCGTTGTATGCGTCAGTCGTCATGCTCGGATGCTAGGCCCTGTCGTCAAATTCCCGCCTGCCCCGCCCGGTGACGGCTCCCGGGCCGCCCCGAACCGCCCTGGTCGGCCCCGGGGGCGCCTGGGCCCCGCTGCCGGCCTCCACGACCACGTCCCCGGCCGCCGTCCGCGCGTACAGCACCGACCGGCCGGCCCGCCACCGCTGCACCAGCCCCGCCTCCCGCAGCACCCGCAGATGGCGGCCCACCGAACCCAGCCCCTGCCCGGTCACCGCGGTCAGCTGGGTGGTGCTCATCGGGGAGTCGAGCAGCACCAGTACCCCCGCCCGTGCCGGCCCGAGGAGCGCCCCCAGGCCCGGCGGTACGGCCCGGTCGCCGGAGCCGGCCAGGGCCCCGGTGCACGGGTAGATCACGGCGTACCGCTTCCGCTCCTCCCACGCCACCCAGCCGTGCCGCTGCGGGGTCACCGGCACGAACACCAGCTCGGCCCCGGAGATCTCGCGCGGCGGATACTCGTGCAGATTGACCTGGAAGCGGTTGTCCCCGAGCCACCGGGTGCCGCCGGGCCGCAGGCAGTCCAGGACCCCCGCCCAGCCGCCCCGGCTCACCTGCGCGGTCCGCGCGACCACGTCCGCCTCCAGCACCCGCCGACGCCGCTCCCAGTACGGCCGTACGGTCTCCTCCCACACCCACTCCAGCAGCGAGGCCGCCCGCTCCGGCAGGTCGTCGCGGTCCAGCACGGCGGGCAGCGGACCGGCGAGGGCCATCCGCAGATGGTCCCGCGCGGCGCCCGGATCCGTTGCCCGCACCCGGGCGACACCGTCCGCAAAGCTCTCGCCGTCGCGGGGCGTGGGCGTGAGGAAGTCGGCGATCCACTCCCGCCCGAGCCCGGCCCGCAGCAGTCGCGCGGCCACCGGATCGGCGCCCAACAGGGCGTGGTAGCAGGGCAGATGGGCCTGTAGCCACTCCTGCTCACCAGGGTGGGCGCCCTCGCCGGCGTGCAGGAGCTTCAGCCCCGCGAAGGTCTCGGCGAGCGGGGAGATCACGAACCGACTCCGGGCGAGCGTGTCGGCGTTGAGCTGCCACCACCCCAAGGCCCCTACCCCCTACGACGTTTCGCGCCTCGGCGAAACAATAACGACCGCACCGGCGGCCACCCCACACTCCGAGCCATGCCCAGTTACCGATCCCTCTTCGGCACGCGGGAGTTCACCCCGCTCTTCCTCGGCACGGCGGCGCAGACCGCCGCGATGACCGTCGGCGGTCTCGCGCTGGCCACGCTCGTGTTCCGGGCGACCGGCTCCCCGCTGCTGTCGGCCGTGAGCATGTTCGGCCCGTCGCTGGCCCAGGTGCTGGGCGCGACCGTCCTGCTCTCCGGCGCCGACCGGCTGCCCCCGCGTACGGCCCTGTCCGGCATCGCCCTCGTCTTCGCGGCCGGTACGGCCCTGCAGGCGCTGCCCGGGCTGCCGGTCGGCGCGGTCTTCGGTGTCGTACTCCTGCTGGGACTGGCGGCGTCTCTGGGCGGCGGGGTGCGCTGGGGCCTGCTGAACGAGATCCTGGCCAAGGACGGTTATCTGCCGGGGCGTTCGCTGTTCAACATGATGAGCGGCCTGATGCAGATCACGGGTTACGCGACGGGAGGCGCGCTCCTGGCCGCGCTCTCCCCTGGGGCGTGCCTGCTCCTGTCGGCGGCGCTGTACGCGACGGCCGCGCTGGTCCTGCGCCTGGGCCTGACCGCGCGCCCGCCCCGGGCTGCGGGCCGCCCCTCGGCGGCGGAGACCTGGCGCACCAACGCCCTGCTGTGGTCGGACCGCAGGCGCCGTCTCACGTACCTGGGCCTGTGGCTGCCCAACGGCCTGGTGGTCGGCTGCGAGTCCCTCTACGTGTCGTACGCCCCCGACGCGGCCGGCGCCCTGTTCGCCTGCGCGGCGTTCGGCATGTTCGTCGGGGACGTGACGGTGGGCCGCCTGCTCCCGCCCGCAGTGCGGAGCCGCCTGGCGACGCCCCTGCTCCTGCTCCTGGCGGCGCCGAACCTGGCGTTCTTCGCGCACCCGCCGCTGCCGGTGGCGGGGGTCTGCGTGATGCTCGCCTCGGCCGGCTTCGGCGCGAGCCTGGTGCAGCAGGAGCGGCTGATGGCCCTGACCCCCGCCGAACTCGCCGGACACGCCCTGGGCTTGCACTCGGCGGGAATGCTGACCCTGCAGGGCGTGAGCGCGGCTCTGGCGGGGGCGATGGCCCAACTGGCCTCGCCGTCCTGGGCGATGACGGCGATGGCGACGGCGTCGATCGCGGTGACGGTGACCCTGGCGGCGGCTACGGCCAGGACTACGGCTGCTGCTCGCCGAGCTCCTGAGCCGCAGTCGCAACCGGAGCGGGAGCGGGAGCCGGAACGGGGGCCTTCTCGCCGCTGACGACGTCGAGGTCGGCCGCGATCTTCTGGGTGGCCTTGTCGAAGTAGCGCAACAGCTCGACGGGGAACGGCATCACGAGCGTGGAGTTCTTCTCCGCGGCGACCTCGACGACGGTCTGGAGCAGACGCAGCTGCATGGCCTCGGGCGTGTCGGACATGATCCTCGACGCGTTGGCGAGCTGCTGCGCGGCCTGGAACTCACCGTCGGCGGTGATGACCCGGGCCCGCCGCTCCCGCTCGGCCTCGGCCTGCCGGGACATGGACCGCTTCAGCGACTCGGGAAGCTGGACGTCCTTGATCTCGACGCGGTCGATGTGAATGCCCCAGCCCGCGGCCGGGCTGTCGATCATCAGCGCGAGCCCCTCGTGCAGCCGCTCCCGGTCGCTCAGCAGGTCGTCGAGGTCGCTCTTGCCGATGATGGACCGCAGGGAGGACTGGGCGACCTGCCCGACGGCGAAGACGTAGTCCTGCACCTCGATGGCGGCCCGCACCGGGTCGGTGACGCGGAAGTAGACGACGGCGTCCACCTTCACGGACACGTTGTCCTTGGTGATGCCCTCCTGGGTGGGCACCGGCATGGTGACGATCTGCACGTTCACCTTGCGCATCCGGTCGGCGAACGGGATGAGGAAGGTGATGCCCGGCTGCCGGTGGGCCGGCAGCGCCTTCCCCCACCGGAACACGACCCCGCGCTCCACCTGGTTGACGACCCGCATCCCGCTCTTCAGCACGAACAGCAGAAGCACGACCACGACGACCACTGCGACGACGGTGCCTTCCATGGCACTCCATTCTCCGACGCGATTTCTTGTCCGGTTCCGGACAAGGGTGAGGACACCCCCGAGGGCATACCCGGATCCAACCGCGGTGTCAGGGATCCGTAAAGAAACCGTGCACGCCCAGCCGGGCCAGGTGGCGCATGATCGAAGTGCGGTCGGCGTCGCACGCCTCGACGATGGCGCTGAAGGGCGGAGCGCGAAGCTTGTGACAGCCGAGCACTCCGCTGAGTCATGCGTCAAAGAAAGAGGGAACCATGACGGCAGCGACGGAGACTCCCACTCGAGAAAAGGCCGGCGTAGGCCAGGAAGAGTTCGGCGAGGAATCCGCCTTCGGCCCGCTCCTGCTGGCAGCGATGCTGGCCCGGCGTGAGGAGCGCGGTGAGGAACCGATCATCGAGCACCCGCTTCTTCTCGCTGCGCTCGCGCGCCGCCGTGAAGAGGGCGGCGAGGAGTCGATCATCGAGCACCCGCTTCTCCTGGCTGCGCTCATGCGCCGCCGTAAGGAGCGCGGTGAGGAGTCGATCATCGAGCACCCGCTTCTCCTGGCTGCGCTCATGCGACGTCGCCGTGAGGAGCGCGGCGAGTCGCTGATCGAGCACCCGCTTCTCCTGGCTGCGCTGATGCGCCGCCGTGAGGAGAGCAGTGAGGAGTCGGGCATCGAGCACCCGCTTCTCCTGGCTGCGCTCACGCGGCGTCGTCGTGAGGAGCGCGGCGAGTCGATCATCGAGAACCCGCTTCTTCTTGCTGCGCTCATGCGCCGTTAGCAGGAAATGGCGACGCCCCTGCCCCCCGATCCGTGCAGTTGCCGGCATCGGGGGGCAGGTCCCGTAGGGCAATCGAAGACTTGAGGAACCACAATGGCAGCTGAGTCCGACGGACAATCGGGACGGGATCCCTTGGAGGCCTTCATCGACGAGATCTTCGAGGAAATGGTGCGTGATGCTGGATTCCCGCATACCGGCACGGGTTTCAGGCATGGAAAGGACCCACTTGGGGGAGCCCTGATGGAAGCAGCCGTGGCGTCCCTTTCCCAGCCGCCCTCCCGTTCCTCCGAGCTGGAAAGGGTGCTGTTCGCGCAGACCCTCGCGACCGCACTGGCAGATTCTCTCGCGCCCGCTCTGGCGGATGTGCTGGCCGCGGAGATCATGAAGGTGCTGACCCACCATGCCGCCACTCAAAGAGGTGGCAGCCAGGAGACCGTCGGTGGGGCCGACCGCGGTCACCGCTCTGCCGGCGAACGTTCCTAGCGGGCCGTCTCACCACCGGGCGAACACAAGGGCCGGTCTGGGAGGAAAACCTCCTGGACCGGCCCTTCTTCTTGTGCCCCCGTGTCACGTCGCCGCCGACAAGTATTAGTCCGCCTGCGGGATGTGACTGCGTCGGTCACTGGGTGATCCGGATTCCGGTGCTTCGATCGGGTCAGGAGGCATCTGCCATGGCTGACGAGCGACAGCAGGACACCCGATCCCGACTTTCCATGTCCCGGCGCCGTGTGCTGGCCACGGCCACCCTTGCGCCCGCACTCACCGGTGTGCCGGCCCGAGCCCGCGCCCTGACCGCCGGCCGGGAGGACCGGGAGGACCGTAATTTGGTCCAACCGGTGATGACGAAGCTGGCGGACTGGGCGGACGTGGGCGCGGCCCTGGGCCGACCCGGTGACATGAGGCGATTCATGTACCACACGGCCTTGCCGCGCCGAGACCTCACGGTCGTCTCCCGCGGCATTCTGATCAACCCCGCGCTCGCCCTGGGCACACACGTGTCCTTCGTCCGGTACGCGGACCACAGCACGCTCCTGATGGGCGACGCCGTGGTCACCGAGCGCGAACTGCAGCACTTCTGCGACGTCCTGCAGGAGCACGGGATCGCGCAGACTGCCATTCATAAGCACCTGCTCGCCCACGAACCGGATGTCTGGTGGGTGCATGTGCACGCCCACGGTCACGATCCGGTCGCCGTTGCCCGTGGGCTGCGCGCCGCATTCGACCGCACCGGTACTCCACCTGCCGGATCCGCCGCTTATTCGCCGCCCCTCGACCTGGACACCGCCGCCATCGACGCCGCACTGGGCGTCAAGGGCGTCGCCGATGGTGAGATCCACAAATGCACCTATGTCCGTCGCGAGACGGTCACCGACGGCCATGTGGTCCTGCCTCCCGGACTGGGCTCCACCACCTCCGTCAACTTCCAGCCGCTCGGCGCGGGAAGGGCCGCCCTCAGCGGCGACCTTGTCATGATCGCCAGCGAAGTTCAGCCCGTCCTCACGGCTCTGCGACGCGGTGGCATCGAACTCGTCGAGGTGCACCACCACAACCTCACTGACGAACCACGCCTGTTCTTCGTCCACTACTGGGCCGTCGGCCAAGCCGTCAGGCTCGCCGAGGCCGTTCGCAAGGCCGTGGACACCACCAACGTCGCACCCATGCCCGGAGGAGTCGGCTAATGACCGCGGACAACGAGACACACGTCTGCCCGTTCGATTTCAGCGAAGCCCTGGGTTTCGACCCCGCGCTCGCCGCCCTGATGCAGCGCGGTTCACCCGGGCGCATCCGGCTTCCCTACGGCGACGCGGATGCCTGGCTGATCACGGGCTTCGACTCCGTCAAGCAGGTGACCACCGACCAGCGGTTCAGCAGGGCGGGCATCATCGGTCACGACTACCCCCGGATGACGCCGGAGCCCATCGTGTCGCCGGAATCGATCAACGTGATGGACCCACCGCACAGCAGCCGCGTCCGTCACCTGGCCTCCCAGGCCTTCACGCAGCCACAAGTCGACGGTATGCGGCACCGGATCGTCCAGCTTGCGGACCGCCTGCTGGACGACATGGAGGAAGAAGGACCGCCGGCGGACGTGGTCCCGCACCTGTCCGACAAGCTCCCCCAGCACACCGTCCTGGACCTCCTCGGTATCGAACGGGAGGATTGGCCCTGGGTCGAGGAGGCCGTACGCCAGCTGCTCGTCGTCGGCGCGGGCAACAAGGAGGCCGCCGCGACAGCCAAGGCCGATCTGGCGGCCTACTTCGCCAAAATCGTCGCACAACGCCGGAACTCACCCGGCCCCGACCTCATCAGCGCGATGGCCGCAGCGCGGGAAGGGGAAGAACAGCTTGATGACAAGGAACTGGCGGTCATGACGCTGACGCTGGCTCTCAGCGGCCAGGACACGGCAACCTGCCAGATCAGCAATATCACCTACCTGCTCCTGACACGTCCCGAGCTGCTGCAGCACCTCAGGCGCAAGCCCGAGACCATGACCGACGTCTTGCATGAACTGCTCCGCTACATCCCGTTCCGCAAGGGGGTAGGAATCCCCCGGGTGGCTCTCGAGGACGTGGAACTCGACGGTGCGCACATCCGGGCGGGCGACTTCGTTCATGTGTCGTACTTGACGGCCAACCGTGACCCGGAGCGCTACCCGGACCCCCATGACATCGACCTCGACCGTCAGAGCGCTCCGCATATGACCTTCGGCTGGGGCGGACACCGGTGCATCGCGGTGCCCTTGGCCATGGCGGAGCTCGAAGTGGCCATCGGCCGGCTCGTGGAGAGATTCCCCGGTCTGCGGCTCGCGGTGCCGCCAGAGGAGGTGCGGTGGGACACAAAGACGATCAGACGGTTTCCGCTGGAGTTGCCAGTGGCTTGGTAGAGACACCTGGCAGCGCCGACCCGTTCGGTTCGGTCCGTGCTCAGGAGCCGCATGAGGTCGTGAGGGCAGCCACTCGAGAAGGAGGACCGGCGTGAGCGTGACTCAGGGGGCCCCTCAGGGCGTCATTCCCGCACAGCTGCTGAAAGGCCAGAAGGCGCTCGTCACCGGCGCGAACTCGGGCATCGGCAAGGCGACGGCCATCGGCCTGGGGCGTGCCGGAGCCGACGTGGTCGTGAACTACGTCGCCGGGCGCGAGGAGGCCGAGCGGGTGGTCGAGGAGATCTCCGGTTTCGGGGTGCGCGCGATGGCGTACGAGGCCGATGTGTCCCAGGAGGACCAGGTCGTCGCGATGATCGAACGGATGGTGCAGGACTTCGGGACCATCGACATCCTCGTGGCCAACGCCGGGCTGCAGCGCGACGCTCCGTTCACCGAGATGACGACGGCCCAGTGGCAGAAGGTGCTGGACGTCAACCTCACCGGCCAGTTCCTCTGCGCGCGGGAGGCGGTAAAGGAGTTCTTGAGGAGGGGGGTCGTCCCCGAGGTGTCGCGCGCGGCCGGGAAGATCATCTGTATGAGCTCTGTGCACCAGCTCATCCCTTGGGCCGGTCACGTCAACTACGCGTCCTCCAAGGGCGGTGTACAGATGATGATGGCGACGCTCGCCCAGGAACTCGCGCCCCACAGGATCAGGGTCAACGCAATTGCTCCGGGAGCCATCAGAACGCCCATCAATCGCAGCGCCTGGGAAACCCCCGATGCCGAGAAGGCCCTGTTGGCGCTGATTCCTTACGGGCGGGTCGGTGATCCGGAGGACATCGCCCACGCGGCCGTCGGGCTCGCCTCGGACCTCATGGACTATGTGGTGGGCACCACCCTCTACGTGGACGGCGGCATGACCCTCTTTCCCGGTTTCGCCACCGGCGGCTGAACCGCCACGCGACCTCGGGCGACAGCCGGGACCGTTCTCAGTCGCGCTGCTGGTCGAGGGCGTCGTCCAGGGTGGTGGCGGCCATGATCAGCGACAGGTGCGTGAAAGCCTGCGGGAAGTTGCCCAACTGCTCGCCACTGGGGCCGATCTCCTCGGCGAACAGGCCGACGTGGTTGGCATAGGTCTGCATCTTCTCGAAGGCATAACGTGCCGGACGAATCCGTCCGGCGCGGGCGAGAGCGTCCACGTAGAGGAAGGTGCAGAGGCTGAAGGTGCCTTCGGAGCCTTGCAGACCGTCCGGGGAGGCCGCAGGGTCGTAGCGGTAGACGAGGCTGTCCGATACCAGCGTGCGTTCCATCGCGTCCAAGGTCGACAGCCAGCTCACCGTCTTGGGCGCCAGGAACCCGACGCGCGGAACGAGCAGCAGCGAAGCGTCGAGGACATCGCTTCCGTAGTGCTGGACGAGGGCCTGCTCCTTCTCGTTCCAGCCTCGCGTCATCACCTGTTCGAGGATCGCGTCGCGAGCCGCGGTCCAGCGAGGAGCGTCGGCGGGACGGCTGTGCTCCCTCGCCAGGCGCAGCCCCCGGTCGAAGGCCACCCACGCCATCACGCGGCTGAAGGTGAAGTCCTGGCGCCCGCCACGGGTCTCCCAGATGCCTTCGTCGGGGCGATCCCAGGAATCGGCGAGCCAGTCCAGCGTCCGCGCGAGGTTCTTCCAGCCGTGGTAGCTGCCTCCCACCGCGATCTCACGCCCTTCCGACAAGGCATAGAGCGCCTCTCCGTAGATGTCCAGCTGCAACTGATCGGCCGCCGCGTTCCCCGCCCGCACCGGATACGAACCCCGATAGCCCTCGAGGTGAGAGAGAACCTCTTCCGGCACCTCGGGGTCTCCGTCGACGCGGTACATGATCTGCAACGGCTCGCCATCGACGCCCTCCCGGGCCTGGAGGCGGTCGCTCAGCCAGCGCGTGAACTGCGTCGCCTCCTCCGCGAACCCCAGGTCGAGCAGGGCACGCACGGACAGGGAGCCGTCGCGGACCCAGGTGTAGCGGTAGTCCCAGTTGCGTTCACCCCCGATCTGCTCGGGCAGACCCATGGTCGCGGCGGCGACGGGCGCACCTGTGGGCGCATAGGTGAGCAGCTTGAGCGTGATGGCCGAGCGGTGCACCACACCCGGCCACCGGCCGCGGTACCGGGAGGAGCGCACCCAGCGCTGCCAGAAGTCCGCCACGTCCCAGAACTGATCCATCGCCCGGTCCGGGGTGACCGGCGGCGGGGGGCCGTCATCGGGTCCGCCGACGGTGAACACCGCCGCGGCCATCTCACCCGCCCTCAAGGTCACCGCACCCCGCACGTCCGTGCCGTCCTGCTGCAGGGGGAAGGTGCTTTGCAGACAGGCGGTGGCGTTCGGTGCCCGGAACGTGGCGGTACCGTCCTGCAGGTCGAGACGGTGGGTGGCCCGGCCGTAGTCGAAGCGCGGACGGCACTCCAAAGTGAAGTGCACCGTTCCGCGCACCGCCCGCACACCGCGCATCAGTACATGCCTGTCGGTGGGGGTGCCGGTGCGATCCGGTGGCATGCAGTCGAAGACTTCGCCGACCCCGTCAGGCGACATGAACCGTGTGACCAGGACTGCGGTGTCGGGGTAATAGAGCTGCTTGCAGGTGGTGTTCCGGCTTTCCGGCGCGAACAGGAAGTAGCCGCCGCGGTCGTGGTCGAGCAGAGCGGCGAAGACACTGGGCGAGTCGAACCGGGGAGCCGCGAACCAGTCGACGACCCCCTGGGACGACACCAGAGCAGCGGTCTGCAGGTCACCGACGAGGCCGTGGTCGGCAATGGGCGGGTAACGGTCCATGCTCACCTCGCTTCCCGGATGCCTCTTAGTCCACTGTCCGCCCTGTGCGGCGAGGCTGCCACGGGATGCGGCGCGAGGGGCGAGGGGGCGAGGGGCGAGGGGGCGAGGCCACGCCCGATGTCCTTCAGGCCGCGCATCTCCACGAGAACTCGCTGCTGAGGACCAACTGCCGGTGATAGCCCATGCACTTTGCGGCGGAGGGTGGGGCGTCGGTCCGGCTCACGTGCTGGCGTCACCGCTGGTGAGGATGGTGTGGGCGGCTCCCAGGAGCCGTGCGCAGCGCCGGGTCATGACCTCGGGTGACTGGTCGGGGTGGTTGATCCACCAGCGGACCAGGGCGGTGCACAGGCCCCGCCATGCGTGTTTGAGGGCGTCGGCGTCGAGCGGGTCGCTGGTTCCGGCGGCGTGCAGGAGGTCGGCGGTGCCGGTCGCGGCGAGGTCGTCGATGGCGTCGCGGTAGTACGCCGCGCGGTGGGCGGCCTCGCTGTCGGGCGGCAGCGAGGGGTCGTAGAGGACGAACCATGCCTCGCGCTGCCCGTCGAGGGCGGTGAACAGGGCGTGCAGCACGCGCAGGGGCGTGGGCGGCGCGCCGGCGTCCTGTTCGGCCATGGCGGCGCGGATGGCGCCCAGCAGCCGGTCGCCGACCGGGTCGAGGCAGGCGAGGTAGAGGTCCTGCTTGCTGCCGAAGTACTGGTGCACGAGTGGTTTGGTGACGCCGACGCGGGTGGCGATGGCGGCCACGGTGGTGGCCTCGTAGCCGTGGCGGCCGAACTCCTCGGTGGCCGCGGCCAGGACCTGTCGTTCGCGCGCGGCCCTCGGCACGCCCTTGGTGCCGGCCCTGGAGGAGAGCATTGTCATGGAACCAGATCTTACCCTAGGGTAATTTACCGACGGGTAAATTCCTTGGACCCTGGAGCGCATCCATGCCTGCCGCCGCGACCGACCCCCGCAGCTCCCGCACCCGCTCCTGGTGGGGCTGGGGCTACGCCGACGCCCACCCCGACGACGCCGAATGCGCCGCGATGGGGTCCCTGCTGCCGGGCACCCTGGCCCACCCGCTGCCGGTACCCCGCATCGCCGACCTGTCCATCGGCCGCCCTGCCGCGACGCCCCCGCCCTCCCTGGCGCACCTGGTCACCGCCGACCCGCAGGCACGCGCCGCCCACGCCATGGGCAAGGCGTACCGCGACGTCATCAGGGCCCTGCGCGGCCGGCCCGGCCGGATCCCCGACCTCGTCGCCCACCCGGCCGGCGACCAGGACGTGGCCGACCTGCTGGACTGGGCCGGCGGGCACGGCGTGGCCGTCATCCCCTTCGGCGGCGGCTCCTCGGTGGTCGGCGGCGTGGAGTACCGCGGCGACACCCACCACGCAGTCCTCTCGCTCGACCTGACCGCGATGGACCGCGTCGTGGAGATCGACACCACCAGCCGCTCAGCCCGTATCCAGGCCGGAGCCCTCGGCCCCGTGCTGGAAGACCAGTTGCGGCCCCACGGCCTGACCCTGCGCCACTTCCCGCAGAGCTTCGAGTTCTCCACCCTCGGCGGCTGGCTGGCCACCCGGGCCGGCGGCCACTACGCCACCGTCCACACCCACATCGACGACTTCGTGCAGTCCCTGCGCGTGGTCACGCCCGCCGGAGCCGGCACGTCCTGGCGCCTGCCCGCATCCGGCGCCGGACCGTCGCCCGACCGGCTCTTCCTCGGATCCGAGGGCACGCTCGGCGTCATCACCGAGGCATGGATGCGCCTGCAGGAACGCCCCCGCCACAAAGCCTCCGCGGCCATGGCCTTCGCCGACTTCCACCGCGCGCTGGACGCCGTGCGGGCCATCGCCCAGTCCGACCTCGCCCCGGCCAACTGCCGCCTGCTCGACCCCGGCGAGGCGCTGCTGTCCGGCGCCTCCCACGACGGCTCCGCCGTCCTGGTCCTGGGCTTCGAGTCCGCCACCACCCCCGTCGACGACCGCCTCACGGCCGCCGTGGACCTGGTTCGCGCCCACGGCGGCCGCGGCAAGGCTCCGGCAGCGGACCGCGACGCCCCGGCCGACACAGCCGTGAGCGCCTGGCGCTCGGCGTTCCTGCGCATGCCCTACCTGCGCGACGGCCTGGCCCGCATGGGGGCCGTCGTCGAGACCTTCGAGACCGCCGCCACCTGGGACACGATTCCCGCCCTGATCGACGCCGTCCGCACCGAGGTCGGCGCCGCCGCCTCGAAAGCCACCGGACGCCCGGCCACCATCAACTGCCGCCTCACCCACGTCTACCCCGACGGCGCCGCCCCCTACTTCACCGTGGCCGTCGCCGGCCGGCCCGGCGACGAGGTCGAGGTCTGGGACGACATCAAAGCCGCCGCGACCGACGTCCTGCACCGCCACCGCGCCACGATCACCCACCACCACGCCGTCGGCCGCGACCACCGCCCCGGCTACGACCTCCAGCGCCCGGAGCCCTTCGCACTGGCACTGCGCGCCGCCAAGGACGTCCTGGACCCCCACCGCATCCTCAATCCCGGCGTCCTGCTCGACTGACAAGAGTGCGGCCGGCTCATGAGGTTCGGCGGCTGCAGATCGAGTCTCCCGAGTTGGCGGATGTCGCCGGCCGGCTCATGGAGGCCGCGCATCTACGCGCCGTCGGCGAGGTGGCTGCCGCGAGAGCCTTGCATGGGCTGCCGTAATCGCGGCACATCGAGCCGTTGGCGAGACAGCCGGGTTGTCGGAAGGCGAACGCTTCCGCCTTGTCGCGTCAGTTGGGCGCCGCTTCTTCCCCTGTGCGGCCCGTTCGGCGGTATGCCGGGCACTCTTTGGGGTTGCGGGCCTGTGGGCGGGGCCTGTTGTGCGGCTGTGCCGACCGGCGATCGGTTGACTTCACAGGGAGGCGATCGCCTCTTTGGGGCGATTCTCGTGAGGGGCAGCCACTGTGATCAGCAGGCGGGGCGTAGTGCGGGTAGGCGCACTGGGTGCTTTGGGGACGGGGATGGCGGGTCTGCAGGCACCACCCGCTGCTGCGTCACCCACCGAGGTGGTGGATCGGGTCAGCCCTCGGGACTGGAAGCGGCTGGCCGACGCGCTGTCATCGCGTTCTACCCTCTACCGGCCAAGGGATTCCAACTACTCGCCGCTGGCGCTCCCGTTCAACCACCGCTACGCCGGGATCCACCCCGCTGGAATTGTCGCGTGCGCCACCACCGGGGATGTCCGCGCGGCGGTCCGCTGGGCCCGCGCGGTGGGGCTGCCCGCCGTGCCCCGCTCCGGGCTGGGCCACAACTACGCCGGGTACTCCAGCACCACCGGCCTGCTGCTCTACATGGCCCGCATGAAAAGCATCGCCGTCAACCCGCTGCCGGGCCCCCGCGCCCGGACCCGGACCTACGGGCCGATCAAGGTCACCCATGACGCGGGTACGGTCACCTTGGGAGCCGGGGTCACCAATGGCGACCTGCACCCGCTGCTGGAGGACCGGGGGATCTTCGTGCCGACCGGCCGCTGCCCCACGGTCGGGGTGGCCGGACTGGTGCTCGGCGGCGGTATCGGCTTCAGCGACAAGATGTTCGGTCTGACCTGTGACCGGCTGGTCTCGACGACCGTGGTACTCGCCGACGGCCGCGTGGTGGAGGCCGACCGGGGCTCGCATTCCGACCTGTTCTGGGCCTGCCGCGGCGGGGCGGGAAACAACTTCGGTGTCAACACCTCATTCACGTTCCAGTACGAGCAGTTCCAGGGCAACGTGGGTTTCTACCAGTTGCGCTGGAGCCTGGACTCCGTGCTGTCGGTGATCGCCACCGCGCAGCGGATCGCCGTGAACACCCTGGACAACAAGCGTTTCCACCTTCGCGTCGGCATCGGGACCCACGGGCTTGCCAGGGACCAGATCCGCGCCAACGCCAACGTCAACGCCATCGGCCAGTACTACGGCCCCCTTGACGAGTTGCGCGACATCCTGGCTCCGCTGCTCAGCATCGGCACGGCCGAGGAGCGCGCCCGCAACAGCGCGTCCGTCCGCGAGGTCACTCCCGGTCAGGCGAGCGTGCTGCTGAGCGCCACCACGCCGGTGGAACAGTTCGCCGCCAAGTCGGCGGTTCTCACTTCCCGGACGCTCCTGACCGACAAGCAGGTCGGTGCCGCCGCCGAGAAACTGCTGGACTGGCCGGGCAGCGGCAACGAGGACGGGGCTGGGTTCGCGATGTTCGCCCTCGGCGGCGAGATCAACCAGGTGCCGCCGGATGCGACCGCGTTCGTGCACCGGAACGCCGTGTTCATCTTCGCTGCCGAGACCTCCTGGGCGGACTATGATCCGCGCCGGGTTGAGACCGCGAATCTGCACTGGCTCCGTGAGTTCTACTACGATGTTTTCGGTAACACGCCTCCTGGGCATTCGTATCAGAATTTCCCGGATCCGACTCTGAAGAACTGGCGGCGGGCTTACTACGGTGCGAACTACGACCGGCTGGTAAGGGTGAAGCGGAAATACGATCCGACCGACTTCTTCAGCTATCCACAGGGGATCAACACCTGACGCCCTCTCTTTCCGGGTACAGAGGTCGGTCAACGAGGGTCATACGGGCCGCTGTTCGGGAGTGGCAAAAGGCAGCGTTACCGCCACTGCGAGCTGGTTGCGATGGCCCTCAGTCGGGCCAGTGTCAGGATCGGCGTGGTACGGGTCGCCGGGGCGTTCTGGCTCGGTGCCTGCCACTCCATGAGCGTGACGTAGAGCCCGTCAGGATGCAGTACGTTCACCGCCATGTGCCCGGGGCCCGTTCCGGGTGGTGCCTGCCGGGACTGAATCAGGGTTCCGTCGGCCAGGGGTGTCGTGCCGGCGAAGACGTGGCTGCGGAGCGCGGTGGTGGAGGTCTGCCGGGATACGTGCACCTCGAGCAGCGACTTCCCGTGGCCGTCGTCCACCCACAGCTGCCCGGACTGCCGGCCGCCAGGCGGGCTCGAATGGGCCAGGCCGCTCGGCAGCAGCGCGGTCAGGGTGGCAAGGGCGCGGTCGGCGGGCAGTGTGCCGGTGAAGGTCGGCTTCGGGGTGGCGGATGCCGTGGCCGAGCCGGTTGTGGCCGAGGCCGCCGGACCGGCGAGCGTGTGGTCAGCTGTCCGTCCGTCGGACAACAGTCCGGGAACGACCGCCGCGCCGAGCCCGACGAGCGCGAGTACGGCTGCTCCGCTCACGCCGACGGCCGCGGCGCGACGGCGGCGCCTGCGCCGGCCGTTGCGGACACCGGCCTGCACAAGTGACGGAGCGTTGGGCGGCTCGACGGTCAGGAGGGCGGTGCGGAGGGCTTCGGTGAAGTCTTCTTCGATGGGCATGACGGGTCACCGCGTTTCGGGGGTCGGTGAAGAGGGCGAGGTAGGTGCCGCGGCACCGGGGTCAGGGGCTGACGAGCTCGGACAGGTCGTGGCCCAGAAGGTCCCGGATCCGGGCGAGCGCGCGCATGCTCTGGTTGCGTACCGCGCCCGGCCGGACCTGAAGGATCGCGGCGGTCTGCTCGACACTGCGGTCCTCCCAGTAGCGCAGGAGCAGCACGGCTCGGTCCCGGGCGGAGAGCCGGCCGAGAGCGTCGAGCAACGTGACCCGCAGCGTGGCGTCGTGCTCGATGACGGCACCGGAGTCCGGCAGGGTGCCGGTGGGCTGCTCAGAGCTGCTGCGCCGGCGGCGGTAGGACAGGTAGGTCCGTACGAGGACGGTGTGGGTGTAGGCCGCTGGGTCGTCTATCTGCGCGATCTTGCGCCAGTTGGCATACATCCGGCCCAGCGTGTCCTGCACCAGGTCCTCCGCGAGGTGCACATCACCGCTGGTGAGGACACACGCAGAGCGGAACAGAGGTGCGGATCGCGCAGCGGCAAACGCCATGAATTCCTCTTCGTACCGGCGCTTCATCCGAGATCCTGTTCGTCGTCCACACTCTGAAGACGCTGTGGCCGCAGGGTTACGTCCCACCCCGGAAGTAGAAATCTGGCCAGGTACTTCTCTGTGCCCCCGGCAGGGTTCGAACCTGGGACCCCCGCTTCAGGAGAGAGGCGGGGGCGCGGGGTCGCTGACCTGGGGCTTCGGCACCTGGTGCGGTGCCCGGAAACTCCACTACAGGCTTCCACGCAGGTCCGACGTCAGCACCGCGGGCTGCCCCCGAGCGGGATCAGGTAGATCTTTTTAGGACAGAGCCTTGACGAGTTCCTTGGCGAGGGGACCCGAGGAAGCCGGGTTCTGCCCTGTGAAGAGGTTGCGGTCCGTGACCGTGTAGGGCTCCCAGGCAGGACCCCGCGAATATTCGGTGGGCAGCTTCTTCAGCTCGTCCTCCAGTAGCCACTTGGCCTTGTCGGCGAAACCGACGCCGGCCTCCTCCTCGTTGCAGAAACCCGCCACCCGGTAGTTCGCGAAAGGCGTCTCGCCGTTCGCGTCACGGGTCGCGAGGAAAGCGGCCGGGGCATGGCAGACGACGCCGAGAGGTTTGCCGGAAGCGAGTGCCTTCCGTAGGAGTGCCCCGGAGTCCGGGTCGACCGAAAGGTCTTCCATCGGGCCATGGCCTCCGGGGTAATAGACCGCGTCATAGTTCTCGAGGCGCACCTCCTTGAGGGAGATGGGGTGCCGCAGCTCTTCCGCCTCCTCGATGACGGCCTCCTCCCGGAGGGCGTTCTCCTCGCCGCCCGCCATACTGGGCCTCAGACTCATCGTGTCCACAACGGGCACGACTCCACCCGGAGTTGCCACGGTGACCTCATGCCCGGCGCCGGTGAACACGCTGTAGGGCGCCACGAACTCCTCGGCCCAGTACCCGGTGGGGTGTCGATGCCCGTCCTTCAGGGTCCAGTAGCTTGCGCCGGTCATCACGCACAGGATCTTGGCCATCAGATGCTCCTCTGGAAGACGCCGCCCGGGAAGGGCATGGAACAACCGATTTGAAACCTATGCGGCAAGTGTGAGCAGGCATCGTGGAATCTACAACTTGCGGCCGATCGATGCACGTGCACCAGATATGAGCATCAAGAAGCGGAAATAAAATTCTGGTGCCAAAAAAACAGCAGCTCTGCGACGGCCACTCCCAGATCAGCATCACCACGGACGTCTACACCCACGTCGTCCAAGACGCGCAGCGCGAAGCCATGAGCCATATGGACCGCCTGCTGCGCAGGCGCCCCGGTCGCCAGTGACCGCCCCCGTTGATGTCAGAAGTAGATGTCAGAGGAGATCCTTGAGGCGCAGCGCCAACGCGCCGTTGTTCTGGATCGGTTACGTGGTTGTGGTCTTCGGTGGGGTTTGGTTGTTGATCAAACCGCTGGACTGGTGGAACAGCCTGTAGAGGCCTTCCCGCTAACTCCCCCATAGTGGAACCGAAGTAACTCGGGTGGGGGCCTGGTCAGTTGGGCAGCCCGGGGCGCATTCGGGGGCTCGGCGGGGTGCTGAGCTTCCTGCCCGGCGTCGAATCAAGCCCCGGCCTGTCGCGCCAAGAGCGGCACGCCAGTCGAAGGCCAGGACGCGGAATGATCAACAGCACGTATGATCTGTCATGCGCATGAAAGATGCGCCATTTCAACTCCGGGGGAATCGGGGAACCATGACGAACAAGCAGAGACTGGGCGCCTTGCTCGGTGCGCTCGTGACCGCGACCACCGCGTCCGTGCTCGCCGCGCCGACCGCATCGGCCTCCACGCCCCACCTGTTCACCAAGGACGGGGCCTACTGCCTGGGGACCACGGACGGGCAGCGGAACAGCCTCACGCTCATGTGGAACTGCCATGACAGTGCCGACCAGACGTGGCATTTCACCCGCCGAGGCAGCGACAGCTTCGGCACCTACTACATGATCACCAACGACCTCGGCAACTGCTTGGGCATCTACAAGGGATCGACGGCAGCCGGCGCCGACGCGTCCGCGTGGGAGTGCAACAACAACGAGGATCAGAAGTGGTACTACGACAAGGGCTCTGATGGCTGGGGCGGCCTGATCAACAAGAACTCCGGCATGTGCCTGGGCCGTTACAACGGGTACGACTTCCCCGGCGTGACCAACATCCAGTGGCCTTGCAACGGCAACGGCGACCAGCTCTGGCGACTGGGCTGAGATCCGCGTTGCTCCGGCCCCGCGTCACTCGACGCGGGGCCGGGCCGAGCTGCACTTCCACGACCTTCGGTACACCGGCAATGCGCTCGCCTCCACGGCTGGCGCCAGCACGCGCGAGCTGATGACCCGCATGGGCCACAGCGGCTCGCGCGCCGCGCTGATCTACCAGCACATGACCAGCGACCGGGACCGGGCCATCGCCGAGCGGCTCGGTGCCATGATCCGGGGCGACGGGGGAGTGGCCTCCGAGCCCTCCGAGAAGGACCTTGCGGGCCCGTAGTGGCACGCCTGTGGCACGACCCCTGAAACGCCGAAGGGCCAGCCCGGGAGGAAATCCCTCCTGAGCTGGCCCTTCTGTCTGTGCCCCCGGCAGGATTCGAACCTGCGACACCCGCTTTAGGAGAGCGGTGCTCTATCCCCTGAGCTACGAAGGCGTGCTCGGCCGCGCAGGCCTGGCTGGGGACAGCGTAGCGGATGGCTTCGGTCGTTGCGTGGTTCGCCGGATGGTGGTGCTCTGTGCCCGGGGCCGCCTTGAGTGGCGTCTGCTAGATGTGAGGGTGGTGCGGTGTCCGGTACGGGGGAGGGGTCACGGTATGGAGCTGGTGGGTGAGGGCGCGCGGCGGTGGTTGCGGCGTTTGCGGGCCGGTGAGGGGGACAGCGCTGGCGTGCGGCTGCTCTGTTTTCATCATGCCGGTGGGAGTGCCGCGGGCTTTCGGGAGTGGTCGCGGTTGCTGCCCCCGCACATCGAGCCCATTGCCGTCCAACTGCCGGGGAGGATGGACCGGTTCGCCGAGCAGCCCCACCTCGACATGACGTCGCTCGTGGACGAGCTGGTGGACGCGGTGCAGCCGGTCCTGAAGGAGCCGTACGCCTGCTACGGCGCCAGCATGGGCGGGCGGGTGAGCTGGGCGCTTGCGCATGCTCTGCGGGAGCGGGGGATGCCGCTGCCGAGGAAGCTGTTCATCGCTCACAGTCCGGCACCCGGCGAGCTGCGTGAAGTCCGTGGGTGGGACGGGCCCGATGACGGGCTGGTGCGGTATCTGCGTGAGCTCGGGGGGACGCCGCCCGAGGTCTTTGCCCATCCCGTCATCCTCAAGGGGATCCTGCGCATTCTGCGCGCAGACCTCACCGTGCTCAGCAGTCACACCCTGCGGCCGGCCGTGCCGCTCGACATCCCGATCCGGGCCTTCGCGGGCACCGACGACCCCATGGCCTCGCCGGAGCGGATGACGCCGTGGAGTGCGGAGACGACCGCGGAATTTCGTCTTGATCTTGTCGCCGGAGGGCATTTTCCCGAGCCTTCCGAGCTGCGCCGGATGATCGCGACGATTGTGGAGGATCTTGACTCGGCGGGCCGTTGAGGTCGTCCGAGCCGCCCCCCGGTTCCCTCACGCCTGGCTGCGGGTCACCCTGATGCGGAAGTTGTCGTCGGAGTCCGCCGGAAGTACCTCGACGGTGATGCCGTGGCGGGGGTCCTTGAAGGACTCGCCGGGGGAGAAGGGGGCGTCGGAGAGTTCCGCGTGGACGTTGGGGCTGCTGGTGCAGCCGCCGCTGTTGCGGCGGGAGTCGTAGACGGTGACCGGGCCGCGTCCGGTGTCCACGGCGGCGTCGATCCTGTAGATGAGGATGCCCGGCTTGCACACCGCCTCGTCGTTGCCACCGGGTGCGCGCAGCTCCAGGGCGTACCCGCTGCGGCTGCTGATCGGCACGAACACCAGCTTCTCGCCGCCCGCCTGCGACAGCGGCGTCAGCGTGTACTCGGTGCTGCCCGGCAGCGTCGCGCAGCTGACCTGGTTCGCGTCCAGCCAGCCCAGCTTCCACTTGTGCCAGCCGAGTAGATCGTTGTTGGCGCCCCAGTCCTCGCTCATGATGTCCCAGTGGCCGACCGCGCTCCCGCCCTCCTGGGTGTACAGGTCGGGCAGGCCGAAGGTGTGGCCGTTCTCGTGCGGCAGCACCCGGTAGCCGGTGCGCGCGAAGGTGCCGGAGCCGTCGTCCTGGCGGGAGTAGACGAAGGACGCGTTGGCGATCGGGACCCCGTCGGCGACCGGGGCTTCGCCGTTGCCGGCGAAGGTCACGGACAGCACGGTGTCCAGCGCGGAGGGGCCCGCGTTCGGGGTGATCAGCACGTTCAGCAGGTCGTACGAGCGGAAGTCCACGGTCGGGTCGGCTGCGGCCACGAGGTCCTGCACCAGCTGCCGGTAGCCGGGGTCGAAGGGGGCGCCGCGCTCTATGCCGTACGCCCGGAACGGCTTCGGCATCCGCAGCCAGTTGGTGATGGGCGCCTCGGGGCGGTAGTCGAGGCGGCCGTAGGACGCGGTGCGGAACCACTCCTGGGTCTGCGGGAAGAACTCGTGGAAGCGGTCCATCGCGCTGCCCTTGCCGGGGGCGTCTGAGAAGTCGATCATCAGGGTCAGGGCGTGGACCGTGCCCGTGGAGCGGGAGTAGCCGGACGGGGTGGGGACTCCCTCCGTCATCTCCACGTCGAGGTTGCCGTGGATCATGCAGGGCGCGAGGGCGGAGGAGCGGGCCAGGCCGGCCGGCCCGGCGGTGCTGGGCGCCGTGAGATGTCCGGTCCCGGCCGAGGTGCTGACCGCGAGGGTCAGCACGGTCACCGCGGCGAGGGCGGCCATGCGGCGGGGGCGCGTGCGGGCCGGGCCCATGTGGGCCGGGCCCATGTGGGCCGGGTCTATGTGTGCTCGGTCTATGTGCGCCGGGTCTGCGTGCGCCGGGTCTGCGTGTGCTTGGTCTATGTGCGCCGGGTCTGTGTGGGCCGGGCCTGTGCGGTGCGCGGATGTGCGGTGCGGACGTATGCGGCGGCGGGGCGACTGCGGCTGCATGCATGGCCCTTTCGCTCCACGGCAGCCGCCGGTCTCCGGCTGCACCCTTGCGCTCACCCTGTGTCGGCAGGGTGGCGGGCGCGCGCTGGGAGAGGCCGATCGCGGTAATCCCTGCGGCAGGAAGTGTGAGGCAGGTCACTTAAAGGTTTCGCCGGAGCGGGAAATAACCGGGGAGCTCTTCCCCGTTTAGCTCTGTGTCCGAGCGAAATGGGGACTCCCTCCCCGGATCGCCTCCCTCAGTCCGTAAGGAGTACGCCGTGCAGACCGCAACTCCCGCGCAGCGCAAGGTTCCCCGGCCTCGCGCCGACGCCCTGCGCAACCGGGAGCGGATAGTCACCGCCGCCCGCGAGATGTTCGTCGAGCACGGCCCTGACGTGCCGCTCGACGAGATCGCCCGCCGGGCCGGCGTCGGCAACGCCACGGTGTACCGCAACTTCCCGGACCGCGACGCCCTCGTCCGCGAGGTCGTCTGCTCGGTCCTGGACCGCACGGCCGAAGCGGCCGAGCAGTCCCTTGCCCAGACCGGCGACGCGTTCGCCGCGCTGGAAAGCTTCGCGCACGCCGCCGCCGACGAACGGATCAGCGCGCTGTGCCCGATGGTCGCCGCCACCTTCAACCAGCATCACCCCGACCTGGAAGCCAGCCGGGACCGGGTCGAGCGGCTGGCCGAGGAGATCATGGGCCGCGCCCAGGCGGCCGGGCAGCTCCGGACCGATGTCGGCGTCGGCGACCTGCTGGTCGCCGTGGCCCAGCTCAGCCGGCCCCCGGCCGGCACGGACTGTCCCGCGGGCGACCGCTTCGTCCACCGTCATATCCAGCTGTTCCTGGACGGGTTGCGGGCCCCCGCCCGCTCGACCCTGCCGGGTACGGCCGTGAACCTCAAGGAGCTGCGCCGGTCCTGACCGGCATCCCGCCGACGACATCGACTCCACCGCCAGCCCTCCTCCGTACCTCGATTTAGCTCGATTTCTCATCGCTTTTTCGCCAACGAAGCTCTGAAGTGGGTACCTCCGTGTCCGAAACAGCCCTCAAGGCTCCTGGCCTCGCCCCGTCCGGCGACGCAAACCGCTGGAAAGCGCTCGTCTTCATCGCGCTCGCCCAGCTGATGGTCGTCCTCGACGCCACCATCGTGAACATCGCTCTGCCCTCCGCCCAGACCGACCTGGGCATCTCCGAGGGCAACAAGCAGTGGGTCGTCACGGCCTACGCCCTCGCCTTCGGCGGCCTGCTGCTCTTCGGTGGCCGTATCGCCGACAAGTGGGGCCGCAAGCGCGCGTTCGTCATCGGCCTGATCGGCTTCGCCGCCGCCTCCGCGCTCGGCGGTTCGGCGACCACCGGCGCCATGATGTTCGGCGCCCGCGCCCTCCAGGGTGTCTTCGGTGCCCTGCTCGCCCCTGCCGCGCTCTCCCTGCTCGCCGTGATGTTCACCGACGCCAAGGAGCGCGCCAAGGCGTTCGGCATCTACGGTGCGATCGCCGGTGGCGGCGGCGCCGTCGGCTTCATCCTCGGCGGTGTGCTCACCGAGTACCTGGACTGGCGCTGGACGTTCTTCGTGAACATCCCGTTCGCCGTGATCGCCGCGCTCGGCGCGAACTTCGTCATCCGTGAGCCGGAGGGTGGCCGCAACCGCTCCCCGCTCGACATCCCCGGCGTCGTCCTGTCCACCCTCGGCCTGGTCGCGCTGGTCTACGGCTTCACCCGCGCCGCGTCCGACGGCTGGGGCGACAAGATCACCGTCTCCCTGTTCATCGCGTCGGCCGTCCTCCTGCTGGCCTTCGTCGCCACCGAGGCCAGGGTCAAGGCGCCGCTGCTGCCCCTGCGCGTGGTCGCCGACCGCAACCGCGGCGGCATCTACCTCTCGCTCGGCATCGCGGTCATCGCGATGTTCGGCACCTTCCTCTTCCTGACCTACTACCTCCAGGTCATCAAGGGCTACTCGCCGATCAGCACCGGCTTCGCCTTCCTGCCGATGATCGCGGGCATGATGATCGGCTCCACCCAGATCGGCGCGCGTCTGATGATCCGGGTTCCGGCCCGGCTGCTGATGGGCCCCGGCTTCCTGGTCGCCGCGTCCGGCATGTTCCTGCTGACCCAGCTGGAGATCGGTTCGTCGTACGCCTCGACCGTGCTGCCGGCGATGCTGCTGCTCGGTCTCGGCATGGGTACGGCCTTCATGCCGGCCATGTCCCTGGCCACCCTGGGCGTGGAGCCCCGGGACGCCGGTGTCGCCTCCGCGATGGTCAACACCTCCCAGCAGGTGGGCGGCGCGATCGGCACGGCCCTGCTGAACACGATCGCCGCCTCGGCGACGACGTCGTACGTCAAGGACCACATCGCCACCGCCGCGACCAAGCCGCAGCAGCAGCTGGTCCAGGCCCAGGGCATGGTGCACGGCTACACCAACGCGATCTGGTTCGCCGTCGGCATGCTGGTGCTGGCGTCCGTGATCGTCGTGACCTTCGTCAACGCCGGCAAGCAGGGCGGCCAGCCCGTGACCTCCGGCGAGGGCGTCGAGGACGAGCTCCCGGTGCCGGTGATCGCCCACTGAACCCGTAGAGGCCCGTCCTGGCGCGTCTAGCGCAGCCAGGGCAGGTCGGCACCCGCTTCGTTGGGCTGGAGGCCCTCGGCGACGATCCCCATGATCTCGCCGAGGGCCTTCTGCTGTTCCGGGCTCAGCCGCTCGAACAGTGCCTGCCGTACGGCGGTCACGTGGCCGGGTGCGGTCTGGCGCAGCACCTCGTGGCCCTCGTCGGTCAGCACCGCGAACTGGCCGCGCTTGTCGGAGGGGCAGTTCTCGCGGCGGACCCAGCCGTTCTTCTCCAGGCGCGCGATCGCGTGCGACAGCCGGGAGCGGGTGATCTTCGCGTTCATCGCCAGCTCGGTCATCCGCAGCCGGCCGCGCGGCGCCTCGGCGAGGCCGACGAGCAGGCCGTAGTAGATGTGCGGCATGCCCGCGTCGCGCTGGAGCTGCCGGTCGAGGTGGTCCTCCAGCAGGGTGGTGGCGTGCAGGTAGGCGCGCCAGACGCGCTGTTCCTCGTCGTCGAGCCAGCGGTGCCGTGCGTCGTCGGCGGGGTCCGGTGCCGTAGTCATGTGTCCCACTGTACGAGGCAGCTCCTTGAACTTTGAACAAGTCCGGCCTACTCTCGACGAGAGAGCTTTAGAGTTAAAGCATCTGGATCGAAACAGCCGGGAAAGCTGGGAAACGGGAGCCGTCGAGATGTCCGCCACCGCGCAGGAGCGCATGCCCGCCCTGTACCTCAGTCACGGTGCCCCGCCGCTCGCCGACGACCCCGTCTGGCCCGGCCAGCTCGCCGCCTGGGCCGCCGGCCTGCCCCGCCCCAAGGCGATCCTCATGGTCTCCGCCCACTGGGAGGAGGCCCCGCTCGCCCTCGGCGCCACGCGGACCGTCCCGCTCGTGTACGACTTCTGGGGCTTCCCCGAGCACTACTACCAGGTGCGGTACGCCGCCCCCGGCGCCCCCGAACTGGCAGAGTCGGTGCGGAAGTTGCTGCGCGCGCCCGGCGTACCCGTCCAGGACATCCCGGACCGCGGGCTCGACCACGGCGCGTACGTCCCGCTGGTCGAGATGTACCCCGGCGCCGACATCCCCGTGCTCCAGATCTCCCTGCCGACGCTCGACCCGCGCAGGCTGATGGATCTCGGCCGCAAGCTCGCGCCGCTGCGCGACGAGGGTGTGCTGATCGTCGGCTCCGGCTTCTTCACCCACAACCTGGCCGCCCTGCGGCACGTGGGCGCGGGGGTGCCGGGCTGGTCGGCGGAGTTCGACGACTGGGGCCGGCACGCGCTGGACTCGGGCGACGTCGACGCGCTGCTCGACTTCGCCCACAAGTCCCCGGCCGGGCGGCTCGCCCACCCGCGGACCGAGCACTTCGCGCCCCTCTTCGTGACGATGGGCGCGGCCGACGCGGCCGGTGAGCTGGACACCCGGCGCAGCGTCATCGACGGGTTCTGGATGGGGCTGGCGAAGCGGTCGGTGCAGTTCGGCTGACCCGTCCCAGGGTCACAGCTCCTTCTCGTACCAGGCCACGTCCCAGTACCGCCCGAACTTCCGGCCCACCTCGTGGTACGTGCCCACGTGCCGGAACCCGAAGCGCTCGTGCAGCCGGGCCGACGCCTCGTTCGGCTGGGCGATGCCGGCGTAGGCGCGGTGGACGTCCTCGTCGGCCAGGGCCTTGAAGAGGGCGCCGTAGAGCAGCGTGCCGATCCCGCGCCGCCCGGCGTCCGGGGCGACGTAGACCGAGGTCTCCACGGATGTCAGGTACGCGGGCTTCGGCCGGTGCGGGCTGGAGGTGGCGTACCCCAGAATCTGCCGCGTCGGCCCCTCCGTGGCAACCATCAGGCGGTGGGGGCCGTCTTCCGGGTGGGAGAGCAGCCAAGGGCGGCGCTCTTCCGAAGTGAAGATCGCGGTATCGAAAGTGATGGGCGTCTCGCGTACGTAATGGTTGTAGAGCTCGGTGAGGGCGTCGAGATCTCCCTCGACTCCCGGCCTGACCTGCACCTCTGTACGTCCGGACGACATCCCGCCTCCCCGTGGAGCGGACAGGGTACTGCATGATCAGAAAAATCGGGGGGCGGGTTGGGAATTCTGTCCGGATTCCAGTCGTTGTTTCCGTCGGACGCAGCATTCGGAGGAGTACCGGGCGGAGTCCCACCGGAGCGCCGAGTAGTGCCGAGCGTCCACCAGGACCACCCGCCAGCCCACCATCGCAAGGGAGCACGCATGGCAACCCGTGCCGTCGCCCGTCGTCAGTCCGCCACCGGCGAGACGGCCGACTCGGCAAGCAGTGTTCGCGCCCGAGCCGGCGAGATCGCCGACCGGGATCTGGTCGGCATGTACCTCGACGAGATCGCGCGTACGCCGCTGCTCGACGCGGCCAAGGAAGTCGAGCTGTCCCAGACCATAGAGGCGGGTGTGTTCGCGAGGCAGGTCCTCGACGGCTACGAGGAGAGCGCGTCGGACGCCACCCGTGAGGAACTCGAGGCGCTGGTCGCCGCGGGGGAGCGGGCCAAGGACGTCTTCATCCGCTCCAACCTCCGCCTGGTCGTCGCCGTGGCCCGGCGCTACCCGCGCAGCGGCCTGCCCCTGCTCGACCTGATCCAGGAGGGCAACGCCGGTCTGGTGCGCGCGGTCGAGAAGTTCGACTACCGCAAGGGCTTCAAGTTCTCGACGTACGCCACCTGGTGGATCCGTCAGGCCATCACCCGCTCCATCGCCGACCAGTCCCGCACGATCCGGCTCCCCGTCCACCTGGTGGAGGAGCTGGGCCGCATCCGCCGCGTCCAGCGCGAGTTCAACCGCGAGAACGGCCGCGACCCGGAGCCCGCGGAGATCGCCGCGGAGCTGGGCTCGACGCCGGAGCGCGTCACGGACGTGCTCGACTGGGCCCGCGACCCGGTCTCGCTGAACATGTCGGTGGACGACGAGGGCGAGACCCAGTTCGGTGACCTGCTGGAGGACACCTCGGCGGTGTCGCCGGAGCAGTCGGTGATGTCGCTGCTGCGCAGCGAGGAACTGGACGACCTGATCGGCCGCCTGGACCAGCGCACGGCCTCGATCATCAAGATGCGGTACGGCATCGAGGACGGCCGCGAGCGCACGCTGACCGAGGTGGGCAAGGAACACGGCCTGACCCGTGAGCGCATCCGCCAGATCGAGAAGCACGCGCTGCTCGAACTGAAGAAGCTGGCCCGCGACACCGGCTTCGACGCGGCGGCGTAAGCGGCGTACGCGGTGGCGAAAGACGGCGCAAACATGGCGTAGTACCGCCGCTTCAACTCCGGGGCCCGAGGGAACAACCCTTCAGGGCCCAGGAGTTGGGCCCCTGGGGCCGCACTCCCGAGCCTCGCACGCCCCCCACATCGACTTCCCCTTGACGTGTGAGCCACGTCCCGACGCAATCCCCCCCCGGCGCCGGGACCTCCCAGAGCCGGGCTCCGGCGCCCACCCCCCCCGGGCGCCGGAGCCCGGTCTTTTCGTACGCCTGCCGGGCATGCTGGAAAAGCGGTCCACCCCGTACCTGAACCCCGGGGTGGACCGCCGGATGGCAGATTCTGCCACATGGGCATAGCCTGCCGGTGTGAGCACCCCCAGCACCACCGGCAACGCCTCCCACCAGCTGTTTTCCGCCTCCGCCCCGGCCTCCCTCACCGAGCGCCGCAAGGCCGAGACCCGGATGGAGATCGCCCGCGCGGCGGCGGCCCTCTTCGTCAGCCAGGGCCTGCGGGCCACCCGCGCCGAGGACATCGCCCAGGCGGCGGGCATCGCCCCGCGCACCTTCTACCGGTACTTCGCCACCAAAGAGGAGGCGGTGGCTCCGCTCTACGCGGCCGGTGCCCAGCGCTGGACGGGAGCGGTCCGCGAGGCCCCGCCCGGACTCACCGTCCCCGAGGCCCTGGAACATGCCGTCCGTGGCACCCTCGCCCCCGGCGTCGGCGTCTCCGCCGTGTCCTGGGAGTGGGTCCGCACCCTGATCCACCTGGCCGCCACGAGCACCGCCCTGCGCAAGGTGTGGGCCGAGGTGTGCCAGGCGTCGGAAGGGGCACTGGCGCAGATTCTGGCGGAGCGCACGGCCGTGAGTGAGGCGGGCAAGGGCGACGCCCCGAGCGACGAAGACGCCGCGAGCGACGAGGGATCCGCGGGTGGCGATGAGGCCGCCGGTGACGACGCCGCGGACAGCGTTGCCCATCCGGTGACGGTCACCCCGCGCCACCGCTTCGCCGCCGCCGTGGCCGGCGCCGCGGTCCGGGTGGCCGTGGAGACCTGGGCGGACACGGCGTCCCCGGCGACGGGCCCGGACGGCCCGGGCGCCCTGGCACTGCGCAACCTGGAGGCGCTGCGGGGCTTCGACTGGGGCGAGACCGGCTGACCCTAGGCGCCGCCCCCCGCCCGGCTCAACCGTCCCGCCAACTCCCGTACGCACTCCACCAGTTCCATCGGCGCCCGCACCTCGAACTCGCAGCCCACCATCGCCAGCCGTACCGCCAGCCACTCCACCGGGTCCTCGCTGGTACCGCGCAGCACGCACCCGTCCGCGCCGTCCGCCTCCGGCTCCCCGACCCATGCCGGCACCCGCGTGGACACCGCCTCCACCGGCCCGGCGAAGCGCACCTCGAAGGCGTACGTCTCCCGCCGCCCGATCGACCGCCGCAGGTACTGCGCCGCCCCGCCCTCCGGCAACTCCCGCGGCGCGAACCGCACTCCGGTCGCGAACGGCTCGCTCACCCGGTCCACGCGGAACGTCCGCCAGTCGCCGCGGTCGAGGTCGTACGCGACCAGGTACCAGCGCCGCCCCGTCGACACCAGCCGGTGCGGCTCGGTCAGCCGCCGGGACTCGCCGCCCTGCTTGTCGCGGTAGGCGAACCGCAGCCGCTCGTGCCCGGCCACCGTCGACGCCATCACGGTCAGCGTCTCCGGCGCGATGCTCGCCCCGTCCCCGCTGGTCAGCAGGGTCGTGGCGGCCTGGAGGGTGGAGACTCGGTGGCGCAGCCGGGCCGGCAGCACCTGCTCCAGCTTCGCCAGGGCCCGCACGGACGCCTCGTCCACCCCCTCCACCGCGTGCCCGGCCCCGGCCCGCAGCCCGACCGCGATCGCGACCGCCTCCTCGTCGTCCAGCACCAGCGGCGGCATCGCCTTGCCCGCCACCAGCCGGTACCCGCCTTCGGAGCCCTTCGTGGCCTGCACCGGGTAGCCCAGCTCGCGCAGCCGGTCGATGTCCCGCCGGACGGTGCGCCGGGACACCCCGAGCCGGTCCGCCAGCTCGCCGCCGGGCCACTCGCGCGGGGTCTGGAGCAGCGAGAGAAGCTGCAGGAGCCGGGCCGGTGTGTCCGTCGTCATGTCTATGAGCATCTCGTAGAAATAGGACGCGATCCGACCTAATGGGGCTCTAGCTTGTACGCATGACCTCCGCAGAACAGACCCTCAACGCTCGGCAGGGGCCGAGCAGCGCCGCGCAGGACTCCGGCGACCGCCGCCGCTGGCTGGCCCTCGCGATCGTGATGGCCGCGGCCTTCATGGACCTGGTCGACGTCACGATCGTCAACATCGCCATCCCGTCGATCCAGAAGGACGAAGGCGCTTCCCTCAGCCAGATCCAGTGGATAACCGCGGGTTACGCGCTGGCCTTCGCCGCCTTCCTGATCACCGGCGGGCGGCTCGGCGACATCCACGGGCGCAGGCGGCTGTTCCTCGTCGGCATAGCCGGTTTCACCGTGGCCTCCGCCCTGTGCGGCTTCGCCGCGAACCCGGAGATGCTGGTCGCCTCCCGCATCCTGCAGGGCGGCATGGCGGCGATGATGGTGCCGCAGGTGCTGTCGATCGTGCACGCCACCTTCCCGGCCCACGAACGCGGCAAGGTCTTCGGCCTGTTCGGCGCGGTCGTCGGCCTGGGCGCGGTCTCCGGCCCGCTGCTTGGCGCGCTGCTGACGGAGTGGAACCTGTTCGGTCTCGAGTGGCGGCCGATCTTCCTCATCAACCTGCCGGTCGGCGTCCTCGCCTGGGTGCTCGGCCGCCGGTTCATCACCGAGTCCAAGGCCCCGAAGGCCCTGAAGCTGGACCTCGCCGGTGTCGCCCTGGTGGTGCTCGGCCTGCTGATGCTGCTCTACCCGCTCACCCGCGGCCGTGAGCTGGGCTGGCCGCTGTGGGGGTACGTCTCGATGGCCGGCTCGTTCGTGGTCTTCGCGGTCCTGGTGGCGTACGAGCGGCGCAAGGCGGCCCGGGACGGCTCCCCGCTGATCGAGCTGTCGCTGTTCCGCGTGAAGAGCTTCGCCGGCGGCATCGCCGTACAGACCGTCTTCGGTGTCGTGCTCGGCATCTTCTTCCTGGTCTGGACGCTGTACATGCAGGTCGGCCTCGGCTGGAGCCCGCTGCGCGCCGGGCTGACCGGGGTGCCGTTCTCGATCGCCGTGTCCACGGCGGCCGGGCTGTCGGTGCAGAAGCTGGTCCCGCGCTTCGGGCGCAAGGTGCTCCAGGCGGGCGCGCTGATCATGGCCGCGGGCACCCTGATCTACATCTGGGAGTCGTACCACTACGGCTTCACCATCGCCCCCTGGCAGATGGCTCTCCCGCTGGTCGTGATGGGCCTCGGCATGGGCCTGATCGTCGCCCCGCTGACCGACGCGGTGCTGTCCGAGGTGCCGCGCGAGCACGCCGGCTCCGCGTCCGGCCTGATCAACACCGTGCAGCAGATGGGCAACGCGCTCGGGCTCGGGCTGGTGTCGGTCGTCTTCTTCGGGGTGATCGACGACCGGCTGACCCTCGCCCAGGTGGGCCCCGCGTTCGCGCACGGCTTCCGGTACGCGCTCGGGTGGTGCGCCGCGATCCTGGGCGTGATCTTCCTGCTGATGTTCGCGCTGCCGAAGCGGCCGGCGCAGCACGTGGAGGGGGCGGCGGACGCGGAGGACAGCAAAGCGGCCGAACTCGTGGCGTGAACCCTGACGCCTCGCTCGGCGAAGGGCCCGGTACCTGCTGGTGCCGGGCCCTTCCGCATGCCCGACGACTGCACGGATTCGTAGTGCCTGCGACCCGCACGGAAGTCCGTTCATGCCCGAATAGCGCCCGAACCTGTTTACTTTCCGAAATTCCGGGCGTAGTCTCCAAGCGAAACCACAAGTTCGGGCATCACTGGGACCTGACTCGGAGGCAAACGGACATGTACGCACCGGAGCGACAGCAGGAGATCCTCCGGCTCGCCCGTGACGGCGGCCGGGTGGACGTACTGTCGCTGGCCGAGGAGTTCCAGGTCACCGCGGAGACGATCCGCCGCGACCTGAAGGCCCTCGACCGTGCGGGCCTCGTCCGCCGGGTGCACGGCGGCGCCATCCCGGTCGGACGCCTCGACTTCGAGCCGGACCTCACCGAGCGCGAGGCCACCGCCGCCGGCGAGAAGGACCGCATCGCCAAGGCGGCCCTCGCCGAACTGCCCACCGAGGGCACGCTGATCCTCGACGCCGGTACGACCGTGGCGCGGGTGGCGGCGGCCATCCCGCTGGAATCCTCCCTGACCGTCGTCACGCACAGCCTGCCGATAGCGGCCCGCCTCGCCGACCACCCGGGCATCCAGCTCCACCTGGTCGGGGGGCGCGTACGGCACCGTACGCGCGCCGCCGTGGACGCCTGGGCGCTGCGCGCGTACGGCGAGATCAGGGCGGACGTCCTCTTCGTGGCGGCCAACGGCTTCTCCGCCGAGCACGGTATGACCACCCCCGACCTCGCCGAGGCCGCGGTCAAGCGCGCGGCCGTCGCCGCCGCCCGCCGGGTGGTCCTCCTCGCCGACTCCGCCAAGCACGGCCAGGAGCACTTCGCCCGCTTCGGCGACCTGAGCGACGTGGACCTGCTGATCACCGACAGCGGGCTGAGCCCCGAGGACGCCGCCGTCATAGAGCGCGGCGGCACGGAAGTGATACGCGCATGATCCTCACCGTCACCCCCAACCCCTCCCTGGACCGCACCTACGAGGTCCCCTCCCTGGAGCGCGGCGGGGTCATCCGCGCCGCCGGCGAGCGCATGGACCCCGGCGGCAAGGGTGTGAACGTCTCGCGCGCCGTGGCCGCCGCCGGTCGGCGCACGGTCGCCGTTCTGCCCCTGGGCGGTGCGCCGGGGGCGGCCGTCGCCGACCTGCTCGACGCGCAGGGCATCGAGGTCGCGCCGGTCCCGGTCGCCGGAGCCACCCGCGCGAACATCGCGCTCGCGGAGGCGGACGGGGTGCTGACGAAGATCAACGCGCCGGGCCCGGAGCTGTCGGCGGCCGAGCAGGCCCTGCTCCTGGTCACCGTCCGCGAGCACTCCCGCGACGCCGACTGGATCGCCTGCTGCGGGAGCCTGCCCCGGGGACTCGCGCCCTCCTGGTACGCCGATGTCGTCATGGAGGCGCACGCCGGGGGCGCGCGCATCGCCCTGGACACCTCCGGGCGCGCGCTCCTGGAGGCGCTGCGCGCGCGGCCCGACGTGGTGAAGCCGAACGCCGAGGAGCTGGCGGAAGCCGTCGGGCGGCCCCTCGCGACCGTGGGCGACGCCCTCAAGGCGGCCGAGGAGTTGCGCGCGATGGGCGCGCGCGCCGTGCTCGCGAGCCTGGGCGCCGACGGGCAGCTGCTCGTGGACGACGCGGGCACCTGGTTCGGCAGCGCGCGCGTGGCCGCCGTACGCAGCAACGTCGGCGCCGGCGACGCCTCCCTCGCCGGCTTCCTCGTCGCCGGCGGCACCGGCCCGAAGGCCCTCGCCTGCGCCGTCGCCCACGGCGCCGCCGCCGTCCAGCTCCCCGGCAGCGTGATGCCGAGCCCGGCCGACCTGGACCCGGCGGCGGTGCGGGTCACGGCCGAGATCCCGCTCGACCGCGAACTGACGGAACCGGCGTCATGAACCCCCGCACCGGCTCCCGTACCTGCCCCCGTACCTGCCCCCGTACCTGCCCCGGTACGACCTCCCCCCACGGCAGCACCCCCGTCCCCCCTTCCGCCCACCCCCGTCCCCGGGCGGTACGCGTGCAGAGGAGCCCGCGATGAGCAGCATGATCACCGCGGAACTGGTCGACCTCGACCTGTCCGCCGGTACGAAGGAGGCGGCGGCGCGCAGCCTCGCCGAGCGCATGGTGGCCCTGGGCCGGGTGACCGACCTGGAGGGCTTCCTCGCCGACGTGGCCGCCCGCGAGGCGCAGATGCCCACCGGCCTCGACGGCGGCATCGGCATCCCGCACTGCCGCAGCGCCCACGTCACCGAGCCGACGCTCGCCTTCGGCCGCAGCGCCGCGGGCATCGACTTCGGCGCCGCGGACGGCCCGGCCGACCTCGTCTTCCTCATCGCGGCCCCGGCGGGCGCCGACGACGCGCACCTCACGATCCTCTCCTCGCTGGCGCGTCAGCTGATGAACGCCGAGTTCACCGCCGCGCTGCGGTCGGCGTGCGAGGCGGAGACGGCGGCGGCGCTGATCCGGGGCGAGGAGGTGCCGCCGACTGCGCCGCAGGGGCCTTCGGCGGAGGGCGCGAAGGGTGAGGCGGGCGCCGCCGGTTCCCCCGAAGACTCCGTCGCGGCGCCGGTGGCGGCCTCCGCCGGCGCCGCGGCGGGCAGTACGGCGGGCGCCACACCCTCGGGAGAGCGCCCCTTCCGGATCATCGCCGTGACCTCCTGCCCGACCGGTATCGCCCACACCTACATGGCGGCCGAGTCCCTGGAGAACGCCGGACAGGAGGCGGGCGTCGAGCTGATCGTCGAGACGCAGGGCTCGGCCGGCTTCACCCGGCTGGACCCGGCGGTGATCGCGGCGGCGGACGGCGTGATCTTCGCGCACGACATCCCCGTGCGCGACAAGGACCGCTTCGCCGGCAAGCCCACCGTCGACGTCGGGGTGAAGGCGGCCATCAACCGCGCCGCCGAACTGATCGCCGCGGTACGGGAGAAGGCGGCGCGCGGTGAGGTGACGGCCGCCGCCGGGCCGGGCACCACGCCCGTGGAGCGCACCGGTGACTCCACCGAGGGCTACGGCACCAAGCTCCGCAAGTGGCTGATGTCCGGCGTCAGTTACATGGTGCCGTTCGTCGCCGCGGGCGGCCTCCTCATCGCCCTCGGCTTCGCGATCGGCGGCTACAAGATCAACAAGGCGCCGTCGGTCATGCAGCACTTCGTGTGGACCCAGGCCGACAGCTGGGGCGCGCTGTGCTTCCAGATCGGCGTCGTCGCCTTCGGCTTCCTCGTCCCGGTCCTGGCCGGCTACATCGCCTACGGCATGGCCGACCGCCCCGGCCTCGTCCCCGGCTTCGTCGGCGGCGCGATCGCCCTCACCATCAACGCGGGCTTCCTCGGCGGCCTGGCGGCCGGTCTCATCGCCGGTGGCGTGGTGATGGCGATCCAGCGGGTCGGGATCCCGGCGGCGTTGCGCGGCATCATGCCGGTGGTGGTGATCCCGCTGATCTCCTCGGCGCTCGTCGGATTCCTGATGTTCGTGGTGATCGGCAAGCCCATCGCCACCGCGCAGCGGGGGATGACCGACTGGCTGAACGGCCTCACCGGCACCAACGCCGTCCTGCTGGGCGCCCTGCTGGGCCTGATGATGTGCTTCGACCTGGGCGGGCCGGTCAACAAGGTCGCCTACACCTTCGCCACCGCCGGCATCGCGGTCGCCAGCCCCAGCGACTCCGCGATGAAGATCATGGCCGCGGTGATGGCGGCCGGCATGGTCCCGCCGCTGGCGATGGCCCTGGCCACCACCGTGCGCGGGCGGCTGTTCACGCGGGCCGAGCGCGAGAACGGCAAGGCCGCCTGGGTACTGGGCGCGTCCTTCATCTCCGAGGGTGCGATCCCGTTCGCGGCGGCGGACCCGCTGCGGGTCATCCCGTCCGCCATGGTGGGCGGCGCGCTCACCGGCGCCCTGTCGATGGCCTTCGGCGCCACCCTGCGCGCCCCGCACGGCGGCGTCTTCGTGGTCCCGCTGATCGGCAACCCGTTCCTCTACCTGATCGCCATCGCGGTCGGCGTGTGCGTCACCGCAGCCCTGGTGGTCCTCCTCAAGGGCATGCGCAAGCAGGCTCCCGAGACCACGGAGGCCGATTCCGCCGCCAACCCGCCCACGACGAACGGGACGCCGGGGACGAAGCAGCCGGTGGCCGCCTGACCGCCGCGAGCCGGTCAGCCCTGGGGGGCCGCGCGCCGCTCCATCGCGTCCCGGGCCGCGTCCTCCGAGACGTACACCTCGCACATGTGCCGTCCGTCGGGCGTCGCCGTGTGCTCGACCTCCCACAGGGAGAGCTCCGTGCCGTCCGCGAGGAGGAACGCGTGCTCGTACAGCGCGAAGGTCAGCCCCGCCCGCCCGGTGCGCCCGGGGCGGCCGAAGGCCTGCGTGATCTGGTGCGCGCACGCCGTCGCCAGGAGCGCCGCGGTCTCGGCGTCCGGCCGGTCGGGGTTCTCGGCCCGGCGCAGCAGCCGGCGTGCGTGGTCCGCCGAGTCCTCGGGGGCGTACACGTGCCGGGGTTCGGGGATCGCCCACAGTCGCAGCGGCGTCGGCAGCTCGAACTCCGGTGTGTCCAGCGGCAGTCCGAGCCGGGCCGTGGCGGTATGCAGCTCCTCCGCGTCGACGTACACCTCGTGCTGTGTCTCACCGCCGGGCGCGGTGTTGTGCACCAGCTCCCACAGGGTGACCGCCGAGCCGTCGGCCAGCAGCCAGGTGTGCCGGTACGTCTCCCGGTGCAGCCCGGCGCTGTGGTGCGCGGAGCGCAGCGAACTGTCGTGCGCCAGCGCGCAGTCGAGCTGCCGTATCACCTCGTCGGGCAGCTCGAAGGAGTTCAGGGCACGGCCGAGGAGTCGCGCGAGGTGCTCCTCCGGAGACTCGGGCGACTCGGCTGGTTCGTACGGCGCCGTCTCGTACGGAACGCTCAAGGCATCTCCCGGCGTTGCTGCATGTCACCTGGTGGGTGCATACCGTAGCCCCTCGGTGGGACATCATGTCCGGAAACCGAGAAAACGTACGCAAGGAAAACGTGCGGGCCGCGCGAGAAGTTCCCGCGCGGCCCCGCCTGTAGTGAAAACCTGCCGGTCAGGCGGCACTTCCGGCAGTCCACTCGCCCCAGGACATGTTCCAGCCGTTGAGACCGTTGTCCGGGGCGACGGTGGTGTCGGGGGAGTTCTTCACGATCACGACGTCCCCGACGAGCGAGTTGTCGTAGAACCACTTGGCCGAGGTGTCGCCCTGCGCGCCCTGGACGTCCGCGAGTCCGACGCACCCGTGGCTGGTGCCCTCCCGGCCGAAGGGCGGGTTGCCCTTGTTGTACCAGTAGTTTCCGTGGATGAACGTCCCGCTGGACGTCAGCCGCATCGCGTGCGGCACGTCCGAGATGTCGTACTCCCCGCCGAAGCCGACCGTCGAGCCGTTCATACGGGTCTGCTCGAACTTCTCGGAGATCACCATCTGCCCGTTGTACGTGGTGTGCTGCGCGCTGCCCGAGGAGATCGGCACCGACTTGAGCGTCTTGCCGTCCCGTACCACCGTCATGGTCTGCGTGTTGACGTCGACGGTGGACACCTGCGAGCGCCCGATGGTGAAGGACACCGTCTTCTTCTGCACGCCGTAGACGCCGTTCGTGCCCTCGACCCCGTCCAGGTCGATCTTCATCGTGACCTTGGAGCCGGCCTTCCAGTAGTCCTGCGGCCGGAAGTCCAGCCGCTGGTTGCCGAACCAGTGCCCGGCGACCTGCTGGCCGCTGCTGGAGCTGACCGTGATGTGCGCCTGCACGGCCTTCTTGTCGGTGATGGCCTTGTCGAAGGTGAACGACACCGGCATGCCGACGCCGACCGTGGTCCCGTCGTCCGGCGTGTAGGTGCCGATGAAGCTGTTCGACGAGGAGACGGTGGTGAAGATGGAGTTGGCCGCCGCCGTACGCCCGTTGCCGTCCTTCGCGGTCGCGTCTATCTCGTACTTCGTCCCGCGCTCCAGCTGCTGCTTCGGCTTCCAGCTGCCGCCGTCCGCCGATATCGCCCCCGGCACGGCCTGCCCCGACCCGGCCACGGTCATCTTCACGTCGGTGAGCCTGCCGCCGCTGACCTTCACCCCGGTCGCGTTGATGGACGCGCCCGTCGAACCGTCCTTGGCCGAGATCGCGATCTTCGCCGTGGACGTCTTGGGGGAGCTGCTGCCGTCCTTGCCCTCGTCGGTGGCGTTGGCGCTGCCACCGCAGGCGGTCAGGGTGAAGGCGCCGACCATCAGGGCGGCACAGGCCACCAGTGCGCGCCGCACTGCAATGTCCGGCGTTGTCACGGGCTGCTCCCAGTTCGTGTGATGTGCGTGATCCGTTCCAGTGCGTGGAGAGAGAGGGCACCGGAACCCGCAGAGGTTCCCTCCGTCCCGGAGGAACACGATCACGTGACAGAACCGCGACAAATCAAGCCCTTGGCGCCCCCTGGGCCACCCCTGCGCCCGGCTTCACCGCCCAGGCAGCGCCCCGTACAACTCCTCGTAGGACGGCCACACTCCACCCGGTCCGTCGACCGACTCGGCGGCGCGTACGGCCCGGACGATCGCGCGGGTCACTGCGTCCGCGCCGGCCGCGAGGATGTCGTTGAGCGCCGACGGCGCGGGGTCGAGGGGGCGCGTGCCGGTCGCCAGGGCGAACACCGTGTCGCCGTCGTGCAGCAGGTGCACCGGTCGCACGGCCCGTGCGATCCCGTCGTGCGCCGTGCCCGCCAGCTTCTGCGCCTGCGCCCTGGTGAGGTCCGCGTCGGTCGCGACCACCGCGAGCGTCGTGTTGAGCGGAGGCGGCGCGTTCCGGTCGGCGGTCTCGGCGAGCCGTCGGCGCGCCGCCTCGTGGACGCGCTCCTGCGGATACTCCACCCGCCCCTGGAAGAACTCCCCGTACAGGGCGCCCGTCTCCGGATCCACCACCGCCCCCGCTGCGTTCGCGACCACCAGCGCGGCCACCGTGATCCCCGAGTCGAGCACCGTGCTCGCGGTCCCCACGCCGCCCTTGAGCTGCCCGGCCGTCGCGCCGGTGCCGGCGCCCACGCACCCCTGCGGCACCCGGGCGCCGGGCGCGCTCGCCGCTGCCGCCTCGACGGCCGCGCGCCCCGTCTCCGCGCCCGGCCGGGCGCGGAAGTCGCCGCCTCGCCCCAGGTCGAAGACGCACGCGGCGGGCACCACCGGTACGACCTGCGTCGGCTCCGCCCCCACCCGCACCCCGCGCCCCTGCTCCTCCAGCCAGGCCATCACTCCGGACGCGGCGTCGAGCCCGTACGCGCTGCCTCCGGTCAGCACGACCGCGTCGATCTTCTGCACCACGTTGCGCGGGTCGAGCGCGTCGGTCTCCTTGGTACCGGGCCCACCGCCGCGCACGTCCACGGCGGCGACCACGCCGCCCTCGGGAGCCAGGACGACCGTGGTGCCGGTGAGCCAGCCGTCCCCGCGGCGGGTGGCGTGCCCCACCCGCAGTCCGGCGACGTCTGTCAGTGCGTCAACTGTCAGTCGTGCGTCAACTGTCATGCGGCCCAGTCTGGCCCACCCCGGCGATGCCCCGGAGGTGCTCAGCCGGCCGGTGCGGTGGCGTCCGCCCTGCGTTCGCGGGTGACCATGCGTGCCGTCAGCTTCGTGCCGGTGGCCACCGCGGCGGCGGACACGAGCCCGGCCGCCGGCACCGCCCAGTCGCCGAGGAAGGTGCAGCACACGACCAGCAGGGCCGTGACCGGCAGTACCAGCTGCTGGGAGATGCCGACCTTGAAGTGGCGCGAGTGCACTGCCCACACCGTCAGCAGATACAGCGCCGCCGGCAGGGTCACCGCCGCCGAGGCGGACAGCGTCGAGATGTGCGCCTTGCCCACCGCCTGCTCCACCGCCACCTCCAGGCCCGCACCGATCGCCGCGGCCGAGGCGAAGATCAGGTAGTGGCCGTAGCCCCACAGGAACGCCTGCCCGTTGGAGCGCAGATGGCCGTGGATGGGCACCACGAAGTAGATCCACCACGCGGAGAACACGATCAGCAGGCCGCCGGCCGCGATCGGCAGCAGTTCGCCCAGCGCCTGGTGCTCGTCCACGGCCGACTTCACGGCGACAGTGGCCGCGGCGATCGTCTCGCCGAGCACGATGATCGTGAACAGGCCGTACCGCTCGGCGATGTGGTGCGGATGCCAGGACGTCGCGGAGTTCCGCTCGGCGAACACCGGCACGCTCAGCTCCGCGATCGCCATCACCAGGAACACCCAGGGCCGGGCGGGTTCGGGCAGCAGGACCAGCCCGAGCCAGCCGACCAGGCACAGCAGCACCCCGCACGCGTACCGGAGCACCATGGTCCGTTCCGCACCGGTGGCCGATCGCGCCGCTCGCAGCCACTGCGCGGCCATCGGCAGCCGCATGATCACATAGCCGAGCCAGACGATCAGGAAGTCGTGGTGCTCGAACGCCCGGGAGACACCGGCCGCCAGGACCAGCACGCCGGCGATCTGGACCAGGGTGACGGCCCGGTACAGCGCGTCGTCGTTGTCGTACGCCGAGGCGAACCAGGTGAAGTTCATCCAGGCCCACCAGATGGCGAAGAACAGCATCGCGTAGTTGAGGATCCCGGTCCCCGCGTGCCCCTCGGCCACGGCGTTCACCAGTTGCACGCCCGCCTGCGCGACCGCCACCACGAAACACAGGTCGAAGAAGAGCTCCAGCGGGGAGGAGACCCGGTGCGCCTCGTCGCGCCCTCGCGCGGTGAGCCGTCGCAGGAGGCCCGAGGAGTGCTGCGCGCCCGGAGAGGCGGGCGCCGGAGCGGAACTCGACGTCATGCCCCCAGCACAGCAGAAAATTGGGCCCATATCTTGTGAACGGATTCACAAGTTTCGGAGGGTGTGCGACAGGACTGCACAGCGGACCGCCCGGGGCGGGGCCGTACCCTTGGGGCATGAGCAGCACCCCCGACCCCGAGCCGCGCGACCCCAAGGCCGCGCTGGTCTTCGACGACCCGCTGAACCAGCAGTCCTCGGACGACACCGACGGCGGGTGGGGCGAGCGCACGGACGGCGACAGCGCCGCCGACCTGAAGCGTTTCCTCGACGAGAAGCCGCCCCACCACCTCTGAGCCGCCCGCGCCGTCCGCAGGAGCGCGGTCAGCCCCCGTCGCGCCCCGAACCGCGCTGCGCGACCAGCGTGTCGCGGATCTCCTTCAGGACCTCCAGCTCGGTCACCTCGATGACCTCGTGCGTGCCCTCGCGCGCCTTCTTGCGGGCCTCCTGACGCGCCAGGTACTTCGACATCGGCAGGACCATCAGGAAGTAGACCACCGCCGCGGTGATCACGAAGCTCAGCGTGGCGCCGAGGACGGTGCCCCACAGGATCGGCACACCGCTCTTCACCGAGCCGTCCGCACCCACCTGGCAGGGATCCTTGAGGCACGAGCTGTAGTGGTCCAGGTTCTGCGTGCCGATGGCGCCGACCAGCGGGTTGATGACCCCCTTCACCACCGAGTTCACGATGTTGGTGAAGGCGGCGCCGATGACCACCGCGACCGCCAGATCGACCACGTTTCCGCGCATCAGGAAGGCTTTGAAGCCGTTCCAGACACTCGGTTCCTTCTTTGCGCTCACCTAGGGGACTCTCCTCGCATGCACAGGGTGTGGAACGAAACGCTCCGCAACCTACGGCAAGGCGCGGCCACTGTGTCCAAGTCCGCCCTTCGACCGAGGGACTTGACGGTCGATCGCCACGAAGAAGCACCGGTCGGTTCAGCACAGCGTCACCGCCAGCCGTGCCGTGGCACTCGCACCGACGAGCCGCGCCGCCGTGGCGCGCGGCACCGACAGCACGACCAGTGCCCCGCTCTCGGCGGCGCCCTCCAAGGGCTCCGGCAGCTTCGTCACCCGCACCCCGCGTGCGAGCACCCGGGCACCGCCGCCGGTCTGCGGGTCCTCCGCCGCGATGACGTCGACCCGGTCACCGGGCCGTAGCAGCCGGACGGTGGCGGCGTCGGCGATCCGCACGGGCGCCGTCACCACGTCCGCCGCCGGGTGCCGGCGCGGGGGTTCCGCGGCCGGGCGTCCTCGGGCGCGCTCCGCATGGTGCGGCTCCGCGGCGGTGCGCGGCCCGGCCGCCACGAGCGCGGCGGCGGTCACGGCGAGACCGGCCGCCACGGCCCGCCGGCGCTGCCGCACGAGCCGCTGCAGCTGATACCGCCCGCCGCGTACGCGCACGGGAGCGAACTGCGGGACCTCGCGGGTCGCGGGGGCATCGGTGCCCAGCGGACGCGGGATCCGCAGCGGCGAAGGTGCGGACAGGGACGAGGCAGAGGCCGTGGTCGGGGCCTGGGCCTGGGCCTGGGTCGGATATGACGAGGACACGGACATGGGGATCACCGCCGGCGACGAGGAATTCGGCTTGTGCTGCCACGATGACGCCTTGCGCCGAATCCCGCCGGAGCCGGTGGACTCCTGGCCGTTTGTGGATAACTCGCCCACCCGAACGGGGACTTCCGCAGGTGCCCGGACGACGGAATCCCCCGTCGCGCTACGGCAGTTCGAACCCCGGATCCATCCCGCCGAGCGCGTTCACGCACAGGCAGTCCCGCGCCCCGGTCTCCGGCAGCGCCGCCACCGCGTCGAACAGGACGCCCCGCAGCCGGTCCACGTTGGCCGCGAACACCTGCAGCACCTCCTCGTGCGAGACGCCCTCGCCGGTCTCGGCGCCCGCGTCGAGGTCGGTGACCAGGGTCAGCGAGGTGTAGCAGAGCTCCAGTTCCCGGGCGAGCACCGCCTCGGGGTGGCCGGTCATGCCCACCACCGACCAGCCCTGCGCCTGGTGCCACAGCGATTCGGCGCGGGTGGAGAAGCGCGGTCCCTCGACGACGACCAGCGTGCCGCCGTCCACCGGCTCCCAGTCCCGTCCGCGGGCCGCCTTCAGCGCGGCTGCCCGGGCGACGGGGCAGTAGGGGTCGGCCATGGACACGTGCACGACGTTCGGCACCGTGCCGTCGGGCAGCGGAAGCCCGTCGAAGTAGGTCTGCTGCCGCGCCTTCGTACGGTCCACCAGCTGGTCCGGCACGAGCAGGGTGCCCGGCCCGTACTCGGGGCGCAGCCCGCCCACCGCGCAGGGGCCGAGGATCTGGCGGGCCCCGACCGACCGGAGAGCCCAGAGGTTGGCGCGGTAGTTGATGCGGTGCGGCGGCAGGTGGTGCCCGCGGCCGTGCCGGGGCAGGAAGGCGACGCGTCGGCCGGCGATCTCGCCGAGGAAGAGGGAGTCGCTGGGCGCCCCGTACGGGGTCTCGACCTGGACCTCGGTCACGTCGTCCAGGAACGAGTAGAAGCCCGAGCCACCGATTACGCCGATCTCTGCGTTCGCCATGACGAGCACATTAGCTGGCCGCGGAAAGACGGGGCAGCCGGTTCCGGGGGAGGACGGGGAGGACGGGAAGGACGCCGAAGACCCTGCCGTCGTACGACGGCAGGGTCCAGGGTGAGTGTTGTCAGGCGGCGGAGCTGCCGGCGGAGCTCGACGAGGACGACGAGGACGACGAGGACGACGACTTCGAGTCGGACGACGCAGAGCCGGACGACGAGGAGCTGGACTTCGACGCCGGGGTGCTGCTCGACGTGGAGCCGCGGGAGTCGTTGCGGTAGAAGCCGGAGCCCTTGAAGACGATGCCGACCGCGGAGAACACCTTCTTGAGGCGGCCGTTGCAGCTGGGGCACTCGGTCAGGGCGTCGTCAGTGAACTTCTGGACCGCCTCGAGGCCCTCACCGCACTCGGTGCACTGGTACTGGTAGGTCGGCACTGTCTTCCTCCTGGCACTCTCACTCGATGAGTGCTAACGACGGTCCATAGTGACGTATTCCCGGGGATCAGTCCACCGTCACCGGGACGCGGTGACCGACGCCACGTGCGACGGTACGGTTCCGCGGCGGGGCGGCCAGCCGCGAACGCAGCGCCAGCAGGGTCACCAGCGCGAGCACGGTGCCGGCCATCGGCACCAGGAACCCGGCGCCGTCCCACAGCCGGTCCTCCAGCTGCCCGGCGACGGTGACGGCCGCCGCCTGGCCGAACGCGACCGCACCGGTCAGCCAGGTGAAGGCCTCGGTGCGGGCACCGGCCGGGACCAGGCCCTCGACCAGCGTGTAGCCGGTGATCAGCGCCGGCGCGATGCACATGCCGACCAGCAGGCCGAGAGCTGCCAGCAGCAGTACCGAATGCGCCGTCCACAGGGCGGAAGCGGCCAGCGCGAGCGCCGTGTAGCCGACGACCAGGCGCCGCTGCGGGGCGACCTTCCAGGCGATCGCGCCGCACGCGATGCCGGAGAGCATGTTTCCCGCGGCGAAGACGCCGTACAGGACGCCGTTCAGGCCGGGCTCGCCGATCGACTCCGTGAACGCCGCCAGCGCGACCTGCATTCCGCCGAAGACCGAGCCGATGCCCAGGAAGGTCACGACCAGCACGCGTACGCCCGGCACGCGCAGCGCGGAAGCGTGCTGCACGCGCGCGTGCCCGCTCTCGGCGCTCACCGGCGGCTGTGTGCTCTTCTGCGCGGCGAACAGCAGACCGCCGACGAGGGTCAGCGCGGCCTCCGTCACCAGGCCCGCGGCCGGGGCCACGGTGGTGCACAGCGCGGTCGCCAGCAGGGGACCGAAGACGAAGGTCAGCTCGTCCGTGACGGACTCGAAGGCCGCCGCGGTGGTCATCAGGGGCGAGCCCTGGAGCTTCACGCCCCAGCGGGCGCGCACCATGGGGCCGACCTGCGGCACCGAGGCGCCGGTCGGGACGGCCGCCGCGAACAGCGCCCACAGAGGCGCGTGGGCCAGAGCGAGCGCGGTCAGGGACAGCCCCGAGAGCGTGTGCACGAGGACGCCGGGGATCAGCACGGCGCGCTGGCCGTAACGGTCGGCGAGGCGTCCGCTGTAGGGCGCGAACAGGGCCATGGAGACACCGGTGGCAGCAGCCGCCGCGCCCGCGGCGCCGTACGAGCCGGTGGTGTGCTGCACGAGCAGCACGATGGAGAGGGTGAGCATCGCGAACGGCTGTCGCGCGGCGAAGCCGGGGAGCAGGAACGTCCAGGCGCCGCGGGTGCGCAGCAGTTGTCCGTACCCCGGGCGGGAGGACGCCGGCGGGTTCTCCGCCGACTCGGTGGTGACCGTGGATGCCACGGCCCGTGCCTTTCTGCCGCCTGGTAGCGCCACCCCTGTCGTGGGGCGGGTCGGCCTCACGGGGGCGCCGAGAGCTGTCCTCTTGCGCGGAACTGCGGTAGATACCGGTCCCACGGTGGTGGGCTCCCCGGCCGCCATACGGTCGCGCCAGCTCTGCGTCAGGCAGAGTTGGATCGATCTGAATGCCTTGATACTACAGGGATCAAGGCCTTGTGCTCCTGTGAAAATGAGCACCATAGGGGTGCTCACCTGGCATTAACGCGCGCCTCGTCCGTCCGTGCCCAGCCACCCGGCCAGCTTGCCGCCGCGTGCGACCGCGCGCAGGCGGCGCTCCGCCGCGTCGCGGACGGGGTCGGTGGCGACCACGAGGAGTTCGTCCCCGTGCCGCAGCACCGTCGTGGGGAGCGGAACGAACGATTTCCCCTCCCGCACGACGAGCGTCACGGCGGCCCCGGCCGGCAGCCGCAGCTCGTGGACCTCCACGCCGTGCATCCGCGAGCCCTCCGGGATCGAGACGGACAGCAGATGCCCGCGCAGCCGCTCCAGGGGCGCCGACTCGATGCCGAGGTCGGCCGCCTCGCCCTCCTCGCCGAGCCGCAGCGCGCGCGCCAGCCAGGGCAGTGTCGGCCCCTGGACGAGGGTGTAGACGACGACCAGCACGAAGACGATGTTGAAGATGTGGCGGCTGCCCTCGACGCCGTTCACCATGGGGATCGTCGCCAGGATGATGGGCACGGCGCCGCGCAGTCCCGCCCACGACATCAGGGCCTGTTCCGGCCACGGCACCCGGAACGGCGTCAGGCTGAGCACCACGCTCAGCGGGCGGGCCACCATGGTCAGCGCCATGCCGATGACCAGGGCGGGCCACACGTCGTCGCCCAGGTCGTGCGGGGTGACCAGCAGGCCGAGCAGGACGAACATGCCGATCTGGGCGATCCAGCCCAGCCCCTCCGCGAACCCGCGCGTGGCGGGCCAGTGCGGGAGCTTCGCGTTGCCGAGGACCATCGAGGCGAGGTAGACGGCCAGGAAGCCGCTGCCGTGCCCGAGGGCGCCGGCGGCGTACGCCGTCACGGCGATCGCCAGGACGGCGATCGGGTAGAGGCCGGAGGCGGGCAGTGCCACGTGCTTGAGGCCCCAGGAGCCGAACCAGCCCACCGCGAGGCCTATGGCGGCGCCGAAGGCCAGCTCCAGGGCGATCTTGCCGAGCAGGAGGTACCAGTGCTCGACCGGGCCGGCCTGGGAGAAGGCGACGACCAGGATGACCACCGGGGCGTCGTTGAAACCGGACTCCGCCTCCAGCGTGCCCGTCACGCGCGCGGGGAGGGGAATTCTCCGGAGCACCGAGAAGACCGCCGCGGCGTCCGTGGACGAGACCACCGCGCCGATGATGAGCGCCTGCCGCCACTCCAGACCGACCAGATAGTGCGCGCCCGCCGCCGTGACACCGACGCTGACGGCGACCCCCGCCGTGGCCAGGACCGAGGCGGACGCCAGGGCCGGCCGGATCTCCTTCCACTTCGTGCCGAGGCCGCCTTCCGCGAGGATCACGACCAGGGCCGCGTAGCCGATGACCTGGGTCATCCCGGCGTTGTTGAAGTGGATGTTCCCGACGCCGTCCTGGCCCATGAGGACGCCGATCCCCAGGTAGACGAGCAGGCTGGGGAGCCCGCTGCGTGAGGAGATCCGGACGGCCGCGACGGCGACGAGCAGGACGAGGGAGCAGACGAGCAGGAGCTGGTCGAGGTGATGGACAGTCAGCGGCGGTTCCTCCTCCAGGATCTGCAGGTACTTCGTTACCTTACCTAGTTACCCTACCTAACTCTTGACGATTTCTTGACGCCGCTCGGGCAAGATCGAACGCTCGTGCACGCTGGTTCCCCACTCCGCGTCAAGCGGCGCAGGGCCCTGCGCCTATGGTTGCTCCAGCGCTCATTCAAAGTCACAGCCCGACCTGCCGCTCGCGTTAGGACAGCAAGGACAGCGATGCCCCCGAATACCACCGCCACAACGGGTGACAAGCCCGGTAAGTCCGGCAGGAAAAAGGGGCGCAAAGCCCGCCTGATCGTGCTGGTCCTGGTTCTGGCCGTCATCGGAGGCATCGCCTACGGGGCGTACTGGTCCATCAGCACCGTCCGCGCCTCCTTCCCGCAGACCACGGGTTCGATCACGCTCGACGGCCTGTCGGGTCCCGTCGACGTGAAGCGGGACGGCAACGGCATCCCGCAGATCTACGCGTCCTCCGACGAGGACCTGTTCATGGCGCAGGGCTTCGTCCAGGCGCAGGACCGGTTCTACGAGATGGACGTGCGCCGGCACATGACCTCCGGGCGCCTGTCGGAGATGTTCGGCAAGGACCAGGTCAAGAACGACGAGTTCCTGCGCACGCTCGGCTGGGACCGCGTGGCCAAGCAGGAGTACGACACGAAGCTGTCGAACTCCACGAAGAAGTACCTCGGCGCGTACGCCAAGGGTGTCAACGCCTACCTCCACGGCAAGAGCGGCAAGGGCATCTCCCTGGAGTACGCGGCCCTCGGCCTCACCAACGACTACAAGCCCGAGCAGTGGACCCCGGTCGACTCCGTCTCGTGGCTGAAGGCGATGGCCTGGGACCTGCGCGGCAACATGCAGGACGAGATCGACCGCGCCCTGATGACCAGCCGTCTCGGCCCGCAGCAGATCCAGGACCTCTACCCGGAGTACCCCTACAGCCGTAACAAGCCGATAGTGCAGGACGGTCAGTACGACGAAGTGACCCGGAGCTTCCAGCAGAGCGGCGGCACGGGCGGCACGCAGACCACGACGGGTACGCAGACCACGACGGGTACGACGGGCACGAGCGGCTCTCAGACCACGACGGGCGCGACCGGCTCCTCCACCTCCACGGCCGGCGGTTCGGGCCTCACGGGCCAGCTGGCGGGCCTCAACAAGGTCCTGGACAACGTCCCCGCCGCCGTCGGCGTGAACGGCCAGGGCATCGGCTCCAACTCCTGGGTCGTGTCCGGCAGGTACACCATCACCAACAAGCCGCTGCTCGCCAACGACCCGCACCTGTCGCCTTCACTGCCGGGCGTCTGGTACCAGATGGGCCTGCACTGCCGGACCGTCTCCAGCAAGTGCCAGTACGACGTCACGGGCTACACGTTCGCCGGCATGCCCGGTGTGATCATCGGCCACAACGCGGACATCGCGTGGGGCATGACCAACTCCGAAGTCGACGTCACCGACCTCTACCTGGAGAAGGTGACCGCGAACGGCTATCAGTACGACGGCAAGAACCGGCCCTTCAAGACCCGCGAGGAGACCATCAAGGTCGCCGGCGGTGACTCCAAGACGATCGTCGTCCGCCAGACCCAGGACGGGATGCCGCTGCTGTCCGACCGCGACGACGAACTCGTCCAGGTCGGCAAGAAGGCCACCGTCAACACCGCCGCCCCCGACCGCGGCGACGGCTACGGCATCGCCCTGAGGTGGACCGCGCTCGACCCGGGCACCTCCATGGACGCCGTGTTCGCCCTCGACAGGGCCTCGGACTGGAGCAGCTTCCGCAAGGCAGCCGCCCTGTTCGACGTCCCCTCGCAGAACCTGATCTACGCCGACACCAAGAACAACATCGGCTACACGCTGCCCGGCAAGATCCCCACGCGCTCCTCGGCCGACGACGGCTCCATCCCGGCCCCGGGCTGGGACTCGAAGTACCGCTGGACCGGCTTCATCAAGCAGGACGAGCTGCCCTACGAGTACAACCCCAAGCGCGGCTACATCGTCACCGCCAACCAGGCCGTGGTCGACAAGGACAAGTACCCGTACACGCTGACCACCGACTCGGGCTACGGCACCCGCAGCCAGCGCATCACCGACCTGATCGAGTCCAAGATCAAGGGCAGCGGCCGGATCTCCACCGAGGACATGCGCCAGATGCAGCTGGACAACAGCAGCGAGATCGCCAAGCTTCTGGTGCCCAGGCTGCTGAGGATCAACCTGGCCGACAAGGACGTACGGCAGGCGCAGAAGCTGCTGGACGGCTGGGACTACACCCAGGACGCCGACTCCGCGGCGGCTGCCTACTTCAACGCCGTGTGGCGCAACGTCCTGAAGCTCGCCTTCGGGAACAAGCTCCCCAAGGAGCTGCGCGTCAACGGACAGTGCCTGTGGGTCGACAAGATCGACAGCACCGGCCCGGTGGACGACGACAGCAAGGTGCGCGAGTGCGGCCAGCGCGACGCCGACCAGGCGCAGCCGGACGGCGGCGACCGCTGGTTCGAGGTCGTGCGCACCCTGATGGACAAGCCGGACAGCGAATGGTGGAAGGCGCCCAAGTCGGGCACGCGCCCCGCGGCGAACGACCGGGACGAGCTGTTCGCCCGCGCCATGATCGACGCCCGCTGGGAGCTGACCGCCAAGCTCGGCAAGGACATCGACACCTGGAGCTGGGGCCGGCTGCACCGCCTGTTCCTGAAGAACCAGACCCTCGGCACCGACGGCCCCAAGTTCCTCCAGTACGTGCTCAACCGCGGCCCCTGGAAGCTCAGCGGCGGCGAGGCCACGGTCAACGCGAGCGGCTGGAACGCGGCCGGCGGCTACAACGTCGTCTGGGTGCCCTCCATGCGGATGGTGGTCAACCTCAAGGACTTCGACAAGTCCAAGTGGATCAACCTGACCGGAGCCTCCGGGCACGCCTACAGCGCGCACTACACCGACCAGACGAGCAAGTGGGCCAAGGGCGAGCTGCTGCCCTGGTCGTTCACGGGCAAGGCGGTCGACGACAGCACGAGCGACACGCTCGTCCTCAAGCCGTGACCCGCTGACGGCACGCAGTACACGAAAACGGCCCTCCACACGCACGTGGAGGGCCGTTTTCGTATGGGGGGCCGGTACGGGCGTCAGGCGCGCGGGAAGCGCCGCACACCCGATGGCGTCACCACCGCCTGCACCGGCCGGTCGTGGGCCTCCGCGGGGACCCGTGCGACGACCTCGGTGTCGTACAGGAGCACCACGAGCGCCGAGTGGGCGCCCGCGCGCTCCAGGCGGGCCAGGACGCGGTCGTACGACCCGCCCCCGCGCCCCAGGCGCATCCCGCGCTCGTCCACCGCGAGCCCCGGCAGCAGGACGGCGTCGGCCGACGTCACGGCGTCCGGGCCGAGGCGTTCTCCGGAGGGCTCGAACAGAGCCATCTTCCCGCCGTGCTGGACCCGCGCGAGGGAGTCCGGGCCGGTGTACTCGCCCCAGTCCAGATCGTTGTCGGGCAGGAGCGCGGGGAGCAGCACGCGCACACCCTGCGCGCGCAGCGCGTCCAGCAGGGCGCGTGTGCCCGGCTCGCTGCCCACGGAGACGTACGCCGCCACCGTGCGTGCCCGCGCCAGCTCGGGCAGTTCCAGGGCCCGTACCGCCAGCGTGCCGCCCGCTTCCCGGACGACATCCTCCGTCAACCTGTTCCTCACCGCGAGGAACTCCCGCCGCAACATTCGCTTGTCAGGCTCTGCCGTACGTCCGACGTGTTCCACAGGTCGTTCTCGCATCCTCTCACCTTGTGCTCACACAGCGCTCACTCTCCGGAGCCACGGAATCCCCACAAAGGCACCGGTTAAGGTTGCGGGCATGACTCAGTCGCACCCCAGGATCAGCAAGGCTGTCATCCCTGCAGCAGGCCTCGGCACCCGGTTCCTGCCGGCCACCAAAGCCACTCCCAAGGAGATGCTGCCGGTCGTGGACAAGCCTGCGATCCAGTACGTGGTCGAGGAGGCCGTGTCGGCGGGGCTCGACGACGTACTCATGATCACCGGACGCAACAAGCGCCCGCTCGAGGACCACTTCGACCGCAACTACGAGCTGGAATCGGCGCTCGAGAAGAAGGGCGACGCCGAACGCCTCGCGAAGGTGCAGGAGTCCAGCGACCTGGCCACCATGCACTACGTGCGCCAGGGCGACCCCAGGGGCCTCGGCCACGCCGTGCTCTGTGCCGCCCCGCACGTCGGCCGCGAGCCCTTCGCCGTCCTCCTCGGTGACGACCTGATCGACCCGCGCGACCCGCTGCTCCAGCGCATGATCGAGATCCAGGAGCGCAGCGGCGGCAGCGTGATCGCCCTCATGGAGGTCTCCCCCGAGCAGGTCCACCTCTACGGCTGCGCGGCCGTGGAGGCGACCGCCGAGGGCGACGTCGTCAAGGTGACCGGTCTGGTCGAGAAGCCGGACCCGGCGGACGCCCCGTCGAACTACGCGGTCATCGGCCGTTATGTCCTCGACCCCCACATCTTCGACATACTGCGCACCACCGAGCCGGGCCGCGGCGGCGAGATCCAGCTCACCGACGCCCTCCAGCAGCTCGCCCAGGACGAGAAGGTCGGCGGCCCGGTGCACGGCGTCGTCTTCAAGGGCCGCCGCTATGACACCGGTGACCGTGGCGACTATCTGCGTGCCATTGTCAGACTCGCATGCGAACGTGAAGACCTGGGCCCGGACTTCCGGACCTGGCTTCGCAGTTACGTAGCCGAGGAGATGTAGCAACGTTGAGCAGCGCCGCGACCCGCCCCGCCGGCCCGGACCACCTGTGGTCGGTGGACGAGCACCTGGAGGACATCCTCGCCACCGTCCGCCCCCTCGAACCCATCGAGCTGCAACTGCTCGACGCCCAGGGCTGTGTCCTGGTCGACGACGTCACGGTGCCGGTATCCCTGCCGCCGTTCGACAACAGCTCGATGGACGGGTACGCGGTGCGGGTCGCGGACGTCGCCGGCGCCGGCGAGGAGTTCCCGGCCGTCCTGGAGGTCGTCGGGGACGTCGCGGCGGGCGCGGCCGGCCTGGTCCGGGTCGGCCCCGGCCAGGCGGCCCGGATCATGACCGGCGCCCCGCTGCCGCCCGGCGCCGAGACCGTCGTTCCCGTCGAGTGGACCGACGGCGGGCTCGGCGAGGGCCCGGTCAGCGGCATGCGGGCGCGCAGCCTCGCCCCCGAGGGCGCCACGGGGCAGGTGCGGGTGCACCGCCCCGCCGAGGCACGCGCGCACGTGCGCGCGAAGGGCAGCGACGTGAAGGCCGGAGACCTCGCCCTGGAGGCCGGGACGGTCCTCGGGCCGCCGCAGATCGCGCTGCTCGCGGCGATCGGCCGCGGCGCGGTACGCGTGCGCCCGCGCCCGCGCGTGGTCGTCCTGTCCACCGGCAGCGAACTCGTCCAGCCCGGCGAACGACTGGCGGACGGCCAGATCTACGACTCCAACAGCTTCGCGCTCACCGCCGCCGCCCGGGACGCGGGCGCCATCGCCTACCGGGTGGGTGCCGTCGCGGACGACGCCGAGACCCTGCGCTCCACCATCGAGGACCAGCTGATCCGCGCCGACCTCCTGGTGACCACGGGCGGGGTCAGCGTCGGGGCGTACGACGTCGTCAAGGAGGCGCTGTCGTACGTCGGCGACGAGGACGAGGCGGGCAGCGGCATCGAGTTCCGCAAGCTCGCCATGCAGCCCGGCAAGCCCCAGGGCTTCGGCTCCATCGGCCCCGACCACACGCCCCTGCTGGCCCTGCCCGGCAACCCCGTGTCGTCGTACGTCTCCTTCGAGCTGTTCGTCCGCCCCGCGATCCGCGCCCTGATGGGCCTGGAGGACGTCCACCGGCCCCGCACGCGTGCCACGCTCAGGGCCGACGAGGCGCTCGGCTCGCCCCGGGGGCGGCGCCAGTTCCTGCGCGGGGCGTACGCCGACGGCGAGGTGACTCCCGTGGGCGGCGCCGGTTCCCACCTGATCGCGGCGCTCGCGCACGCCAACGCCCTGATCGTCGTCCCCGAAGACCTGGCCTCCGTCGAGCCCGGCACGGAGGTGGAGGTCGTACTGCTCGGCTGACGCGCGCGTTCCCTGTCCGCAGGAGGATCCTGATCCGCTGCGTGCGCCGGCCCCGCGGTACCGTGTCGCGCACAACAGGCCTGCGCACCGCACTGCGCCGGGCCCGGACCGGGAGTCCCACCACATGAGTTCGCAGGAACGGCTGACGCACATCGACGACGCGGGCGCGGCCCGCATGGTCGACGTATCCGGGAAGGACGTGACCGCGCGCACCGCCCGCGCCAGCGGCCGGGTCCTCGTCTCACCACGCGTGGTCGAGCTGTTGCGCGGCGAGGGCGTCCCCAAGGGCGACGCCCTGGCCACCGCCCGCATCGCGGGCATCATGGGCGCCAAGCGCACCCCCGACCTGATCCCGCTCTGTCACCCGCTGTCGGTGTCCGGTGTGAAACTGGACCTGTCGGTCGCGGACGACGCCGTGGAGATCCAGGCCACCGTGAAGACGACGGACCGCACGGGCGTCGAGATGGAGGCCCTCACCGCCGTGACGGTCGCCGCGCTCACCGTGATCGACATGGTCAAGGCGGTCGACAAGGGAGCGGTCATCACGGACGTACGGGTGGAGGAGAAGACGGGCGGCAAGTCGGGCGACTGGAGCCGGGCATGACCTACCGCGCTCTTGTGGTCACCGCCTCCAACAGGGCTGCCGCCGGGGTCTACGAGGACCGGGGCGGCCCGATGGTCGCCGACGGCCTGGAGCGCTTCGGGTTCGCCGTGGCGGGGCCCGAGGTCGTTCCCGACGGCGACCCCGTGGAGGCGGCCCTGCGCGCCGCCGTGGACGCCGGGTACGACGTCGTCGTCACCACCGGCGGCACCGGCATCTCGCCCACCGACCGCACGCCCGAGGCGACCCGCAAGGTGATCGACTACGAGGTGCCGGGCATAGCCGAGGCCATCCGCGCGTTCGGCCGGGAGAAGGTGCCGAGCGCCGCCCTCTCCCGGGGCCTCGCCGGAGTCGCGGGAGGGACGCTGATCGTCAACCTGCCCGGGTCCAGCGGCGGGGTGAAGGACGGGCTGGCCGTCCTGGAGCCGCTGCTGGCCCACGCCGTCGACCAGATCCGCGGCGGCGACCACCCCAGACCGAGCAGCGGGGGTGCGAGCTGAACAGCTCTTCCTGGCCCGTCGTGCTGGCGGACGGAGATGTCGTCCTCCGGCCGATAAGGGTGCGCGACCAGCGGGCCTGGCGCGAGGTGAACCGGCGCAACCGGGACTGGCTGCGCCCCTGGGAGGCGACCATTCCGCCGCCCACGCCGAGCGGGCCGGTCACCCACCGGCCGACCTACCGCCAGATGGTCCGGCACCTGCGCTCCGAGGCCGGCGCGGGCCGGATGCTGCCGTTCGTCATCGAGTACCAGGGACAGCTCGTCGGGCAGTTGACGGTCGCCGGGATCACCTGGGGGTCGATGTGCTCGGGGCACGTCGGCTACTGGGTGGACCAAGCGGTAGCCGGGCGCGGGGTGATGCCGACGGCCGTCGCCCTCGCGGTGGACCACTGCTTCCGCTCCGTCGGGCTGCACCGCATCGAGGTCTGCATTCGCCCGGAGAACCGGCCCAGCCGGCGGGTCGTGGAGAAACTCGGATTCCGCGAGGAGGGGCTCCGGCCGCGTTATCTGCACATCGACGGCGCCTGGCGCGACCACCTCGTCTTCGCGCTCACCGCGGAAGAGGTGCCCGAGGGGTTGCTCGCGCGCTGGCAGCGGGCACGCTCTCGGCGGAATCCGCAGAGCACCACCGGGAATGCCGGCTAGCCCAGAAATTGAATACATGTTCGAAATGTGTGTTCGAAATTGATCGGCCGCTGACCGCCTCCGGGCATTGAATTCGCGGTTCCGGCGGTCCACTGATCGCATCCGTCGCAAAAAAAGCTGGAAATATCAGCCAGATCGTGCGACACACCGGCCGAATTGGCAGATGGCCTCACGCAAACCCCTCTACCGTGTGAGACGTGAGCAGCAGCGGCCTCATCTACGCAGTCATTGTCGGGGCCTGGGCCGCCTACTTGGTGCCGATGTGGCTCCGTAGGCAGGACGAGCTGAACGAGGCCCGTCCAACGGAACGCTTCAGCACCGCCATCCGGCTGCTGTCCGGACGGGCGGGGATGGAGCGCCGATACGCCAAGGACCTGCGCGCGCGCTCCGCCCAGGAGGGGGAGCCGAACGCCAGTGATCCGGACGCCGTCACCGACTCGGTGGACGTCCGGGCCTTCGCCATGCCTCCGACCCGCCGTCAGGTCCTTACGGAGGCCGAGCCGGAGGCACCCGCCCAGAAGCCGGAGGCACCCGCGCACAAGCCGGAGGCACCCGCGCACAAGCGCGAGCCGGCCGTGCAGCGGACGCCGTCGGCGCAGTCGGCCGCCGCACGCGCCCGGCGCTCGAAGGTGCTCGCGCGCCGACGGCGGACCACCGTGATGCTCTTCCTCGCCTTCACACTCGGCGCGATCGTCGCCGCCGTCGGGGGACTCGCCTTCCTCTGGGCGCCCGCCGCGCCCGCCGTGCTGCTCAGCGGGTACATCGCATACCTGCGCTCGCAGGAGCGGCGCCGCTTCGCGTACCAGATGGACCGCCGCCGCGCCGAGGCCGCCGCCCGGCACCTGCGCGAGCGCCAGCCGCGCCGGCGCGCGTCCCTCGACGCGGGTGCCGGCGCGGACGAACCGGACGAGGGACCAGAACCCAAGACCGACCCCGCCCTCTCCGCGGCGCTCGCCGCGGACCGCCGCGCCCTCGTCGAGCAGACCGACCACGCCGAGTGGGTCGACCAGCAGCGCGAGCGGCAGCGGCGCCCCGGCCACGGGGACAGCTGGGACCCGGTGCCCGTGCCGCTGCCGACGTACGTGACCGCGCCGGTCGCCCCGCGGGCCACCTCCGACGTGGACCTGGGGGCACCCGGCACCTGGAGTTCGGCACGGTCCAGTTCGGTCGCGCCGGATCACGAGGCGGAGCACGCGCCCCAGGCCGAGGCGGACGAGCCGGAGCCCGCGTCCGACGACAAGCCGGCGGACGGCCGCAGCGGCGCACGACGCGCGGCCTCCGCACGCCGGGCACGCGGACGCGGACGCACGCCGCTCTTCGACCAGTACGAGGACGGCGACCGCCCCCGCGCGGCCAACGAGTGACGGCCGTCACTCAACCGGAAGCCCGCCTCTGACCAGTCAGGGAACGGATTTCCAAGCACCCCGATGGGGATGCTAGAGTTTCACTCGTTGCAAGGGCCTGTGGCGCAGTCCGGTAGCGCACCTCGTTCGCATCGAGGGGGCCAGGGGTTCAAATCCCCTCAGGTCCACGCAGCATGAAGCCCCGGTCGACTTCCGTCGACCGGGGCTTCATCGTGTCTACAGCTGCTTCGCGAAGCAGCGGCTCTCCGAGTGGTGCCGGTAGTAGCCGAACGGGGTGCACGGCTCGTAACCGCACGAGGTGTACAGGGCGATGGCCTCCGGCTGCTTGGTGCCGGTCTCCAGGACCATGCGGACGCGGCCGGCCTCGCGGGCGTCCTCCTCCAGAGCCGCGAGGATGCGGCGGGCCAGACCCCGGCCGCGCATCTCCGTTATGACGAACATGCGCTTCAGCTCCGCGTCGCCGTCCTCGTTGCCCTCCTCGTTACGGTCCTGGCTGCGCCAGCCGCCGGTGGCGACGGGGCGGTCGGACTCGTCGTACGCGATCAGGTAGAGCCCGTTCGGCGGGTCGAAGTCCGTCGCCCCGAGGACGGTGGCGTCGCCCTCGTCGCCGTAGCGCTCGGCGTACTCGGCCTGGACCTCGTCGTTGAGCTTCGTGGCGTCGGGGTGGTCGAAACGGACGCGGCGAATGTTCATGCTGGTGATCGAACCTCTATGCGATGGGTTGGCGGACTCGGTCCAGTGTGCCGGTATCGTGCCCTGGTGCTGACTGTGACCTCGGTGAACGTGAACGGGCTGCGGGCCGCCGCCAAGAAGGGCTTCGTGGAGTGGCTCGCCCAGACCTCCGCGGACGTCGTGTGCCTGCAGGAGGTACGCGCCGAGCCGCACCAGCTGCCCGAGGAGGTGCGGCAGCCCGACGGCTGGCACGTCGTGCACGCCCCGGCCGCCGCCAAGGGCCGCGCGGGCGTCTCCCTCTACACGCGGCGCGAGCCCGACCGGGTGCGGGTCGGCTTCGGCTCGGCCGAGTTCGACGGCAGCGGACGCTATGTGGAGGCCGACCTGCCCGGGGTCACCGTCGCCTCCCTCTACCTGCCCTCCGGCGAGGTCGGCACCGAACGCCAGGACGAGAAGATCCGCTTCATGGGCGAGTTCCTCGCCCACCTCAAGCAGCTGCGCGAGCGGGCCGCCGCCGAGGGGCGCGAGGTGGTCGTCTGCGGCGACTGGAACATCGCCCACCAGCAGGCCGACCTGAAGAACTGGCGCGGCAACACCAAGAACTCGGGCTTCCTGCCCGAGGAGCGGGAGTGGCTCAGCCAGGTGTTCGACGCGCAGGACGGCGGCTACGTCGACGTCGTACGCGCTCTGCACCCGGACGTGGAGGGGCCTTACAGCTGGTGGTCGTACCGGGGCCGGGCCTTCGACAACGACTCGGGATGGCGCATCGACTACCACGTGGCCACGCCCGGCCTCGCGGCCAGGGCGGTCAAGGGCTTCGTCGAGCGCGCGGCCACGCACGCCGAGCGGTGGTCCGACCATGCGCCGGTGACCGTGGTGTACGGCCGGTAGGGCCTCTACGGCGGCGGGGCTCAGCTCCGCTTGTTCATGCGCCGGTCCAGGGCCAGGGACAGCTCCGCCTCCACCACGCTGCGGGCCAGCGGGCGCAGGCGCTGCAGGTCTTCCTCGGGGGCGTGGCGCAGGATCACGTCGGCGAAGAGTTCGGCCAGGGCGTCGGCGTGCTCGCGGACGCGGGCGCCCGCCGCGAGGACCTCGGCGAGCGGGATGCCCTCGCGGACCAGCGCGGCCGAGACGTCCAGCAGGCGGCGGCTGATGTGGACGATCTCGTCGCCGTCGGTGCCGAGGTAGCCCAGGTTCATGGCGGCGGCCAGATTCTCCGGGGTGACCTCGCCCTCGAAGCGGGCGGCGAGTTCCTCGGGGGTGAGGCGGACCGGCTCCTCCTCGGTGGGAGTGACGCCCAGGAGGTCGGCGACGTCGCGGCCGTGGTCGAGGGCCTCCGCGAGTTCCGCTATGCCGTTGAGGGTGTGGCCGCGCTCCAGCAGCGCCGAGATCGTGCGCAGCCGGGCCAGGTGGTGGTCGTCGTACCAGGCGATACGGCCCTCGCGGCGCGGTGGCGGGATCAGCTTGCGCTCGCGGTAGAAGCGCAGCGTGCGCACGGTGATGCCGGCCAGGCGCGCCAGTTCCTCCATGCGGTACTCGCGCCGTTCCCCCAGGTGTGCTGCTTCGTCTGCCACGTCCGCAGCCTATGTTGTACCGCCGGTAACTTTCCTTCTTCGACCCCTACCGCTCGGTACGCAGCTGCTCTACAGTCCAATTGCGCCAGTGTTCACTGGCAGAGTTCCTAGGTGATGCGTGGAGGCTTCGGGATGGCCCAGCACGAGCATGTACGGGTGGCGGTGATCGGGTCCGGCTTCGGCGGACTGGGGGCCGCCGTGCGGCTGCGCCGCGAGGGGATCACCGATTTCGTCGTCCTGGAGCGGGCCGACAGCGTCGGCGGCACCTGGCGGGACAACAGTTACCCCGGGTGCGCCTGTGACGTGCCCTCGCACCTGTACTCCTTCTCCTTCGCGCCCAATCCCGACTGGCCGCGGACCTTCTCCGGGCAGCAGCACATCCGCGCCTACCTGGAGCACGTCACCGACGTCTTCGGGCTGCGCCCGCACATCCGCTTCGACTCAGAGGTGAAGCTGATGAGCTGGGACGCCGAGAACCTGCGGTGGAACATCGAGACCACGCGCGGTTCGCTCTCGGCCGACGTCGTCGTCTCCGCCACCGGCCCGCTGTCCGACCCGAAGACGCCCGAGATCCCGGGCCTCGAGTCCTTCCCGGGCAAGGTGTTCCACTCCGCCCGCTGGGACCACGACTACGACCTGCGCGGCAAGCGCGTCGCCATGGTCGGCACCGGCGCCTCCGCCATCCAGATCGTGCCCGCCATCCAGCGCGAGGTCGGCCGGCTCACCCTCTTCCAGCGGACCCCGCCGTGGGTGATGCCCCGCATGGACCGTGCCATCAGTGGCGTCGAGCGCCGGCTGCACCGGGCGCTGCCCTTCACCACCCAGCTCCGGCGCGGGCTGCTGTGGGGCATCCGGGAGCTCCAGGTGCAGGCGTTCACCAAGCGACCCGACGAGCTGGGCCTGGTCGAGCGGCTGGCCAGGCAGAACATGGCCCGCGCCATCAAGGACCCGGTCCTGCGCGCCAAGCTCACCCCCGACTACCGCATCGGCTGCAAGCGGATCCTGCTGTCCAGCGAGTACTACCCGGCGCTCGCCCGGCCCAACGTGGACGTCGTCGCCAGCGGGCTCAGCGAGATCCGCGGCTCCACGGTCGTCGCCGCCGACGGAACCGAGGCCGAGGTCGACGCGATCATCTTCGGTACGGGCTTCCACGTCACGGACATGCCCATCGCCGAGCGTGTGGTCGGCGCGGCCGGCCACACCCTCGCGGAGTCCTGGAAGGGCGGTATGCAGGCGCTGCGCGGCGCCTCGGCCGCCGGGTTCCCGAACTGGATGACGATCATCGGGCCCAACACCGGCCTCGGGAACTCCTCCATGATCCTCATGATCGAGTCCCAGCTGAACTACATGGCCGACTATCTGCGGCAACTGGACGTCCTCGGCAGCCGTACGGCCCTCGATGCCCGGCCGGCGGCCGTCGGGGACTGGAACCACATGGTCCAGGAGCGCATGAAGCGGACTGTGTGGAACACCGGCGGCTGCACCAGCTGGTACCTGGACGCGAGCGGCCGCAACACCACCGTCTGGCCCGGTACGACGACCGAGTTCCGGCGTGCGACCCGTCAGGTGGACCTCGCGGAGTACGAGGTCATCCGCAAGCCGGAGCCGGCCGGGCCCGAGGCGAAGAAGACGCGTACGGCCAAGAAGAAGGCCGCGGTCGCCGGGGAGCCGAGCGGGGCCGCCGCATGAGCCGCCTCGCCTCCGTCACCAGCGGGCCCTACGCCCCGCCCGCCCCTGCCCGGGAACTCACCGTCGTGTCCGCCGACGGCGCGCGGCTGCACGTCGAGGTGCACGGGCCCGAGAACGCGCCGCCGGTCGTCCTCTCCCACGGCTGGACCTGCTCCACCGCCTTCTGGGCGGCGCAGATCCGGGACCTGGCGGCCGACCACCGGGTGATCGCGTACGACCAGCGGGGGCACGGGCGTAGTCCCGCGAGCCCCGCGTGCACCACCGACGCGCTGGCGGACGACCTGGAGGCGGTGCTCACGGAGACCCTCGCGCGCGACGAGAAGGCCCTGATCGTCGGGCACTCCATGGGCGGCATGACGGTCATGGCCGCCGCCATGCGCCCGCGCCTGCGGGAGCACGCCGCCGCCGTCCTGCTGTGCAGCACGGGCAGTTCGCGGCTGGTTGCGGAGTCGCGCGTGGTGCCATTGCGCGCCGGGGGCGTCCGAGACCGGCTCACGGCGGGCATCCTCACCTCGCGCGCTCCCCTCGGACCGGTCACGCCGGTCGCCAGGAGCGTCCTCAAGTACGCCACCATGGGTGCCGGTTCCGCCCCGCACATGGTCGAGGCGTGCGCACGGATCGTGCACGCCTGCCCGCGCGTCGTGCGCCAGGCGTGGGGACGTACGCTCGGCAAGCTCGATCTCGACCACGGCGTACGGGAGTTGCACGCGCCCACCGAGATCGTGCACGGCGCGTCCGACAGGCTCACGCCTCCCGTGCACGCCCGCGCGCTGGCCGCCGCGCTGCCTCGGTGCATAGGCCTCACCGAGCTGACCGGCGTCGGGCACATGAGCCCGGTCGAGGCCCCCGAAGCGGTGACCGGCAAGATACGGGAACTTGTCACCACGTACGTCACCACGAACCCGTCCACCCCCCAGTCCACCCCCGTGCAGAGCGAGGAGAGCGCATGAGCAGGGTCAGCCTCGAAGGGCAGGTCGCCGTCGTGACCGGAGCGGCGCGCGGCGTCGGCGAGCTGCTGGCGCGCAAGCTCTCCGCGCGCGGCGCGAAGGTCGCGCTGGTCGGCCTGGAGGAGGAGGCGCTCAAGGAGGTCTCCGGGCGGCTGCACAACGACAGCGCCTACTGGTACGCGGACGTCACCGACCACGAGGCGATGGGCCGGGTCGCGCAGGAGGTGAAGGCGCGGTTCGGGAAGGTCGACATCGTGGTCGCCAACGCCGGGGTGGCGAGCGGCGGTCCGTTCATCGACTCCGATCCGCAGGCCTGGCGGCGGGTGATCGAGGTGAACCTGATCGGCTCGGCCGTGACCGCACGCGCGTTCCTGCCGGTGCTGGTCGAGAGCCGCGGCTATCTGCTCCAGATAGCCTCGCTCGCCGCGATCACCCCGGCGCCGATGATGACGGCGTACTGCGCGTCCAAGTCGGGCGTGGAGGCGTACGCGCACAGCCTGCGCGCCGAGGTCGGCTACCAGGGCGTGCGCGTCGGCGTCGGGTACCTGTCCTGGACCGACACCGACATGGTGCGCGGCGCCGACCAGGACGACGTCCTGCGGGAGTTGCGCCAGCGGCTGCCGTGGCCGTCGAACAAGACTTACCCGCTGGGACCCGCGGTGGACCGGATCGTCGCCGGGATCGAGCGGCGCTCGGCGCACGTGTACGGGCAGTGGTGGCTGCGCGGGATGCAGGGCGTGCGCGGGTACCTGCCGGCGCTCATCGGCGTCGTAGGCCAGCGCGAGGTGCAGCGGTTCGCGCCGCGGCTGAAGGGGATGAGTGCCGGGCTCGTCGGCGCAGGTGGGGCCGCGGATGAAGCGGAGCGCGCTACGCACCGTAACTGATCCAGATGCGCGGTGTGTTCCCCCGTGTGAATCTGGTCGAGGCCCCACTACGGGGCCAATCCCCTCACCCACCACGGGAGTGAACCCACATGGGTATGCAGGACAAGAGCAGCAAGATGCGCGAACAGGGCAAGCAGAAGGCCGGTCAGGCCCGCGAGAAGGCCGGGCAGCCGCAGCGTGGCCAGCAGCAGCCGCAGCGTGGTCAGCAGCCGCAGCAGCCGCAGCGCGGTCAGCAGCAGCCCGGTCGCGAGAACCTGCGCGACGCCGAGGACACCGAGCAGGAGATGCGGGAGCGCTTCGACCGCGACTACGACGCGTAGCCGCTGCGCTCGGCTTCGGCCGGATTCGTGGGGCGCCCTTCTTTTGAGGAGGGCGCCCTGCGGTGTTGTTCGGGGTGGTTGTGGTGCGTTTTCGGGTGCGGGGCTGTGGGGGCTTGTCGCGCAGTTCCCCGCGCCCCTATTGATGCGAGCCCTTGCTTTGAAGCGCAGCCCCCCCTGCCGTCTAGGCCGGCCTCGGCGGGAGCTTTGGGCGGGCTCTGTTCGGGACGTCGCTGTAGTCCGGTGGGACTGCTGCCGGGTTGGATTCCAGGAGGTCCAGGGCCAGTTGGACCGCGTCGTCCATCTGGGCGTGGCGGCCCTCCGCCCAGTCCAGGGGGGTGCGGAGGATCTCCAGGTCGGGGGTGACGCCGTGGTTCTCCACGGACCAGCCATAGGCGTCGAACCAGGCCGCGTTCATCGGCACCGTGATCACCGTGCCGTCGCCGAGGCGGTGGCGGCCGGTCATGCCGACGACGCCGCCCCAGGTGCGCGAGCCGACCACGGGGCCCAGCTTGAGCAGCTTGAAGGCCGCCGTGATCATGTCGCCGTCGGAGGAGGTCGCCTCGTCGGCGAGGGCGACGATCGGGCCCCGGGGGGCGTTGGAGGTGTAGGACACCGGTTGCGCGTCCCTCGTCAGGTCCCAGCCCAGGATCGTCCGGGTCAGCTTCTCGACGACCAGCTCGCTGATGTGGCCGCCCGCGTTGCCGCGGACGTCGACGATCAGCGCCGGGCGGGACACCTCCATGCGCACGTCGCGGTTGAACTGGGCCCAGCCGGAGCCGCCCAGGTCGGGGATGTGCAGGTAGCCGCACCTGCCGCCGCTCAACTCCCGTACCACGGCCCGGCGTTTGGCCACCCAGTCCTGGTAGCGCAGCGGGCGTTCGTCGATGAGCGGGACGACCGCGACGCGTCGCGCATGCCCCGCCTCGCCCTCCGCCGGGGTGAAGGTCAGCTCGACGGTCGTGCCGCCCGAGCCGGCCAGCAGGGGATAGGGGCCGGTCACCGGGTCGACCGGGCGGCCGTCGACGTGGGTGAGGACGGCGCCCTCGCGGATCCCCGTCCCGGCCAGCGGTGAGCGCGCCTTGGAGTCGGAGGAGTCGCCGGGCAGGATGCGTTTGACGGTCCAGCCGTCGTCCCGGCGCACGAGGTTGGCGCCGAGCAGCCCCTGCCGGCGCTGGTAGTGCGGCGGGCCCTCGTTGCGGCGGGCGGCGGTGACGTAGGCGTGCGAGGTGCCCAGCTCGCCCAGGACTTCGCGCAGCAGGTCGGCGAACTCGTCGGGGGAGGCGACCTGTTCGACCAGGGGCCGGTACTGGTCGAGCACCGCGTCCCAGTCGATGCCGCTCATGCCCGGGTCCCAGAAGTAGGCGCGGATCAGTCGGCCGGCCTCGGCGTACGACTGGCGCCACTCGGCGGCCGGGTCGACCTCGTGCAGGATGCGGCGCAGGTCGATCCAGACGGTCGAGTCGCTGTCGCCGGGCTCGGTCGAGGGCACCGCCCGCAGCTCGTCCTCGTCGACGACGACGAGCCGGGTGCCGTCGCCGCTCAGCGCGAACCAGTCCAGGTGGCCGACCAGTTCGGACTTCTTCGCCTTGGCGATGTTGAAGTACTCCAGGGTCGGCCGCCCGCTGATGTCGGCGGGGTTGGCGAAGGTCTCGCCGAGCGCGCCGGAGATCGGCCAGCGCATCCAGACCAGTCCGCCGCCCGCGACCGGCTGCAGTGCCGAGTACTTGGAGGCGATGACCGGGAACGGCGTGACCCTGCTCTCCAGGCCCTCCACCTCGACCGTCACCGTGCCGTTCTCGCCGGTCTCCTCGTCCTCGACGGGGTCGAGCCCGCCGGCGGCCGGCCGGCCCTCGGGGTTCAGGGCGAACGGGGACGGCGTCGCCGAGGACAGCGGGACCAGGTAGGGGCGGCAGCCGAGCGGGAAGGACAGGTCGCCGGTGTGGACGTCGTACACCGGGTCGAAGCCGCGCCAGGACAGGAAGGCGAGGTAACGGCCGTCGCGCGTGAAGACGGGGTTCTCGTCCTCGAAGCGGCCGTTGGTGACGTCCACGATCAGCCGGTCCTTGATGCGGGCCAGCTTGATCTGCCGCAGGGAGCGCCCGATGCCCGGCTGGGACCAGGCGAGCCAGGCGCCGTCCGGGGAGAAGGCGAGGTCGCGGACGGGCCCGTTGACGGACCGGATCAGCTCGGTGACCTCGCCGCCCGCGTCCTCGGTGCCCGCGGCGGCAGCCGCCTCGTCGGATGCGGTGAGGAGGAGCAGGCGTCCGTCGTGCGAGGCGATGGCCAGGCGTTCGCCGGGCGGGTCGGAGACCAGCTCCAGGACCCGGCCCAGCTCACCGGAGGCCAGCCGGCGCGGGGCACGGCCGCCGCTGGCCCGGGGCAGCTGGGCGATCTCGACGGCGTCCTCGCCCTCGGCGTCCGTCACGTACGCCACCTGCCCGGTGGAGCCCAGCATCTCCGGCAGCCGTACCCGTACGCCGGGTGTGTCGGTGATCGTACGGGCGGGGCCGTCGCGGTGGGTGAGCCAGGACAGGCCGCCGCGTACGACGACGGCGCTGGCCCGGCCGGTCTCGTCCACCGAGATGCCGTCGACGTTCTGGGCGGCGGGCACCAGGTAGGGGCGCCGCCCCGCGCGCGGGCCGCTCAGCCGCACGTCCAGTTCGCGCGGGGCCGAGTCCGGGGACAGGTCGTCGACGATCCACAGGCCGCCCGCGCACTGGTAGACCACACGGGTGCCGTCGGTGGCGGCGGCGCGGGCGTAGAAGGCGTCGTGGTCGGTGTGGCGGCGCAGGTCGGAGCCGTCGTAGGCGCACGAGTACAGGTTGCCGACGCCCTCGTGGTCGGAGAGGAAGGCGATCCGGCCCCCGACGAACATGGGGGACTCCAGGTGGCCGCCGATGCCTTCCAGCAGGCGCCGGCCGTGCAGCCACAGCCTGCCCATGGCGCCGCCCCGGTACCGCTTCCAGGAGGCCGGTTCGTGCGGCGGGGTGCCGGTGAGGAGGAGGGTGCAGTGCCCGTCCTCGATGTCGGCGACCTGGATGTCGGAGACCGGGCCCCAGGGCAGCTTGCGGCCCGGGTCGCCGTGGGTGGACACCTTGTAGGCCGAGGTGAAGTACGAGAAGGGCTCGCTCTGCGAGGTGACGGCGAGGATGTCGCCGTCCGGGGTCCAGCCGCAGACCCGGGTGTCGGTGCTGCCCCAGTACGTCAGCTGCCGCGCGGGTCCGCCGTCGACGGCGGCGAGATGGATCTCCGGGACGAGGTTGCGCCAGCTCGTGTACGCGATGTGCCGCCCGTCGGGCGAGAAGCGCGGGGGGCCGGCCTTCGCGCGGTCCACGGTGAGCCGCCAGGCGCGGCCCGGGGCGTCGAGGGGGGCCAGCCAGAGGTCGTCCTCGGTCACGAAGCACAGCAGGTCGCCGAAAAGGTGGGGAAGACGCAGATAGCTCACCTCCCCATGCTTTTCCGCCGGATGGAGCCCAGCAACTTGTGCGGCCCCGACTCCGGGAACTTTTGCGGGCCGCCGTTCGTGAACCCGTCGAGTGGGCTCTCTCTGTCCGTGACCGAGGACACGTACGAAACGGTTTCGTTTCGTAAGGGGGTGGGGTACATTCAGTCCTGTACGAAACCGTGTCGTTCGGAACAGGAGGGTGAGCGGGATGATCGAGTCCGCGACGTCCCGTCGCAGTCGCATCACCCCCGAGCGCGAGGCCGAGCTGTACGAGGCCGTGCTCGACCTGCTCCGGGAAGTCGGCTACGACGCCCTCACCATGGACGCCGTGGCTGCCCGCACCCGGTCCAGCAAGGCCACGCTCTACCGCCAGTGGGGCGGCAAGGCGCAGCTGGTCGTCCGGGCGCTGCGGCACAGCAAGCGAGGCCACGCCGGTGACATCGACACCGGATCCCTCCGCGGCGACCTGCACGCCCTCGTGGCGCTGGAGGACGACTGCACCATGGAGCGGAACTCCGCGCTCATGCGGGGCGTGGCCATGGCCATGCACCACAACGACGATCTGCGCGAGGCCTTCCGGGCGCAGCTCGTGGACCCCGAGATGGCCGGGTTCCGGCAGGTGTTGCAGCGCGCGATCGACCGGGGTGAGGTCCGCCCCGACTGCCCGGCGCTCGACTTCACGCTGCACATGATGGTCGGCGGCTTCGTCACCCGGGCGATGCTCGACGACCAGCCACCCACCCAGGCCTTCCTCGCCTCGTACATCGACGCCGTGGTTCTCCCCGCCCTCTGCGCCGGTACCGACTGACAACCCCCCGCTTCCCCAGCGCCACAAGCTCGACGAGTTCCACCAGCTTCACCTGACGTCACCGCTCTCGTCGTCGGGCTGATCGCCCCTGCCCTGATGAACCCAACGACCTGACCGGGAGTACGCCTCCGTGGCCACCTTCCTATACAAACTCGGCCGGCTCGCCTTCCGGCGACGGCACTTCGTCGCACTCATATGGGTCGCGCTGCTCACCCTCGCCGGGGTGGGCGCTGCCACCGCGCCGACCCCCGGCGACTCCTCCTTCTCGATTCCCGGCACCGAAGCGCAGAAGGCCTTCGACCTGCTGGAACAGCGCTTCCCCGGCATGAGCGCCGACGGCGCGACCGGACGTGTCGTCTTCAAGGCCCCCAGCGGCGAGAAGATGACCGACGCGAGCAACAAGGCCACCGTCCAGAAGGCGGTCAAGGAGCTGCAGAGCGGCTCCGAGGTGGCCTCCGTCGCCGACCCCTACGCCGGGCACGCCGTCAGCAAGGACGGCACGGTCGCCTACGCCTCGGTGAAGTACAAGGTCTCCGGCATGGAGCTGAAGGACTCCTCGCGCGACGCCCTGAAGAAGGCGGCGCAGGAAGCGCGGGACACCGGGCTGACCGTCGAGGTCGGCGGTGACGCGCTCCAGGCCAAGCCCGAGACCGGCAACAGCGAGGTCATCGGCATCGCGGTCGCCGCCGTGGTCCTCGTCATCACCTTCGGCTCGCTGCTCGCGGCCGGACTCCCGCTGCTGACCGCGATCATCGGCGTCGGCATCGGCGTCTCCACGGTCACCGCGCTCGCAAGCACCCTGGACCTGGGCACCACCACCTCCACCCTGGCCTCGATGATCGGCCTCGCCGTCGGCATCGACTACGCCCTGTTCATCGTCTCCCGCTACCGCGCCGAACTGGCCGCGGGCCGCGAACGCGAGGAGGCGGCCGGACACGCCGTCGGCACGGCGGGCTCGGCGGTGGTCTTCGCCGGCCTCACCGTGGTCATCGCGCTGGTCGGCCTGTCCGTCGTCAACATCCCGATGCTGACCAAGATGGGCGTCGCGGCGGCCGGCACGGTCGCCATCGCGGTCCTGATCGCGCTCACGCTCATCCCCGCGCTGCTCGGCTACGTGGGCCGCAGGGTCAAGCCGGTCGGCGAGAAGAGCAAGCTGCTCGGCGGCGGCCGTAAGCCCAAGCAGGCGGACCGCCCGAACATGGGCACGCGCTGGGCGAGCTTCGTCGTGCGCCGCCCGGTCGCCGTCCTCCTCCTCGGCATCGTCGGCCTCGGCGCGGCGGCGGTCCCGGCCGCCTCCCTCGAACTGGGCCTGCCCGACGACGGCTCCCAGCCGGTCTCCACCACCCAGCGCCGCGCCTACGACCTGCTGTCCGAGGGCTTCGGACCGGGCTTCAACGGCCCGCTGATGGTCGTCGTCGACGCCAAGGGCAGCGCCCACCCCAAGGCCGACTTCACCAAGGTCGGCGACGAGATCAAGGGCCTCAAGGACGTCGTCACGGTCACCCCGGCCGCGCCCAACAAGGCCGGCGACACCGCCACGATCACCGTCGTCCCGAAGTCCAAGCCGTCCTCGAAGACCACCGAGGACCTGGTGCACGCCATCCGTGACAAGGCCAAGGAGATCGCCCGCGACACGGACTCCGAGGTCCTGGTCACCGGTACGACGGCGATGAACATCGACGTCTCGCAGAGGCTGAACGACGCGCTGCTGCCCTACCTCGGCCTGGTGGTCGGCCTCGCCTTCCTGCTGCTGATCGTGGTGTTCCGCTCGATCCTCGTCCCGCTGAAGGCGGCCCTCGGCTTCCTGCTCAGCGTGCTGGCGGCCCTCGGCGCCGTGGTCGCGGTCTTCCAGTGGGGCTGGCTGTCCGGCCTGATGAACGTCGAGCAGACCGGCCCGGTCATGTCGATGATGCCGATCTTCATGGTCGGTGTGGTCTTCGGTCTCGCCATGGACTACGAGGTCTTCCTCGTGACCCGCATGCGCGAGGCGTACGTCCACGGCGAGAAGCCGACCCAGGCCGTGGTGACGGGCTTCCGGTACGGCGCGCGGGTCGTGACCGCCGCGGCCATCATCATGATCGCCGTCTTCTCCGGCTTCATGGGCTCCAGCGAGGCCATGATCAAGATGATCGGCTTCGGCCTCGCGATCGCCGTCTTCTTCGACGCGTTCATCGTCCGCATGGCGATTGTCCCGGCGGTGCTCGCGCTGCTCGGCAAGCGGGCCTGGTGGCTGCCGAAGTGGCTCGACCGGGTGCTGCCCAACGTCGACGTCGAGGGCGAGGGCCTGCGCTCGCAGGAGCAGCGCAGGGGCAGCGACGACGAGCGGGAGCTGGTACGCGCCTGACGTACCGCTTCTGAAAGAGACCAGCCGGTGAGGGATCCGTGGGGACGGGGCACCCTCACCGGCTTCCTTTTGTCCCGGACCCCGACCGGAACCGACCGGAACCGTCCGGACCCGGTCCGGAGCCCTCGCTCAGCTGCGCATCCGCAGCCGGAACGTCGGGCAGGTGTCCGGGTCGTCGTCCTGGTAGAGGTAGGTCTTCTTGCCGTCCCTGGCGATCGACAGGGTGTCGATGGTGTCGTCGGGCAGGAAGAAGTCCGGCGCGGTGAAGCTGAGCCCGACCTGCGGATGCCCGCCCGTCGAGGCGCCCTCCTGCACCTCCCAGGTGCCGGAACCGTCGAACGTGGCGCCGAGCTTGTCCTTGTGCCAGTTGCCGCTCGGCCAGTGGCGCACGGTCACCCTGCCGCCGGGCTTGCCGTCCGTCGAGGTGAGGGTGATCGTCGCGCCCTTCGCCTTGTCCTCTCCCGCGTATGTCCCGGTCAGGTCCACGGAGCTGACGGAGGTCGCCTGCTTCCCCATGCAGGCCTCGACGGCGGTGGACGCGGAGGAGCAGGCCGCGAGGGGAGACAGCAGTGCCAGCGCGGCCGCGGCGGTCACCACGTGGTGTCGGGACACGGGGGCTACTTTCCCTTCGGCGGAATGCGTTCGGTCCAGGTGATCTCCTGGTCCACGGACGAGAAGACGCCCTCGTCGCGGTTGAACTTCTTGAGCCAGTCGTAATAGCCGACGTAGTGCAGGAACGACTCGTTGCTCGTGTTGTTGTGGAGCTTGTACTCGACGACCAGCGAGCCGTCGGGGTCCTGGCCCTTGACCGTGTAGTTCAGGTTGTAAGAGCCGGTGAACGCCTCGCCGAGGTGGTCCTCGTCCCCGGTGACGATCGCGGGCAGGTCCGTGGTGACGAGCTTCTTCAGCGCGCCCAGCTTGCCGCTGTCCGAGATCGAGTACGACACGCTGCCCTCGGGCTGCCCCGTGGACTGCCACTGCTCCAGCGTGTCCAGCCGCAGCTGCTTCATGCTCTCGCTGGACCGGATCAGCTCGGTCATCCTGTCGCCGCTGAAGTACTCGCGGCTGCGGGAGCCGTCGCCGGTCACCCAGTCCCAGCCGAGCGAGTACGGGTCGTCCGAACTCAGGCCCGGGTACGGGTTCTTGTTCTGCATGGCGAGGTCGAGCGCGTTGTACTCGTCCTCCCCGATCCCGCCGGTGTGATCGATGTCCTTGAACCGCGGGTGGTCGTTGAACCACTGGCCGAGACCCAGGTCCGACATCAGGCTGAAGGCGAGGTTGCGGTCGGCCGTGACACCGCGCTTCAGGATCCCCGAGATCTCGTGTGCCGCCGCCTCGATGGTCTTGTCGTCCTCCTTGGTGGTGTCGGCCTTGCACATGCCGTCGGCGATGTCGGTGGACACGGTTCCGTCCGCGTGGATGTAGAGCCCCTTGTCCGTGGCCCGCCGGACGGCGTCCTTGAGGTCCCGCTGGGCGGCCTTCAGATCGACCACCGCGTCCTGGACCACGCGTTGCGCCGCGTCCGCCACGGCCGCGGCGTCCTCCAGCTGCCGCTGGATGTCGTCGATCATCTTCCAGGCGTACGGGGCCGCGGCCCCTTCCCAGTAGCCCTTGTTGCGCAGCGGGCTGAGGACGTCGTCGTGCATCTGCTTGCCGAGGCCCTTGATCTTGCCGTGGATGCTCTTCCAGCGGTCCGCCAGGTCGTCCAGGACCGTGAGATCCGCGCCCAGCAGGGCCTGGTAGAAGGTCTTGGCCATCAGTAGTCCTCCAGCACCGAGCGGACCTTCACCTGCCGCGCCGACTCCTCGACGGAGGCGTCGGTCGACTTGTAGGTGTGGTCGGTCGAGCGCAGGCTCTCGGCGATGTGGGCCAGCCAGGCCGTGACGGTGCCGGCCTGTCGCTCCCACTGCCGGTGGGCCAGCCGGATCGCCGGCGCCGACTCCATGCCTGCCAGCTCGCGCACGGCCTTCAGTGAGGGCTCCTCCAGGGTGGCGGCCGGCTTGTAGAAGTCGTCGTAGATGTCGTCCACATGCCCGGCGGCCGTCTTCAGCACCGACGGGGCGATCTTCAGCCGGTCTCCCGAACCACCGGACTTTCCGGGCGGCTTGATCAGGCCGGGCGGATCCGGCTGGAGCGGCGGCCGGTCCAGCGGGTCCTTGGCGCTGTCGGCGGGCGGCGCGTGGTAGTCCCCCTCGAAGCCCGGAAGGATGTCGTGCTTCCTGATCTCGTCCGGGGACAGCGGAAGTTTCGACTGGTCCGGCTCCGGAAGCCTGTCGTCCCCAGTTACGGCTTTGCGATCGCTCACGGTTCTTCCCCCGAAGATTCTTTGGTGCAGCAAGGTAACCATGACGGCGGCGGAAGATCACATCTGGAGCTGCGAAGGGTCCGGTGAAAACCCTGTGATCGCGGCTCGGGCGATGTCGTAGCGTGCCGTCCATGACGACGACAGCCGCCACTGACGCCGAAGGATCCGGAGCCCACCCGCGGTTCGCCGAAGCGCTGCGCGCACTCGGCCTCGACGAAGTCCTCGCGCGGACCCGGCATTTCCCGGAGGCCACCCGGACCGCCGCCGAGGCCGCCGCGGCGATCGGGTGCGAACTGAGCCAGATCTGCAAGTCACTGATCTTCGCAGCCGACGGCGTTCCGGTGCTCGTACTGATGGACGGCGCCTCGCGCGTGGACGTGGAGAGGGTGCGGCGCGAACTGGGCGCCGGGAAGGTCACCCGGGCCGACGCCGGAGCCGTCCGCGAGACCACCGGCTATGCCATCGGCGGCGTACCGCCCTTCGGGCACCGCACCCGAACGCGTGTGCTCGCCGACCGCTCGCTGCTCGCGCACGACACCGTGTGGGCGGCGGCCGGAACTCCCCACACCGTCTTCCCGATCGGGCCGAAGGACCTCGTCGCCCACGCGGGGGCCACGCTGGTGGACGTGCGCGAGCAGACCGCGTGACGCCGCTGGTCACCGCGGCCGTCCTGGTCGCGGCGGTCACACACGCCAGCTGGAACGCCATCGCGCACCGCATCACCGACAAGCTGGTCGGGTTCACGCTGATCATGGCCGGCGGGGTGCTCATCGGACTGGTGCTGGCGCCGTTCACGGCGTTCCCGGCGGCGCGCGCGTGGCCGTACCTGCTCGCCTCGGCCGTCGTCCATGTCGTCTACGTCCTGCTGCTGATGACGTCGTTCCGGCTGGGGGACTTCGGGCAGGCCTATCCGATCGCGCGGGGCAGCGCACCGCTGGTGGTCACCGTGTTCGCGGCCGTCTTCGCACACGAGGTGCCCGACACCTGGGGCGCCGCCGGCATCGTGCTGTGCTGCACCGGCCTGACCGGGGTGGCGCTGTGGGGGCTGCGCGGGCGCCGGCCGGACTGGGCGGCGATCGGGGCCGCGCTCGCGACGGGGCTGTCCATCGCCTCGTACACGGTCATCGACGGCCTCGGCGTGCGCGCCTCCGGCTCGCCGCTCGGCTACACCGGCTGGCTGATCATGGTGCAGGGCGTGGCGATCCCGGCGTACGCCGTTGTCTTCCGCTGGCGGCGCGAGTCGGTGGCCGTCCTGCGCCCCTTCGCCGCCCTCGGCCTGCTCGGCGCGGTGCTGTCCGTCTCCGCGTACGGCCTGGTGCTGTGGGCGCAGACCCGCGCCGAACTCGCCCCCATCGCCGCACTGCGCGAGTCCTCGATCATCGTCGGCGCGGCCATCGGCGCCCTCTTCTTCAAGGAGCGTTTCGGTGCGCCCCGCATCGCGGCGGCGGGTTTGCTGGTCGTGGGCATAGGGCTGATGCTGCACACCGGGTGACCGAATGAAGATCCGTACGAAGGAGCCGTCATGACCGACAAGCCGACCGTCAGCGTCCTGGGCACGGGCATCATGGGCGCCGCCATGGCCCGCAACCTGTGCCGCGCCGGACTCCCCGTGCGGGCCTGGAACCGTACGCGCGCGAAGGCCGAACCGCTCACCGCCGACGGTGCCACCGTCACCGGCACGCCCGCCGAGGCCGTCGAGGGCGCCGATGTCGTCCTGACCATGCTCTACGACGGCACCGCCGCCCTGGAGGTCATGCGCGAGGCCGCCCCGGCGCTGCGTCCCGGCACCGTGTGGGCGCAGTCCACCACCGCCGGGATCGAGCTGACCGCCGACCTCGCCGCCCTCGCCCGCGAGCACGGCCTGGTCTTCTACGACGCCCCCGTGCTCGGCACCCGCGAGCCCGCCGAGGCGGGCCGGCTGACCGTGCTGGCGGCCGGACCCGAGGAGGGCCGGGCGACGGTCACGCCGGTGTTCGACGCGGTCGGCGCCAAGACCGTGTGGACCGGCGAGGACGGCGCGGCGGGCAGTGCCACGCGGCTGAAGCTGGTCGCCAACAGCTGGGTCCTCGCGGCCACCGCGGCGACCGGCGAGGTGCTGGCCCTGTCCCAGGCCCTCGGCGTCGACCCGCAGCGCTTCTTCGACGTGATCGAGGGCGGCCCGCTCGACATGGGATACCTGCGCGTCAAGTCGGCCCTGGTGCTGGAGAACCGGCTCTCCCCTGCGTCGTTCGCGGTGGCCACCGCCGAGAAGGACGCCCGGCTCATCGTCCAGGCCGGCGAGCAGGGCGGCGTACGGCTCGACGTCGCCGCGGCCACCGCCGAACGGCTCGCCCGCGCCGCGGCCCAGGGCCACGGGGCCGAGGACATGGCCGCCGCGTACTACGCCAGCTTCGAGGAAGGAAAACCGGCCGGCTGAAGGCGGTTCACGCGTCAATGTGCCGTTCCGGGTGTGGGGGAGCACCCTGGTATCAGCAGCCTTCGGAGGTGGTCATCATGGTGCACACCCTTGTCGGATGGCACATCGAAATGGAATTCATCGAGGAGAACGACACCCACACGCGCGCGGTGGCCCTCTTGCGTCTGCCCGACGGCACCGAGGTGCGGGCGCACGGTCACGCCAGCAGGCACCGCGTCGACCCCAACCAGCCCAGGGTGGGCGAGGAGATCGCGGGGGCCCGTGCGCTCAACGAACTGGCCATGCAGCTGCTGACCAAGGCCCACACGGAGATCGACGCGGTGTCCGGCCGGACCTCGCACCCGATCAACGTGTGAGCGTCGAGCGCAGCGCGCGCACCAGTGCCTGCGCCCGCGGGTCCGCCGTCACGCTCTTCCGGAAGCCGTTGGTGACGTAGCCGAAGGAGAGGCCCGTCTCCGGGTCGGCGAAGGCCAGCGCGCCGCCGCGGCCCGGGTGGCCGAAGGAGGCGGGGGAGAGCAGCGGGGACGCGCTGCCGTGCAGCATGTAACCGAGGCCGAAGCGGGTGCCCACGACCAGCACCCGGTCCGGCCCGGCGGACTGCTCGCCGCGGGCCAGTTCCATGGTGTCCGCGGTGAACAGGCGGCGCCCGCCGTCCACTTCGCCGATGAGCGAGGCGTAGAACCGGGCCAGGCCGTCGGCGGTCGCGATGCCGTTGGAGGCGGGCAGGACGGCGGCCCGGTAGGCGGGGTCGTTCTCGTCCGGGAGCGGGGTGATGGCGGCGAAGGCGCGGCGGGTGAGGGAGTCCGGGTCGGCGTAGGCGTCGGCGACCGCCCGCTTGGGGCGGGTCCGCAGACCGCCGGCCGGCTGCGGGTCCTCTGCGGGACCGACGCGGCCCACGCGCGCCTGCTCCGCCTCCGGCAGCCCGAGCCACAGATCGGCGCCGAGGGGCGCGGCGATCTCGGTGGCTATCCACTCGCCCACGCTGCGCCCGGTGACCCGCCGGACCAGCTCGCCGGTGAGCCAGCTGTAGGTCTGCGCGTGGTAGCCGTGGTCCGTGCCCGGCTCCCATGCCGGCGCCTGCGCCGCCACGGCCGCCGCGCCGAGGTCGGGGTCGGTGGCCTCGGCGGGGGTCAGCGGGCGGTCCAGCACGGGCACGCCCGCGCGGTGCGCGAGCAGGTGCCGGACGAGGGTGCGCTCCTTGCCCGCGGTCTTGTACTCCGGCCAGTACGCGCCGACCGGGGCGTCCAGGTCCAGCTCGCCGCGCTGGTGCAGGAGCAGCAGTGCGGCGGCGGCGACACCCTTGGTCGCGGAGCGCACGATCTGTGCGGTGCCCTGCTCCCAGGGGGTCTCGCCGTCCACGTCCTTGGTGCCGGCCCACAGGTCGACGACCTTGTGCCCGTCCCGGTACACGGCGAGGGCCGCGCCGCGTTCCCCGAGCAGCGCGAAGTTCGCGGCGAACGCCTCCCTGACCGGCTCGAAGCCTTCGGCCACCACGCCGTTCACGTCCAGATCCACGACCGGTCCCTCCACTCGCTTGCGACCATGAGTGAAACACGGGTGTGTGGCCTTGGATTCCTCGGCCGATGGTGATCTCGGCTACGCGGGGCTCAGCCCAGCAGAATCGTCACGTCGATGTTGCCGCGCGTCGCGTTCGAATACGGGCAGACCTCGTGCGCCGCGTCCACCAGCTTCTCCGCGATCTCCCGGTCCAGGACCGGCAGGGAGACGCTGAGGGCGACCGCGAGGCCGTAGCCGCGGTGCCGGTTCGGGCCGATGCCGACCTTCGCGGCCACCGTCGAGCCGGTCAGGTCGTAGCCCGCGCGGTTGCCGACCAGGATCAGCGCGTTGTGGAAGCAGGAGCTGTAGCCGGCCGCGAACAGCTGCTCGGGGTTGGTGCCGTGGCCGTCTCCGCCCAGCTCGGGCGGCATCGCGACCTTCAGCCCGATCTGGCCGTCCTGGCTGGTGACATAGCCCTCCCGGCCGCCGTGGGCGGTGGCCTCGGCGACGTACATGATCTTCGTCGGACGGGTGTCGACACCGGTGTCGACTGCGGTGCCGTCGGTCAAGACTGGCCTCCCCAATCAAGTGGCGCACAAGTGCATTGTGCACAAGGTACTGGCTGGTAGGTCAGTCCGCTCCACCAGGGGACTCGAACCGCGGGTAACGCGGGATCAGAGGCGGTCGGACGCCGCGTCGACGCGCTCGGTGAGCCGCCACAGCTCCTCGCGCAGCCGCGTCATCTCCTGCGCGTCGAGCCCCGTCGCCGTGATGAGCGCGCCGGGCACGCACTCCGCGCGCTCCCTCAGTTCCTCCCCGCGCCCGGTGACCGCGACGAGCACCGAGCGCTCGTCGCTCGCCGCGCGCTCCCTGCGCACCAGGCCCGCCCCCTCCAGCCGCTTCAGCAGCGGCGACATGGTGCCGTAGTCCAGCCGCAGGGCGCTCGCCAACTCCTTCACGGTGGTCTCGCCGCGCTCCCACAGCACGAGCAGGACCAGATACTGCGGGTAGGTGAGCCCGAGGTCGTCCAGCAGCGGACGGTATGCGGCCGTCACGGCGCGCTGCGCGGCGTACAGCGCGAAGCACAGCTGGTCGTCCAGCAGCAGCGAACCGGCGGCCCCTTTGCCGGGCCGGTCGTCTCGGTCGTCTTGAGGCGTCACGCGCCCATTGTCACGGACTTCGGGTCGAAGCCGAAGGGCAGCTCCAGCCGGTGGGCCCGCATCAGCGCGTCGTCGCACAGCAGCTCGCCGGTCGCGGCGTCCGCCGCGATCACGCCGTCGCTGAGGATCAGCGAGCGCGGGCACAGCTCCAGGGCGTACGGCAGGTCGTGCGTGACCATGAGCACCGTGACGTCCAGGGAGCGCAGGATGTCGGCCAGTTCGCGCCGGGAGGCCGGATCCAGGTTGGAGGACGGCTCGTCCAGGACGAGGATCTCCGGCTCCATCGCGAGCACGGTCGCCACCGCCACCCGCCGGCGCTGGCCGAAGGACAGGTGGTGCGGCGGGCGGTCCGCGAACTCCAGCATGCCGACCCGCTCCAGGGCGGTCCGTACCCGCTCCTCCAGCGCCGCGCCCCGCATCCCGGCCGCCGCCGGACCGAACGCCACGTCCTCCCGGACCGTCGGCATGAACAACTGATCGTCGGGGTCCTGGAAGACGATGCCGACCTTCTGCCGGATCTCGGCCATGTGCCGCTTGCCGACCGGCAGCCCGGCCACGGTCACCGTGCCGGTGCCGCCGCCCAGGATGCCGTTGAGGTGCAGCACGAGGGTGGTCTTGCCGGCGCCGTTCGGGCCGAGCAGCGCGACGCGTTCGCCGCGCGCGATGCTGAAGTCCACGCCGAACAGGGCCTGGTGGCCGTCGGGGTAGGCGAAGGCGAGGCCGGAGACCTCCAGGGAAGCGGGTGCGGTCACAGCGGTCACAGGATCCATCCCAGCAGACAGACGATCAGGGCGGCGAAGGGCAGGGCGAGGGCGTACGACCACTGCGCCCGGGACGCGGTCACCTCGTCGATGACCGGCATCGAACCGGAGTAGCCCCGGCTCACCATGGCCAGGTGCACCCGCTCCCCGCGCTCGTAGGAGCGGATGAACAGCGCGCCGGCCGACTTGGCGAGCACGCCCCAGTGGCGCACGCCCTTCGCCTCGAAGCCGCGCGATTCACGGGCGATCCGCATCCGGCGCATCTCGTCGGTGATGACGTCGCCGTAGCGGATCATGAAGGAGGCGATCTGCACGAGCAGCGAAGGCAGCTTCAACCGCTGCAGCCCGAGCAGCAGTTCGCGCAGTTCGGTGGTGGCGGCCAGCAGTACGGAGACGGCGACGCCGAGGGTGCCCTTGGCGAGCACGTTCCAGGCGCCCCACAGTCCGCCGACGCTCAGCGAGAGCCCGAGCACGTGCACCCGCTCGCCCTCCGCGACGAACGGCATCAGCACCGCGAACGCCACGAACGGCACCTCGATCAGCAGCCGTTTGAGCAGGAAACCGGCGGGCACGCGCGCGTGCCGCGCGACGAACGCCAGCAGCACGGCGTACAGAGCGAACGCCCACACCGCCTCGCGCGGGGTCGAGACGACGGCCACCACGAAGGCGAAGGCGGCGGCGAGCTTGGTGTGCGGCGGCAGGGCGTGCACGGGGGAATGGCCGTGCCGGTAGAGCCGGTGTGCGTGTCCCGCTCCCATGTCAGGCCCCCGTGCTCGCCGTCGAGGCGGGGGAGACGTCGCCCGTACGCCGCCTGCGCACCGCCCAGAACACCGTGCTGCCCGCGACGACCGTGACTCCGACGCCGATCGCTCCCGCGAGGCCCTTGGAAGCGCGACCGTCGGTGATGTCCTTGACGCCGTAGCCGGCGAGCGGGGAGCCGTCGCTCGCGTGCTTCTGGGTCTTCTTGTCGATGCCCTTGTCGTGGGCGACCTTCATCAGGCCGTCCGGACTGGCGGAGGCGTAGAAGCTCACGAACCCGGCGAGCACCAGGGAGGTGATCAGGCCGCCGATCAACAGCGTGCGCCGGGAGGTGCGCGCCGCCACGGGCGCCGTGGTCGGTGCGTCCACGAGTACGCCGTTCACGCGCAGCTTGAGGCGTTGGTGCAGGCCACGCGCGCCGTGCACCAGGTCCGGGCGTACGGCGACGACCGCGCTCACCGTGAGCGCGGTGATCACGGCCTCGCCGATGCCGATCAGCACGTGGACGCCGATCATCGCGGTCGCCACCTTGCCGAGGGCGACGTCCGTCGTGCCGCCGATCGCGTAGATGAGGGTGAAGACGACGGCGGCGGCCGGCACGGAGGCCAGCGCGGCGACGAAGGAGGCGACGGTGACCGAGCGCCGCTTGCGGGGCAGCACGGCGAGCAGCGCGCGGAAGACGGCGTACGCGACCACCGTGGTGACGATCGCCATGTCGGTGATGTTCACGCCGAGCGCGGTCAGCCCGCCGTCCGCGAAGAGCACGCCCTGCATGAGCAGCACGACCGACACGCAGAGCATGCCCGTGAAGGGCCCGACCAGGATCGCGGCGAGCGCCCCGCCCAGCAGATGGCCGCTCGTTCCGGCCGCGACGGGGAAGTTCAGCATCTGTACGGCGAAGATGAACGCCGCCACCAGACCGCCCAGCGGGGCCGTCCGCTCGTCGAGTTCTCGGCGGGCGCCGCGCAGGCTCACGGCGAGGGCGCCGACGGCGACAACGCCGGTGACGGCGGAGGTGGGGGCGTCGATGAATCCGTCAGGTACGTGCACCGTTCGATCTTAGAGGCTTGTTGCGAGTCTTTTGCAATAGCTAGCCGCTCGCCAATCGCAGCTCCGGAGGCACAAATCGGAAAATATGGGACATTAAGGAAGAAGAGGTGGATGCGCGGCTGCCGCATTCGTCACACTGCGTGAGAGGTTGTTCCGATGTCTGTAGTCGAACAGACCGCCCGCGCCCACATCGTCACGGACGAGGAGGACCCGGGGGCCGTACCGGTGGTGCTGCGGTACGACCCGGACGCCGATCCGCGGTCGGTCCGGGTCGGGCTGCCGGGACCGCACGAGTGGACGTTCTCCCGGGCGCTGCTGGAACGAGGACTGCGGGCACCGGCCGAGAGCGGTGATGTGCGGGTGTGGCCGTGCGGGCGCGTCCAGGCGGTCGTCGAGTTCCACTCCGACAACGGTGTCGAGGTGGTCCAGTTCGAGTCGAAGGCGCTGCTGAGATTCCTCCGCCGCACGTATACGGCGGAGCCGGTACGGAACTGAGCCGAGCCGGTACGGCCTGGTCAGCCGCCCATCTTCAGCAGGGCCGCCACGATCGGGCCGGCCGTGTCGCCGCCGTGCCCGCCCGCCTGCACCACGCCAGCGGCGACGAGGTCGCCCCGGTAGGCGGTGAACCAGCCGTTCGGCTTCTTCTGCCCGTCGACCTCGGCGGAGCCGGTCTTGGCGCCGACGTCGCCGCCCACGCCCGCCATCGCCTTGGCGGCCGTGCCGTACGCCGCCGTGTACTGCATGACCTCCTTCACCTGGGCCCGGGTCTTCGACGACATCGTGTGCGTGGCCTTCGCCAGCGTGCGGTGGTCCACCGAAGGCGACACCAGATACGGCTGGTGGAAGGCGCCCGCCTGCACCGTCGCCGCCACCGACGCCATGTTCAGCGGGTTCATGCGCACCCCGCCCTGCCCGATCAGCGAGGCGCCCATCTGCGCGCCGCTCTGCACCGGGACGGAGCCGTCGAACGACGGGACGCCGATGGCCCAGTTGTCCATGCCGAGGCCGTAGACCTGCTGGGCCTCCTTCGTCAGGTCGCTGTTGGACAGCTTCGGCGCGAAGTTGATGAAGGCGTTGTTGCAGGAGGCCCCGAAGCTCTGCTTGAACGTGCCCTTCTTGATCTCGGAGTCGCCGTCGTTGTGGAACGTCCAGCCCGCGAGCTTGTACGTCTTGGGGCACGGGTGGGAGGCGTCCGAGGTGATGAGCTTCTTCTCGAAGAGCATCGTCGACGTCACGATCTTCATCGTGGAGCCGGGGGCGAGGGAGCCCTGGAAGGCGACGTTGAAGCCGTGCTCGCTGTTGGCGACCGCGAGGATCTCACCGGTCGAGGGCCGCACGACGACCACGGAGGCGCGCTTGCGCTTGCCGACCTGCCGCTCGGCCTCCGCCTGGAAGGAGGGGCTCAGCGTGGTCTTCACCGTGCCCGGCGTGCCCTGGCTCAGCGCCACGAGCGTCTTGTCGGACAGCTTGGCCTTCTGCGACGCCTTGCCGCGCACCACGCGCAGCTCGATGCCTGCCTTGCCGCCCGCCGTCTTGCCGTACTTCTCCCGCAGCCCGTCCAGCACCGCGCCCAGTGAGGGGTACTTGGCGGCCGTCAGCTCGCCGCCGTCGCGGTCCAGCGCCTTGATGGGCGGGGTGCCGGACTCGCCGGTGACGAGGGTGTCGCCGTCCTGCAGATCCGGGTGGACGATCGAGGCGTGCCAGCCGACCAGCGGCTTGCCGTCGCTCGCCCGCCGCACCACGGTGAGCGAACCGCCGTAGGCCAGCGGCTTGCTGAGGCCCTGGTCGGCCACCGTCGCCTTGACGGCGAACGGCACCTTGGCGCCGGTGGCCGCGGCCGGGGTGAGCGTGACGCTCTTCAGGTGGGCGTCCTTGGCGACCTCGGTGAGCAGCGTGGTGGCGGCGGAGGGGTTGTCGGTGGCGGAGGCCGCCTCGGCGACCCGCCCCTGCTGCCAGGCTGTCAGGAAACGTGCGGAGGCGGTGTGGACCTCGGCGGGGGTGAGCGGGCCGGTCTTGATGTTCTTGTGGTCGGCCGTGGCGGAGGCCGCATCGGCGGCGCCCCCGCCGTCGTAGAGCGCGTAGACGCCGAACCCGGTGACGACGACGGCGGCGGCGATCATCCCGCCGAGCGCGGCGGAGCTGGGCTTGCGTCGCTCGACGACACGTCTTCTCTTGCCCACAGCCTCAGTTCCTCCGCGCTCTCCCCAGGGTCCCCGCAGCCCTCTCACTCCTCAACGACGGCTCTTACCTTAAAGTCCCTGGCTTCGCGAGAGATATCAGCCCGAAATCCGTAGCACGCTTGCGACAATCGGCCCCGCCGCGTCGATGCCGTGGCCGCCGTCCTGGACCATCGCCGCGGCGGCGACGTCGTTCCGGTACCCGGTGAACCAACTGTCGGACTTCGCCTGGCCGTCGGCCTCCGCCGAACCGGTCTTCGCGCCGATGTCCCCGCCGAGCCCGGACATGACCCCGGCTGCGGTGCCGCTGCGCGCGGTGCGGTTCATCATGGTGCGCAGCTGCTGGACGGTGCTGTGCGACAGCCCGCGCGCGCGAGCCGGTCTGCGGTGGTCCAGGCTCAGCGGCACGATCACGGGCTGCCGGAAGGTGCCGGTCGTCGCGGTCGCCGTGACGGAGGCCATGTTCAGCGGGCTCATCTGCACCTGTCCCTGGCCGATCAGGCCGGCGGCGGTGTCCGGGCCGTCGGCGGCGGGCACCCGGCCGTCGAAGGACGGGACGCCGATCTGCCAGTTGTCCTGCCCGAGCCCGAACCGTTCCTCGGCCTCATTCTTGAGGGAGTCCACCTTCACCTCGTCGGCGAACTTCACGAACGCCGTGTTGCAGGAACGCGCGAAGCTGTCGGAGAGGGTGGCGTGCTCGTCCGGGACCAGGCCCTTGAGGTTGTGGAAGGTCTGGCTCTCCGAGACGGCGGAGGGCGGGCAGGGTGCCGGGCCGTTCGCCGTCGTCAGCCCGTTGTCGATGAGGGTCGCCGCGCTGATGATCTTCATGGTGGAGCCGGGCGGGCGTTCGCCGAGGAGAGCCGCGTCGAAGCCGTCCGTACGGTGGTTGGCGACGGCCAGGATCTCGCCCGTGCTGGGCTTGACGGCCACGACGGATGCGTCGGCGTACTTCTGCACGGCGGCCTCGGCCGCCGCCTGCGCGCTCGCGCTCAGCGTCGTGGGCAGTCTGCCCGGTCTGCCCTTGGCGAGGGTGAGCAGGGTTGTGTCGGCGGCCTGACTGCCGTCTCCCGTGTCCGCATGACGTATCACCAGCTCCACGCCGGGGCGCCCGCCCGTCTTCGCGCCGTACCGCTTGCGCAGCTCGTCCAGGACGGGCCCGAGCGACGGGTACTTCGCGGGCGTCAGCACCCGCCCGTCGCGGTCCACGGCCTCGATCTGAGGGGCCGACGACTCGCCGGTCGCCAGGGTGTCGCCCTTGCGCAGCTGCGGGTGGACGACGGAGGGCTGCCAGTCCACGAGCGCCCGGTGCGAGGTCCTGCCGCGCACGACCGTCAACCGGCTCCGGTAGGTGAGGGGCTGGGACTTCCCGTCGTACGACACCGTTGCCCTGACCTTGAAGGGCACGGTCCTGCCGGTGGCCGCACCGGGCGTGATGTGCACATCGCCGATGTGCGCGGCCTCGCCGTACGCGGTCAGCAACTCGCGGGCGGCCTCAGGGAAGTTGGTGTACGTGGCCGCCGTCGCGCTGTCCCCCTTCTCCCACGCGGCGAAGAACTTCGCCGTGGTCGCCCTGACCTCGGCGCCGCTGGGCGGGCCGGTCTGCGCGGCGGCGGGACTCCCGCCCGTCCCCCCGCCGCCGTTCAGCGCCGACAGCATGTTGTAGGCGCCGTAACCGGCCCCGCCCAGCACCACCACGCACACGCCGCCTATGACGGCCCCCTTGACTGCGCTGTGCATCGCGCGTTCCTCCCCGTTTGCTGAACATGTTCAATAAATGCTCAGGGGGAACGGTATGCGGCGGTGATTTGTGCGAACAGAGTGTTTGTACTCAGGTGTCCAGCCGTGGACAGAGCGCTTATACCCAGGTGTCCAGCCACATCCGCGACCGCCAACTGTCGATCGGGATGGCCGTACCGGTGTAAAGGGGCCAGAAGTAGATGAAGTTCCAGGCGATCAGCAGCACCAGCACGCCCGCCGTCGACGCGCCGATCACCCGGCGGGTCTCACTGGAGCCCGCAGGGCCGACGATCGCGCCGATCATCATCGCCACCGCCAGGCACAGGAACGGCACGAAGACGACCGCGTAGAACAGGAAGATCGTCCGCTCCTGGTACATGAACCAGGGCAGATAGCCCGCCGCGATACCGCAGGCGATGGCGCCCGCCCGCCAGTCGCGGCGGAACGCCCAGCGCCACAGCACGTACAGGATCGCGAGGCAGGCCGTCCACCACAGCAGCGGTGTGCCGATCGCCAGCACCTCCCGGGCGCACTTCTCCGCCGCGTTCGCCGGGCAGCCGTCCGTGCCGGGGGCGGGGGACTCGTAGAAGTACGACACCGGGCGGCCCAGCACGATCCAGCTCCACGGGTTGGACTGGTAGGTGTGCGGGGACGTGAGCCCGACGTGGAACTTGTAGACCTCGTGCTCGTAGTGCCAGAGGCTGCGCAGCCAGTCCGGCAGGAAGGTCCAGTTCCCGCCCTTGCCGTCGGTGGCGGCCCAGTTGCGGTAGTAGCCGCCGGTGCCGTCGGCCGGGGAGAGGATCCAGCCGATCCAGGAGGAGAGGTAGACGGCGACGGCGACCTGGGTCATGGCCAGATAGGTGATGACCGTGTCGGCCCAGAACAGGCCGGGGAAGCGGCGTCGGGCGCCGGCCACCTTGCGGGCGCTGACGTCCCAGAGGACGGCCATCACGCAGAAGAAGACCAGGATGTACAGGCCGTTCCATTTCGTGCCGATCGCGAGGCCCATCAGTACGCCTGCCGCCCAGCGCCAGGGGCGCCACCCGAGCCACGTCGTCTCCGCGATGTGCGCGTCGGGGCGGACCCGGCCGTCCGCCTCGACCGGCAGCGCGGCGGCCAGTCTCGCGCGAGCCTTGTCCCGGTCGATGAGCAGACAGCCGAACGCCGCCAGCACGAAGAACATCAGCACGCCGTCGAGCAGCGAGGTCCGGCTCATCACGAAGTGCAGCCCGTCCACCGCCATCAGCGCGCCCGCCAGGCAGCCGAGGAAGGTGGAGCGGAACATGCGGCGCCCGATCCGGCACAGCAGGAGGACGGAGAGCGTCCCGAGCAGCGCCGTCATGAAGCGCCAGCCGAACGGGTTGAACCCGAACATCAGTTCGCCGAGCCCGATCACGTACTTGCCGACCGGGGGGTGCACCACATACGCCGCGTCCGAGGGGATCGCGAGGTGCCCGTGCGTCTGCAGGACCAGGTCGTTGGCGTTCTTGTCCCAGTTGACCTCGTAGCCACGGTGGACCAGCGCCCAGGCGTCCTTGGCGTAGTACGTCTCGTCGAATATCACCGCACGCGGGCTGCCCAGGTTGTAGAACCGCATCAGGCCCGCCATCAGCGTCACCAGCAGCGGCCCGCCCCAGCCCGACCAGCGCGTGAGCCGGCGGCCCAGGGCCGGCGGCACGCCCAGCGCCTGCCACAGCCGCGGGCTCGGTTCGGCGTACGGAGGCACGAGCCGCTCGCGTACGTCGCCCACGGGCGCTCCCTCGGCCGGTGCGTAGCCGAATCGGCGCAGCCGCTGCTGCCACGACGGCCGCTGGTCGTGCGGCGACTGGCCCTGCCGGAGGTCCGTGGAGGACGCGGTACTGGTCACCGCGCCATCGTAGGGAACCCTTCTGTGTGAGTCCCGTGCATGGGTCCTACGGGCCGGATGCGTGGCGTTCCGGCGCCGCTGCGAGCCTTGCCGCCGGCCCTGGGAGGATGGGGGCGTGACTGGAACCCTTGTCCTGGCAGGTACCCCCATCGGCGACATCGCGGACGCGCCGCCCCGGCTGGCGGAGGAGCTGGCGGGCGCCGACGTCGTAGCCGCCGAGGACACCCGGCGGCTGCGCCGGCTCACCCAGGCGCTCGGCGTGACGCCCAAGGGCCGCGTGGTGTCGTACTTCGAGGGCAACGAGGCCGCCCGCACCCCCGAGCTGGTCGAGGAGCTGCTCGGCGGCGCCCGCGTGCTGCTGGTGACCGACGCCGGGATGCCGTCGGTCTCCGACCCCGGGTACCGGCTGGTCGCCGCCGCCGTCGAGAAGGACATCCGGGTCACCGCCGTACCCGGCCCCTCCGCCGTGCTCACCGCGCTCGCCCTGTCCGGGCTGCCCGTCGACCGGTTCTGCTTCGAGGGGTTCCTGCCGCGCAAGGCGGGCGAGCGGCTCTCCCGGCTGCGCGAGGTCGCGGGCGAGCGGCGCACGCTCGTCTACTTCGAGGCCCCGCACCGCCTGGACGACACCCTCGCCGCCATGGCCGAGGTCTTCGGCGCGGACCGGCGGGCCGCCGTCTGCCGCGAGCTGACCAAGACGTACGAGGAGGTACGGCGGGGCCCGCTCGGCGAACTGGCGAGCTGGGCCGCCGAGGGGGTGCGCGGCGAGATCACCGTGGTGGTCGAGGGCGCCGCGGAGGCCGGCCCGGAGGAACTGGACGCCGAGGAACTGGTCCGCCGGGTTCGCGTCCGCGAGGAGGCGGGTGAGCGGCGCAAGGAGGCGATCGCGGCGGTGGCTGTGGAGGCCGGGCTGCCGAAGAGGGTGGTTTTCGACGCCGTGGTCGCGGCGAAGCGCTCCGCCGGGTGAGGCGGCGCACACCCCCTCTGAGCAGGGTGCTTCTCGACTGAGCACGCGCCCCATGGGAGGGCAAAAGGCTGTCGCCGAAGGCAAAGCCAGGCAGGGCCGACCGGGGCCGTTTCGGCAAGGAAGGCTCAAAACGGCTCCAACACTCGACAGGACAGCTGCGTTCGCGCCGGTGAAGGCGTCCACTGGTCGAAGGGACGCACCGTCCCTTGTCCAGCGGACAAGAGGAGCTGGCATGAGCGAGATCGCAGCCGTCGTTCACGAGTCGTACGCCTTCGCCTGCATGCGCTGCGGGCACGGCTGGGAGCAGTCGTACGAGATAGAGCACCACACGGACGCCGAGGGCAAGGAGTTCGTGGTGTACGTGGCCGACGGCCGCATCGTGCCGTCCCCGCTGAGCCGGCCCACGTGCCACAACTGCGACCACCACGTCGTGCGGATCATGCGCGCGGGGCAGGTCTCGTCGGTGCGCGACGCCGCCCGGCGGCAGCACCACCCCGTGGTCCAGGCGGACCCGGCGCAGGCGCCCGAGCAGGACAAGGGGCACCACCACTGGCACCTGTCCGATCTCCTGCATCCCTTCCACCGCAAGGCGGGCTGAGCGGATCACCGGCGTTCGCCGGGGTGCCCCTTTCGTAGGATCGGAGCATGCCTTCGAACGCCGGTCGCACCTCCAAGGACGACAAGAACGCGGCCCCGCCGCTCCCGGCACCCCTCGCGGTGCCCGTCGCCGACTCCCACACGCACCTCGACATGCAGTCCGGCACGGTCGAGGAGGGCCTCGCGAAGGCCGCGTCGGTGGGCGTGACGACGGTCGTCCAGGTCGGCTGCGACATCAACGGCTCGCGGTGGGCTGCGGAGACCGCCGCCGCGTACGAGAACGTCCACGCGACGGTCGCCCTGCACCCCAACGAGGCTCCGCGCATCGTCCACGGCGACCCCGACGGCTGGTCCCGGCAGGGTGCCCGTGTGCCCGGCGGTGACGCCGCGCTGGACGAGGCCCTCGCCGAGATCGACCGGCTGGCCGCCCTGCCCCAGGTCAAGGGCGTGGGCGAGACCGGCCTCGACCACTTCCGCACCGGGCCCGAGGGCAAGGCGGCCCAGGAGCGGTCCTTCCGCGCGCACATCGAGATCGCCAAGCGGCACGACAAGGCCCTCGTCATCCACGACCGCGACGCCCACGCCGACGTCCTGCGCGTCCTGAAGGAGGAGGGCGCCCCGGCGCGCACCGTCTTCCACTGCTACTCCGGCGACGCCGAGATGGCCGAGATCTGCGCCCGCGAGGGCTACTTCATGTCCTTCGCCGGCAACGTCACCTTCAAGAACGCCCAGAACCTGCGCGACGCCCTCGCCGTCGCCCCGCTGGAGCTCGTCCTGGTGGAGACCGACGCGCCGTTCCTGACCCCGGCGCCCTACCGCGGACGGCCCAACGCCCCGTACCTCATCCCGGTCACGGTGCGCGCGATGGCCGCCGTGCGCGGCATCGACGAGGACGCGCTGGCGACGGCCCTGGGCGCCAACACCGCACGCGCCTTCGGTTACTGAACACTGGCCGAACGTTCCGCGGACAACAGTGCGTAGTCGCGTCGCTTTGGAGAGTGACGGCGGCTCGGCTAGGTTCTGGAGGCCCGATCCGGACCCCTCTGGCCTTCTGGAGCGTATCGGCGTGAGCAAGTCGCAGTACGAGGCGTACGACGAGACGTACGGCGAGGCGTACGGCCCCCACGGCCATGACGTCCCCGTACATCTGGCTCAGACGCTGCCCTCCGGGGTGTACCGGGACACCTACCGGCCCGCCTACGAGGCCGAACCGGTGCGGCCGTCGCCGCGGCAGGCGGGAGCGGGCGGGCGGGCCTCGCGCCGGCGCAGGGCGCGCTACGGCGAGCGCCCGGAGTCCGCCGTGCGCCGTCTGCTGCCGCAGGCCCTGGTCGTGGCCTTCCTGGCCGGCGGCACCACCGCGTTCGTCGCCAAGGACAAGGCGGTCGAGCTGAGCGTCGACGGCAGCACGCACACGCTGCACACCTTCGCCGACGACGTCAGCGGACTGCTCGCCGAGGAGGGCGTGCGCGTCGGGCCGCACGACGTGGTCGCACCCGCCACCGGCAAGGCGCTCGCCAGCGGCGACGAGGTCGGCGTGCGCCACGGGCGCCCCCTGCGGCTCACGCTGGACGGCGAGCGGCGCGAGGTGTGGACGACGGCGCGCACGGTGGAAGGGGCGCTCGAAGAGCTGGGGGTGCGCGCGGAGGGCGCTTACCTGTCGGCCCTGCGCTCCCAGAGCATCGGACGCGCCGGGCTCGCGCTCGACGTGCGCACCGAGCGGGCCGTCACGATCATGGCGGACGGCCGCACCCGCACCATCCGCACCAACGCGGCCACCGTCGGGGAGGCGGTCGAGGATGCCGGGATCACCCTGCGCGGCCAGGACGCCACCTCCGTGCCGCCGGAGAGCTTCCCGCGCGACGGGCAGACGGTGACCGTGCTGCGGGTGACCGGCAGCAGGGAGGTCCGCGAGGAGCAGATCCCGTTCGAGGTCGAGCGGGCCGCGGACCCCTCCCTCTCCAAGGGCACCGAAGTCGTCGCACAGTCCGGGCAGCCCGGTCTGCGCCGGGTCACGTATCTGCTGCGCACCGTCAACGGGGTGCAGCAGAAGCCGCGCCGGGAGCAGTCCGAGGTGGTGCGCCGGCCGCGCACGGAGCTGGTCAAGGTGGGTACCAAGCCGTTGCCGCCGTCCGTGCAGGGCGCCGAACACCTCAACTGGCAGGGCCTCGCCGCGTGCGAGTCCGGCGGCCGTCCCCACGCCGTCGACCCCTCGGGGACGTACGGCGGGCTCTACCAGTTCGACACCCACACCTGGCACAGCCTCGGCGGCACCGGCCGCCCCCAGGACGCATCGGCGGAGGAACAGACGTTCCGGGCGAAGAAGCTGTACATCCGCCGGGGGGCCAGCCCTTGGCCGCACTGCGGGGCGAGGTTGCACGGGTAGCCGCGCAGCCGCAGCGCCGGGGCACCTGGCAATCCCGCCGACCACACCCCCGTACCCTTGTCCCGTGAGCAGCCCCACCCCCGACGCCCTCCTCGGCCCCGCCGACATCCGTGAGCTTGCGGCAGCGCTCGGTGTCCGGCCCACCAAGCAGCGCGGTCAGAACTTCGTGATCGACGCCAACACGGTCCGCCGTATCGTCCGCACCGCCGAGGTCCGCCCCGACGACGTGGTCGTCGAGGTCGGCCCGGGGCTCGGCTCCCTCACGCTCGCGCTGCTGGAGGCCGCCGACCGGGTCACCGCCGTCGAGATCGACGACGTCCTGGCCGGCGCGCTGCCCACAACCGTCGCCGCGCGCATGCCAGAGCGCGCCGACCGCTTCGCCCTCGTCCACTGCGACGCGATGCACGTCACCGAACTCCCCGGCCCCGAGCCGACGGCCCTGGTGGCGAACCTGCCGTACAACGTCGCCGTCCCCGTGCTGCTGCACATGCTCGACACCTTCCCGAGCATCGAGCGGACGCTGGTGATGGTGCAGTCCGAGGTCGCCGACCGGCTCGCCGCCACGCCCGGGAACAAGGTGTACGGCGTGCCGTCCGTGAAGGCCAACTGGTACGCCGAGGTGAAGCGGGCCGGCGCCATCGGGCGCAACGTCTTCTGGCCCGCGCCGAACGTCGACAGCGGGCTCGTCTCCCTGGTCCGGCGGACCGAGCCGATCAAGACGACGGCCTCCAAGGCGGAGGTCTTCGCCGTCATCGACGCCGCCTTCGCACAGCGCCGCAAGACCCTGCGGGCCGCCCTCGCCGGCTGGGCCGGTTCCGCCGCCGCCGCCGAGGCGGCGCTGGTCGCGGCCGGGGTCTCCCCGCAGGCGCGTGGCGAGGCGCTGACGGTGGAGGAGTTCGCGCGCATCGCCGAGGCCGCGTCCTTGCGTGGAGCGACCCCCGCACGCCCGGAAGAGGAGTCCGGCAAGTGAGCGTCACCGTGCGCGTCCCGGCCAAGGTCAACGTCCAGCTCGCGGTCGGCGCCGCCCGCCCCGACGGCTTCCACGACCTGGCGAACGTCTTCCTCGCCGTCGGCCTGTACGACGAGGTCACCGTCACCCCGGCCGACGAGCTGCGCGTCACCTGCGAGGGCCCGGACGCCGCACAGGTCCCCCTGGACCGCACCAACCTCGCGGCCCGTGCCGCCCTCGCGCTCGCCGGGCGCCGGGGCATCGAAGCGGCCGTGCACATCCACATCGCCAAGGACATCCCGGTCGCCGGCGGCATGGCGGGCGGCAGCGCGGACGGCGCGGGCGCGCTGCTCGCCTGCAACACGCTGTGGGGCGCCGGTGCCTCCCGCGCCGAACTCCTCGCCATCTGCGCCGAGCTGGGCAGCGACGTGCCGTTCAGCCTGGTCGGGGGCGCGGCGCTCGGGGTCGGGCGCGGCGAGCGGCTGACCGCCCTGGAGGTCGGCGGCACCTTCCACTGGGTGTTCGCGATGGCCGAGCGCGGGCTGTCGACCCCGGCCGTCTTCCGCGAGTTCGACCGGCTCGCCGAGGGCCGGGACATCCCCGAGCCCGTCGCCTCCCCGGACCTGCTGGAGGCGCTCGCCAAGGGCGACCCGGACGCGCTCGCCGCCGCCGTCTCCAACGACCTGGAGCCCGCCGCCCTCTCCCTCTTCCCGGAGCTGGCCGACACCCTGGCCGCCGGCCGCGCCGCCGGCGCCCTCACCGCGCTGGTCTCCGGCTCCGGCCCCACCACGGCCTTCCTGGCCCGCGACCCCGAGTCGGCCGCCTCGATCGCCGAGGCTCTGCGTGCCTCCGGCACCTGCCGCACGGTACGCACGGCAGCAGCTCCAGCGCCGGGCGCGACGGTGCTGACCGCGGCCCGCGAAACGGGCGTGAGCGCCGCCGTGTGACGACAGCGGGGCAACAGCAGGGGGAGCTGTGAGCTGTGAAGGGGGAACAGCATGACCGCCGAGGAACTCGTCGCCGCCGTACGCCGGGGTGACACGGACGCCGTACGGGACCTGCTCCGGGGCGGGGCCGACCCGGACACGCTCGTGCCCGGCGAGGACGTCCCCGTCCTGTGTCTCGCCGTGGCCGCGTACGACCACAAGGTCGCCGAAGCCCTGACGGAGGCCGGAGCCGACGCCCTGCGCCCCCTGCCCGACGGCACCACCCCGCTGCTGCGGGCGATCGACGGCGGCGACCGGGACACCGTCGACGAGGTCCTGCCGCCCGCCGAACGCATGGCCGAGGACGCACGCCGCGAGGCGCTGGCGCGGGCGCGGCACTGGGCCGACACCGGCGTGGAGGCCGAGCTGCGCCGAAGGTCGGGGGCGCGGGGGCCGGTGCGGCGCGAGGTCGTCGAGAGCCGCTGGGGGGCCAGCCACAGCGTGCAGCTCGCTCTCGGCGGGCTGACGGCACGCGACGCCCACCTCGGCATCCTGTGCGAGCTGGAGCGGTGGCACGGGGTGCGGGTGCCGTTCGAGGAGCTGCTCGGGCGGGCGCTCGCACGGCAGGACCCCGATCACGCGGACTGGTTCGCCGCCGCCAACGTCCTCGGCGGGCGCCAGGAGAACGACGAGACCTGGCAGGCCGCCGTGGCGCTGAGCCGGCACCCCGAGGCGCTGCACCGGCTCTTCGCCGCCGACGTGCTGCTCTTCCTCGGCATCGGCTCCGGACTCGACGGACGCACGCCCTTCGACGACCTCGGTACCGAGGCCTTCCTCCCCTGGGCCCGCGCGGAGCGCGACCCGCGCGTGCTGGCCGCCGTACTGAACGGGCTGGCCCACCAGGACGACGCCCCGGAGATCGAGGACGTGGGCCTGTCCTACCGGGCGCATCCGGACCCCCGGGTGCGCGCCCTGGTGCCGGACATCCTGGAACGGGGCGAGGGCGGACTGCTCGTACGGCCCGCCCGCCTCGCCGCCGTGCTCGGCCTCGCCCGCGACCCCGACCCGCTCGTCCGCCGGTCGGCGTGCATGTGGCTCGCGGAGTACCCGGGACGCGACCCGGAGCTCAGGGACGCGCTGGCCGCACTCACCGACGAGGACGACCCGGCGACCCGCGTCTACGCCATGTACGGGCTGGCCAACAAGGACGACCCGCGCTGTGTGGAGGCGAGCCGCCGCATAGAGGCCGCCGACGGGGAGCCCTGGGGGGACGACTGGATGCTGGACGCCGCCCGGCGCTACGAGGAGCGCAGGGCGAAGGCCGCCGGGGCGGGCGCGGCGGGGTAGGCCGCCGTGGCGCATTAGGCTGGGAGGCTGACCCCCTCGTGCGCAGGAGTGAAATGGCCGTCAATCTGGTCAATGTCGAGAACGTCAGCAAGGTGTACGGCACCCGTGCCCTGCTGGACGGCGTCTCGCTCGGCGTCTCCGAGGGCGACCGCATCGGAGTCGTCGGCCGCAACGGCGACGGCAAGACCACCCTCATCCGGATGCTCGCCAAGCTGGAGGAGGCCGACACCGGACGGGTCACCCACTCCGGCGGGCTGCGCCTCGGCGTGCTCACCCAGCACGACTCCCTGGACCCCGCCGCCACCGTCCGTCACGAGGTCATCGGCGACATGGCCGACCACGAGTGGGCCGGCAACGCCAAGGTCCGCGACGTGCTGACCGGCCTGTTCGGCGGGCTGGACCTGCCGGGCTTCCCCAAGGGGCTCGACACCGTCATCGGACCGCTGTCCGGTGGCGAGCGGCGCCGGATCGCGCTCGCCAAGCTGCTCATCGAGGAACAGGACCTGCTCGTCCTCGACGAGCCCACCAACCACCTCGACGTCGAGGGCATCGCCTGGCTCGCCCAGCACCTGCAGAACCGGCGGTCCGCGCTCGTGTGCGTGACCCACGACCGCTGGTTCCTCGACCAGGTCTGCACCCGCATGTGGGACGTGCAGCGCGGTGACGTGTACGAGTACGAGGGCGGCTACTCCGACTACGTCTTCGCGCGCGCGGAGCGCGAGCGGATCGCCGCCACCGAAGAGGCCAAGCGGCAGAACCTCATCCGCAAGGAGCTGGCCTGGCTGCGCCGCGGCGCCCCCGCGCGTACGTCCAAGCCGCGCTTCCGCGTCGAGGCCGCCAACGAGCTGATCGCCGACGTGCCGCCGCCCCGGGACAGCAGCGAGCTGATGAAGTTCGCCTCCTCCCGGCTCGGCAAGACGGTCTTCGACCTTGAGGACGTCACAGTGCAGGCCGGGCCCAAGGTGCTGCTCAAGCACGTCACCTGGCAGCTCGGCCCCGGCGACCGCATCAGCCTGGTCGGCGTCAACGGCGCCGGCAAGACCTCGCTGCTGCGCGCCATGGCCGAGGCGGCGCGGACCGGGGGCGAGGCGCAGCCGGCGGGCGGCCGGGTCGCCGTCGGAAAGACCGTCAAGCTCGCCTACCTCTCCCAGGAGGTCGCCGAACTCGACCCCACCTGGCGGGTGTTGGAGGCCGTGCAGCGCGTCCGTGAGCGCGTCGACCTCGGCAAGGGCCGGGAGCTGACGGCGGGACAGCTGTGCGAGACGTTCGGCTTCGGCAAGGAGAAGCAGTGGACGCCGGTCGGGGACCTGTCCGGTGGTGAGCGTCGCCGGCTCCAGCTGCTGCGCCTCCTCATGGACGAGCCCAACGTCCTCTTCCTGGACGAGCCGACCAACGACCTCGACATCGAGACCCTCACCCAGCTGGAGGATGTCCTCGACGGCTGGCCCGGCTCGATGATCGTCATCTCCCACGACCGGTTCTTCGTCGAGCGCACCACCGACCGCGTCTTCGCCCTCCTCGGCGACAGCACCCTGCGCATGCTGCCGCGCGGCATCGACGAGTACCTGGAGCGGCGCCGGCGCATGGAGGAGGCGGTCGCCACGCAGGCCGCCACCTCGGCTGCCAAGCCGGCCACCGCGGAGAAGAGCGCCGCCGACCAGCGCGCCGCGAAGAAGGAACTCCAGAAGATCGAGCGCCAGTTGGACAAGGTCTCCGAGAAGGAGTCCAAGCTGCACGCCCAGATCGCCGAGAACGCCACCGACTTCGCGAAGGTGGCCGAACTGGACGCCCAGCTGCGGGATCTGGCCGGGGAGCGCGAGGAACTGGAGCTGCGCTGGCTGGAGCTGGCCGAGGACGCGTAACAGGCAGAGGCCTTGGGCGCATTAGTCGCAACAGGCTTGCGCGCGCCCCGTGAAGGGGGCGTGAAGGCGGATAACGACGGCATCACGGGCCGGTCCTCCCTTGGGAACAGGGGCGGATCCGGCCCCGTTTGCTGTCGGAGCCGGTGATAGAAATGGCCGTCTGAGAACTGTCTGAGACTGTCTGAGAACGACTTCTGCATCTGTCACGAACCTCAGGGCGTGGCTGAAAAACGGGGAACGAGGGGGAAGAGCGCTGATGACTCAGCCGCCCAACCAGCCGCCGCAGGGCGGTTTCGGACCGCCACCGGACCAGCCGCCGCAGGGCGGCGGATTCGGGGCCCCGACCCCGCCGGCGCAGGGCGGTTTCGGCACACCCCAAGGCGCCCCGGGAACGCCCCCGCAGCCCCAGCCCGGCTACGGCTACCCCCAGCAGCCCGGCCCGTACGGCGCCGCTCCCGCCGCACCGGGCACCCCCGGCCCCTACGGCCAACCGCAGCAGCCGGGACCGTACGCAGCCCAGCCCCAGCCCGGCTACGGCTACCCGCAGCAGCCGCAGTACCCGGGCGCGCCCGGCACTCCGCCGGGCGGCAAGCAGGGGCTCAAGGGCAAGCCGGTGGTGATCGTCGCCGCCGTCGTGGCCGCACTGCTCGTCGTCGGCGGCACCGTCTTCGCGGTCACGGGCGGCGGTGGCGGCGGCAAGAAGAAGCCGGTCGCCGAGAAGAGCGGCGACGACAAGCCCTCCGCGTCCCAGCCGGTCAACCCGGGCGACGGCAGCGGCGACGGCGGTTCGGACCCGGACAACCTCAACGAGGGCCGCAAGCCCGGCGAGGCCAAGGTCCTCTGGTACAAGGGCGCCCCCGACGCACCCGGTTCCGGAGCCCACGCGCCCGGGATGTGGATCACCGACAAGACCGTGGTGAAGGCGGCGTACAAGCAGGTCTTCGGGTTCGGCATCGCCAACGGCACCCCCGCCTGGAGCCCGATCACCTTCCCGCAGAAGATCTGCGCGGCCACCCCGCAGCCGTCGCCGGACGGCAAGATCGTCGTGGCGTACATGAGTGGCGTCAGCGACAACGCCAAGTGCAACCAGCTCCAGCAGATCGACCTCGCCACGGGCGAGAAGGGCTGGAGCGGCGAGGTCGCCGACGGCGGGCTGTTCGACAGCGCGCGCGACATCGGACTGACCATCAGCGGCAAGACGCTGATGGTGTCCCGCGAGGAGTCGGGCACGGCCTACGACGTCGACACCGGCAAGAAGCTGTTCGACAAGAAGAAGTACGGCAACGCCTGCTACCCGGCCGCGTACGCGGGTGACGCCAACCGGCTGATCCAGGTGGCCTCCTGCGGCGCCGGCACCAGCACCGAGCACGACGAGATCTCCGAACTCGACCCGGCCACCGGCAAGGTCGAGTGGACGCAGCCGTTCAAGAAGGGCTGGACGATCGCGCGCACCTACTCCGTCAGCCCGCTCGTGGTCTATGCGACCAACGACGACGAGAAGGCCTGGAACATCTCCACCTTCACCAAGGCCGGCAAGTTCCGTTCGGAGGTCAAGGTCGACGAGAAGTTCGGGCCCAACTGCGGCTTGGCGATCCTCCAGCGCGACCTGCAGGGCTGCCAGGGCGCCGCGGCCGACGACGACACGCTCTACCTGCCCACGGACTCGGACAGCGGCGCCAACGAGATCGTCGCGATCAGCCTGTCCACCGGCAAGGCGAAGTGGCGGGTCAAGTCCCCGGCGGACGAGCCGATGAGCGCGATCAAGGTCGAGGACGGCAAGCTCATCGCCTATGTGCAGCCGTCGTACGACGCGGGCGGCCAGGTGCTGTCGATCCCGACCGGCGGCTCCTCGCACACGCCGGCCAAGCTGCTGCAGAACCCTTCGGGCACCGCCCAGATCGAGGACAGCTTCTACCTCGGCCGGGTCGACTGGGTCGGCGGGCGCTTCTTCATCTCCTCCACCGAGCTGAACGGCAACGACGATTCGAAGGAGAAGCTGATGATGGCCTTCGGCAACTGAGCCCGGCCGGTCCCGCTCTCCGTCTCCTCGTCTCCGATTCCGCGCCGTCCTTCGGCCCTTAGCGCTTCACCGAGGTACCTCCGTCATGACTCAGCCGCCTCCGCCGCCGCCGAACCAGCCCCCGCAGCAGGGCGGTTTCGGCCCGCCGCAGGACCAGCCCCCGCAGCCCCCGCAGCCCCAGCCCGGCTACGGCTACCCGCAGGCACCGCAGCCTCCGCAGCCCCAGCCCGGCTACGGCTACCCGCAGGCACCGCAGCCCCCGCAGGCCCCGCCCGCCCAGGCCCCCCAGCCTCCGCAGGCACCGCAGCCCGGCTACGGCTACCCCGGCGTCCAGCAGAACCCGTACGCCCAGCAGCCCCCGGCCTACGGCCAGCCGCCCACCGTGCCGATGCAGCCGCAGGCCGGGTACGGCCAGCCCGCGCAGCCGGGCTACGGCTACCCGGGCCAGCCGCCCACCATGCCGATGCACCCCCAGCCGGGGCAGCCCGGCGGCGGGCGCAACAACAGCACGCTGATGATCGTGGTCGCGGCGGTCGCCGCCATCGCGCTGATCGTCGTCGGCGGCATCTGGTACGCCTCCTCCTCCGGGGACGACGGCAAGAAGCACGACACCGCCGGCTCCAGCGGCGGCACCGGCGGCAAGGACGACAAGGGCGACTCCGGCGGCACGGGCGGCGGGGGCAAGGAGAAGGTTCCGGCGAACACCGCCGCGAACGTCCTCTTCGAGGTCCCGATGCCCAAGACGAACGACACCGTCGTCACCTCGGGTTCGTGGCTGACCGACAAGGTGTACGCCAAGACCGGCGTCGCCGAGATCGACGGCTACGACCCCGCCAACGGCTCCAAGCAGTGGACGCTCAAGCTGCCCGGCCCGGTGTGCCAGGCCACCGGCCACGTCACCGACGACGACAGGACGGCGATCCTCTTCCAGCCGAAGATGCCCCCGAAGGACTCCTCCGCCGGGTGCAGCAAGATCGGTGCGGTCGACCTCGACACCGGCAAGCTGCTGTGGTCGAAGTCGATCAACAGCGGTGACTCTCCGATCGACTTCGACAATGTGACGGTCGCTCAGCACACCGTCGCCGTCGGCAGCAGCTACGGCGGCGCCGCCTTCGACATCGCCTCGGGCAAGCTGCTCTGGCAGCCCAAGTCGGACGACACCTGCTACGACGCCGGCTATGGCGGCGGCACGAAGCTGGTGGCGGTGCGCAAGTGCGGCGAGTACGACAACCGGCAGCTGCACATCCAGAACATCGACCCGCAGACCGGGAAGGTGATCGCCGAGTACAAGATGGCCCAGGGCATCGAGTACGCCTCCGTCATCTCCACCGACCCGCTGGTCGTGGCGGCCGACGTCGGCGACAGCGCGGGCGACGGCAGCGGCATCTCGGACTACTTCTCCATCGACGCCAAGACCGGCAAGCTGCTCGCCCGCATCTCCGCGCCCGGCGACACCTACGGCGGTCGCTGCGAAGGCATCACCCGGGTCGAGGACTGCAAGCAGGTCGTCGCGGGCAACGGCAAGCTGTACGTGCCGACCGAGGAGCACGACGGCACCGGCGACTACAGCCAGACCAACGAGATCATCGCCTTCGACCTGAACACCGGCAAGCAGACCGGCCAGCGCGCCGAGGCCGGCGACGGCTACCTGCTCTCGCCGCTGCGCATGGACGGCCCCAACCTGATCGCCTACAAGCGCCCGCCGTACGACAAGGGCGGCCAGATCGTCAGCATCGACGGCGGCTCCTTCAAGGAGACCAAGCTGCTGGAGAACCCGGCCAAGGACAGCGTGCGCAGCGTCGAGACCAGCATGCTGCCGGACTACTCGGAGATCCTCTACGCGCAGGGCCGGCTGTACATGTCGCAGGTGTTCGCGGAGAAGGCGGACTCCTCGCTGCACGAGAAGACGTACCTCGCGGCGGCGTTCGGCACGAGCGGCTGACGCGGGCGCCCGCACGCCCTGCCGCGCGCCAACGCGCTGGTTACCGAGAAGTGCCCCGGATTTCATCGATCCGGGGCACTTCTCCTGCATAGGGGCAGCGCGACGTCGAACAAAGCGTGTAGCTTCCGGGGGCATGAATGGCGGGGGTTGCTGGGGGGTTGCTCTATGGGAGTGCGGCTCATGGTCGTCGACGACCACCGCTTGCTCGCGGAGGCGCTGGCGTCGGCACTGAAGCTGCGCGGGCACCGGGTGCTCGCGGCGGCGGCACCGGCCGCGGGCGCGGCCGAGCTGGTCATCGCGCGGGCGCCGGAGGTGTGCCTGCTGGGTACGGCGATACCGGCCGAGCCGGGGGTCTTCGACCCGGTGGTGCGGATCAAACGGGAGCGCCCGCAGGTGGCGGTGCTGGTGCTGGGCCCGGTGCCGTCCCCGCGGGGCATCGCGGCGGCCTTCGCCGCGGGCGCGTCGGGGTACGTACGGCACGACGAGCGCATCGAGGGCGTCGAGCGGGCCATCATCAAGGCCAGGGCCGGGGAGGCGGCGGTGGCCCCGCAGCTGCTCCAGGGCGCGTTCGGCGAACTGCTGAACCCCGCCGCCCAGCCGGACGACGAGGGCCAGCGCCTGCTCCAGATGCTGACCCCGCGTGAGGTGGAGGTCCTGGTCCGGGTCGCCGAGGGCGAGGACACCCGCCTGATCGCGGCCGGCATGGGCATCGCCCCCAGCACCGCCCGCACCCACGTCCAGCGGGTCCTGATGAAACTGGGCGTGGGCTCCCGCCTGGAGGCAGCGGCACTGGCGGCCCGGACGGGCCTGCTGGACAGAGCGGGCCCGCTGACCGGCGGGAGCTAGGTCCTGTCGTCACATTCCCGTCGTCCGCCCGGAGGGCGGGCCGCGGCGGCGATGGGGGTGCCCCCGCGCGAGCGCTCCGGCAACGCGGCTGGGGGTCCCCCCGCGTCGTTGAGGCAGTGGGGGAGTGCCTGCCAGGCGTCGCGCGGCAGGCGGCAATGTGTCGACAGGACCTAGGGGGCTTCGCTCACGCGCGTTCGTCGGGTGCCGGCGGCGGCTTCTCCGAGGGTCGGAGCCACAGCCACGTCAGGAAGAAGACGCCCAGGATCAGCATGCCGATGCCGGTCCACAGGTTGATGTTGACTCCCTGGGCCTTGTCGATCGCGGCCCGGGAGTCGGTGATGCCGGTGACCGTGACGATGACGCCGTACAACACGAACAGGCCGCCGATGATGCGGCGCAGGTCGAAGATGCGGGCCGCCGTCGCGGACTTCCGCTCCAGCTCGGTGACCTCCCGCTGGACTTCCTCTTCGGAGGACGCGGAGAAGTCGAACTGCTCGGTCATGGTCTCTCCATTCTCCCGCGGTCAGAACGAGAACGGGATGTAGCAGGCGGCGGCCAGGATCACCGCGCCCCAGCCCAGCAGCGCCGGCCGGCGGTACCAGGCCTCGTCGCCGGGGGCGGGCGGCTCGCTCATACCGGGGGAGCGGGTGCCGTAGACGAGACCCTGGAGCTGCTCGGCCGGCTTCGGCGCCGTGAACAGTGACACCGCGACCATCACGACCGCGCCGGCGACGAAGCCCGCGATCGCGGAGACGAAGTTGGCGCCCTGGTCGGAGGGGATCGAGATGATGCCTCTCTTGTAGAACACGAAGTAGTTGACCATCGCGGTCACGGTGCCGGCGAGCAGGCCCCAGAAGCCGGACTTCGCGGACGCCCGCTTCCAGAACATGCCGACGATGAACACCACGAACATCGGCACGTTGAAGAAGGAGAACAGCGTCTGGAGGTAGCTCATGATGTTCGAGAACGAGGACGCCAGGAACGCGGTGCCGACCGAGGCGCAGACGCCGATGACGGTGATCAGGCGGCCGAAGCGGACGTAGTACGCGTCCTCGCGGTGCAGCACGACGTACTTGGCCCAGATGTCGTTGGTGAACACCGTGTTGAAGGACGAGACGTTCGCCGCCATGCCGGCCATGAAAGCGGCGAGCAGACCCGTCACCGCGATGCCGAGCACTCCGTTGGGCAGCAGCTCCTGCATCAGATAGGGGATGGCGTCGTTGTACTGGTAGCCCGAGGCGGGGGTGCCGAACTTCGGGACGAGCGCGGCGGCGACCAGGCCGGGGATCATCACCAGGAAGACGATGAAGATCTTCGGGTAGGCGGCGATCAGCGGGGTGCGCTGTGCGGCGGAGAGGTTCTTCGCGGACAGGGCGCGCTGCACCTCAGCGAAGTTGGTGGTCCAGTACCCGAAGGACAGCACGAAGCCGAGGCCGAGCACGATGGTCAGCCAGTTGGCGCCCAGCGGGTTGGCGCTGCCGATGCCGGTGCCGCCCCAGGCGGTGGTGAAGTTGTGGCCGTGGGTGGCGGTGAGCCTGTCGGTCAGTCCGCCCCAGCCGCCGGCCTTCTTCAGACCGAGCACGGTGATCGGGATGAGGGCGGCCAGGATCACGAAGAACTGGAGCACCTCGTTGTAGATCGCCGAGGAGAGACCGCCGAGGGTGATGTACGCGAGCACGAAGGCACCGGCGACCACGATGGCGACCCACTGCGGCCAGCCGAGCAGAGCCTCGACGACGATCGCGAGGGCGTACAGGTTCACGCCCGCGATCAGGATGGCGGCGAAGGCGAACAGGATCGCACTGAGCAGGTGGGCCCACCTGTCGAAGCGCAGCAGCAGGAACTCGGGGACCGAGCGGACCTTGCTGCCGTAGTAGAAGGGCATCATCACCAGGCCCAGGAAGACCATCGCGGGGATGGCGCCGATCCAGTACCAGTGCACGGTGTAGGCGCCGTACTGGGCGCTGTTGGCCGCCATGCCCAGGATCTCGGTGGCCGCCAGGTTCGCCGAGATGAAGGCGAGGCCGGTGATCCACGCGGGCAGCGAGCGCCCGGAGAGGAAGAAGTCGAGGCTGGTCTTCACCGAGCGGCGGGCCGCGAAGCCGATGCCCAGGACGATGACGAAGTAGATCCCGAGGATCGTGTAGTCCAGCCCGTTGGTGGGAAGCCGTAGCCCCGCCGCCAGGTCCATGTGTGGGTATGTGGGGGTTTGCATGGGCACTCGCTCGTTCTTCGTTTGATTGTGGTCGTCCGAGGTGTTGTCGAGTTGTGAGCTGTTATGTTTGATTGTGTTGAGTGATTGGTGGGGACGTAGAGGAGTCCGTGTGAAGAAGACCTCGACCCGGCTGGCCGACGGTCGTGAGCTGATCTACTACGACCTGCGGGACGACGCCGCGCGGGACGCGGTCGACCGCCGCCCGCTGGAGCGGACCCACACCACGTCCGAGGTCCGCCACGACGTGCTGCTCGGCGACGCGGTCGCGGTCGCCTCGCACCGCCAGGGCCGCACCTACCACCCGCCGGCCGACGAATGCCCGCTGTGCCCGAGCCGGGGCGGGCGGCTCAGCGAGATCCCGGGCTCCTCGTACGACGTCGTCGTCTTCGAGAACCGTTTCCCCTCCCTCGCCGGCGACTCCGGCCGCTGCGAGGTCGTCTGCTTCACCTCCGACCACGACGCGTCCTTCGCCGACCTCACCGAGGAGCAGGCGCGCCTGGTGCTGGAGGCGTGGACGGACCGGACGTCGGAGCTGTCGCATCTGCCCTCCGTCGAGCAGGTGTTCTGTTTCGAGAACCGCGGTGCCGAGATCGGCGTGACCCTCGGCCACCCGCACGGGCAGATCTACGGATACCCCTTCACCACACCCCGCACCGCCCTGATGCTCCGCTCGCTCGCCGCCCACAAGGAGGCGACCGGCGGGGAGAACCTGTTCGACGCGGTTCTGGAGCGGGAACTCGCCGGCGAGCGGGTCGTCCTTGAGGGTGAACACTGGGCGGCCTTCGTGCCGTACGCGGCGCACTGGCCGTACGAGGTCCACCTGTACCCCAAGCGCCGGGTGCCCGACCTGCTCGGGCTCGACGAGGCGGCCCGCACAGAGTTCCCCCAGGTGTATCTGGAACTCTTGAGGCGCTTCGACCGGATCTTCGGCACCGGTGAGCCTCCGACGCCCTACATCGCGGCCTGGCACCAGGCCCCGTTCGGCGATCTGGAGGAGTTCGACGGCGTCTCGCGCGACGATTTCGCGCTTCACCTCGAGCTTTTCACCATCCGCCGCACTTCCGGCAAGCTGAAGTTCCTCGCGGGCTCCGAGTCCGGCATGAACGTGTTCATCAACGACGTGCCGCCGGAGCGCGCGGCCGAGCGACTGCGAGAGGTAGCGAGTTCATGAAGTACCTGGTGACGGGCGGGGCGGGGTACGTCGGCAGCGTGGTGGCCCAGCATCTGCTGGAGGCCGGCCACGAGGTCACGGTCCTCGACAACCTCTCCACCGGCTTCCGCGAGAGCGTGCCCGCGGGCGCGGCCTTCGTCGAGGGCGACATCCGCGACGCCGCCAGGTGGCTCGACTCCTCCTACGCCGGCGTGCTGCACTTCGCCGCCTCCTCGCAGGTCGGCGAGTCGGTGGTGAAGCCGGAGAAGTACTGGGACAACAACGTCGGCGGCAGCATTGCCCTGCTCGGCGCGATGCGCGAGGCGGGCGTGCGCCGGCTGGTCTTCTCCTCCACGGCGGCCACGTACGGCGAGCCGGAGCAGGTCCCGATCGTGGAGAGCGCCCCGACGAAGCCCACCAACCCCTACGGCGCCTCCAAGCTCGCCGTCGACCACATGATCACCGGCGAGGCGCACGCCCACGGCCTGGCGGCGGTGTCCCTGCGCTACTTCAACGTGGCGGGTGCGTACGGGCCGTACGGCGAGCGCCACGACCCCGAGTCGCACCTCATCCCGCTGGTCCTCCAGGTCGCCCAGGGCCGCCGCGACGCCATCTCGATCTTCGGCGACGACTACGCCACGCCCGACGGCACCTGCATCCGCGACTACATCCACGTCGCGGACCTGGCGGAGGCCCACCTGCTGGCGGTTCGGGCCGCGCAGCCGGGCGAGCACCTGATCTGCAACCTCGGCAACGGCAACGGCTTCTCGGTCCGCGAGGTCATCGAGACCGCCCGCTCGGTCACCGGGCACCCGATCCCCGAGGTGGTCGCCCCGCGCCGGGGCGGCGACCCGGCGGTCCTGGTGGCCGCCGCGGACAACGCCCGCGAGAAGCTGGGCTGGAACCCGTCCCGCGCGGACCTCGCCGGGATCGTCGCGGACGCCTGGGAGTTCGCACAGAGCATCGCAAGGGAGCAGTAGTGGAGGAACAGCAGGTCCGGGTGCGGTTCTCCGAGCTGTACGGAGCCGAGCCGGAGGGAGTGTGGGCGGCGCCGGGCCGGGTCAACCTGATCGGCGAACACACCGACTACAACGACGGCTTCGTCATGCCCTTCGCGCTCCCGCACCAGGTGACGGCGGCCGTCTCCCGCCGGGAGGACGGTGTCCTGCGCCTGCACTCGGCGGAGGCCGAGGGCGGGATCGTGGAGCTGCGCCTGGACGCCCTGGCCCCGCAGAGCGACGCCGGCTGGACGGCGTACCCGGCGGGCGTGGTCTGGGCCCTGCGCGAGGCGGGCCACGCGGTGACGGGCGCGGACATCCATCTGTCCTCCACCGTCCCGACGGGCGCGGGCCTGTCCTCCTCGGCCGCCCTGGAGGTCGTGATCGCGCTCGCGCTGAACGACCTCCACGGTCTCGGCCTCCAGCGCTGGCAGCTGGCCCGCCTGTGCCAGCGCGCGGAGAACGTCTACGTGGGCGCGCCGACCGGGATCATGGACCAGACGGCCTCGGCCTGCTGCGAACAGGGCCACGCCCTGTTCCTCGACACCCGCGACCTGTCCCAGCGGCAGATCCCCTTCGACCTGGCTGCCGAGGGCCTGCGCCTGCTGGTCGTCGACACCCAGGTCAAGCACGCCCACAGCGGCGGCGAGTACGGCAGGCGCCGGGCGGGCTGCGAGAAGGGCGCGGCCCTGCTCGGCGTGGACGCCCTGCGCGACATCCCCTACAGCGACCTGGACGCGGCCCTGGCCCGCCTGGGCGACGAGGAGGAGGTGCGCCGCCTGGTCCGGCACGTGGTCACCGAGGACGAGCGGGTCGAACGCACGGTCGCCCTGCTCCGCTCCGGCGAGACCCGCGCCATCGGCCCCGTCCTCGCCGAGGGCCACGCCTCCCTGCGCGACGACTTCCGCATCTCCTGCCCGGAGCTGGACCTGGTCGTCGACACGGCCCTCGCAGGCGGCGCCCTGGGCGCCCGCATGACCGGCGGCGGCTTCGGCGGCTCGGCGATCGTCCTCGCGGAGGCGACGGACGTCGACACGCTCACCAAGGCGGTGGAGGCGGCCTTCGCCGCGGCGGGCTTCACGGCACCGCGGGTGTTCGAGGCGGTGCCTTCGGCGGGGGCGCGGCGGCTCGTCTGAGTCTTTGCCGGCCGCTTCAGCCCAGGCGCTTCGTCAGCGTGTACTCCGTGATCCCCGGCGGGTAGTCGGGGATCACGCACACCACGTCGTAGCCCTGCTTCTTGTAGAACTCCGGGGCCTGGAAGTCCCAGGTCTCCAGGCGGGCGCCGGTGCAGGCGCGGTCGGCGTGGGCGATGCGTTCGGCCTCGGTGAGGAGGCGGGAGCCGAGGCCGGTGCCGCGGTGGCGGGCGTCGACCCACAGGTAGGTGACGTGCAGCCAGGTCGTCCAGGTGTGGCCGACCAGGCCGCCGGCCAGGTCTCCCGACGGGTCCAGGGCCCAGACGTGGAGGGGGACTTCGCGTTCGCCCGGGCCGCCGCGCAGGGCTGCCAGGACCGGTGAGGCCGCCGTGTTGGTGTCCCGCAGCCGCGAGCGCAGCAGTTCGCGTCGTTCCTTGTCGACTTCCGCCTCAATACGAAACATGTGCCACACCATAAACGCGCCCGGCCGCCAGTTCTGCAAATCTCCTTCCGCTCTGTGCTCCCATCCGTACTCTGAGGTACTACACCGGTGGGGGCCGGTGCTGATCAGGGGGCGAGACAGGCGGGTACGGCGCCCGCGGTGGGGGTAGCAGTCTCCGCAACGGCGGCGGCCGTGCGGTGGGCGTCCTTATCCGTGGGTGTCGTGCTCGCGCGGGTCGTCGTTCTCCGGAGCCTTCCGGACATTTCCGGACCTGGATATCCCCTGCTCCGTGCGGAGCCTGGGGAAGGGGGTTTCGTGGTTCGTATCCGAGTCCTGGTCGTCGACGACCACCGCATCTTCGCGGAGTCGCTCGCCGCCGCCCTGGCCGCCGAGCCCGACGTCGACGTCTTCGCCGCCGGCAGCGGCCCGGCCGCGCTGCGCTGCCTGGAGCGGGCGGCGGGGGAGGGCCGCCGCTACGACGTCCTGCTCGTCGACGCCGACCTGGGCGGCAGCCTGCCCGGGGCCCGGCCGGCCGTGCCCGTGCAGGAGGGCGACGAGGAGGGGCTGGTCGACGGGATCTCGCTGGTCGCGGGGGTCCGGGCGGCGCAGCCCGGGGTGCGGCTCGTGGTCCTCGCCGAGAAGGACGACCCCCGGCGCGCGGCGCTCGCGCTCCAGGCCGGTGCCTCCGGCTGGGTCGCCAAGGACTGCTCGCTGTCCCGGCTGCTGACGGTGATCCGGGGCGTACTGCGGGACGAGACCCATCTGCCGCCCGCCCTGCTCACCGGGGTCCTGAAGGAGCTGACGGCCGCGCGCAAGCACCGCACCGAGAGCGAGCAGCTGGTGGAGTCCCTCACCCCGCGCGAGCGGGAGGTGCTGCGCTGCATGGTCGCGGGGCTGGGCCGCAAGGCCGTCGCCGAACGGCTGTTCCTCTCCCCGCACACCGTCCGCACCCACATGCAGAACGTCCTCGGCAAGCTGGGCGTCCACTCGACGCTGGCCGCCGTGGCGCTGGCCCGGCGGGCCGGGGTGGGGCCGGCTGAGCTGGGGTCTGCCGGGCGGATCATGCCGGAGGAAACGAACAGCGCCTGATCAACGTAACGTGAGCGGTTCTGGTGCGTGCAGCTGCAAGGCGGAGGAGGGAAGTCGACGATGGGGGTCCCCTCGCGCGAGCGCATTCGAGCGTGGGGGAGCGTCGGCGACTGACGACGACGCGGCTGGGGGTCCCCCTTCTGGGGGAGTGCGTGCCAGACCCCGCGTGTCCGGCAGGAGCCGCCCGGCAGACCCCTAGCCGGGGATGTTGTCGAACGGGGCGGTCAACTGGCGTAGCAGGCCCGCGAGTTCGGCCCGCTGGGTGCGGGACAGCTCGGCGAGGATCGCCCGCTCCTGCTCCAGCAGGCCGGCCAGTGCCTGGTCCGCGCGGTCCCGGCCGGTGTCGGTCAGCCGGACCAGCACACCGCGCCGGTCGCTCGGGTCGGGCAGCCGCTCCACCAGGCCCTTCTTGGCCAGCCGGTCGATCCGGTTGGTCATCGTGCCCGAGGTGACGAGGGTCTGCGTCAGCAGCTGCCCGGGGGAGAGCTGGTACGGCGTTCCCGCGCGCCGGAGTGCGGTCAGGACGTCGAACTCCCAGGGTTCCAGCTGGTGCTCGGAGAACGCGAGCCGGCGTGCGCGGTCCAGGTGCCGGGCCAGTCTGCTCACCCGGCTGAGCACTTCCAGCGGCTCCACGTCGAGGTCCGGACGCTCTCGGCGCCACGCTGCCACCAGCCGATCGACCTCGTCCTCCATGACGATCAGTGTAGTGGTTCTGTCGACATTAAGTCTCTTGATTTCAAGTCTCTTGACATCGAGATAAATGGGGGAGGACAGTGAGAGCCATGACCAAGCCGACCTGGGATCCCGACCAGTACCTCCGCCACGCAGGCCACCGAGCCCGCCCCTTCATGGACCTGCTCGCCCGCGTCCCCCCGCTGCCGGCGGCACCGCCCGCGGGGCGGCCTCGCATCGCCGACCTCGGCTGCGGCCCCGGCAATGTCACCGCCACGCTCGCCGACCGCTGGCCCACCGCGCACATCACCGGGTACGACAACTCGGCCGAGATGCTCGACAAGGCGCACGTGGACTTCGAGGGGCCGACGGCCGGCGGTGGCCGCCTCGACTTCGCCGCCGCCGACGTACGCACCTGGCGGCCCGAGGAGCCGTACGACCTGATCGTCAGCAACGCGACCCTGCAGTGGGTGTCCGGTCACGTAGACCGCTTCGCCGACTGGATCGTCGCCCTCAAGCCCGGCGGCACCTTCGCCTTCCAGGTCCCCGACAACATCGACGCCCCGCTGCACGCCCTGATGCGCGAGCTGGCCGCCACCCCCCGCTGGAAGAGCCGCCTCGGCGGCATCCTGCGCCGCGAGGACTCCGTCCACGAGCCCGGCGTCTACCTGGACCGCCTCGCCCGCCTCGGCTGCGCCGTGGACGTGTGGCAGACGACGTACTTCCACGTCCTGCCCGGCGAGGACCCGGTCCTGGACTGGTCGAAGGGCACGGGCCTGCGCCCCGCCCTGACCGCGCTCGCCGACGACCCCGAGGCCCGCGACGCGTTCCTCACCGAGTACCGGGACCTGCTGCGCGAGGCCTACCCGAGCGCCCCGTACGGCACGGTCCTGCCCTTCCGCCGGCTCTTCGCCGTGGCCGTGAAGGAGGCCTGAGCATGCTCGTCACGCTCGACCACGTGCAGTTGGCGGCCCCGCCGGGCTCGGAGGACAGCCTGCGGGCCTACTACGTGAACGTCCTCGGCATGACCGAGATCCCGAAGCCCCCGGTACTGGCGGCCCGCGGCGGCTGCTGGTTCGAGGCGGGCTTCGTCCAGCTCCACCTCGGCATCGAGCCCGCCTTCAGCCCGGCGAAGAAGGCCCACCCGGGCCTGCGCGTGCGGGACATCGAGACATTCGCGACCCGCGTCGCCGCGAGCGGGGCCCCGGTGATCTGGGACGACAACCTCCCGGGCCACCGGCGCTTCTACTCGCAGGACCCGGTGGGGAACCGGCTGGAGTTCCTGGAGCCGGTGGCTACGGCCTCCTGAAAGCGTCCAGTCTGATCCCGGCCAGTGCCCCGGCAGGCAACGTTTGCCCGGGGCGAACGTTGCCTGTTGGGGCACTAGCTCTTCCGGTGCCCGATCAGCCGCGGCTTCGGCTCCAGGCCGTCCAGGCCGTGCCAGGCCAGGTTCACCAGGTGGGCCGCCACCTCCGCCTTCTTCGGGCGGCGCACGTCCAGCCACCACTGGCCGGTCAGGGCGACCATGCCGACCAGGGCCTGGGCGTACAGGGGGGCCAGCTTCGGGTCGAAGCCGCGGGACTTGAACTCGCGGCCCAGGATGTCCTCCACCTGGGTGGCGATGTCGGAGATCAGGGAGGCGAAGGAGCCCGTCGACTGGGGGATCGGGGAGTCGCGGACCAGGATGCGGAAGCCGTCCGTGTACTCCTCGATGTAGTCCAGGAGGGCGAAGGCGGCCTGTTCGCACAGTTCGCGGGGGTGACCGGCCGTGAGCGAGCTGGTCACCATGTCCAGCAGGCGGCGCATTTCGCGGTCCACCACCACCGCGTACAGCCCCTCCTTGCCGCCGAAGTGCTCGTACACCACCGGCTTGGAGACCCCGGCCTTCGCCGCGATCTCCTCCACCGACGTGCCCTCGAAGCCCTTCGCCGCGAAGAGGGTGCGACCGATCTCCAGCAGCTGCTGGCGGCGCTCGGCACCGGTCATTCGGGTCCGGCGGGTCCGCCGCTGCTTGTCGTTGCCTGAAGTGCTGCTGGAATCGGTCGCCACGGCTTCAATCATGCCGCCTTGGCCGTCTCCCTCCGGCGCCCGGAGCCGCCCTCACCGGTGTTACGGCGCGAATCGATACGCGAGCGTGACGGCCAGCGCACGTCGTACGCCCAGCCGAGCTGCTCGAACCAGCGGATGAACCGCGCCGAGGAGTCCAGCTGGCCACGCATCACACCGTGCCGCGCCGAGGTCGGGTCGGCGTGGTGCAGGTTGTGCCAGGACTCGCCGCAGGACAGGACCGCCAGCCACCACACGTTGCCCGAGCGGTCCCGCGACCTGAACGGCCGCTTGCCCACCGCGTGGCAGATCGAGTTGATCGACCACGTCACATGGTGCAGCAGCGCCACTCGCACGAGTGAACCCCAGAAGAACGCGGTGAACGCGCCCCACCAGGACATCGTCACCAGCCCGCCGATCAGCGGAGGCAGCGCGAGCGACACGACGGTCCACATCACGAACTGGCGGGAGACCGCCCGGATCGCCGGGTCCTTGACCAGATCCGGCGCGTACTTTTCCTGCGGGGTCTGCTCCTCGTCGAACATCCAGCCGATGTGCGCCCACCACAGGCCCTTCATCAGCGCCGGAATCGTCTCGCCGTAACGCCACGGAGAGTGCGGGTCGCCCTCCGCGTCGGAGAACTTGTGGTGCCTGCGGTGATCGGCCACCCAGCGCACCAGCGGGCCCTCGACCGCCATCGAACCCATGATCGCGAGCGCGATCCTCAGGGGCCGCTTGGCCTTGAACGAGCCATGGGTGAAGTACCGGTGGAAACCGATCGTGATGCCGTGGCACCCGAGGTAGTAGAAGAACACCAGCAGGCTCAGGTCGAGCCAGCTCACCCCCCAGCCCCAGGCCAGCGGCACGGCCGCCACCAGCGCCAGGAACGGCACGATGATGAACAGCAGCAGCGCCAGCTGCTCGATCGAGCGCTTCTGCTCGCCGCCCAGCGTGCCGGAGCCGAGGGAGGTGTCGGTGGCCTTCGGAACGTCGTCGATCACATCGGAACTGGAGGTCATGCGCGTCCCCTGTGGGGTCGAGGGCAAAGGCTGGCGGGGTGCCGGGGCTGCCGGGACCGGGCGGGTAAAGCAGTACTTCCTTACGGTTCCGTAACCTACGGCGTCGTAAGTATGGCAGCGTGTCCTCCGGCGGCAAGAGCCCAACGGCCTGCGCGTCCGCATGGACACCTATCCTTGGAATCGGTCGGACAGCGCGGTCCGCTTTCTTTCCTTCCCGGACGCTCCGGCCGGTATGCGACGCCCCCGCGCCGCACAGCCGACGGCTTCCGGGTTCCCTCCCAGACGAGCTTCAACACTGCAAGGAGCCGCACCTGTGAGCAGTGCCGACGACCAGACCACCACGACCAGCAGCGAGCTGCGCGCCGACATCCGGCGACTGGGCGACCTCCTCGGCGAGACCCTCGTCCGGCAGGAGGGCCCCGAGCTCCTTGAGCTGGTCGAGAAGGTCCGCCGCCTCACCCGGGAGGACGGCGAGGCCGCCGCCGAGCTGCTGCGCGGCACCGAACTGCAGACCGCCGCCCAGCTGGTCCGCGCCTTCTCCACCTACTTCCACCTGGCCAACGTCACCGAGCAGGTGCACCGCGGCCGGGAGCTGCGCGCCAGGCGCGCCGCCGAGGGCGGCCTGCTCGCCCGCACCGCCGACCGCCTGAAGGACGCCGACCCCGAGCACCTGAAGCAGAGCGTCGAGCACCTCAACGTTCGCCCGGTGTTCACGGCACACCCCACCGAGGCCGCGCGCCGGTCGGTCCTCAACAAGCTCCGGCGCATCGCCGAGCTGCTGGACACCCCCGTCCTCGACTCCGACCGCCGCCGCCACGACGTCCGCCTCGCCGAGAACATCGACCTCGTGTGGCAGACCGACGAGCTGCGCGTGGTGCGCCCCGAGCCCGCCGACGAGGCCCGCAACGCCATCTACTACCTGGACGAACTGCACGCCGACGCCGTCGGCGACGTCCTGGAGGACCTCACCGCGGAACTGGAGCGCGTCGGCGTCAAGCTCCCCGAGGCCACCCGCCCCCTCACCTTCGGCACCTGGATCGGCGGCGACCGCGACGGCAACCCCAACGTCACCCCCCAGGTCACCTGGGACGTCCTCATCCTCCAGCACGAGCACGGCATCAACGACGCCCTGGAGACGATCGACGAGCTGCGCGGACTGCTCTCCAACTCCATCCGCTACTCCGGCGCCACCGAGGAACTCCTCACCTCGCTGAAGACCGACCTCGAACGGCTGCCCGAGATCAGCCCCCGCTACAAGCGCCTCAACGCCGAGGAGCCCTACCGGCTCAAGGCCACCTGCATCCGGCAGAAGCTGGAGAACACCAAGCAGCGCCTCGCCAAGGGCACCCCCCACGAGGACGGCCGCGACTACCTCGGCACCAGCGAGCTGCTGGCCGACCTGCGGATCATCCAGGCCTCCCTGCGCGAGCACCGCGGCGGCCTCGTCGCCGACGGCCGCATCAACCGCACCATCCGCACCCTGGCCGCCTTCGGCCTCCAGCTCGCCACCATGGACGTACGCGAGCACGCCGACGCCCACCACCACGCCCTCGGCCAGCTCTTCGACCGGCTCGGCGAGGAGTCCTGGTGCTACGCCGACATGCCCCGCGACTACCGCGCCAAGCTCCTCGCCAAGGAGCTGCGCTCCAGGAGGCCGCTGGCCCCGACCCCGGCCCCCGTGGACGCGGCCGGCGCGAAGACCCTCGGCGTCTTCCAGACGGTCAAGAAGGCGCTGGAGGTGTTCGGCCCCGAGGTCATCGAGTCGTACATCATCTCCATGTGCCAGGGCGCCGACGACGTCTTCGCCGCCGCCGTCCTCGCCCGCGAGGCCGGCCTCGTCGACCTGCACGCCGGCTGGGCCAAGATCGGCATCGTCCCGCTGCTGGAGACCACCGACGAACTCAAGGCCGCCGACACCATCCTGGAGGACATGCTCTCCGACCCCTCCTACCGGCGCCTGGTCGCGCTGCGCGGAGACGTCCAGGAGGTCATGCTCGGCTACTCCGACTCCTCCAAGTTCGGCGGCATCACCACCAGCCAGTGGGAGATCCACCGCGCCCAGCGCCGGCTGCGTGACGTCGCCCACCGCTACGGCGTCCGCCTGCGCCTGTTCCACGGCCGCGGCGGCACCGTCGGCCGCGGCGGCGGCCCCTCCCACGACGCCATCCTCGCCCAGCCCTGGGGCACCCTGGAGGGCGAGATCAAGGTCACCGAGCAGGGCGAGGTCATCTCCGACAAGTACCTCATCCCGTCCCTGGCCCGGGAGAACCTCGAACTGACGCTCGCGGCAACCCTGCAGGCCTCCGCCCTGCACACTGCTCCGCGCCAGTCCGACGAGGCCCTCGCCCGCTGGGACGCCGCCATGGACGTCGTCTCCGACGCCGCCCACGCCGCGTACCGCAAGCTGGTCGAGGACCCCGACCTGCCCGCCTACTTCTTCGCCTCCACCCCGGTGGACCAGCTCGCCGACCTCCACCTCGGTTCCCGGCCCTCCCGCCGCCCCGACTCCGGCGCCGGCCTGGACGGCCTGCGCGCCATCCCGTGGGTGTTCGGCTGGACCCAGTCCCGGCAGATCGTCCCCGGCTGGTACGGCGTCGGCTCCGGCCTCAAGGCCCTGCGCGAGGCGGGCCTGCGGCAAGAAGGGGACACCGTCCTGGCCGAGATGCACGGACAGTGGCACTTCTTCCGCAACTTCATCTCCAACGTCGAGATGACACTGGCCAAGACGGACCTCAGGATCGCCCAGCACTACGTCGACACCCTCGTCCCCGACGAGCTGAAGCACGTCTTCGACACCATCAAGGCCGAGCACGAGCTGACCGTCCGCGAAGTGCTGCGGGTGACGGGCGAGACCGAACTCCTCGACGCCCAGCCGGCGCTCCGCCAGACCTTCACCATCCGCGACGCCTACCTGGACCCGATCTCCTACCTCCAGGTCACCCTGCTCAAGCGCCAGCGCGACGAGGCGGCCACGGGCGCCGAGCCCGACCCGCTGCTCTCCCGCGCCCTGCTTCTCACGGTCAACGGCGTGGCGGCGGGCCTGCGCAACACCGGCTGACGGCCACACACGAAGAAGGGTGCCCCCGGGGTCCGTACGACCCCGGGGGCACCCTCACGTTTCGACTGCCGTCACTGGAGTGCCAGGTACGCCGCCGTCAGCAGCGCCGCCCCCGAACCGCCCAGCACCCACGCCACCCGCGTCAGCCGCATCCCGCCCGCGACCACCACCGCCGCTAGCAGCAGTGCCCCGCCGAGCGGTATCCAGGCGTACAGGATCCCCGCGGGACCGGACCGCACCGCGTCCCCGGTATTGGGCTTCAGGACGACGTCGTACGTCTGCCCCTTGCGCACCGCGACGGACTTCGCGATCCGCACGTCCGTCCGGACGCTCGCGCCCGCGGACGCCGGCGTGAACGGGCCCGTACACGTGCCCCCGTCGCACCGGATCACCTTGATCGTGCCGCGCTCGCGCCCCTTCGTCAGCATCACGTGCTGCGCGGTTCCCCAGGAGCTCCACACCCCGCCGATCAGGATCAGTGCGGCGACCGCACCCATCGCGGCGATCCGCCCGAACCGCAACGCGGTTCCGGAGACCTGGCGGACGGTGGTGGCTGTGGCAGGCATGGCCGGGATCATTGGCCATGTGCCTACGGCCGGTCAACTCCGGTGGGAGCCATGAAGGGACAAGTCGGGAGTTGTACGCCGGCGGTTCTGCGTCAGGAGTTGTAGGCGCTCTGCGCCCGCTCCAGCCCCTCGGTCACCAGACACTCCACCGAGTCCGCCGCCCGGTCCACGAAGTAGTCCAGCTCCTTGCGCTCCGCCGAGGAGAAGTCCTTCAGCACGAAGTCCGCGACCTGCATCCGCCCCGGCGGCCGGCCGATCCCGAAACGCACCCGGTGGTAGTCCGCGCCCATCGCCTTCGTCATCGACTTGAGGCCGTTGTGCCCGTTGTCCCCGCCGCCCAGCTTCAGCCGCAGCGTGCCGTAGTCGATGTCCAGCTCGTCATGGACCGCGACGATGTTCGCCACCGGCACCTTGTAGAAGTCGCGCAGCGCGTTCACCGGGCCGCCCGACAGGTTCATGTACGACATCGGCTTGGCGAGGATCACCCGGCGGTTCGCCGGCCCGACCGGACCGATCCGCCCCTCCAGCACCTGCGCCTGGGCCTTGCCCGCCCGCTTGAACTTCCCCCCGATCCGCTCCGCGAGCAGGTCCACCACCATGAAGCCGACGTTGTGCCGGTTCATGGCGTACTCCGGCCCGGGATTACCGAGCCCGACGATGAGCCAGGGGGCGTTGGCGGGGGTGGTCACGTCCATGTCTCCTTGATACGCCCTCAGGCGTCCTTGATATGCGCCAGCCGCTGCCCCCGAAGGGAACAGCGGCTGACCGAACGATGACTACGAGGCTCAGGCCTCGGCGGTCTCGCCCTCGGCGGCCTCGCCCGCGACGGCTTCCTCGGCCTGCGCCTGCAGGACCTGGAGAACGACCGCGTCCTCCTCGACGGCCAGCGTGACACCGGCCGGCAGGGTGATGTCCTTGGCGAGGACGGAGGCACCGGCCTCCAGGCCCTCGACGGAGACGGTGAGCGCCTCGGGGATGTGGGTCGCCTCGGCCTCGACCGGCAGCGCGTTCAGGACGTGCTCCAGCAGGTTGCCACCCGCGGCCAGCTCACCCTCGGCGTGGACCGGAATCTCGACCGTGACCTTCTCGCCGCGCTTGACCAGCAGCAGGTCGACGTGCTCCAGGAAGCCCTTCAGCGGGTCGCGCTGCACGGCCTTCGGGATCGCCAGCTCGTTGGTCTTGCCGTCGATGTCCAGGGAGATCAGGACGTTCGGCGTACGCAGCGCCATCAGCAGCTCGTGGCCCGGCAGGGTCAGGTGCAGCGGGTCGGAGCCGTGGCCGTACAGAACAACGGGAACCTTGCTCTCACGGCGGATGCGGCGGGCGGCACCCTTGCCGAACTCGTTGCGGGTCTCGGCGGCGAGCTTCACCTCGGACATGATGATCACTCCTCGTAGATCTTGGAACGGACGTGGTCACCCGGCCACGAACGGCCTGCTACGAAGAGCGCGTCGATAACGGACCGCCGTACCTCGTCGGAACAACGAGTACGGCCTCCCTCGCCGAGCAACTTCAGCAGTCTACTCGGAGGGGGAGGCCGCACTCAAAAGGATCTACGGCCGGCCCGCGTGCGGGAGCCGCAGAAACCTCACTGCTCGTCGAAGAGGCTGGTCACCGAGCCGTCCTCGAACACCTCACGCACCGCGCTCGCGATCGTCGGAGCGATCGACAGCACCGTGATCTTGTCCAGATCCCGGCCCAGCTCCGACGGCGTCGGCAGCGTGTTCGTGAACACGAACTCGCTCACCCGGGAGTTCTTCAGCCGGTCCGCGGCCGGACCGGAGAGCACACCGTGCGTGGCGGTCACGATGACGTCCTCGGCGCCGTGCGCAAACAGCGCGTCCGCAGCGGCGCAGATCGTGCCACCCGTGTCGATCATGTCGTCGACCAGCACACACACGCGACCCTTGACCTCACCCACGACCTCGTGGACGGTCACCTGGTTCGCCACGTCCTTGTCCCGGCGCTTGTGCACGATCGCCAGCGGCGCACCGAGCCGGTCACACCAACGGTCCGCCACCCGCACCCGGCCCGCGTCCGGCGACACGACCGTCAGCTTGTCGCGGTCGACCTTTTCACCCACGTAGTCCGCGAGGAGCGGAAGCGCGAACAAGTGGTCGACGGGACCGTCGAAGAAGCCCTGGATCTGGTCCGTGTGCAGATCGACGGTGAGAATCCGGTCCGCACCCGCCGTCTTCATCAGGTCCGCGATCAGACGCGCCGAAATCGGTTCACGGCCACGGTGCTTCTTGTCCTGCCGCGCGTAACCATAGAACGGCACGATGACCGTGATGGAGCGCGCCGACGCACGCTTCAGCGCGTCGATCATGATCAGCTGCTCCATGATCCACTGGTTGATCGGAGCCGTGTGGCTCTGGATCACGAAGCAGTCCGCACCACGGGCCGACTCCTGGTAGCGGACGTAGATCTCACCGTTGGCGAAGTCGAAGGCCTTCGTCGGGACGACCCCGACACCCAGCTGGTGGGCGACCTCCTCGGCAAGCTCGGGGTGGGCGCGGCCGGAGAAGAACATCAACTTCTTCTCGCCGGTCGTCTTGATCCCGGTCACAGCACTGTCTCCTCAGAGGTGTGTCAGCCAGCCGGCCGCTCGGCGACCTCTCGGCTGGGCGTGAAAGGCCGAATCAGCTGGTAGGGGTGCGGGGTGCACGCGTGCGGATGTGCACTTATCACGGTACGCCGTGTTTGGCGCACCTGTTTCCGGTCAGTCCTCGGCCTCGACCTGCCGGGACGCCACCTCGGCCGCCTTCGCAGCCGCGCTCCCAGGACGCTTACGGGCCACCCAACCCTCGATATTCCGCTGCTGACCACGGGCCACGGCCAGCGAACCGGGCGGCACGTCCTTCGTGATCACGGACCCGGCGGCGGTGTAGGCGCCGTCCCCGACCGTGACAGGAGCCACAAACATGTTGTCCGAACCCGTACGGCAGTGTGACCCCACAGTCGTGTGGTGCTTGTCCTGACCGTCGTAGTTCACGAACACGCTCGCGGCCCCGATGTTCGTGTACTCACCGATCGTCGCGTCACCGACGTACGACAGATGCGGAACCTTCGTCCCCTCGCCGATCGAGGCGTTCTTCGTCTCCACGTACGTACCGACCTTCGACTTCAGGCCGAGCCGCGTACCCGGACGCAGATAGGCGTACGGCCCCACGCTCGCCCGCGGTCCGACCAGCGCCCCGTCGGACACGGTGTTGTCCACTCGCGCCCCGGCCCCGACCACGGTGTCCTTCAGCCGGCAGTTCGGCCCGACCTCCGCGCCCTCACCGAGGTGCGTCGAGCCCGTCAGCTGCGTGCCCGGGTGCACGATCGCGTCCTGCTCGAACGTCACGGTCACGTCCACCCAGGTGGTGGCCGGGTCGACGACGGTCACACCGCCGAGCATCGCGCGCGTCAGCAGCCGGTCGTTGAGGATCCGCCGGGCCTCGGCGAGCTGCACGCGGTTGTTGATCCCGGCGATCTCCCGGTGGTCACCGGCGACCGAGGCGCCGACCCGGTACCCGGCCTTGCGCAGGATCCCGAGCACGTCCGTCAGGTACTCCTCGCCCTGGCTGTTGTCCGTCCGCACCTTCTTCAGGGCGTCCGCGAGCAGCTGCCCGTCGAAGGCGAAGACACCGCTGTTGATCTCCCGGATCGCCCGCTGGGCGTCCGTGGCGTCCTTGTGCTCCACGATCGCGGTGACGGCACCCGTCATGTCGTCGCGCACGATCCGGCCGTACCCGGTCGCGTCCGGGACCTCGGCGGTCAGCACGGTCACGGCGTTGCCGTCGGCCTGGTGGGTGGCGGCGAGCTGCGTCAGGGTGTCGCCGGTGAGCAGCGGGGTGTCCCCGCACACGACCACGACGGTCCCGGTGACGACCCCGCCCAGCTCTTCGAGACCCATCCGCACGGCGTGCCCGGTCCCGTTCTGCTGCGCCTGCACGGCGGTGCGCACAGCGGGGTCGACCTCGCCCAGGTGCGCGGTGACCTGCTCGCGGGCGTGGCCGACCACGACGACCAGGTTCTCGGGGTCCAACTCACGTGCGGCGGCGAGCACATGGCCGACCAGGGACCGGCCGCAGATCTGGTGCAGGACCTTCGGTGTGGCCGACTTCATACGGGTGCCCTCGCCCGCTGCGAGAACGACGACGGCTGCCGGGCGAATGGCGCTCACGAGGTTGCCCTTCGGCTCTGGATGGGTGGGGGTGACAGCCGCAGGATACCGGGGCGTTTCGTGGAGGACATGAGAGCGGGCCCTGACGGTGCTGTCAGGGCCCGAACCTGGGTCTTGTGTGCTGTGGCTCCCCCGCAAGGATTCGAACCTTGTCCTACTAGATCCAAAATCTAGTGTGCTGCCAGTTACACCACGGGGGACAGCGCTTCAGACCTTACCGGAGACGCGTTGCTGTGCCAGCAACTATCCCGTTCCACCAGCCTTCGATGCGCTGGTACAACTCTGCGCTCTTACGCACCGTGATGACGAGACAACCGTGGTAGTCGTCCCCGGTGTTCTTGCGTACCGTCTTCGGGTTGTGCCGCTTCAAGGTTGTCTTGCCGAATGAACCAGGGTCCGACTGGACGACATCGGCCCAGTAGCGCTCTGCTGCTGCGACGTTGGCTGACTCATGGATCATGACCCGGTAGCAAAGCCGTTCGTGTTCGACGCCGAGTAGTTCCAACCAAGCGAGGAACAAGCGGATCATGTCGGCGTCGCTGTTCACGAACGTGACTCGCTCGCGCCGTGCATGCGGCTTGTCCTTGGTGCCTTCAGCCCAGTAGAGGGCGACACCCGCAATGAAGAGGTTGTGATCGGAGAGGTCACCGACCTCCCGCGCTGCAGCCGCCTTTGTTCGCTGGCGTTGTTCGTCCCGCACGGCCAACTCGTGCTCCCAGCGCCTCTGCGTAGCGAGCTTCGCCTGCTCCTGTGGGTTGCGCCGCTCGGGCCTCGGAAGGTCCCGCACCCACAATGAAACCGAACTTCGCGAGCACCCCAGCTCCGCCTCGATCCGGTCGTAGGTCCAACCCAGGAGCCGCAGCTCCCGCGCCCTCTCCCGCAGGTCGTCCTTCGCCCTGGGTCGCTTCGTCCACTCCGGCGGCGGTTCCCCCTTCACCAGCTGGTTGAGGATGTCGTTGTTGAAGATCTTCAGCTCGTCCCGGATCTGCCGGAGGCTGTAGCCGGCGCGTCGTAACGCCACCGCCTGCTCCCGTAGCCCCTCGAAGTCCCGGTACTTGCCCTGTGGATGCGCCATGGGCATACCGTCCAGCCGGAATGTCTGCTTCCGGCATCGAACGGTCGCAGTTCAGCAGTTCGAGTGATATCGGCGGTTTTCGCTGCTGTTCGATTACGGAGTGTGGTGTAGGCCAATAGCCAAAAGTCACCGGAAAAGCGCACCCCGCCGCCCGTAGGCTGGACGCATGACCACGACGGGGGAAGACCACGCCAGGGCCAGGACGGGGCCGTGGTGGTGGGCGAGGTGGCGCAGTGCGGTGCTCGACGGGGGCCTCGCGCTGGTGTCGGCCGTGGAGTGCGGCGCCGAGGGGATTCCGTTCGCCCGGGATGCGGGTATCCCGGTGTCGGCAGGCATCGTGTTCGGGGTGCTCAGCGGTTCGGCCCTGCTGCTGCGGCGCAAGTGGCCGATCGCCGTCGTGCTGGTCGCCATCGCGATCACGCCGGCCCAGATGGGCTTCCTGATGGGCATCGTCGGTCTGTACACACTGGCCGCGGCGGAGCTGCCGCGGCGGATCATCGGCTCGCTGGCGGGGATGTCGCTGCTGGCCACGCTGATCGTGACGTTCGTGCGGGTGCGGCAGGACATGGCGCGAGGGGATCTCACCCTCGGTAACTGGTTCGTGCCGTTCGCCTCGATCACGACGGCGATCGGCCTGACCGCGCCTCCGGTGCTGCTGGGTCTGTACGTGGGCGCTCGGCGGCGCCTGATGGAGAGCCTGCGGGAGCGTGCCGACAGTCTGGAGCGGGAGCTTCAGCTGCTCGCGGAGCGGGCGGAGGAGCGTGCCGAGTGGGCGCGCAGCGAGGAGCGGACGCGCATCGCGCGGGAGATGCACGACGTGGTCGCGCACCGGGTGAGCCTGATGGTGGTGCACGCCGCCGCGTTGCAGGCGGTGGCGCGCAAGGATCCGGAGAAGGCCGTGAAGAACGCGGCGCTCGTGGGGGACATGGGCCGGCAGGCGCTCACCGAGCTGCGGGAGATGCTCGGGGTGCTGCGGGCGGGGGACGACGTGGAGCGGCCGTCGCCTTCGGTGCCGTTGGCGGCGGTGGGGGCGGCTGCCGCGGAGGCGGCCTCCCGGGCGGTCGACGAGGACGGTGCCGTGGACGGGCCGTGTCTGTCGGAGCTGGAGGAGCTGGTCGGGCAGTCGGCCGCGGCCGGGATGGTCGTGGACCTGTCGGTCGAGGGGGAGGTGCGGTCGTATGCGGCGCAGATCGAGCAGACGGCGTACCGGGTGGTGCAGGAGGCGTTGACGAACGTCCACAAGCACGCGTCGGGTGCGAAGACGCGTGTGCGGCTGGCGCACCGGGTGTCGGAGCTCGCGATGCAGGTGGAGAACGGGCCGCCTCCGGAGCCGGCTTCGGCGTCGGCGGGGCTGCCGTCGGGCGGCAACGGCCTGGTGGGGATGCGGGAACGGGTCCTCGGGCTGGGCGGTGTGTTCGTGTCGGGGCCGACGGATGCCGGGGGTTTCCGGGTGTCGGCGGTGATTCCGGCGGTGTAGGGCTGCCTTTTGCCGTCAGCCTGCCGTCAGGCGTGCGGGGGCTATGCCCCCGACGAGGGTGGCCAGGGCCTGGTCGATGTCGGCGCCGACGTACCAGTCGCCGGTGTGGTCGAGGGCGTAGACCCGGCCCTCGGTGTCTATGGCGAGCAGGGAGCCGGTGTCGGTTTCCTGGCCGAGGGGGCACAGTTCGGTGCCGAGGGCGCGGCCGAGGTCGCCGAGGGTGCGGGCGAGGTGGAGGCCGTGCAGGGGGTCGAGGTCGAGGGGTGCGGGGGCGACCTGGCGGCCGGGGCCGGTGGGTGTGACGCGGAGGCCGCCGAACTCGGCCCAGGCCTCGACGGCGGCGGGGAAGACGGTGTGGGTGTGCCCGGCGGGTGAGGTGTGGGCGCGCAGGGCGTCGGCCCAGACCTCGGCCTGTTTTATGTCCCAGCGCCCGGGTTGCCAGCCGGCGGCGCGCAGGGCGCCGTCGACGAGTACGGGGAAGCGGGAGGAGCTGGCGCGGTCGGGGTGCATCTGCCCTTCGTTCGGTCGTGTCGTGCGTGCGTTCTGAAACGCCGTGCCGGACGGTTCAGTCGTCGGTCGCGGTGGGGTTGACGATGCGGACGCCGAAGTGGGCGCTGAGGGCCGTGCAGGCGCGGCAGGGAGTGGCGAAGCCGCCGTGCAGGGGGTCGCCGTCCTCGCGTATGTGGCGGGCGGTGAGCTTGGCCTGCTTGAGGGCTCTGCGGGCTTCGCCGTTGGTCATGGGTTTGCGTGCGGCGCGTTTGCTGCGGGCGTTGTCGGCGGCGGTGACGTGCCGGGAGATGAGGATCGTCTCGGCGCAGCGGCCGGTGAAGCGGTCGCGCTGGGCGCTGGTGAGGGTGTCGAGGAAGTCCTGTACGAGGGGGTGCAGGGGCGGTGGCTGGTCGCCGCGGGCGGCGGTGCCGGTGAGGGTGGCGCCCCGTACGGAGAGGGCTGCGGCGACGGTGGGCAGGATGCCGTCGCGGCGGTGCAGGAGGGTCGGTGCGGGGGGTGCGTCGGTGCCGCTCCAGCCGATGCGAGGGTCGCCGGCCCGCACGTTCGTACCTCCCGTTGGCGTCGCATTCATGATCGTTTTTACCTCCCCAGGCATCCCCCCGAATGAGACAGGGTGCCAAATGCCATGGCTGGTGCGGAAGCTGGGGCGGCGCGACACGCCAGGGTTCGAGCGGGCCGTCACGGTGGGGTGACGGCTGGTCACGCAAGCGGAGGGGTGGTGTTCATGTGGGGACGGTGGGCCGGTGACCGGGCTGCGCGTACCGCATAGGCTGTCGCCATCCGCGAACGACACCGCCGTTCAGGCCTAAGACAACGCCGCAGGGGGCTACCGCCATGACGACAGGTCGGCTCGGGCAGCAAGCCGCGCCGCCGAACGCGGCCTACGCCGGGCAGGTTGTGCACTTCCCGGATCCGGTCCGGGCGGCACGTCACCCGAGAGGGGTACGTGTGGACGAGCGCGGTTACCCGGATTTCTCGCCCTACGCGCGCGTGGCGGTGGAGATCGCCGAGCCGCCGGAGGGCTTCGGCGTGGACGAGTTGCGGCTGACGGACTTTGTGTCAGCGAACGCCGCGCTGGCGGCGACGCGGCACGAGTTGTGGGACACGGTCCCGGACGTGGCGACGCCGCACGGCTGGACGTGGCATCACGTGGCGGGCACGCGGCGGCTGGAGCTGGTCCCGGTCGAGGTGAAGGCGTTGCTGCGGCACCACGGTGGTGTGGCGACCACGCGGGTGGACCACGGCAAGCGGGGCACGCGGCCGTTGCAGGAGACGCGTCCGGCGCACTTCGGGCTGCCGAAGTCGGGTGTGGCGGTGACGGAGTCGCAGATCCAGGGTGTGGAGGAGGAGCTGGGGTACCGGCTGCCGGGCGCCTACCGCTCCTTCCTGAAGGCGGCGGGCGGTTGCGCGCCGGTGGGCGCGGCGCTCGACGCCGGGCTGGGGCTGCTGCTGGACCAGCCGTTCTTCACCGTGCGCGACGAGGCGGCGGTCAACGACCTGGTGTACGTGAACAAGTGCCTGCGCGACCATCTGACGAAGGACTACCTCGGTGTCGCCTTCGTCCAGGGCGGTCTGCTCGCGGTGAAGGTGAAGGGCGAGCGGGTCGGTTCGGTGTGGTTCTGCGCGTACGACGATGCGCGGGACGTGGATCCGTCGTGGCCGCCGGCCGAGCGCGTGGAGCGTCTGCTGATGTCCTGCGGTGACGACTTCGACGCGTTCCTGGCACGACTGGCCGGTAATCCGCCGGAGTTGGAGACGGTGGCGAACCTGATGGTGGACGGCGGTTTCGCACGCGTCGTTCCGGTGGGGGAGTGAGCTTCGGGCCATGGTGACCTACGCGCAGGCGCAGGAGCGCGCCGAGGAGTGGATCAACGGCGACGTCCCGGCGTACCAGCACCGTGAGGTGCGGGTGCGGGAGTTCGAGCTGGGCTTCGTCGTGTGGGGCGAGGACCGTGCGCAGGGCCCGCGTTCGGATGCGGGCGGGCAGCGGCTCGTCCTCGCCCGGGACACCGGGGAGGCCACGCTGTGGCCGGCCCTGCCGGTGGGTGAGGTGATCCGCCGGTACGAGGAGGAGTACGGCCGTGCCGACGAGCCGCAGGACGCGGTTCCGGCCCCGCCTGCCGCCCGTGTCGACCTGAACCAGACGTCGTTCCTGCTGACTCCTCCGGAGTGGTTGCAGGAGGCGGCGGACAAGATGGGCATCCCGGACCGCCGCTCGGGCGACGGAGGGCGCGGGGCCGGTGCCGGGGCTGCGGCGAGCGCGGCCGGTGCCGGTGCTGCCGGTGCTGGTGCCGGGCCGGCGGAGACGCAGGCCGGGGTGCCGGCGGGGCCGCCCGCGCCCGGTGCTGCCGCCGGGTCCGGGAGCGGGGCGTCATGGCCCGCGGCCGGGGCGGGCGCGCCGCTTCCGGCGGACACGCCGCCCGGGGCCACGCCCTGGTCCGGTACGGACACGAACGCGGACGCCGGTGAGGACCGTTCGGTGCCGTTGCCCGCGACGGTGTTCGCACCGCCGCTGAGCGACGTGGACAAGCCCGCGCCGCGTCCGCCGGCCGCCGCGCCGGACGCGAAGACGGCGCTGATGTCGGGGGGCAGCCAGCTGCCGCCGACCGCGGTCGCGCCCGCGCTCGACGCCCCGAACGCGCCGGGAGCGCAGGGCTTCCCGCCGCCTGTCGGTCCCGGTGTGCCGGGTGCTGCGCAGGGCAGCACGCCTCCGCCTCCGCCTCCGGGTGCCCCGTCGTACGGCTACCCGGGTGCGCCCGGCGGCCTTGGCACGCCCCCGCCGGGTGTGCCCGCGCCGCCTGTCGGTCCCGGTGTGCCGGGCGCTGCGCAGGGCAGCACGCCTCCGCCTCCGGGGGGCCCGTCGTACGGCAATCCGCCGGCGCCGGGCGGTGCCCCGCACGCGCCGCAGCCGCCGGCGGGTCCGGGTGCCTCGGAGCGGCGGCTCGCGCCGAACGCCGGGGAGATCGCGGACGCCGCGACGAGCAAGGCCGCACCGCCGCCGAAGAAGGCGCGCGGTGGCGCGGGCGCGCTGCCTCATCCGCCGGGCGCTCCCGGTGCCCCGGGCGCCCGCCCGGGGAGCCCGGCGACGCCTCCCCCGCCGGGTGCGCCCGCGGGCGGGTACGTGCCGACGCAGCTGATGTCGGCGCTCGAGCCCGAGGGGCCGGGCGGTCCCGGTGTGCCCGCGGGTCCGGCCGGCGCGGACGCGCCTCATCCGCCGGGTGCCCCCAACCCGCCCGCCGCGCCGGGTGCCCCGGGCGGCACGCCTCCGGGCGGTGTGCACCACGCGGCCACGATGCTGGCCGACCCGAGCCTGAGGGGCGGCATGCCGCCCGCTCCCGGCGCGCCGCAGCCTCCGGGCGCCCCGGGCATGCCGAATCCGCCCGGCGCTCCGGCGGCTCCGGGCGCCCCGGGCATGCCTCCGGCCCCCGGCGCGCCCCAGCCGCCCGGCGCCCCGGGCGCCCCCGGTATGCCTCCCGCCCCCGGCGGGCGCGGGGCCGTGCACCACGCGGAGACCGTGCTGGCCGCGCCTCCCGTGGCCGGGCCGGGCGCACCTCCGCCGCCGCCCGCACCCGGCGTGCCCGGCGCTCCTGGCGCCCCCGGTATGCCGCCGGCGCCGGGCGCTCCGCAGCCGATGCCGCCGGGTGCGGTGCCGCCGCCGGGCGCGCCCCTGCCGGGGCAGCCGCAGGCGTACGGGTATCCGCAGCAGCCCGCCGGGCAGCCGACCGTCGGCCCCGGCTACCAGGCCGTGCTGCGCTACCGCGCTCACGACGGCTCCGAGCAGCAGCTGATCCGGCGTTCGGCGCCGGGCACGCCGCACCCGGAGTGGCAGATCTTCCACGAGCTGCGGGCGATGAACGTGCCGCCGGACCAGGTGCTGGAGCTGCACACGGAGCTGGAGTCGTGCCAGCTGCCCGGTGCGTACTGCGCGCGGATGATCCGGGAGCAGTGGCCGCAGGCGCGGATCACGAGCATCGCGCCGTACGGCACGGACCACGCGAGCCGGCAGCAGGGCATGCAGCAACTGCTCGCGCACCAGGGCGAGTTGCACCAGGTCGCGGACGGTCCCGCGCGCCTCGCGCCGGTGCGGGCGCCGCTGCCGCCGGTGCAGGCCGCGCCGCCGGTCCCGCCGGAGGCCGTCGCGCAGGAGCTGGCGGGGGCGTTCGGGCCGGGTGTGTTCCGGTTCGAGCAGCAGGCGGTGTCGCGCCAGGGTGTGCCGCCGATCGTGGCGCACACGCTGGTCGTGGCCGGACTGCCCACGGATCTGGGCCCGTTCTTCTGGGCGCAGGCGCAGCCGGGCCGCCCGGTGCCGACGCTGGCGGAGCTGGCCGCCGAGCGCGGGGTGCAGCCGGCCGCGGACGCGGGGTCGTACCTCGTCATGGGCAGCGACTTCGGCAAGGCCCTCTGTGTGCAGTACGGCACCGCGAACATCGTGGCCGTGCCCGTGGAGGCGGGGCCCGGAGGGGCGCCCGTGCCACCGCAGTTCGTGAACACCGGGCTGCCGGAGTTCGCCCGCTGCCTGGCGCTGCTGGGCCGGATGTGGCGGCTGCGGTTCGGGCTGAACCAGGAGCAGGCGGGCCGCTGGACCGTCGACTTCCAGGCCCAGCTGGCCGCCCTGGACCCGGCGGCGCTCGGCTCGCCGGAGACGTGGTGGTCGGTGCTGCTGGAGCAGATGTGGGACGGGCTCCTGTAGCCGTCATCGAGCACGTCTTGCCCTTCACCCGCGCGTGAAGGGCAAGACGCGCGGGTGGACTTCGAGCCCAGGAGACGCTGCTGCGGGCCTGGAAGGCCCGGGACCCGTAGTGCGTGTCGGCCGAACGGGTCGGCGCGGCCCGTCCTCACCCGCTACCGGAGGGCGGCGCGATGACGGTCCGCTTCCTCGCCCTGTACGAGACCCCGGTCGGTGCTCAGCATGGTCGTCACCCTGGAGAAAGACGTGCTGGGTGACCCGGACAGCCCTGCGCATCACGACGTGCGGCAGTTCGACGGTATTTGGCCCGTGACGTGACTTCGGAGTGTCGCGTTATGGGTACTTAAGCCCGATCCATCAAGATGTGCGCGAAATCAGCCTGTCGTGCATGTCCGCGGAGAGGGGTTCCCAGCGTGAGCAGCGCACCGGTGACGCCGTACGGCTTCATGACCGTCCGAGGGCGCGGCTACCGCCCCGATCAGGTCGACGCGTACACGGAGGCGCTGTCCCGGGACCGGGACGCCTCCTGGGAGCGCGCCGCACGGCTGACCGTGCTGGCCAAGGACATGGAGGCGCAGGCCGCACGGCTGCGCGAGACCGTCGCGCAGCTTGCGCCGCAGACGTACGAGTCGCTCGGGGAGCGTGCGCGGCGCGTGTTCCAGCTCGCGCTCGAAGAGGCCGCGGACGTACGAGAGGGCGCGCGGCGCGAGACGCAACAGCAGCTCGCGCAGGCCGAGGCGCACGCCGAGGGCGTACGCGGTGCGGCGCAGGAAGCGGCGGACGCGCTCCTCGCGGAGGCCGAGGAACGCGCCCGCCAGCGGCTCCTCGCGGCGCGCGCCGAGGCAGACGACCTCCGCATCGGCGCCCGGCGCGAGGTGAAGGAGCGGCGCGGAGAGGCGCTCGCCGCCTTGCGCGAGGTACGGCAGCGCACCACCGGCATGCTCGCCGAGCAGGAGCGGGAGCAGGCCGAGCGCTGGGCCGCGGCCGAGCGCGAGGAGTCCGAACGCGTGGCCGCGCTGGACGCCGGCCACGCCGAGCGGCTGAGCCGGGCCGAGGCCGCGCTCTCCGCGGCGAAGCAGGCGTTCGGGGAGGCCGAGGAGTTTGCGCGCCGCTGCCAGGAGGAGGCACGCGCGCGTGCCGCCGAGATCGTCGCGGACGCGCGCGTGCACGAGGAGCGCATCGCCCGCGAGACGGAACAGGTCCTGCGCGAGCACGGCGAGACCTGGGACGACGTACAGGCGCAGATGGACCACGTACGCAACAGCCTGACCTCGCTGACCGGCCGGGCGGCCCTGGAGTAGCGACCGTCCCCGGCGGGCACCGCGGCTCCCCGTCAGGTGGCTGCGTCAACTCCCCCTGCGTACCGCCCCCGCCAGGATCCAGCCCTCCACCGCCTCGTACTGGTGCCGTTGTTCCCCCGCCTCGCGGCGGCCCGAGACGACCGTGCCGAGCCAGCCGAAGAAGAAGCCGGCCGGTATGGAGACGATGCCGGTCGTGGTGAACGGGAACCAGTTGAAGTCGGCGTGCGGGAAGGCCGATATGGGCGAGCCGGAGACGAGATTGGTGCCCGGCATGAGCAGCACCACGGTCAGCGAGCCCCCGAGCAGCGTGGCCATCAGCCCGCTGCGCGTGTAGCGGCGCCAGAAGAGGCCGTAGACCAGGGCGGGCGCGAGCGCGGAGGCGCCCAGGCAGAAGGAGAGGGTGATCAGCGGCTGCAGGCTGTGGTGCTGCACCAGGGTGGCCAGCAGGACGGTGGGGATGCCGATGGCGAGCGCCGAGAGGCGGGCGAGGGCCATCTCCCGGCGGGCGGGCATCTCCTGCACGCGGGCCGCGAACACGTCGTGGGCCAGCGAGTTGGCGCAGGCGAGGATCATCCCGGCCACCGAGGCGAGCAGGGTCAGGAAGATCGCGGTCGTGACCATCGTGAAGAGGAAGGTCTCCGCCGTGGACACGTCGCTGCCGAACGCCGCCCGCGTTCCCAGCAGGTACGCGGTGTTGCCCTGCGGGTCGGCCACGGCGATCGCCGGAGTGCCGACCAGGGCCGTGGCGCCGAACCCCACCACCGTGATGACCAGCACGAACAGGGCGACGATCGACACCGCCCAGGACATCGAGCGGCGCACCTGGCGGGCGCTGGACGCGGTGTACATGCGCATGGTGACGTGCGGCAGACAGGCCCCGCCGAGCACGATCGTCAGCTCCGAGGTGACCATGTCGAGGCGGGGGTAGGCGCCGCCGCTGAACTCCAGCCCGGAGCGCAGGAAGGCCGGCCCCGCGCCGCTCTGCCGGGACGCCGCGGTGAACAGGGCGCCGGGGTCCCAGTCGAAGCGGCGCAGGATCAGTACGGCGACCACGGCGCCCGACCCGAGCAGCATCACGATCTTCAGGATCTGGATGAGGGCCGTGCCCTTCATGCCGCCGATCGCCGCGTAGCTGATCATCAGGGCGCCGAGTCCCACGACACAGCCGGTCTCCACCGACGGGTCGGAGAAGCCCAGGATGAACGCCATCAGCTGTCCGGTACCGGCCAGTTGGACCAGCATCAGCGGCACCAGCGCGGCGAGGGTCACCGCGCAGGCCGCGATCCGTACGCCCCGGCCCGGCATCCGGCGAGCCAGCGCGTCGCCCATGGTGAACCGGCCCGCGTTGCGCAGGGGTTCGGCCAGCAGGAACATCAGCAGCATCAGCGACAGCGCCGTACTGAGGGCGAGGACGACACCGTCGTAGCCGCACAGGGCGACGACCCCGCTGGTGCCGAGGACGGTGGCCGCGGAGATGTAGTCACCGGCGATGGCGAGGCCGTTGCGCAGCGGGGACAGGGAGCCGTAGCCGGTGTAGAACTCGTCGAGGTCGTCGCGGTCCGGGCCGGTCATCACGCACAGCAGCAGGGTGAGGGCGGCGACGGCGGAGAATGCGACCAGGGACATGGCCTGCGCGGAGCTGCTGAAGCCGGTCATCGGTCCGCCCTTCGCCGCGCGTCCAGTTCGGCCTCCCTGCGGATGCGGTCCGCGAGCGGATCGAGGTGCCGGCGCGCGGTGTACTCGTACAGGGCGATCGCGAGCCAGGTGACGGGGAGTTGGACGAGGGCGAGCAGCAGGCCGGCGGGGATGCCGTCGGCGACCGTGCTCGTCATGACGTGCGGGGCGCACGCGGACAGGATCAGGAACAGCGTGAAGTAGCCGAGCGCGGTGAGCGTGGCGGTGCGCCGCTGCCAGCGGTAGGCGGTGCGCAGGACGCGCAGGTCGCTGTGGTGTCCGAGGGGTGCGCGCGGCGGCCGTGGGCGGGGCGGTTCGGGGGGTAGGGGCTGCCAGGGGTAGGTGAGGTGGGGCGGGGAGTGCGGCGGGTCGTAGGACATCCCGGGGCTCCTTGCGTGGCTCGGGTCCGTGGCGGCGGACCGCAGGGAGAGGGGGAGCGGGGCCACGCACGTTACTCGCGAGTTACAGGCGGCGTGGAGTTTTCCCCAGACTGGCCAGTCGGTATGCGCTTGCTGGTCGAATACCGTGCCGAGCTGTTCGAATACCGGTCCGACCTGGGGTGTTACCCGCGTTAACCCAGAGGGTCCGGGGATGCCCCGACCCTCACTCCTGCCGTACCGGAAACCGTCGCGGTGCCACCAGCAGCAGCACCGCGAACGCCAGGGCCGCCGCGCCCGCCGCGCCGAAATACACCGCGTGCACCGCGTCCGCGATCGCCCGCCGGGTCGCCTCCGGGGCCGTACCGGTGTCCAGTCCGCGCGTGACGGAGTCCAGGTCGCTCGCCCCGCCCAGCCGGGCGGCCAGCACCGCGTTGGCCACGGCGCCGAAGAGCGACGCGCCGACCGTCTGCCCCGTCTGCCGGCAGAACAGCACCGACGCGGTCGTCGTCCCCCGCTCCGACCAGCCCACCGACGACTGCACCCCGATGATCAGCGGCAGTTGGAACAGCCCCAGCGCCCCGCCCAGCAGCAGCATCAGCAGCATCGGCTGCCACCACGCCCCGGGATACGGCAGGAACGGGAACGCGAACAGGATCAGCGCGCCGAGGCCGATGCCGATCAGCGCGGTGTCGCGGAAGCCGATCCGCCGGTACACGTGCTGGCTGAGCGCCGCCGAGCTCGACCACGTCAACGTCCAGACGCACAGCACCAGTCCGGCCGCCGCGGGCGCGAGTCCGAGCACCGACTGCGCGTACGTGGGCAGGAACACCGAGGGCGCCACCATCAGCAGGCCCAGCGCGCCGAACGCCAGGTTGACGGCCGCGATCGTACGCCGCCGCCACACCCACCCCGGCATGATCGGCTGCTCCGCCCGCCGCTCCACCCACACCACCACACCGGCCAGCGCGAGGCCCGCGGCGAACAGGGCGAGCGAGGGCGCGGACAGCCACGGCCAGGCGACCCCGCCCTGCACCAGCGCGGTCAGCAGCACCCCGCCGCACGCGAACACCGCGAGCGCGCCCGCCCAGTCCACGCGCGCGCGGGCGGCCCTCTCCCGCTCCGGCTCGTGCAGATGACGGACGATCAGCCACAGCGCCGCCGCCCCGATCGGCAGGTTGACCAGGAAGATCCAGCGCCAGTCGGTGTACGCCACGAGCACCCCGCCGAGCCCGGGGCCGGCCACCGCCGACACCGCCCACACCGTGGACAGCCTGGCCTGGATCTTCGGGCGTTCCGCCAGCGGATACAGGTCGGCGGCCAGGGTCTGCACGGTGCCCTGCAACGCCCCGCCACCCAGGCCCTGCACGATCCGGAACGCGATCAGCGCCGCCATGTTCCAGGCGGAGGCGCTCAGCAGCGAGCCGAGCAGGAACACGGAAGCGCCCACCACCAGGACCGGCTTGCGGCCGAAGGTGTCGGACAGCTTGCCGTAGACGGGGAGGGTGACGGTGACGGCGAGGAGATAGCCGGAGAACAGCCAGGAGAAGTACGAGAACCCGCCGAGGTCGCCGACGATCTGCGGTACGGCGGTGGAGACGATGGTGGCGTCGAGCGCGGCCAGCGCCATCGTGAGCATCAGCGCGGCGACGACCGCGCCCCGCCGCCGGGTGTCCTGCCGCCGAGCGGCGCCGTCGCGTATCGCGGGTGTCGTACTCCCCACCGGACCCCTCCCTGTGTTTCATGCACCTAATTTCGCTACGACAGAGCTTCCCCTGCCCCCCGACCCCGAAGCAACGCGCTTGAGCCTGACGCGGCGTGAGGGTGGAGGCTTGCTGCGTCCCGGGGTGGAGCCCGACCCCGAGACGATCTCCACCCGGCGGTGGAGATCCCCTAGGGGTATCTCCCCAGCAAGGTGCGGGCAGGGTTCGTCCCGCCGGAGGACGAGAAGGGCCGGGTGCGCTCCTTAACCTGGCTTTACGCCGCTGGGGGGCGGCTGACCGAACCGGCGGGGGTGGGGTTTTCCCCCCTGCAAGACGGGGCTTCGCACCAGCGCGCGACTGCCCCTCCTCCCGCGAGACTCATCGACGTACCGCTGCACGACACCGACGCACTGCTTCACGACACCGTTCGCTGACCGACATAGGAGACTTACCGTGACATCGGCTGTGACCATTCCCAGGCACGGGGGCACTGGAGGGCCTACGGCCGTTGCCGCGCGGGCCCGGCAGGTCGTCAAGGCGTACGGGTCCGGTGAGACCCGCGTCGTCGCCCTGGACCACGTCGACGTGGACATCGCCCGCGGCCAGTTCACCGCGATCATGGGCCCCTCGGGGTCCGGCAAGTCCACGCTGATGCACTGCCTCGCCGGGCTCGACACGGTGAGCAGCGGTCAGATCTACCTGGACGAGACCGAGATCACCGGCCTGAAGGACAAGAAGCTCACCCAACTGCGCCGGGACCGGATCGGGTTCATCTTCCAGGCGTTCAACCTGCTGCCGACGCTGAACGCGCTCGAGAACATCACGCTGCCCATGGACATCGCCGGCCGCAAGCCCGACAAGGCGTGGCTGGACCGGGTCGTGGAGACCGTCGGCCTCGCCGGGCGGCTCAAGCACCGGCCCACCCAGCTCTCCGGCGGCCAGCAGCAGCGCGTCGCCGTGGCCCGCGCGCTCGCCGCCCGCCCGGAGATCATCTTCGGGGACGAGCCGACCGGAAACCTCGACTCCCGCGCGGGAGCGGAGGTCCTGGGCTTCCTGCGCCGCTCGGTCGACGAACTCGGCCAGACCATCGTGATGGTCACCCACGACCCCGTCGCCGCCTCCTACGCGGACCGCGTGCTGTACCTCGCCGACGGCCGCATCGTGGACGAGATGCACAACCCGACGGCCGATCAGGTCCTCGACCGCATGAAGGACTTCGACGCCCGGGGGCGTACGTCATGACCGTCCTCAAAACCTCGATGCGCAACTTCTTCGCGCACAAGGGCCGTATGGCGCTGTCGGCGATCGCGGTGCTGCTGTCGGTCGCGTTCGTCTGCGGCACGCTGGTGTTCACCGACACGATGAACACCACGTTCGACAAGCTGTTCCAGGCCACGGCCTCGGACGTGACGGTCACCGCGAAGAGCGCCTCCGACACCGGTGAGACGACCTCCTCCACCGGCAAGCCGCCCGTCATACCGGCCTCCGTGGTCGCCGAGGTCCGCAAGGCCCAGGGCGTCAGGAAGGCCGAGGGGACGGTCTTCTCCACCTCGGTGACCGTCATCGACGCCGACAAGGACAAGCTCTCGCCCAAGAGCGGCGGGCCGACCATCGTCGGCAGCTGGAACGCCAACTCCGCCCGCACCATGAAGATCACCTCCGGCGCGGCGCCCAAGGGCCCCGACCAGGTGATGGTCGACAAGGACACCGCCGACAAGCACCACCTGAAGCTGGGCGACGAGATCGGCATCATCTCGGTCGTGGGCACGCACCACGCGCGCGTGTCCGGCATCACCTCCTTCACCGTCACCAACCCCGGCGCTGCGATCTTCTACCTGGACATGAAGACCGCCCAGCAGACCCTGGTCGGCAGGACCGGCGTCTACACCGACGTCGACGTCACCGCCGCCAAGGGCGTCACCAACGCGGCGCTGAAGCAGAACGTGATCGCCGAACTCGGCCACGGCTACAAGGTGAAGACCGCCAAGGAGGTCGCCGACGCCAACCAGAAGAGCGTCGCGAGCATGCTGAACGTCATGAAGTACGCGATGCTCGGCTTCGCCGGAATCGCTTTCCTCGTCGGCATCTTCCTGATCATCAACACCTTCTCGATGCTGGTCGCCCAGCGCACCCGCGAGATCGGCCTGATGCGCGCCATCGGCTCCTCCCGCAAGCAGATCAACCGGTCCGTGCTGGTCGAGGCGCTGCTGCTGGGCGTGATCGGGTCCGTGCTCGGCGTCGGCGCGGGCGTCGGCATCGCCGTCGGCCTGATGAAGCTCATGGGCAACATGGGCATGCACCTGTCCACCGACGACCTGACCGTCGCCTGGACCACCCCGGTGGCGGGCCTCCTCCTCGGCGTGATCGTCACCGTCCTCGCCGCCTACCTGCCCGCCCGGCGCGCCGGCAAGGTCTCCCCGATGGCCGCCCTGCGCGAGTCGGGCGCCCCCACCGACGCCAAGGCCGGTGTCGTCCGGGCCGTGATCGGCCTGCTCCTCACCGGCGCTGGCACCGCGAGCCTGTTCGTCGCCGCGAGCGCCGACAAGGCAAAGGCCGGTTCGGGCTGGCTGGGCCTCGGCGTGGTCCTCACGCTGATCGGCTTCGTCGTCATCGGCCCGCTGCTCGCCGGCGGCCTGGTCCGCGTCCTCGCCGCGATCATGCTGCGGATCTTCGGCCCGGTCGGCCGGATGGCCGAGCGCAACGCGCTGCGCAACCCGCGCCGCACGGGCGCCACCGGCGCCGCCCTGATGATCGGCCTCGCCCTGGTGGCCTGCCTGTCGGTGGTCGGCTCCTCGATGGTGGCCTCCGCCAGCGACCAGCTCGACAAGACCGTCGGCACGGACTTCATCATCCAGGACGACAAGGGGGCGGTCATCGCCCCGCAGGCGGTCCAGACGATCAAGGACACGCCGGGCCTCGCGCGGGTCACCGAGTACCGGATCCTGGACGCCTCCCTGACCACCCCTGACGGCCGCACCTCCAAGGGCGAGCACATCAAGGCGGCCGACCCCACCTACGCGCAGGACCTGCGCACCAAGACGGTCTCCGGCGCCCTCACCGACGCCTACAAGCCCGACTCGATGTCCGTGCCCGAGGGCTTCGCCAAGAAGCACGGCATCAAGATCGGCTCCACGGTCACGGTCGGTTTCAAGCGCGGTACGGCGGCCAGGCTGACGGTCCGCACGATCACCAGTGATGACGTCGCGTTCGACAAGGGCGCGATGTACGCCGCCATCGCCACGGCCGCGAAGTACGTGCCCGCCGACGGGATGCCGCTGGACCAGATGGTCTTCGCCAGCGCCAAGCACGGTCAGCAGGCCGCCGCCTACAAGGCGCTCAAGGCCGCCCTGCACGACAGCCACCCGGAGCTGACCGTGCGCGACCAGACCGACTACAAGAAGGCGCTCAAGGACCAGATCGGCCAGCTGCTGAACATGATCTACGGCCTGCTCGCCCTCGCGATCATCGTCGCGATCCTGGGTGTCGTGAACACCCTGGCCCTGTCGGTGGTCGAGCGGACCCGCGAGATCGGCCTCATGCGCGCCATCGGCCTCTCCCGCCGCCAGCTGCGCCGCATGATCCGCCTGGAGTCCGTGGTCATCGCCCTCTTCGGAGCCCTGCTCGGCCTGGGCCTCGGCATGGGCTGGGGCGCGACCGCCCAGAAGCTCCTCGCGCTGGAGGGCCTGAAGGTCCTGGAGATCCCCTGGCCGACGATCACCGGCGTCTTCATCGGCTCGGCCTTCGTGGGCCTGTTCGCCGCCCTGATCCCGGCGTTCCGGGCGGGCCGGATGAACGTCCTGAACGCGATCGCCACGGACTAGCCGCACAGGCCAGGCCGAGGCCACGACCACCGCATACGGGGGTTGCGGAGGAAGAGCCCGGTACCGGGAAGTCTTGGAGGACTTCCCGGTACCGGGCTTCTTGCCGTCGCGGCGGCGTTGTCGGCGCAGTTGTCCACAGCCTCCGACGCCCACGAGTCAGGCGTCGTACGCTGGACACCCCCGGCCACTCCACGCGTCGGGCTCTTTGCGTTGCCCACCCCCCTGGACGGAACAAGCCCCATGAGCCTGCACGGTCTGCTCGACGCCGTCGTCAAGGACGCCGCCCTCACGGAAGCCATCAAGGCCGCGGCGGACGGCAACCGCATGCACGTCGACCTCGTCGGCCCCGCGGCGGCCCGCCCCTTCGCGGTCGCCGCCCTGGCCCGCGAGACCGGCCGCCCCGTGCTCGCGGTCACGGCGACCGGCCGGGAGGCGGAGGACCTGGCCGCGGCCCTGCGCTCGCTGCTGCCGGCCGAGGGCGTCGTGGAGTACCCCTCCTGGGAGACCCTCCCGCACGAGCGGCTCAGCCCGCGCAGCGACACCGTCGGACGGCGGCTCGCTGTCCTGCGCCGCCTGGCCCACCCCAGCGCCGACGACCCCGAGACGGGCCCGGTCTCCGTGGTCGTCGCGCCCGTACGATCCGTGCTCCAGCCGCAGGTCAAGGGCCTCGGCGACCTGGAGCCCGTGTCCCTGAAGACGGGCCAGAGCGCCGACCTGAACACCATCGTCGAAGCCCTCGCCGCCGCCGCGTACGCGCGCGTGGAGCTGGTCGAGAAGCGCGGCGAGTTCGCCGTACGCGGCGGCATCCTGGACGTGTTCCCGCCCACCGAGGAACACCCCCTGCGCATCGAGTTCTGGGGCGACGACGTCGAGGAGATCCGCTACTTCAAGGTCGCCGACCAGCGCTCCCTCGAAGTCGCCGAGCACGGCCTGTGGGCGCCGCCCTGCCGCGAGCTGCTGCTCACCGACGACGTCCGCGCACGCGCGCGTGCCCTCGCCGAAGAGCACCCGGAGCTGGGTGAACTGCTCGGCAGGATCGCCGAGGGCATCGCGGTCGAGGGCATGGAGTCCCTCGCCCCGGTCCTGGTGGACGACATGGAACTGCTGCTCGACGTGCTGCCCAAGGGCGCCATGGCCGTCGTCTGCGACCCGGAGCGGGTCCGCACGCGCGCCGCCGACCTCGTCGCGACCTCGCAGGAGTTCCTCCAGGCCTCCTGGGCGGCCACCGCGGGCGGCGGCGAGGCACCCATCGACGTCGGCGCGGCCTCCCTGTGGTCCATCGCCGACGTCCGCGACCGCGCGCGCGAGCTGGACATGATGTGGTGGTCGGTGTCCCCGTTCGCCGCGGACCTGGAGCTGGAGGCGGACACCCTCAAGCTCGGCATGCACGCCCCCGAGACCTACCGCGGCGACACCGCCAAGGCCCTCGCCGACACCAAGGGCTGGCTCGCCGACGGCTGGCGCACGGTCTTCGTCACCGAGGGCCACGGCCCGGCCGCCCGCACCGTCGAGGTGCTCGGCGGCGAGGGCATCGCCGCCCGCCTCGATGCCGACCTCGGCGAGCTGAGCCCGTCCGTCGTGCACGTCTCCTGCGGTTCCATCGACTACGGCTTCGTGGACCCGGCGCTGAAGCTGGCCGTCCTCACCGAGACCGACCTGTCCGGCCAGAAGGCCGCCGGCAAGGACGGCGCCCGGATGCCGGCCCGCCGCCGCAAGACCATCGACCCGCTCACCCTGGAGCCGGGCGACTACATCGTCCACGAGCAGCACGGCGTCGGCCGCTACATCGAGATGGTGCAGCGCACGGTGCAGGGCGCCACGCGCGAGTACCTGGTTGTCGAATACGCCCCCGCCAAGCGCGGCCAGCCCGGCGACCGCCTGTACATCCCAACCGACCAGCTGGAGCAGATCACCAAGTACGTCGGCGGCGAGGCCCCCACCCTGCACCGCCTGGGCGGCGCCGACTGGACGAAGACCAAGGCCCGCGCGAAGAAGGCCGTCAAGGAGATCGCCGCCGACCTGATCAAGCTGTACAGCGCGCGCATGGCCGCCCCCGGGCACGCCTTCGGCGGCGACACCCCGTGGCAGCGGGAGCTGGAGGACGCCTTCCCCTACGCGGAGACCCCGGACCAGCTGACCACGATCTCCGAGGTCAAGGAGGACATGGAGAAGTCGGTCCCGATGGACCGGCTGATCTGCGGCGACGTCGGCTACGGCAAGACCGAGATCGCCGTACGGGCCGCCTTCAAGGCCGTACAGGACGGCAAGCAGGTCGCCGTCCTCGTCCCGACGACCCTGCTGGTGCAGCAGCACTTCGGCACGTTCTCCGACCGGTACGCGCAGTTCCCGGTGAGCGTGAAGGCCCTGTCCCGCTTCCAGACCGACACCGAGGCGAAGGCCACTCTGGAGGGCCTGAAGGAAGGCGCGGTGGACGTCGTCATCGGCACCCACCGCCTCTTCTCCTCCGAGACCAAGTTCAAGGATCTGGGCCTGGTCATCGTCGACGAGGAGCAGCGCTTCGGCGTCGAGCACAAGGAGCAGCTGAAGAAGCTCCGCGCCAACGTCGACGTCCTGACCATGTCCGCCACCCCGATCCCGCGCACCCTGGAGATGGCGGTCACCGGCATCCGCGAGATGTCCACGATCACCACGCCGCCGGAGGAGCGGCACCCGGTGCTCACCTTCGTCGGGCCGTACGAGGAGAAGCAGATCGGCGCCGCCATCCGCCGCGAACTGCTGCGCGAGGGCCAGGTCTTCTACATCCACAACCGGGTCGAGTCCATCGACCGGGCCGCCGCGCGGCTGCGCGAGATCGTCCCCGAGGCGCGCATCGCCACCGCGCACGGCCAGATGTCGGAGTCGGCCCTGGAGCAGGTCGTGGTCGACTTCTGGGAGAAGAAGTTCGACGTGCTCGTCTCGACCACGATCGTCGAGTCCGGCATCGACATCTCCAACGCCAACACGCTCATCGTGGAACGCGGCGACACCTTCGGCCTGTCCCAGCTGCACCAGCTGCGCGGCCGGGTCGGACGAGGGAGGGAGCGCGGCTACGCGTACTTCCTCTACCCGCCGGAGAAGCCGCTGACGGAGACCGCCCACGAGCGCCTCGCGACGATCGCCCAGCACACGGAGATGGGCGCGGGCATGTACGTGGCGATGAAGGACCTGGAGATCCGCGGCGCGGGCAATCTGCTGGGCGGCGAGCAGTCCGGGCACATCGCGGGCGTCGGCTTCGACCTGTACGTCCGCATGGTCGGCGAGGCCGTCGCCGACTACCGGCGCCAGCTGGAGACCGGCGGGGTCGAGGAGGAGCCGCCGCTGGAGGTCAAGATCGAGCTTCCGGTCGACGCGCACGTCCCGCACGACTACGCGCCCGGCGAGCGTCTGCGCCTCCAGGCCTACCGCGCCATCGCCTCCGCCAACTCGGAGGAGGACATCAAGGCCGTCCGCGAGGAACTCACCGACCGCTACGGCAAGCTGCCCGAACCGGTGGAGAACCTGCTGCTGGTGGCCGGGCTGCGGATGCTCGCGCGCGCGTGCGGCGTCGGCGAGATCGTCCTGCAGGGCACCAACATCCGCTTCGCGCCGGTGGAGTTGCGCGAGTCGCAGGAACTGCGGGTCAAGCGGCTCTACCCGGGCACGGTCATCAAGCCCGCCGTGCACCAGGTGCTGGTCCCGCGCCCGAAGACCGCGAAGGTGGGCGGCAAGCCGCTCGTCGGCCGCGAACTGCTGGGCTGGGTCGGCGAGTTTTTGGCGTCGATCCTGGGTTCCTGAGCCGGCGGTACGGGGGTGCGCGCCTCGCGCCCCCGCTACCGTAGGGGAAGGAACGATTCCGCCTGGGCGACATGAGGTCCCGGGCGAGGGCGAATGGGGGGCCTACCGTGGCGCGTCTGAGGGGCGGGGCGGTCACCGCTGTCGTCATGCTGGTCGGTGTGGCCGGGATGGCCGGCTGCACGGCGGATCACACCAAGGGGCCCTCCGGGCCCGAGCCGGGAAGCGGGGGCGCCGCCCTGGCCGCCGCCGACGCACTGCCCGTCAAGGGGCGCGCGCCGAAGACCGGTTACTCCCGGGCCCGCTTCGGCAGCGCCTGGGCCGACACCGACTCCAACTCCTGCGACACCCGCGACGACATACTCAAACGCGACCTGAAGGACGTGAAGTTCACCGGCGGCACCTGCAAGGTGACGTACGGCCTGCTGGAACCCGACCCGTACTCCGGGAAGCACGTCACCTACCGGCGCGGCCGGAGCCTGGTCGACATCGACCACGTCGTCGCCCTCTCGGACGCCTGGCAGAAGGGCGCCAAGTACTGGGACCCCAGCAAGCGCATAGCGCTGGCCAACGACCCGCTCAACCTGTTGGCGGTCGACGCGAGCACCAACCGTGGCAAGGGCGACGGTGACACAGCCACCTGGGTCCCGCCCAACACGGCCTTCCGCTGCACCTACGTCGCCGCTCAGGTCGCGGTCAAGAAGAAGTACGGCCTGTGGGTCACCGCCGCCGAGAAGGCCGCGATGAAGAAGGTGCTCGCCGGCTGCCCGCGCCAGGCCCTGCCCACGGGCGGCAATCCGACGAAGGCCCCGGAGCGGTTCCGGGCCCGGTGACCAGCTAATTCGCTTCCTCGATGTGCCCCGGTTAACTACCGTGACCGGCATGGACGTCAAGGTAAGCAGCCTCGCCGAGCGGCCCGACCGGCTGCCGGCGGTGTTCGGCATGGCCGACACATGGCCGGAGTTCGTGACCAACGACCCGGTGGGCTACGCCCACTACGGCCGCATCCCCACCGAACTGCCGGAGTACGCGCTGTTCGCCGAGGACGAGCGGGGCGAGATCGTGGCGCACGCCTTCAGCGTGCCGTTCGCTCTCGCGGCCGAGGGCCGGGGCAGCCTGCCCGCGCGGGGCTGGGACCAGATCCTGCTGTGGGCCTTCGCCGACCTGCGCCGCGGCACCCGCCCCGACACCGTCAGCGCGGTCTCGGTCGTCATCGCCCCGCATGCCCAGGGCCACGGCCTGTCCGCGGTCATGCTCTCGGCGATGCGGGACAACGCCCGCGCCCGCGGCTTCCGCGAGGTCGTGGCCCCCGTACGCCCGAACGCCAAGCACCGCGAGCCGCACACCCCGATCGCCGAGTACGCGCACCGGGTGCGCCCCGACGGGCTGCCGGAGGACCCGTGGCTGCGGGTCCATGCCCGCGCCGGCGCCACCATCGACTCCGTCGCCCCGGCCTCCATGACCGTGGGCGCTTCGCTGGAGGAGTGGCGCCGCTGGACCGGACTGCCCTTCGACACCGCGGGCGACGTCGAGGTGCCCGGCGCGCTGGTCCCGGTCCGCTGCGAACCGGAGCGCGGATACGCCGTTTACGTCGAGCCCAACGTCTGGATGCGGCACCCGCTCTGACCCTGCGCAGGGCCCAGCCCCCTCGGCGGGCGGCTGGGCGGGGGCGCGCGCCCGGATCGGGGCCGGGCGCGTGCCGCCCCAGTGTGGTGACCGTGCCGGTCAGGCCTTCTTCCAGTCGCCGCAGTCGGTCGTCTTGAAGTAGGCGTCCGTCGGGCGGATGGTGACGACGGCCGTGCCGGTCACGTTGTTGTTGGCGATGATCGAGTCCAGGCCGTGCTCGGCGTCCTTGGTGCGCTCCCAGTAGCAGGAGTCGTCCTTGTTTCCGGTCGACTTGTAGGTGCCCGGCGCGATGTCCGTGCCGACCTTGAACATGCCCCCCTTGCCGCTCATGGCGGAGGCGGGCGTCCCCTTTGCCTTCGGGTCTACGGCCTCCCAGTCCTTGCAGCCGCTGGACTTGAACAGCTTGTCGGTGGCCTTGATGGTGACGTAACTCGTGCCGGTGACATTGTCGTTGGCCAGCAGCGAGTCGGTGTCGCCCGAGGCGTCCTTGGCGCGCTCCCAGTAGCACATGTCGTCGGTGTTGCCGGTGGAGCGGTAGGTGCCCGGCTTCACGTCGGAGCCGACCTGGTACTCGCCGTCCCCGTCGAAGGCGGCCTTCTTCTTCTCGGCCGCCTTTGCGCCGCCGGAGTCCTTCTTCCCGCCGGGCTTGTGCTCGGCGGAGGCCGAAGAGCCCTTGCCGCTGCTGTTGGAACCGCTGTCCTTGTCACCGCCGCCGCCCGCGTTCGCGGACACGACACCGATGACGACGACCCCCACGACGGCGCCCAGCGCGACCTTGCCCTTCATCCCCATGACGGGTCCCCTCCCGTGTGCGGCGGCCTCCCCCTCTGGTGGGCCGCTCGTTCGCTGGGTCAATAAGAGCAGAGCCTGTGAACCGAGTCAACACGATTCACAAGATGAGGTGTGTACACGATCGTGAATGCATGGCTCTTGTGTACGCCGGTATGCTCGGTGCACACGTGGGATGAGGGGAGCGGGGCTGGTGCAGGACAACGCGACAGAGGTGACCGCGGCAGGTATCGCCCGGCTCGCCGGGGTGGGCCGCGCCGCCGTCAGCAACTGGCGTCGCCGCCACGCCGACTTCCCCAAACCGGTCGGCGGCACCGAGACCAGCCCGTCCTTCGCCCTCGGCGAGGTCGAGGCCTGGCTGCGCAGGCTGGGCAAGCTCGCCGAGGTCCCGCTGCGCGAACGCGTCTGGCAGCAGCTCGTCGGCCACCCCGGGGGCCCGGTCACCGCCCTGGTGCACGCGGGCTGCGTGCTGCTGCTGATCCATGAGCGCCCCACCGTCTGGCTGGACGCCGCCACCGGCTCCGACGAACGCCTGGCCGCGATCCTGCCGGGCGCGCTGGAACAGGTGCTGACCCCGCGCTTCGGTGCGACGCGCAGCCGCCGTGTTCACAGCGGAGGCTCCCGGGGCGAGGCGGCGGCTGTGAACGCCATGGGCCCTGTGAACACCGGGACGCCCGCTCACACCGGGGCGCCCGCCCCGGTCCCCGCCGCTGTGAACACCCCGCCCGCCGTGAACACGGGGACACCCCCGTCGCCCGTGAACACCGCGCCGGCCGTGGACAGCGCCCCCGCGCTGCACATCCCCACCGGCCCCGAACTCCTCCCCTCCGTCCCGCTCCTGCGCGGCGTGGCCGAGCTGGCCGCCGAGACGGGGGCGCGGCAGGCCTTCGAGTTCCTGCTGGGCCGGCATCTGGACGCCAACCCCCGCCAGTACACGCTCACCCCGGCCGAACTCGCCGGCCTCATGGCCGACCTGGCCGGCCCCGCCCGTACCGTCCTGGACCCTGCCTGCGGCACCGGCGCCCTGCTGCGCGCCGTCGAGACCCGGCCCGACCAGGAGCTGTACGCCCAGGACAGCGCCCACGACCTCGCCGCGCTCACCACGCTGCGGCTCGCCCTGCACGCTCGCGCGGGCGTGCGCGGCGCAGCCGGCGACACCCTGCGCGCCGACGCCTACCCGGAGCTGCGCGCCGACGCCGTCCTGTGCCACCCGCCGTTCAACGAGCGCAACTGGGGGCACGACGAACTCGCCTACGACCCCCGCTGGGAGTACGGCTTCCCCGCGCGCACCGAGTCCGAGCTGGCCTGGGTGCAGCACGCGCTGGCCCGGCTCGCCGACGGCGGAACCGCCGTCCTGCTCATGCCCCCGGCCGCCGCCTCCCGCCGTTCCGGGCGCCGGATCCGGGCCGACCTGCTGCGCCGGGGCGCGCTGCGGGCCGTGGTCGCGCTGCCGGTCGGGGCGGCGCCGCCGTACAACATCCCGCTCCACGTGTGGGTGCTGCGCCGCCCCGACCGGACACCGGCCGCGCCCGAGGTGCTGCTCGTGGACACCGGGCGGTTCGCCGGCGAGGGGCGCGGCGGACCCGACTGGGCGGCGGTGCGGGACGCCGTCCTGGACGCCTGGCGCGCCTTCGAGCGGGCCGGGCGGCTGGAGGAGCGCCCGGGACTGGCCCGCTCCCTGCCCGTCATCGAACTCCTCGACGACGACGTGGACCTCGCCCCCGCCCGGCATCTGCCGCCCGCCGCCGTGGCCGACGGCGCGGAGCAGCTCACCGCGGTGCGCGAACGCCTCGGCGTCACCCTGCGCCTGACCACGGAGCTCACGCCGCCCCCCGCCACGCCCGCGCCGGCCGCGCGCCGGCCGCTCACCACCATCGGCGAACTCGCGCGCGGGGGCGCCCTGGTGATGCGCACCGGCGGAAACGGCGGCCACGCGCGCGTGCCCGTGCTCACCGACCACGACGTCCTCGCCGGAACGGCCCCCTCCGGGACGCTCCCCGAGAGCGACGAGGAGGCGGTGCTGACCGAGCCGGGCGACGTCGTCGTACCGGTGCTCGGCGGCGGCTCGGTCGCGCGCGTCATCGACGACGCGACCGGAGGCGCCGCCCTGGGGCGCAACCTCGTGCTCCTGCGCCCCGATCGCACGGCGCTCGACCCCTGGTTCCTCGCCGGCTTCCTGCGCGGCACCGCCAACAACCGCCAGGCCAGCAGCTACGCCTCCACCGCCACCCGCCTCGACGTGCGCCGCCTCCAGCTGCCCCGGCTACCGCTGGACGAACAGCGGCGCTACGGCGCGCGCTTCCGCGCCCTCGACGAGTTCGAGCGGGCACTGCGCCACGCGAGCCGCCTCGGGGAGCAGTTGGTGCGCGGGATGTACGACGGGCTGACGGACGGGACGGTGGCGCCGGAATGACCGAAGCGATCAGTGCGACAACGGTTCGGTAGACCCGTAACCCCTTGTCGGTGTCGGCCTATAGGCTCGAACTCCGAAGTGGACCAACCCCCGGCCCAGGAGCAGTCATGTACGGCCACGGCGCGGCGCCGCCCACCCGCGGCGCGGGAAACGTCATCACCCTGCGCGTGCTGATGGCCGCCTGCGGCATGTTCTCGTGCGGCATCCTCGCGTGCGTGCCGCTGTTCCGGGTCGCGTTCCTGCGCGCGCGGTGGTTCGACTGGCTGGTGGCCTGGGCGAGCCTGGTGCTGGGCATGGCGTGCTTCGCGGTGGTCGGCTCGGTGCCGGAGAACGACAGGAGGGGCGACTTCGCGCTGGCCACGGTCCTGCTCCTCGGTGTCGCCGCAACCGTCCACTTTCTGGTCGCGGACATCCGGCACCACTCCAACGCACAGCGCGCGCAGTCCGGTTACGCGCCGCCGCACGCCCAGACCCTCCCGACGTCGTACGGCTACCCGCAGCCCGGGTCGCCGTACGCGAGCGCGCCGGTCACCCCGCACACCCCGCCGCCCATGACGCACACCCCGATACCCGGCCCCCCGCAGTCCACCCCGCTCGCTCCGCCCCCGCCCCCGCCCCAGGCCCACCCGCAGCCCCAGCGCCCGGCGCCCGCGCGGATCGACCAGGTGCGCGCCGAACTGGACGAGCTGAGCGACTACCTGCGCAACCACGAGGGCGGAAGGTGAGCGTGGCGGCGGGACGTGTCGTCGCCGGCCGTTACGAACTGTCCACGCTCATCGGCCAGGGCGGCATGGGCCAGGTGTGGACGGCGTACGACCAGCGGCTCGACCGGCGCGTGGCGGTGAAGCTGCTGCGCCCCGACAAGGTGGCCGGGCAGGAGGCGGACGAGCTGCGCCGCCGGTTCGTGCGCGAGTGCCGGGTGACCGCGCAGGTCGACCACCCCGGGCTCGTCACCGTGCACGACGCGGGCAGCGAGGGCGAGGAACTGTTCCTCGTCATGCAGTACGTCGACGGCGCCGACCTCTCCGACCACCTCGCCGAGCACGACCCGTACCCCTGGCAGTGGGCGGTCTCGGTCGCCGCGCAACTGTGCGCCGTGCTGAGCGCCGTGCACGCCGTGCCGATCGTCCACCGCGACCTGAAGCCGCGCAACGTGATGGTGAAGCAGGACGGCACGGTCACCGTTCTCGACCTGGGCGTGGCGTCGGTCATGGACACCGACACCACGCGCCTCACGCACACCGGCTCACCCATCGGCTCGCCCGCCTACATGGCGCCCGAGCAGGCGATGGGCGGTGCGGTCGGCCCGTACACCGACCTGTACGCGCTCGGTGTGCTGATACACGAACTGCTCAGCGGTGACGTGCCGTTCACCGGTTCCACGGCGCTCGGCGTGCTGCACCGGCACCTGTACGAGCCCCCGCTTCCGGTGCGCCGGATCCGGCCCGAGGTCCCCGAGGCGCTCGAAGCCCTCGTCCTCAGGCTGCTCGCCAAGGACCCGCAGCACCGCCCGGCCTCCGCGCAGGAGGTGTACGAGCACCTGGCCCTGCTGCTGCCCGCGCGCGGGATGCCGACGGGAGAGCCTTTGGACCCCACGCGCCCCTTCCTGCGCCCGCACGCCCCCTGGCCGGACCGCGCGCGGACGCCCGCGCCCCAGCCCGCCCCCGTCGCGCCCGCGCCGCCGGTGGCCGAGAAGCCCGATGTGGCCGCCGCCGTGGACGAGGTCAAGCGCCTCCTGGGGGAGGGCCGGATCACCCAGGCCGTGGACATCCTCGGCGCGATCCTGCCCGCCGCGGCCGAACAGCACGGCGAGCACTCCCCGGTCGTCCGTACCCTGCGCAAGCAGTACGCGGCCACGCTCCTGGACGACGGCCAGTACCGGCGCGCCCTGCCCGAACTGCGCCGCCTGGCCGACGAACGCGCCGCCGAGGCCGGCCAGGCCGACCCGCAGTCCCTGCGCTACCGCTACGAGGCCGCCCAGTGCCTGGAGCAGCTCGGCCAGCCGGCCGCGGCGCTCGCCGAGTACCGCGCGCTGCTGCCGTACTACGAGAACCAGTACGTCTCCGGCGACCCGCAGCTCGCGCACGACGTGCGCCGCCGTATCGGCCACCTGCTGCTCGCCCTCGGCGACCGCCCGGCCGCCCACGACACGCTCGCGCGGCTGCTGATGGACGTGGAGCGCGTGCACGGCCCGGGGCACCCCCTGGCGGCGGACATACACCGCACACTTCAGTGGCTGGGGCAGATGCACGGCTAGGAGTACACCTGGCTCCTGCCGTCGCGAGGGGCGCGACGGTGCCCGAAGCGGCTGTGAATCGTTGGTCGAATGGGTTGGCCGCAGCCTGCCCACTGCCTACCATCGATCACCGCAAGACTTTGTGCACCGTCGCACAAACTCCTCGGGAGGTTAACTTGCACCGCCGCCGTCGCACCGCGTTCGTCCTTTCCGCCGCGATCGCCGCCGCGGCACCCCTCCTCACCGCCTGCGGAAACGATGCGCACCCGGGTGCGGCGGCCGTCGTCGGCGGACAGCGGATCACCGTCGCCCAGCTGCAGAGCCGGGTCGACGAGGTCCGCAAGGCACAGCGGGCCGCGGTCTCGGACGAGGCCCAGTACCAGCAGGTCCTCGCCTCCACCAGCAGCCTCACCCGCGACACCCTGCACAACATGGTCCTGGACCGGGTGCTGCACCGGGCCGCGCAGGACGCGGGTGTCACGGTCACCCGCAAGGAGGTCCAGCAGATGCGCGCCGGCCTGGAGCTCCAGACGGGCGGCGCCAAGGGGCTGGAGACGGCCTGGCTGCAGAAGTACGGCATCGCGCCCAGGCGCCTCGACGACAACCTGCGCCTCCAGCTGGAGGCGCAGAAGCTCGCTGCCGGCCTCGGCACCGACACCAGCCAGCCCGCCTTCTGGAAGGCCCTGTCCAAGGCGTCCCAGGAACTCCACGTCGACCTCAATCCGCGCTACGGCGCGTGGGACGTGCAGCGGAGCAGCCGGGTGGACGCGAAGACGCCTTGGGTGCGGGAGGTCACGGCGGACGGCGGGCAGCCGCTGTCGGCGTAGAGCCGGGGCCGTCGGTCATACGATCACGGGAATCCAGGGGCCCTGTGGACAACCGGGCCGCTCCCTCCGCACCGTGCGTTACGTTCGGATCGTGAACGCAATCAGCCCCGAAGCCCCTGGCCGTATCGTCCTGCTCACCACGAGCCACCGAGTCGCGCCCGGCCTGCTGTCCTGGCCCGCCTGGCAGGCGCTGCGCGCCGCGGACGCCGTGCTGTGCGCGGACGGCGCCCATCCGCAGCTGCCGTATCTGCGCGAGGCCGGGATAGCGGTGGCGGAGGCGTCCCCCACCGCGCAGGAGCTGATCGACGCCTGCGCCGGCGGGCGGACCGCGGTGGTCGTGGCCACGGGTGAGGGCGAACCGGTCCTCACCGACGGCCTGGCCCGCCTCGCCGGCTCCGGCCGCGTCCGGATGCCGGAGCTGGAGCTGCTGCCCGCTTCCTACGACCTGCCAGGCGCCCGCCTCCTCGACCTCGTCCAGGTCATGGACCGCATCCGCGCCGAATGCCCCTGGTCGTCCCGGCAGACCCACCAGGGCCTGGCGAAGTACGGCATCGAGGAGGCGTACGAACTGGTCGAGGCCATCGAGGCCGGCGACCGGGACGAACTGCGGGAGGAACTGGGCGACGTCCTGCTCCAGGTCGTCTTCCACTCCCGCATCGCCGAGGAGGACCCGGACGCGCCGTTCTCAGTCGACGACGTGGCCGGCGGCATCGTCGCCAAGCTGATCCACCGCCACCCGCACGTCTTCGGCGACGAGAAGGCGGAGACGCCGGAGGACGTCAAGGAGCACTGGCTGCGCACCAAGGCCGAGGAGAAGCGCCGCTCCTCGGTGACGGAGGGCGTCCCCCTCGGCCAGCCCGGCCTCGCCCTCGCCGCCAAGCTCGTCTCCCGCGCCCGCACGGCGGGCCTGGACGTGCCCCTGCCGAGCGGCGCGGGCATCGGCTACGAACTGCTGGAGCTGGCGGCCCGCGCCGAGGCGGACGGCATCGACCCGGAGGCCGCGCTGCGGGCGGCGGCCCGCGCATACCGGGACGCCATACGGGCTGCTGAGGGGCTGTCCGCTTGATACCGTTGCTCTGACGGGCGGGCGCGATGCGTGGGGGCGGTTGTGACAGCGGAGTTGGTGCAGCTGAGGAAAGCGCTTCTGCGCGCGATCGACAGCTCGCCGACCACGGCACAGAGGGTCGCTCAGGTGATGAAGCGGGCAGGTGTCCGCGACGTCATGGACATCTGGATACGGCGTACGGGATCACGGGAGACGCGGACCGAGCGGCAGCTCGGCTCCCTGTCGACGGTGCGCGACAACCATCCCGAGAAGTTCTCCGAACTCGTGGCCATCGCGGCCGGTTACCCTGCCGCGGTACCCCAGCCGGCTCGCACCGCCTCGGCCCCCACGCCCAGGGGAGACGTCGGAACCCAAGTCGCGGGTGACCACGTCGACATGCGTCAGGCCACCTTCAACGACAAGGTCGTGGGACTGCAGTACAACCTCTACGGCGGTCCCGCGCCCGCGGAGTGGCGGCCGGCCGACCAGGTGGGGCCGTTCGCGTTCGGTGTGCATCCGACCCGGCCCGTGCCGGGGCTGTCGGACGTACCGCCGTACGTGGCGCGTGACCGCGACGAAGACCTGAGCGCCCAGCTCGCCCGTCCCGGCCTCGTACTGATCCTGGGTGAGCGCTACGCGGGCAAGTCGTACACCGCGTGGCACGGCGTGCGCTTACTGGAGGGCCACCGGCTGTACATGCCGGACCAGGGCGAGGACCTGCGCCCGCTGGTCGCCGCGCTGCGGGACAACCCCGGCAGGTACGTCGTCTGGCTGGACGAGCTGACCGACCACCTCGGCATGGGCGGGCTGGACCTGCGGCTGCTGGGGCGGCTCAACGAACTCGGCGCGGTCGTGCTCGGCACCATGAACCCCGCCGAGTACTACCGGCGCCGCGCCCGGACGGCCCCCGGCGACCGCGTCGTCGCCGCGGCCCGCACGGTGCTCCTGGAGCGTGAGTGGAGCGAGCCCGAGCTGCAACGGCTGGCGGCGGACGACGACCCGCGCGCGTACCCGGCGTACATGTGGAGCGGTAAGGAAGGAGCGGCCTCGTACTTCGCCGTCGGGCACCTGCTGTTCGACGAGTGGCTGCGGGAGGGCACGCGACAGGCGCACCCCCGTGGGCAGTTGCTGGTCCGGGCGGCGGTCGACCTCGCCCGGTGCGGGGTCACGGGGGCGGTACCGGCCGGGCTGCTCAAGAAGGTCCAGGAGAAGTACGCGGCGGAGGAAGCGGAGCCGGAGGAGTCCTTCGAGGACGCGCTCGCCTGGGCGACGGCCCGGATGTTCGGCGTGTCGGGACTGCTCGTGGCGGGCGAGGAGGACGGCACCTGGCGGGCGTACGGGGCGCTGGTCGCGGAGGCGCTGGGCTCGGGCGACCTGGAACCGGTACCGGACGAGGTGTGGTGGACGCTGCTGGGCGCGGCGGACCTGGGGGAGCCGCTGGACCGCGGGGCGGTTCTCGGCGCGGCCCACGCGGCGCTGCGTTCGCGTATCGAGGCCGGGGACGTGGAGGTGACGTTCCGCCTCGCCGTCTACACCGAAGGCGACGAAGGCGTGTCCTTGCTGCGCCGTGCGGCCGACGCGGGACATGGCCCGGCGGCGGCGGACGTGGCGGAGATCCTGCTGCGCGAAGGGAATGAGCAGGACGCGCTCCCCTATCTGGAGGTCGCCGCCGTGACCGGAGACCGTTGGGCCGCGCTGCGCCTCGGCCGGATCCACCGCGAACGCGCCAAGCGCTGGCTGCGTACGGCCGCGAAGGCAGGGGACGGGGCGGCGGCGCACGAGCTGGCGGATCTGTTGCTCACGAGCGATGTCAAGGCGGCGAGAGACTGGTATCTGGAGGCGGATCACCTTGGCTACGCCGAAGGGGCCAGGAGCCAGGGCATGTTCCAGCTGATCGAGGGCCAGCGCGAGGCCGCGGAGATTTGGCTGACACGCGCTGCGGACGCGGGTGACGAGCAGGCGGCCGAGTTGCTTGCCGAGTTGCTTGAGGAGGCCGGCCGCGAGCCGAGGCCCTTGGACGACGACTACTTCGACGGGGACGCGGACCCCCTCTACTACCCGCTGGACCCCACTCATCAGGGCGCCCTTCTGGAGATGCGGGGATATCTCGACGAGGCCCGCGAGAAATACGAGAAGGGCTACACGGTGGGCGACTCCTACGGCGCCTACCGTCTCGCCGCCCTCCTCGACAGGGAAGGCAAACCGGACGAGGCCAGGCAGTGGTACCGCAAAGCCGCCGACATGGGTCACCCCGCTGCCCTGAAGGCCCTCGGCGAGACGTCGGACAAGCCGGATACCGTCAAGGGGTGACCAACCAGTTCAACCCCCAGCCCGCCCCCGGCGCCCCCGCCCCCGACCTCTTCACCTGGGAGTTCGCCGCCGACCCGTACCCGGCCTACGCCTGGCTGCGGGAGCACGCCCCCGTGCACCGGACGCGGTTGCCCAGTGGGGTGGAGGCCTGGCTGGTCACCCGGTACGCCGATGCCAAGCAGGCGCTCGCCGACCAGCGGCTGAGCAAGAACCCGGCGCATCATGACGAGCCCGCGCACGCCAAGGGCAAGACCGGCATCCCCGGTGAGCGCAAGGCCGAGCTGATGACGCACCTGCTGAACATCGACCCGCCGGACCACACCCGGCTGCGCCGGCTGGTCAGCAAGGCGTTCACGCCCCGCCGGGTCGCCGAGTTCGCGCCTCGTGTGCAGGAGCTGACCGACCAGCTCATCGACGGGTTCGCGGCGAAGGGTTCCGCCGACCTCATCCACGAGTTCGCCTTCCCGCTCCCCATCTACGCCATCTGCGACCTGCTCGGCGTCCCGCGCGAGGACCAGGACGACTTCCGGGACTGGGCGGGCATGATGATCCGGCACGGCGGAGGGCCCCGGGGCGGTGTGGCCCGTTCGGTGAAGAAGATGCGGGGCTATCTCGCCGAGCTGATCCACCGCAAGCGGGCGGCGCTGCCCGCCGAGCCCGCGCCCGGCGAGGACCTGATCTCGGGTCTGATCCGCGCCTCCGACCACGGAGAGCACCTCACCGAGAACGAGGCCGCCGCCATGGCCTTCATCCTGCTCTTCGCCGGTTTCGAGACGACGGTCAACCTCATCGGGAACGGCACCTACGCCCTGCTCACCCACCCCGAACAGCGGCAGCGGCTCCAGCGGTCCCTCGCCGCCGGGGAACGGGAGCTGCTGGAGACCGGCGTGGAGGAACTGCTCCGCTACGACGGCCCGGTGGAGCTGGCCACCTGGCGGTTCGCCACCCGGCCGCTCACCATCGGCGGGCAGGACATCGCCGCCGGCGACCCGGTGCTCGTCGTGCTCGCCGCGGCCGACCGGGATCCGGAGCGGTTCACCGACCCGGACCGGCTGGACCTGTCCCGCCGGGACAACCAGCACCTCGGCTACGGCCACGGCATCCACTACTGTCTCGGCGCGCCGCTCGCCCGCCTGGAGGGCCAGTTCGCACTCGCCACCCTCCTCACCCGCCTCCCCGATCTGCGGCTCGCGGCGGATCCGGCCGAGCTGCGCTGGCGCGGCGGACTCATCATGCGCGGCCTGCGCACCCTGCCGGTGGAGTTCACGCCCGTCCAGTAGGAGCCGCTCACCCCTCCCACAAGCGCGGCCCGGCCAGGCGAAGATGAAAGACGTACAACTCCGTGATCTTCACGTGATCTGCGCGGCATTAACTTGTGACAAGTGATCGTATGCCGATACGTTCACTCGTCAGCGTGGCGCCCAGCATCACCCGCCGCGCCGGTCCTGCTGTCGCACGAAAGGCTTCCGTATGCTCACCGGGAACGGTCGTCACCGTCGCCCCCGTCAGGCTCCGGCCCTCCTCGTCGCGGCCGGAGTGACCGGCTCCGCGATCGCCATCCCGCTCCTCGGCGCAGCAAGCGCCAGCGCGGCCGACGGCACCACGTGGGACAAGGTGGCCGAGTGTGAGAGCGGCGGCTCCTGGAGCGCCGACACCGGCAATGGTTACTACGGTGGCCTGCAGATTTCCCAGGACGACTGGGACAAGTACGGCGGCACGAAGTACGCCTCCAGCGCCGACCAGGCCAGCCGTTCGCAGCAGATCGCCGTGGCCGAGCGGATCCTCGCCGACCGGGGCACCACTCCCTGGGCCACCTGCGCCCTGCTCAACGGCCTGACCGCGCACTCCGGCTCCGTGGACGTCGACACGGGCGTCGGAAACCCGGGTTCGGACTCGGCCTCCGGCTCGCACGGCTCCGGTGGCTCCTCCGAGTCCGGGCATTCGCCGGAGGACCAGCAGGACCAGCAGGACCAGCAGGACCAGCAGGACCAGCAGGGTCAGGATTCGTCCGACTCCGCCGACACTTCGGACTCATCCGGTCTGTCGGATTCGTCGCCTTCGTCACCCTCTTCGCCGTCGTCATCCCCGTCGCGGTCGTCCGACTCCTCGGACGCCACCGCCAAGCCGTCCCCGAGTGCGAGCCGTGGCGCGGGCGAGGGCGGCGACTCCGAGGGCTCCGGCAAGGGCGGCGAAACCCCCAAGTCCGACAAATCCACATCATCCGACACTCAAAACGGGCAGGGGGACGGTGGCGCCACCACGGACCCCGCAACGGACGACTCGGACAATTCCTGGCAGAACGGCGGCTCTTGGAGCCTCGTCGACACCGGCTCGCTCAGTAGTGGTGGACGTCACCGTGGCGTCAGTGCGGACGAAAGCGTGACAAACGGTCAGAACGCCACCCGGTCCGGTCGTCATGCGTCCCGCGATGCGAGCACCTACGAGGTCCGTGAGGGCGACACTCTCTGCGCCATCGCCGACTCCCTTGACGTCGACGGCGGATGGCGCGCGCTCTACGGCCACAACAAGAAGGTCATCGGCGCCGACCCGAACCACATCGCCGCCGGTCAGACCCTGGAAATCGGTGCGGAAACGGGCCAGAAGTAGCGGGAGTTGACGCCCCACTAAGCGCCTGAATGTCCGGTTTGGTGAAAGTGTGGGATGAGTCTCAGAAGCCCTGATCGTCTTTGAAATTCCGCGGATCGCGTGGCTACGGTCAAGGCCGCTCGTCACCACGAGCCCCGGCAGTCGCAACGCCGAATCCTGCCAGCGGTTGCCCGGGAACAGTCGTCGCATCATGCGCCGTAGGCAGGAGCGGGGGACCCAAGGTAAGTGCCAAAACCGGCAGTTGACGTCGGTTGCGGCTTGGGGTGAAGCCGTGTCCCGAAAGGGCCGCGGCCGGGCAACTCAACCGGCCCGAACCCGACAGCTCACCTCGCAGGCGTCGGTGAGGGGATCGATCCATGCTGTTCACCGGTAAGGGCAAGCACCGCCGCCCGTTCAAGGCCACCCGCGCCATCGCACTCGCCGGAGTCGCCGGCGCCGCTGTCGCCGCCCCGCTCATGGCGGCCGGCAACGCCTCCGCCGCCACCGCCGCCGAGTGGGACAAGGTCGCCCAGTGCGAGTCCGGCGGCAACTGGTCCATCAACACCGGTAACGGCTTCTACGGCGGCCTGCAGTTCTCCGCCTCCACCTGGGCCGCGTACGGCGGCACCGCCTACGCCCCGCAGGCCAACCAGGCCACCAAGGCGCAGCAGATCACCGTCGCCGAGAAGGTCCTCGCCGCCCAGGGCAAGGGCGCCTGGCCGGTCTGCGGCACGGGCCTGTCGAACACGCCGTACAACGGCACCGCGGCGGCCCCGAAGGCCACCGCCACCCGCTCCACCGGCCAGGCCGCCTCCCGCTCCGCCGAGCGTACGGCCCCGGCCAAGAGCGCGACCGTCACCACCCCGACCGGCAAGAAGGTCAAGAAGGGCGACGGCGAGTACAAGGTCGTCAAGGACGACACCCTCAGCACCATCGCCGAGAAGCACGGCGTCAAGGGCGGCTGGAAGAAGCTGTTCGACCTGAACAAGGACATCGTCCAGGACGCCGACCTGATCTACCCGGGTCAGCAGCTGCACCTGAAGTAAGGCGCGGCCCCCAGTCCCCCCGCCCCGGCGCGTGTTCCCCCGTACGCGCCGGGGCGGGGCTTTTCCGTCCCCGCTGTTCGCCGCTCCCCTCCCCGCTTTCCGCCGCACTTTCCCCACTCTTCACCCGGGGGCTACCCGGGAACCCCTTTGTTCCGGGCGTGAACAATGGGTACCGTTTGCCTGTCCACGGGACGGTCGGTCGATGGCCGACGCCCCATGGACGGTTAGGCTCTAGGCGCAAGGCACAGCCCGCAAAGGCACACGCCCCGCACTTCCAGCGTCACATCCCAAGAAGGAGATGCTCGTGCCGTCCATCGACGTCGTCGTAGCCCGGGAAATCCTGGACTCCCGAGGCAACCCCACGGTCGAGGTCGAGGTCGGCCTCGACGACGGCAGCACGGGTCGTGCCGCCGTCCCGTCCGGCGCCTCCACCGGCGCCTTCGAGGCCATCGAGCTGCGCGACGGTGACCCCAACCGCTACCTGGGCAAGGGTGTCGAGAAGGCCGTCCTCGCCGTCATCGAGCAGATCGGCCCGGAGCTGGTCGGCTACGACGCCACCGAGCAGCGCCTGATCGACCAGGCCATGTTCGACCTGGACGCCACCGACAACAAGGGCTCCCTCGGCGCCAACGCCATCCTCGGCGTCTCCCTGGCCGTGGCCCACGCCGCCTCCGAGGCCAGCGACCTCCCGCTCTTCCGCTACCTGGGCGGCCCGAACGCGCACCTGCTGCCGGTGCCGATGATGAACATCCTGAACGGCGGCTCGCACGCCGACTCCAACGTGGACATCCAGGAGTTCATGATCGCCCCGATCGGCGCGGAGTCCTTCTCCGAGGCCCTGCGCTGGGGTGCCGAGGTCTACCACACGCTGAAGAAGGTCCTGAAGGGCAAGGGCCTGTCCACCGGCCTCGGCGACGAGGGCGGCTTCGCCCCGAACCTGCCCTCCAACCGTGAGGCCCTCGACCTCATCCTCGAGGCCATCAAGCAGGCCGGTTACATCCCCGGCGAGCAGATCGCGCTCGCGCTCGACGTCGCCGCGTCCGAGTTCTACAAGGACGGCAAGTACCTCTTCGAGGGCAAGGAGCGCTCCGCCGCCGAGATGACGGAGTACTACGAGGAGCTCGTCGCGGACTACCCGCTCGTCTCCATCGAGGACCCGCTGTTCGAGGACGACTGGGCCGGCTGGAAGGTCATCACCGACAAGCTCGGTGACAAGGTCCAGCTGGTCGGCGACGACCTGTTCGTCACCAACCCCGAGCGCCTCGCCCGCGGTATCGAGGAGGGCACCGCCAACGCCCTGCTGGTGAAGGTGAACCAGATCGGTTCGCTGACCGAGACCCTTGACGCCGTCGAGCTGGCCCAGCGCAGCGGCTACAAGTGCATGATGTCCCACCGCTCCGGCGAGACCGAGGACGTCACCATCGCCGACCTGGCCGTCGCCACCAACTGCGGCCAGATCAAGACCGGCGCCCCGGCCCGCTCCGACCGCGTCGCCAAGTACAACCAGCTGCTGCGCATCGAGGAGATCCTCGACGACGCCGCGGTGTACGCCGGCCGCAGCGCCTTCCCGCGCTTCAGGGGCAGCGTGGAGATCTCCAAGGGCTGACCCAACCCGGGGTAAGCCTTAGCCAGTCGTACGTACGTCCCCGCACTCGGTCCCGTACCGTGTCCGGGGACGTACGTGCGTGTGAAAGGGGAGGCGGAGAGCCAGATGGCAGTGAAGGACCGGGACCGTTTCTCCACCGCGACCAGGCTGCGCCTGCTCGGCGAGCAGACGGCGGCCCGGGTCTACCGCTCCCAGACCAAGCGGCAGGCCCGCCGCTCCCGGCTCACCGGCCGCGCGGCCCTGCTCGCCCTGGTGCTGTGCTCGCTCATCGTCGCCCTGGCCTACCCGATGCGGCAGTACGTCTCCCAGCGCGCCGAGATCTCCGACCTCCAGCGGCAGCGGGAACAGGCCCGCCGGCGCGTCGAGCAGCTGCGCGACCTCAAGGCGCGCTGGCAGGACGACTCCTACGCCGAGCAGCAGATCCGGCGCCGGCTGCACTATGTGATGCCCGGCGAGACCGGGTACGTGGTCGTGGAGCCGGGCGCGGCCAAGCAGTCCCGCGCCCAACTCGGGACCGCCCGCCGGCCCTGGTACGCGAACGTCTGGGACGGCGTCGACAAGTCCGACGCCTCCGACCAGTGAACCGACAGAAAGACAGCCGAAGACAGTCATGGAAACGCCTCCGCCGCCCACTCCGCGTACCGAGCCGACCGACGCGGACGTCGAGGCCTTCAAGCAGCAGCTCGGGCGACCGCCGCGCGGGCTGAGGGCGATCGCGCACCGGTGCCCCTGCGGCCAGCCGGACGTCGTGGAGACGGCACCCCGGCTGCCCGACGGCACGCCCTTCCCGACGACGTACTACCTGACCTGCCCGCGCGCCGCCTCCGCGATCGGCACGCTGGAGGCGAACGGCGTCATGAAGGAGATGACCGAACGCCTGCAGACCGACCCCGAACTGGCGGCGGCCTACCGCGCGGCGCACGAGGACTACATCCGGCGCCGCGACGCGATCGAGGTCCTGGAGGGCTTCCCGAGCGCGGGCGGCATGCCGGACCGGGTGAAGTGCCTGCACGTGCTGGTCGGCCACTCGCTGGCCGCCGGGCCGGGCGTCAACCCGCTCGGCGACGAGGCGCTCGCGATGCTGCCGGAGTGGTGGGCCAAGGGGCCGTGCGTGCAGCCGCTCGTGGCGCCCGATCCGGCGGACGAGCACCCGGGCGAGGAGGGCGCGGTCCTCGACCCCACCGAGGTCCGCAGCGCTTTCTTCGCCGAGCGCCCGCTGGTCCCCGAGGGCTTCTCCCGGGTAGCGGCCGTCGACTGCGGCACGAACTCGATCCGGTTGCTCGTCGCGGACGTGAACCCTGCCACCGGTGAACTGCTGGAGCTGGACCGGCGCATGACGATCGTGCGGCTCGGCCAGGACGTGGACCGCACCGGGCGGCTGGCGCCCGAGGCGCTGGAGCGGACCTTCGCCGCGTGCCGGGAGTACGCGGACGTCATCCGCGAACTGGGCGCCCCCAAGGTGCGTTTCGTGGCCACCTCCGCCTCCCGGGACGCGGAGAACCAGGACGACTTCGTGCGCGGTGTCGTGGACATCCTCGGCGTCGAGCCCGAGGTCATCTCCGGCGACCAGGAGGCCGAGTTCTCCTTCACGGGTGCGACGAGGGAACTCGCCGGCCGCGAGGACCTGACCCGGCCCTACCTCGTCGTGGACATCGGCGGCGGCTCCACCGAGTTCGTCGTCGGCGACGACCACGTGCGGGCCGCGCGCTCCGTGGACGTCGGCTGCGTGCGCATGACCGAACGGCACCTGGTGCAGGGCGGCGAGGTGAGCGACCCGCCCACCGCGGAGGAGATCGCCGCCATGCGGGCCGACATCGAGGCCGCCCTGGACCTGGCCGAGGAGTCGGTCCCGCTGCGCCGGGCGCACACCCTGGTGGGCCTGGCCGGCTCGGTCACCACGGTGTCCGCGATCGCCCAGGACCTGCCCGAGTACGACTCCGCGCGCATCCACCACTCCCGGATCTCCCGCGAGCGCGTCCGCGAGATCACCGAGTGGCTGCTGCGCTCCACGCACGCCGAGCGGGCGACCGTCCCGTCCATGCACCCGGGCCGCGTCGACGTCATCGGCGCCGGCGCCCTCGTGCTGCTCGCGATCATGGAGCGGACCGGGGCCGAGGAGGTCGTCGTGAGCGAGCACGACATCCTCGACGGCATCGCGTGGTCGGTGGCGTAGCCCGCACGCGGTCGGTGACCCGGGCAGCATGCGCCCGGTGGCGTGGCTCTCTTTTGTTACTGACCAGTAGTAGTCGACTGAGCAGGTCGGATAACGTCTGAGCGGGGCTGAGGGGCCCTCAGGGGCCCCTCGGTGACGGCCGGTCGGAAAACTTCGTGAAGTTCTTCACAAGGATTTCGGCCAAGTGGCACCACGAAAAGGGGCCGGTAGGCCCTTCCGGGGGCTCCGGAGCTGTTTGAACATGTTCAGACGATGGCCGGAAAAGTGGCGCGAACGGGCCTGATCCAGGGGTGTTGCGAGGTGCTCACAGCCACCCCGAAAGCCCAGAGAGGCAGCTCACGCGGCCTTGACAACGGGGCAGACCGCCCAGGGGTTCCGGCCCGTCGGCATGACCTGCGTCACGCGGGTCGCGGATATTAACACAGGCCCTGTCGGACCTTGTGAAGGGGCGCACGAGCACCCCTCCCTGACCGGGTGGATACTCGATGGCATGAGCACCACGGAGCGTCCCAGGATCCTCGTAGTAGGCGGTGGGTACGTAGGCCTGTACGCAGCTCGGCGCATCCTGAAGAAGATGCGCTACGGAGAGGCGACCGTCACGGTCGTCGACCCCCGGTCGTACATGACCTACCAGCCCTTCCTCCCCGAAGCCGCCGCCGGCAGCATCTCCCCTCGACACGTCGTCGTCCCGCTGCGACGCGTGCTCCCGAAGGCGGAGGTCCTCACCGGCCGGGTCACGACCATCGACCAGGACCGCAAGGTCGCCACGATCGCCCCCCTGGTGGGCGAGGCGTACGAGCTGCCCTTCGACTACCTCGTCATCGCGCTGGGCGCGGTCTCCCGCACCTTCCCGATCCCCGGCCTCGCCGAGCAGGGCATCGGTATGAAGGGCATCGAGGAGTCCATCGGCCTGCGCAACCACGTCCTGGAGCAGCTGGACAAGGCCGACTCCACGACTGACGAGGAGCTCCGCCGCAAGGCGCTGACCTTTGTGTTCATCGGCGGTGGCTTCGCGGGCGCGGAGACCATCGGTGAGGTCGAGGACATGGCCCGGGACGCGGCCAAGTACTACAAGAACGTGTCCCGTGAGGACATGCGCTTCATCCTCGTCGACGCCGCGGACAAGATCCTTCCCGAGGTCGGCCCCAAGCTCGGCCAGTACGGCAAGGAGCACCTGGAGAGCCGGGGCGTGGAGATCTACCTCTCCACCTCCATGGACTCCTGCGTCGACGGCCACGTCGTGCTGAAGAACGGCCTGGAGGTCGACTCCAACACGATCGTGTGGACCGCCGGCGTCAAGCCGAACCCGGCGCTCGCCCGCTTCGGTCTCCCGCTCGGCCCGCGAGGCCACGTGGACACCGCGGCCACCCTCCAGGTGCAGGGCACGGACTACATCTGGGCCGCCGGCGACAACGCCCAGGTCCCGGACGTCGTCGGCCGCAAGGCGGGCAACGAGAACGCCTGGTGCCCGCCGAACGCCCAGCACGCGCTGCGCCAGGCCAAGGTCCTCGGCGACAACGTGATCTCCGGTATGCGGGGCTTCCCGCAGAAGGAGTACGAGCACGCCAACAAGGGTGCGGTGGCCGGTCTCGGCCTGCACAAGGGCGTCGCGATGATCGTCTTCGGCAAGATGAAGATCAAGCTCAAGGGCCGCCTCGCCTGGTACATGCACCGTGGCTACCACGGCATGGCGATGCCGACCTGGAACCGCAAGATCCGCATCTTCGCGGACTGGACGCTCGGCATGTTCCTCAAGCGCGAGGTCGTGTCGCTGGGCGCCATGGAGAACCCGCGCGACGAGTTCTACGAGGCCGCCAAGCCGGCGCCGGTCGCCGCCGCGCCCAAGACCGAGGAGAAGGCCAAGGCCTCCTGACCTCAGGACTTCTGACCTCAGGACTTCTGACCTCCGGTCACTGATCCACCCGAAGGACCTCCCGCTATCCGTGGTGCGGGGGGTCCTTCGGCGTTCCACGGCTTGTCGCGGCGAGGAAAAATGACCGGCTGTAACTCCTTCGCGGGACTGCGCCGCGTAGCCGTCGGTGTTTACGTGGTAACCGGCATCCGGGATCGTCGTCTTGGAGGTGGGCGCCATGACCGACGCCGCGTCGCGGCTGAGGAGGCTTTCCGAGCAGCTGCTGGGAGTTCCGCTCCCGGTGCGCCTGCGGGCGTGGGACGGGTCGCAGGCCGGGCCGCCGGAGGCACCGGCGCTCGTCCTGCGCAACCGCCGCGCGCTGCGCCGCATGATGTTCAAACCGGGCGAGCTGGGCCTCGCCCGCGCCTGGGTCTCCGGCGACCTGGAGATCGAGGGGGACCTGTACAGCGCGCTCGACGCCATGGCCGGGCTGGTGTGGGAGCGCGGGGAGGACGCCCGCAGCCTCACGCAGGCGCTGCGCGACCCCGACGTACGGGCCGCCGTACGCGAGCTGCTGAAGCTCACAGGGCTGCCCGTCCCGCCGGCCCCGCCCCGCGAGGAGGTACGCCGGCGCCGTCATCTGCACACCCGGCACAGCGACAAGCGGGCCATCAGCCACCACTACGACGTCGGCAACGACTTCTACGCGCTGGTCCTCGGCCCCTCGATGGTCTACTCGTGCGCGTACTGGGAGGACGGCGGGACCCTGGAGTCGGCCCAGCGCGACAAGCTCGAACTGATCTGCCGCAAGCTCGGCCTGACCCCCGGTCAGCGGCTGCTGGACGTCGGCTGCGGCTGGGGCTCGATGGCCATCCACGCGGCCCGTGAGCACGGCGTGAGCGTCGTGGGCATCACCCTCTCCCGGGAGCAGGCGGCGTTCGCCCGCAAGCGCGTCGCCGACGAGGGCCTGACCGACCGGGTGGAGATCAGGGTCCGGGACTACCGGGACGTCACGGACGGCCCCTACGACGCCATCTCCTCCATCGGCATGGCCGAACACGTCGGCGCCGAACGCTACCTGGACTACGCGAGCGAGCTGTACGGCCTGCTCAAGCCCGGCGGACGGCTGCTCAACCACCAGATCGCCCGCCGCCCGCAGGGGGACGAGTCCTCGTACCGCGTGGACGAGTTCATCGACGCCTACGTCTTCCCCGACGGTGAACTCGCCCCCCTCGGCACCACCGTCACCCAGCTGGAGCTGGCCGGGTTCGAGGTCCGGGACGTGGAGTCGATCCGCGAGCACTACGGCCGCACCCTGCGCCGGTGGGTCACCAACCTGGAGGCCGACTGGGACCGCGCGGTCCGCCTCACGAGCCCTGGCCGGGCCCGCGTCTGGCGCCTCTACATGGCGGCCTGCGCGCTCGCCTTCGAACGCAACCGGATCGGCGTCAACCAGGTGCTGGCCGTCCGGACCCCCGAGTCGGGCGCCTCCGGCCTGCCGCCGCGCCCGCGCACCTGGCACGGGTGACACCTGTAGGTACGGCGAAGGCCCCGCTCGGCGCGTTGCGAGCGGGGCCCTCGGCTGTCGTACGGCTGTCCGGCGCTACTCCGCCTTGATCGCCGCCAGCACGTTCAGGCGGGACGCGCGGCGGGCCGGCCACAGGGCGGCCAGGACGCCGACCCCGCCCGCCAGCAGCAGGAAGACCGCGATGCGGGCCCAGGGCAGGACCAGTTCGTAGGTCGACATCTTCGTGCCCAGCAGCTCACCGGCCGCCCAGCCGAAGAACACGCCGAGCCCGATGCCCAGCACACCGCCGAACAGGGAGATCACCAGGGACTCCAGACGGACCATCCGCTTCACCGAGGAGCGGTCCAGGCCGATCGCGCGGAGCATGCCGATCTCCTGCGAGCGCTCGAACACCGACATGGCCAGGGTGTTGATGACACCCAGGATCGCGACGATCACCGCCATGCCGAGCAGGCCGTAGACCATGTTCAGCATCATCGTGAACATCTGCGCGATGGAGTTGGAGATGTCCTGCTTGTCCTGGACCTTGATCGCCGGGTTGGAGCCGAGGGTCTTCTCCAGGCTGTCCTTGGCCGCGCTCGACGCGCCGGCCGCCGTCTTGACCATGACCTGCATGTCGGCCGGGTCCTTCAGGTGCGGGGTGAGGACCTTGTTGTCGAGCATGATCCCGTTGATCATGTCGTTGCCCTCGTAGACCCCGGCGACCGTCAGCGTGCGCGCCGCGCCGTCCTCGAAGTGCGCGGTGAAGCGCGAACCGGCCTTCCAGCCGTGCTCCTTGGCCTTGTCCTTGTCGACGACGACCCGCGTGCCGCCCACAGTGAAGGAGCCGTCGGTCACCTTCAGGTGCGTCAGCTCGCCGATCGTGGAGCCGTTGACGCCGGTCAGGAACTCCGTCTCGCCGTTGACGCGGGAGATGCCGTCCCGCAGCGGGCTGCTGGCGGTGACGCCCTTCGCGCCCGCGAGCTTGTCGGCCACGTCGGGGGAGAGCGCGGAGCGGTTGGCCATCGACACGACGTAGTCCGCGCGGATCGCCGAACTCGCCATCTTGTCGATCGACTTCTGCAGGCTGCCCGCCATCACCGTCATGCCCGTGATCAGGGTCAGGCCGATCATCAGCGCCGACGCGGTCGCCGCCGTACGGCGCGGATTGCGCACCGAGTTCTGGCGGGCCAGCTTGCCCGAGACGCCGAACACGTGCAGCACCGGAGCCGCCGCCGCGATCAGCGGGCGGGACAGCAGCGGGGTCAGGATGAACACGCCGATGATCAGCAGGACCGCGCCGAGGCCCATCGGACCCTGGGCGGAGTCCGTGCTCATCGTCGTCGCCGCGAGGACCACCGCGACACCGGCCGCCGAGAACAGCGCGCCGATCGTGTTGCGCAGTACCAGCGACTTGGTGGTGGCCTTGGCGTGCACGCTGCTCATCGCCGCCACCGGCGGGATCTTCGCGGCCCGGCGGCCCGGCAGCCACGCGGCCAGCACGGTGATGACGATGCCGACCGCGAGGGCGGCCACCACGGTGCCCGGCGTGATCACCAGCGGCCCGTCGGGCACGGTCGCGCCGAAGGAGCCGAGCAGCGCGCGCAGTCCCGCGCCGATGCCGATGCCGGCGACGAGGCCCGCCACGCCGGCGACCGTACCGACGACGAACGCCTCGATCAGCACCGAGCGCGTCACCTGCCGGCGGGAGGCGCCGACCGCCCGCAGCAGGGCCAGCTCCTTGGTGCGCTGGGCGACCAGCATGGTGAAGGTGTTGGCGATGATGAACGTGCCGACGAACAGGGCGATGCCCGCGAACACCAGCAGGGCCTGCCGCAGTCCGCTCATCCCGTCGGCGATGGCCTGCGCCTGGTCGTCGGCGAGCTGCTTGCCGGTGGTGGTCTCCACGAAGCGGGACGGCAGCGCCCGGTCGAGCCCGGCCTTGAGCGTGCTCTGGCTCGTGCCGGCCGCGGCCCGCACGTCGATCTCGTCGTAGGTGCCCTTCTTGCCGAACAGCTGCTGCGCGGTCGGCGTGTCGAACAGGGCGAGGGAGCCGCCCGCGGCGACGTTGCCGTCGTCGGTGGTGAAGATGCCGCTGACGACCGGGGTCAGCACCGGGCCGTCGACGGAGAGCCGCACGGTGTCGCCGACCTTGTATCCGGCGCGCTCGGCGGTCTTGGAGTCGATGAGCACCTCACCCCTGCCGTGCGGGGCGTGCCCGGCGGTCAGCGGGTACCGGGCGTCCTTGGTGCCCCAGTAGTTGCCGCCCTGGGACTGCCAGCCGCCGCCGACCAGCTTGCCGTGCTTGTCGGCGATCGCGGTGAAGCCGCTGACGACACCGGTGGCGGAGGCGGCGCCCGGGACCTTTGCGGCCTTGTCGAGCAGCGCTTGGGTCAGCTCGGGCGTCGTGCCGACCCGGTTGCCCTTGGAGTCCTGGTGCTTGGGCTGGACGGCGACGTCGACCTGGTCGAAGCCCTTGGCGGAGCTGTTCTGGTAGGCGTCGGAGATGGTGTTGGTGAAGACCAGGGTCCCGGAGACGAAGGCCACGCCGAGCATGACGGCGAGCACGGTCATCAGGAGCCGGGCCTTGTGCGCGAGGACGTTGCGCAGGGCCGTGCGGAACATCAGCTGGTACGGCCCTTCGCGTCGAACTGCTTCATGAGGTCGAGGACGGAGTCCGCCGTGGGGCCGTAGATCTCGTCGACGATCCGCCCGTCCGCGAGGAAGACCACGCGGTCCGCGTAGGCGGCGGCCACCGGGTCGTGGGTCACCATGACCACCGTCTGGCCCAGTTCCCGTACGGAGTTGCGCAGGAAGCCCAGCACCTCGGCGCCGGAGCGCGAGTCGAGGTTTCCGGTGGGCTCGTCACCGAAGATGATCTCGGGCTTGGAGGCGAGTGCGCGGGCGACGGCGACACGCTGCTGCTGACCGCCGGACAGCTGGGAGGGCCGGTGGTCGAGTCGGCCGGACAGCCCGACCATCTGAATGACCTGATCCAGCCAAGCCTTGTCGACCTTCCGGCCCGCGATGTCCATCGGAAGGGTGATGTTCTCCAGGGCGGTCAGCGTCGGCAGCAGGTTGAACGCCTGGAATATGAAGCCGATCTTGTCCCGGCGCAGCTTGGTCAGCTGCTTGTCCTTCAGGGACCCCAGCTCGGTGTCGCCGATCCGCACGGACCCGGAGGAGAAGGTGTCGAGGCCGGCCACGCAGTGCATCAGCGTGGACTTGCCGGAACCGGACGGGCCCATGATCGCGGTGAATTCGGCCTGCCGGAAGTCGACGGAGACCTGGTCCAGGGCGACCACCCGGGTCTCACCCTGCCCATAGATCTTCGACAGCTCCGTGGCGCGTGCGGCCACGGTCGTGGTCCGGCTGGCGGTGGGTGTGGTGGTCACGGGACGGTGCTCCTGTCGGGACGACGTGCGTTCGTGGGGACTCATCCATCGTCCCCGCGCAGAGCGCCCGTGGAGTCAGTCGCTGTTCCGGTTCCGGAGGGCGACTCGGGTCGGACGGGGCGGGCCCGTGTCATACCTGGGGAGGACGGCCGACCCTGAGCACCTACGGCCTCGAGATCGGCTGGAGGCGGCCTGGAGCAGTGCTCGTCAGCTGACGGAGCATGTGGCGCAAAACAGGTGGCCCACCCTCGTTCAGGTGGTGAAATCCCGTCATTCCGCGAGCACGCCGTTCCTTGTCCCAGCAGGCTAAGTGGCAAGTAAGCGTGGCTAGTTCCGTGGTCTGATGCACCCTCAGGCGTCAATAAAATAAGACAACAGCGCTCCGTGCGGCCGTTGTTCGGGAGGAGCCTCCCGATAGTCTCGAAACCCGAAGCGGAGCCCGTGCCCAGCCCGGATGGTGGAATGTAGACACGGCGAGCTTAAACCTCGCTGCCCCTTCGCGGGCGTGCCGGTTCGAGTCCGGCTCCGGGCACTTCCTCCTTCCCCTTCACTCCCTCCACCTCCTCCACGGCGGCGCCGTCCGCACCGTGCCGCCCACCGGGACGTACACCGGTTTCCCCCGGGGGCTGCCGTAGCCGGGAATCGGCCGTCCGCGTAGCGTGTTGCGCAGCATGACGAGGGAAAGATCCTCCCCAGGTATTACGGATGATCTTTTGCCAATCCATTACTCTTGAGGCCAAGGCCACGCAGGGTGGCCGTGGAGGAGTGAAATGAGGAGCAGTAACCCGGTCTTCTCGCGACGGGGGTTCAGCCGCGACAACGGCTACGCCGGCTTCAACACCGCACCGCAGGCCGGGTACGCACAGGGCAACCCGTACGCGCAGAACCCCTACGCCCAGAACCCGTACGCCCAGCAGGGCGCGCCGTACGGCACCATGCCGCAGGCCCCGGCCACCACCGACCGGATGACGATGGACGACGTCATCGTCCGTTCGGCCCTCACGCTCGGCACGGTCGCCGTCGGCGCCGTCCTCGCCTGGGCGCTGCTGCCGGTCTCGGCCACCAGCTACGGCCTGGCCATCGGGGCCGCGCTCATCGCGATGGTCCTGGCGATGGTCCAGAGCTTCAAGCGCACCCCGATGCCCGCGCTGATCCTCGGATACGCCGCCTTCGAGGGCGTCTTCCTCGGTGTCGTCAGCGAGATGTACAACAGCCGCTGGAACGGCGCCCCCTTCCAGGCCGTGCTCGGCACCATGGCCGTCTCGGCCGCGACGCTGCTGGTCTACAAGGCCGGCTGGGTCCGCGTCACCGCACGCTACGCCCGCATCGGCATGTCCATCGCCATCGCCTTCGTGGTGGTCATGGCGATCAACCTGCTGCTGGTGGCGTTCGGCGTCGCCGGGGACGGCGGACTGCGCAGCTTCGGCCCGCTCGGTGCGCTCGTCGGTATCGTCGCCGTCGTGCTCGGCGCGTTCTTCCTGACCCTCGACTTCAAGCAGATCGAGGACGGCATCGCCTACGGCGCCCCGCGGGGCGAGTCCTGGCTCGCCGCGTTCGGCCTCACCATGACCCTGGTGTGGATCTACGTGGAGATGCTCCGGCTGGTGGCGATCTTCACCAACAACGACTAGCCGGTTCGGCCTGAGCGAGCCTCAGGCCGGGTGAGCTGTGAGAGGGGCCCCGGGTTCGACCCGGGGCCCTTCAGGCTTCTCAGCGCAGCTTTCGCGCCGCCCTCCTCAGGTCGTACTCGTGGACGATCGCCTTGGCGTGGCCGTACGCCAGGTCGTACTCGTGCCGGAGCCAGCTGACCTTCTCCTCGAAGCGGAAGAGTGCGGGGCCTTCTTCGACGGTGCGCAGCCAGTCGGAGACTTCACGACCGGTGCAGTGGGGGATGCGGGCGAGCAGGTTGCGGTGGGTCTCTTCCGAGAAGACTTGGGACATCGGCGCCTCCGGACGCGATCGATGAAGCCGGTCCTTCACGTCACCGTGCCTGAGCGTTGGCGTGTTGGCAACAGTGCGGCACGTTACGCTCGGGCGCGTGGTTGATACGACGCCCCTCACCCAAGCCGTGGATCACTTCGCCGACCGCCTGCGGGCGGCGCCGCAGAGTCGGCTCCAGCGGGGCGCCGCCGCGGAGGCCCTGGCGCTGGCCCGGGAGTTGGCGGGCTGGGCGCAGCGCGTGGAGGAGCCGGGTACGGAGCCCCGGGAGATGCCGGACGCGGGGATGTTCGCGGCGGCCGACCAAATTCTCGTCGCCGCGCACGACTTGGCTCTGGTCCTGAAGAGCGAGGACGAGGTCCGGCAGGCCGTGCGTGTGGTCGAGGAGGCCCGTAAGCGGGCGGGGGTCTGACCCCCAGGGCCCTCGGATCTCGGGGCCCTCAGAGGGACGCGATGACCCGGTCCGCCAGGACGTAGACCATGTCCTCGCCGTCCTTGCCGCAGGCGAAGGTCAGGGTGTACGAGCCGGAGATGCCCGAACCGCCCAGGAGGTAGGGGGACTCACCGGACCGCAGGGCCGCCGCCAGGTGTTCCGCCGTCTCACGGTGGCCCGGCGTCATGCACAGGGTGGTGCCGTCGGCGAAGACGTAGACGTCGAGGGTGCCGAGCGGGCCGGGGCGGACGTCGGAGAGTTCGGTGCGCTCGGCGGCCAGCTGCTCCAGCGTGGTCGCCGTGCGCTCGTGGTCGTTCACGACCGGCGACTGCACCGGGACGAAGTCGGGGTGCGAGGGGTGGCGGCGGCGGGCCGCGGCCAGCTCCGGGGACTCCCCGGCGGCCTCGTCGGCGTCGGCGGTCGGCTCGGACACCGGCTCCAGTGGCTCCAGGCCCGCGAAGTCGGCCTGCCGGGGCAGGAACAGGTCGGAGTCGGACAGGCCGAGCAGGGAGGGCGCGTCGGAGGCGTCGCGGGCCTCCTGGGCCGCCCAGAAGGCGCGGGCCTCGGCCAGCTCCCGCTCGCGCTCCTCGGCGAGCGCCTCGGCCACGGCCGCCCGTATCTGGTCGGTGTCGGCGTGGCTGCGGGCGTTCGGCAGCAGGGCGCGCGTCGCGGCGGCGTTGCTCTCGGCGCTCTCGTCGAGCTGCCGCTGCAGCTGCGCGAGCTGGCGACGCAGCTTCAGCACGGTGCGCAGGACGGCGACGCCCACGGCGCCGGTGGCGGCCGTGGTGAGCAGCAGGGCGATCGGCATGGCGCTCACTGACACACTCCCTGGTTCAAAGTCGACCCCCGGACTTCCTACATCAGCTTGAAGGGCGGACTAACCACCTGTCAGTGCGTAACGTCACGAAACGGACAGGACTTTCGCTGCGAGGCTCCCCAGGGAACGACGTTGATCTGCGTTGACCTGCGCAGATGTCCTCGGCGAGGGAGATAGGTCACATCCTGGGGGAGATTGGATCACAAAAGGGCCCGGAACCTTGGAGTTTTCCAGGTTCCGGACCCTTGACCGACGTACGGTGGTTGGTTCGCTACGGAACGTCGATCAGTCGAGGCGTGCGATCAGCTGAGGCGCTCGATGACCATCGCCATGCCCTGGCCACCGCCGACGCACATCGTCTCCAGACCGAACTGCTTGTCGTGGAACTGCAGGGAGTTGATGAGCGTGCCGGTGATGCGGGCGCCGGTCATGCCGAAGGGGTGGCCGACGGCGATGGCGCCGCCGTTCACGTTCAGCTTGTCGAGGTCGATGCCGAGGTCCCGGTAGGAGGGGATCACCTGGGCGGCGAAGGCCTCGTTGATCTCGACCAGGTCGATGTCGTCGATGGTCAGACCGGCGCGGCGCAGGGCCTGCTGGGACGCCTCGACCGGGCCGAGGCCCATGATCTCCGGGGACAGGCCGGAGACACCGGTGGAGACGATGCGGGCGAGCGGAGTGAGGCCCAGCTCGCGGGCCTTGGTGTCGCTCATGATGACGACCGCGGCGGCGCCGTCGTTGAGCGGGCAGCAGTTGCCGGCGGTGACGAGCCCGTCCGGGCGGAAGACCGGCTTGAGGCCGGAGACGCCCTCCAGCGTGACGCCGGCGCGCGGGCCGTCGTCCTTGCTGACGACCGTGCCGTCGGGGAGGGTCACCGGGGTGATCTCGCGCTCCCAGAAGCCGTTCTTGATGGCCTGCTCGGCGAGGTTCTGCGAGCGGACGCCGAACTCGTCCATGTCCTGGCGGGTGACGCCCTTCCAGCGGGCGAGGTTCTCGGCGGTCTGGCCCATCGCGATGTAGGCGTCCGGGACGAGGCCGTCCTCGCGCGGGTCGTGCCAGGTGGTGCCCTCCTGCTGGGCGACGGCCGCGGTGCGGGCCTCGGCCTCGGCGAAGAAGGGGTTGTGCGTGTCCGGGAGGCTGTCCGAGTTGCCCTTGACGAACCGGGAGACCATCTCGACACCGGCCGAGATGAAGACGTCGCCCTCGCCGGCCTTGATGGCGTGGAGGGCCATGCGGGAGGTCTGCAGCGAGGAGGAGCAGTACCGGGTGATCGTGCAGCCGGGCAGGTGGTCCATGCCCATCTGTACGGCGACGATGCGGCCGAGGTTGTTGCCCTGCTCGCCGCCGGGCAGGCCGCAGCCGAGCATCAGGTCGTCGATGTCGCGCGGGTCCAGCTCCGGGACCTTGGCGAGGGCCGCCTGGATGATCGTGGCGGTGAGGTCGTCCGGGCGCAGGTCCTTGAGGGAGCCCTTGAAAGCGCGGCCGATCGGGGAACGGGCGGTCGAGACGATGACGGCTTCGGGCATCACGGCTCCAGTGGCTGACAGAGGGTTGGGCAGGGCCGCTTGGGAAGTTACCCGTACGTATGGGCCAGGTCACCGGTGTCGTGGTGTGACACTGGCCGCAATTTACTAAGCGCTTGCTTGGAGCCTCGCCAGAGTCACAGCGTCGGGGCTGCTGGTTCGGCTTCCGGTACGCGGCGGCGGCGCCTGCGCTTGAGCAACGCCCACGGCCCCCTCGGCCCCGTCGGCATCGCCGCCGTGACCTCCGTGCCCGCCTCCGACGCGGCCTCCGCGGCAGCACGGGCAACCGGCAGGAAGCCCTCGCGCCGCGAGACGTCCGGCCGTTCTTCCTCCGCCGGCCACAGGCCCAGCGTCGCGCACACCGTCGGCAGCACGGCCATCGCCGCCGTGGCATAGCCCTCCGCGGAGGGGTGGTAGTTGTCCGGCCCGAACAGCTCGCGCGGATTCGCCTCGAACTCCGGGCCCAGCAGGTCGCCCAGCGACACCGTCCGCCCGCCCTGCTCCACCACCCCGATCGTCTGCGCCGCCGCCAGCTGCCGCGAGGCCCGCCGCGCCAGCCACCGCAAGGGCTGCTGCACCGGCTCGATGGTGCCGAGATCAGGGCAGGTGCCCACCACCACCTCGGCACCGGCCGTCCGCAGCCGCCGTACCGCCGCCGACAGGTGCCGCACCGAACGGGTCGGCGGCATCCGGTGCGTCACGTCGTTCGCGCCGATCATGATCACGCACACGTCAGGGACAGGAAAGGGCGACGACAGAACCAGGGCCACCTGGCGGTCCAGGTCATCGGACTGCGCCCCGGGAAGGGCGACGTTGCGCAGCACCACCGGGCGTTCCGCCACCGCCGCCAGCCCCGACGCCAGCAGCGCCCCCGGTGTCTGCCCCGAGCGGTGCACGCCCTGCCCTGCTGCCGTGGAGTCGCCGAGCAGGGTCAGCCGCAGGGGAGGTTCGCCGGGGACGTCGTACGCCTGGCCGTACACGCCGTCCGCCGCCGGCACCCGCCCGCCGCTGCCGTTGCCCACATGACGCCGCGCCATCCGCACCTCGGCCAGCAGCAGCCCCATGGCCGCCGCACCGACGAGCCCGACGCCTCCGCCGCCGTACGCCGCTCCGGCCGCGATGCGCCGGGCCACTCTCGCCCTCGACATGTTCGTCATGCGTCGCCGCCACCTCCTCGTAGCCGTACATCCACTCCTTGCCCCGTACAGGGCGTGCGCCAATCTCCACTGGGAGTGAACGCCCTCCGCACGTCACCCGGGGGCCGTACGCTGGCTTAACCACTACGACCACTCTTTTTGCAAGCAACCGGAGACAACGGTGCAATTCCACGACTCGATGATCAGCCTCGTCGGCAACACCCCGCTGGTGCGGCTCAACAACGTGACCGAGGGCATCCAGGCCACCGTCCTGGCCAAGGTGGAGTACTTCAACCCGGGCGGCTCCGTGAAGGACCGCATCGCCCTGCGCATGATCGAGGCGGCCGAGCAGAGCGGCGAGCTGAAGCCTGGCGGCACCATCGTCGAGCCGACCAGCGGCAACACCGGCGTGGGCCTGGCGATCGTGGCCCAGCAGAAGGGCTACAAGTGCATCTTCGTGTGCCCCGACAAGGTGAGCACCGACAAGATCAACGTGCTGCGCGCGTACGGCGCCGAGGTCGTCGTCTGCCCGACGGCCGTCGACCCTGAGCACCCGGACTCGTACTACAACGTCTCCGACCGCCTGGTCCGCGAGACCCCCGGCGCCTGGAAGCCCGACCAGTACTCCAACCCCAACAACCCGCTCTCGCACTATCACTCGACCGGCCCTGAGCTGTGGGAGCAGACCGAGGGGAAGATCACCCATTTCGTGGCGGGCGTCGGCACCGGCGGCACCATCTCCGGCACCGGCCGCTACCTGAAGGACGCCAGCGACGGCAAGGTCAAGGTCATCGGCGCCGACCCCGAGGGCTCCGTGTACTCCGGCGGCTCCGGGCGCCCGTACCTGGTCGAGGGCGTCGGTGAGGACTTCTGGCCGACCGCCTACGACCGCACCGTCGCGGACGAGATCGTCGCCGTGTCCGACAAGGACTCCTTCCAGATGACCCGCCGCCTTGCCAAGGAGGAGGGGCTGCTCGTCGGCGGTTCCTGCGGCATGGCCGTCGTCGCCGCGCTGCGCGTCGCCGAGAAGCTCGGTCCGGAGGACGTCGTGGTGGTGCTGCTCCCGGACAGCGGGCGCGGCTACCTCAGCAAGATCTTCAACGACGAGTGGATGGCCGACTACGGCTTCCTGGAGGACGAGGGCCCCAGCGCCCGCGTCGCCGACGTCCTCGCGGACAAGGTGCACGGCGCCATCCCGTCCCTGGTGCACATGCACCCCGACGAGACCGTCGGCCAGGCCATCGAGGTGCTGCGCGAGTACGGCGTCTCGCAGATGCCGGTCGTCAAGCCCGGCGCCGGGCACCCCGACGTGATGGCCGCCGAGGTCGTCGGCTCGGTCGTCGAGCGGGAGCTGCTGGACGCCCTGTTCTCCAAGCGCGCCTCCCTGGAGGACCCGCTGGAGAAGCACATGTGCCCGCCGCTGCCCCAGGTCGGCTCCGGCGAGCCCGTCGGCGACCTGATGTCGGTGCTCGGCACGGCCGACGCGGCGATCGTCCTGGTCGAGGGCAAGCCGACCGGCGTGGTCAGCCGGCAGGACCTGCTGGCCTTCCTCGCCAAGGGCGGGAACAAGTAGCAAACCTCCGGTGAACCGCCCGTGGCGGCGGCGAACTTGCGGTGACGGTGGCCGATCGAGCCGTTTCGGAAGTGGTACGAGCGTGTCACGTGCGCGCAGCACTCGCTTAACACGGGTCCGGCAGATTGGAGGCGTCGGCAGGGCGATGGGAACTCCCGGGCATCGAGCACCGGGACGGCTCCCCGCCCAGGCCGGCGCCGAACGGCGTCACGGACCTCCGGAGCGGCTCCCGGACCTCCATGGACGCCTCGGACGCGCTGCCCGGTCCTGACCCGGCCCGCGTCCCGCGCGGGGACCGCCGTCGTCCCGCCCCCCGGAAACGGGGGTGCGGCGGTCCCCGCCCCCCTTTTGCGCCTAAGCCGGCGCCGCTTTCGCGGAGGTTGTTGCTCGCCGCCGCGGTTCCTCAATTGATGGTTGCGGTCTTCGTCGCTTTCAAATCCCTATCAGCAAGCATCAGTCCTGGTGGGCGGACCGGTCTTGGCGAGCCCGGAAGACCTCCGGGTTGTGGCGTACCGCCTGGGCCACGTTGACGCCGACGATGCCCAGCCAGGCGGTCACCATCCCGGGCAGGCCCTCGATGGCGGCGATCGCGGACAGCGGGATGGCCAGCACCAGCGTGAGGAGCGCGAAGCCGTAGCGGTTGGCCCACGAGTCGGCCGGCCGGGGCTGCCGGCCCCCGCGCGCGGTCGCCATCTGCTGCTCGGCCAGGTGCCGCCGCACCCGGCGGTCCACGCTCTCGCCGATGCGCTGCTCGACCTTCTCCAGGAACGAGTCGACCAGCGCGGAGTCGTACTCCGCGCCCAGCTCCCCGCGTGCCCGCAGGGTGGCGTCGAGTTCCTTCTTCAGGTCGGCTTCCTTCTCGAGTCCGACCCGCTGCGGGTCCAGTGCGCTCATGGGCTCCACCCTAGGAAGTCGGCGCGCCCGCCGCACTGGGGACAACCCCCCTGTCCGTGCTGGGGCTGACAGCCGTCAGGACCCCGCAGGACTCCAGGACCCGCTGGTGGTCCACGTCCACCCCGCTGATGCGGACCTCGACGCCGCGCCCGCGCAGCTCGCCCACCGCCTCCTTCAGCGCCAGCGCGCCCGTCGCGTCCACCGCCGTCAGCCCCGACAGCCTGAGGTCGACCGCCGAGACCCCGTCGTGCAGGCCGGCGAGGCCGCACCGGAAGCGGTGGGCGGCGGCGAACAGCAGCGGGCCGTCGAACCGGTACGCCACCGTGCCCGCCTCGCCCGGGAGTTCGTCGGCGGCGGCCGGGGTCAGCCGGGTCGCGCGCATCGCCGCGCGCAGCGCCAGCAGCACCGAGACGCCGAGCCCGATCAGCACGGCCCGCACCAGGTCCAGCGCGAGGGTGGCCGTGGCGGTCAGGGCCAGCACCAGGGCGTCGCCGCGGGTGGCCTTCGCCATCGCCCGGACCGCGTTCCGCTCCACCATCCGTACGGCCGTCGCCAGCAGCACTCCGGCCAGCGCGGCCAGCGGGATCCGGCCCACCAGCGGGGCGGCGACCGCCGCGATCCCGGCGAGGATCAGCGCGTGCGCGAGCGCCGCCAGCCGGGAGGCGGCGCCGGTACGGACGTTGACCGCGGTCCGCGCGATCGCGCCCGTCGCCGGGACCCCGCCGAACAGCGGGGCCGCGAGGTTGGCGATGCCCTGCCCGAACAACTCCTTGGACGGTTCGTGCCGTTCGCCCGGGCGCATGCCGTCGGCGACCGACGCCGACAGCAGCGACTCCAGCGCGGCGAGCGCGGCCACCGCCGCCGCCGGGGCGAGCAGTGAGGGGACACGGGAGAAGTCCAGGAAGGAGAGGGACGGCGCGGGGAGGCCGGACGGGAGCGTGCCGATACGGGCCACGGGCAGCCGGAACGCCTCCGTGGCCGCGGTCGCGGCGACGACCGCCGCGAGGGAGAAGGGCACGGCCGGCCGCCAGCGGGCCCCGCCGAGCACGATCACCGCGGCACCGGCCGCGAGCAGCAGGGCCGGCCAGTGCGGCCCGCGCCCGAACTCCTCGGCCGCGCGTACGGCCACCACGGCGACCTGCTCACCGTGCGGGGTCGGCACACCGAGCGCGCCGGGCACCTGCTGGAGGGCGATCACGCAGGCGATACCGATCGTGAACCCGGCGATCACGGGCGCGGGGACGTACGCCATCGCCGCCCCCGCCCGCGCGAACGCGAGCCCGACCAGCAGGACGCCCGCCATCAGGCCGACGGTGAGCACACCCGTGGCGCCGTACCGGTGCACGATCGGGACGAGGACGACGGTCATGGCACCGGTCGGCCCACTGACCTGCCGGGAACTGCCACCGCACAGCGCGGCCAGCGCCCCTGCGACGACCGCCGTGGTCAGCCCGGCGGCGGCACCGAGCCCGGAGGTGACCCCGAACCCGAGAGCAAGGGGAAGAGCGACCACGGCAACGGTCAGCCCACAGAGCAGATCACGACGCGGGGCACGGGCCATGGAACGGAGATCGGAGGGGGAGGGGAGGACGGAGAGGGCGCGGGTGAGGGTGTGTTTCATGGGTGCGTTTCGGGGAGGGGGAGGGTGGGCACGGCCGACTGCGCCGGGTGCGGTGTGAACGGGGCTCAGGGCAACACGCTGACCTGCCCGGTATCGAGATCGAACCGAGCGGCTTCGACCCTGGCGGAGCCGAACGCGGGGTCGGCCCGGATCACGTCGCGCACCCACCCCGCATGCGCCCGCATCGTGTGCTCGGCCCAGTCACCCCGCAGGGCACGCGTGCGACGGGCGGCCGGGGCGATCTCGTCCACCAGCAGTTCCAGATGGCCCGGCACCGGCGCCCCCGTGCGCAGATGCTCCAGCGTGGCGGCCACGGCCCCGCAGCGCTCGTGCCCGAGGACCAGGACGAGCGGGACGCCCAGCTCTGCCACGCCGTACTGGACGGAGCCGAGCACGGCCTCGTCCAGCACCTGGCCGGCCGTCCTTATGCACAGCAGGTCGCCGAGCCCCTGGTCGAAGACCAGCTCCGGCGGCACCCGGGAGTCGATACAGCCGAGGATCACCGCGAACGGGTGCTGGCCCGCGGCCAGCCGATGCCGCCGCGCGGGGCTGTCGTGCGGGTGCCGGGGCCGGCCGGAGGCGTAGCGCCGGTTTCCGGCGAGGAGTTCGTCCAGGGCGGCGTGCGCGGTGTGCGCCGGGCGGGGACGGGGGGCGGACGCGGCCACCGCCGGGGCGGCGCTCAGCGCGCCGACCGCGGTAGCCGTCAGAAAGGCCCTGCGGTTGGAGGCCATGACGCTTCCTCAGGAGTCGTGCCGGGAAGAGCACCCTCACCGTAGGCACACGCGATGTCACTCTCGGTGCCCGTTTAACGACACTTGGCTGATTCGTCGTCGGATCATCGCCGCCGCGATACCGCACCTTGAGGCCGGAACGATCCGGCACGATCAAGTAATGATCAGGTGCTGCGACCGCTTGCCGGTCTGCATATGCTCATGCAGAATCCTCAGCTACTGAATAGGCGAGGGGGAGCGCGTCATGAGCGCGAACGACAGCCCTGCGAACCGGTTGCAGGCGCTCTTCGAGGGGCACCGGCTCACGCCGACCCAGCGGCGCATCGCGCACAGCATGGTGCGCCGGGCCGCCGACGTGCCGTTCCTGTCCAGCGTGGAGCTCGCCGAGCTGGCCGGGGTCAGTCAGCCCTCGGTGACCCGGTTCGCGGTCGCCCTCGGCTTCGACGGCTATCCCGCGCTGCGCAAGCACCTGCGCGAGGTCGTGCCTGCCGAACCGGCCGCCGAGCCGGGCGCGCACAACGAGTACCAGCAGGCCGTCGAGGCCGAGATCGAGAACCTGAAGCACCTCGCCGAGCTGCTCGCCGACCCGCGCCCGGTGCAGGAGGCCGGCCGCGTGCTGGCCGCCTCCCGCCCGCTGGCCGTGCTCGGGCTGCGCGCCGCCGCCTCGCAGGCGTACGGCTTCGCGTACTTCGCCGCGAAGGTCCATCCGGACGTCCGGCTGCTCGACGAGGGCGGCACGATGATCCAGGACCGCATCGACGCGGCCGTCCGCGCGGGCGCCTCCGCGCTGCTGTGCTTCGCCCTGCCCCGGCATCCGCGCGAGGTCGTGGACACCCTCGCCTACGCCAGGGAATCCGGGCTGACCGTCGTCACCGTCGCCGACTCCGCGTTCGCACCGGTCGCCAAGTACTCCGACCTGCTGCTGCCCGCCGCCGTGGGCACCGGCCTCGCCTTCGACACCGCGTGCGCGCCGATGCTGCTCGGCCGGGTGCTGCTGGAGGCGATCTGCGACGACCTGCCGGACGCGCAGGCCCGCCTGGAGGAGTTCGACGCGAACGCGGCGGCACGCGGCCTCTTCGTGGACTGACGCCTGCCGACTGCCCTGAGGGGACTGCGCGGTACGGGCATCGCGGCCGGCGACGCCGCCCCGGGCGGGGCCCGCCGCCGTACCGCTGTGCCCGAGAGACCCCTAGACCTCCAGGTCGGCTTCGATCTTCCGCAGCTGGTGCCGGGCCATCGCCAGGTTGGCCCGGCTCACGTCCAGGACCAGGTAGAGGAACAGGCCGTTGCCGCCGCGGCCCCTGAGCAGGCGGATCAGGTGGTACTGATCCGACAGCGTGATCAGGATGTCCTCGATCTCGCCCTTGAGGCCCAGGTGTTCCATCGTCCGCATCTTGGCGCGGATCACGTCCGTGTTGCCGGCGGCGGCCACGTTCAGGTCGAAGCTCTTGCTGCCGCCCATCGTGCCCAGCGCCATGCCGCTGGTGTAGTCGACGAGCGCGACGCCGGTGGCGCCCTCGATGGAGGTCAGTGCCTCTTTGAGGGAGGTCTCGGTGTTGGCCATGGTGATCCTCTCAACTGTCGGTTGCGGTGCGCGCTTCGGCGGCCGTGCTGCGTGACGCGCGTGTGCTGCGAGTACGTGCGGGTGTGGTCGTGGTGGCCGGGCGTGCGGCCTGGGCGGCGGCCTCGGCGGTGTCGAGCACCTCACCGATGCGAGCGCCGGCCCGGCGGCCCTCCAGGTGCAGTCGGCCGACGTTGGCCCGGTCCTGGGCGAGCAGCGTCAGTACGGCGGTGCGGCCGGCCGCGTAGGTGGCGACATAGCCGTGCTCGCCGCGCACCAGCAGCTCCCGGAAGCCGCCGTTCCCGGTGTCGTCCGCCATCCGTACGGCCACGCCGAGCGCGGCCGCGGTGAGCGCCGCCAAGCCCTCCGGGTCGACGCCTGGGGTGTCGTGGGCGACGACGAGACCGTCGACGCCGGCCGCCAGGGCGCCGGTGAGCTGCGGCACGCGGGTCCGCAGCCGGCGCAGCTCGTCCTGGACGACGCCGAGGTCCTGTTCGGACACCATCAGCTCTCTCCTCTCGGCGGGGCGGTGTCGTTCAAAGCGCCTCCAGCGCATCCCTGAGCCTCTTCAGCAGCGCGATGTCGGGGTGGTCGGTGACCATGAGCGGGGAAGCGGGGTGGGGCGGCGGCGGGACGGGGGCCGTCGGCACCGGCCGGACCAGTCCGGCCGCCGCGAGCCGTCGCACGTCCACCAGCGTGTGAAACGCCTGCCTGCCCAGGTCGCGGGCGATCTCCGGGGCCGTGCGGACGCCGTCCACCCGGTCCAGGACCGCCCGCCGGCGGAGGGTGACCGGCGCCGCGGCGACCGGGTCGGCGCGGATCAGCGGGGCGCTGTCGGCCGCCGGGTCCGGCCAGAGGCGGTGCAGCAGCAGACGGCGGCGCAGCGTCTCGCGTTCCAGTGAGATGACCGGGATCGAGGGCAACGGGCCGAGGCGGGGCGTGCTGTCGTAGCTGAAGTGGCCCGGGGCGCTGCTCGGCGACAGGGCGAAGTACCCGGCGTCGTACAGCGCGTCCAGGTGGCACAGCTCCAGGGCGCCCTCGGACAGCAACCCGGCGGCCAGCAGCAGTCGGGCCGTGTCGGCCGGTCCGCCGGCCTGCCCGGCCGCCCGTTGCCAGGCGGCCGTGGCGAGGGTGCCGTGGGCCGTGAGGAGCACGCCGAGACCGGGGGCATGGGGGCTCTCGGCGTGCACCACCCGGCCCTCGGCGAGGTGCAGGGTGCCGTGCTCGCGGACGAGGACGCCGGTGGCCCGCTCCTCGGCGAGCCGCCGGAGCATCGGCGACAGCGCGCCCGCCGTACGGTCCCGTGCCCCGGCCTTGTCCCGTATCGCCAGCGGCGGAGCCGTTCCGGCCGTCGTCATCCGAGCACCAGCCGGGCGGCCATCTCGCCGAGCCGGATCCGGGCGAGGGCGAGGTTGCCCTCCTCGCGGCTGAGCCACAGGTGCAGGAAGACGCTGCTGTCGAAGGACGTGTCCAGGAACCGCAGCAGGTGATAGCTGTCGTGGTTGCTGACGATGACGTCCTCGACGGGCGGGTGCCCGTCCTCGCCCTCCCCGGGCGCGAAGGCGCCGTGTTCGGCGGCCAGCCGGGCCAGCTCGGCGGCCTCGGCGGCGGTGGCCTCGTGGTCACCGCCGGGGGCGTCCCCCACGGTGCCCAGAGCCAGCCCGCTCGTCCAGTCCACCAGCGCGGCTCCCCGGGCGCCGGGCAGCCGCATCGCTTCCAGTAGGCACTCGTCGATTCCGGGCACCCTGGCATCCCTCCCGCCTGTGACTCCGGTTGAGTGACGCCGACACTACGCAACGTGTGTGTGGGCGGTGGGGGCTTTGGCATTTTCCGTTGGAACATGCGTCCGGCGTACTAGTGTGGGTCAACTGACGGCTGTCTTGCGGCAGTTGCTTCATTTGTTCGAGGTGAAGCCGGGGTGCGTCAAGGGCTCCCGGGTGCGCGCAAGGCGGTCAGCGTGGAGGCGTGCGCCCCTCCGGACTCCGCCACCACCTCGGCCACGCTCTGCGGCTCCCGCACGGTCGCGAAGGTCACGCCTCCCGTTCCGTCCGGCGCGAAGCCGTAGATCCCGGGCCGGGCGAGGGAGTTGTAGCCGTAGTGGTGCGCGAAGTAGTACGCCCCGGTGTCCAGTGCCGCCACGTGATCCCCCTGCTCCAGCAGCGGCAGCGCCCGCGCCTGAGCCAGCAGGTCGCCCGAGAAGCACGCGGGACCGGCCACGTCCTGCACGACGAGGGGTCCCTCCTTCGGCCGTCCCTTCCCGTCGTACCCGGCGATCCTGAGTGGCCAGCTCCCCGGCGCGTACACCGTCCGCGTCGCCACCTGCACCCCCGCGTGCGTCACCGCGATCCGCCGCCCGCCCGCGCTCTTGGCGTACTCCACCCGCGCCACCACCGTGCCGTGCTCGGCCAGCAGCGAGCGGCCGAACTCGGTCACCAGCCCGTACCGCCCGTCGAACAGCCCCGGCACCTCCCCGGCCAGCACGCGCGCGTACTCGGCGTACGTCGGGGTCGTCACCTCCGAGGCGAAGTTGACCGGCAGTCCGCCGCCGATGTCGAGCGTGTCGATCTGCCGCCGCCCGGCGCGCGCGTTGATCTCCTCCGCGAGCGCGTACGTCTCCGCCACGCCCCGCGCCATCAGCGACAACGGGATGCCCTGGGAGCCGGTGTGCGTGTGCAGCCGGGACAGCCACGGCCGCTCCAGACATGCCTGTACGACCCACTCCCGAGCCCCCTCGTCGCGCAGCGCCACCCCGAACTTGGAGGTCTCCGTCGCGGTCGAGGTCGCCCCGATGGTCCCGCCGCCGACCTGCGGGTTGACCCGGATGCCGAGGGGTGAGCGGGGCGGCGCCGCTTGCTGCACCAGGGCGTCCAGCCGGTCCAGTTCCTGCGGGTTGTCGGCGTTGACGGCGATGCCCAGCGCCAGCGCCTCGCGCAGCTCCGCCGGGGTCTTCGCGGGCGAGTCGAGCACCGTCCGGGCCGGCTCCACCCCGGCCGCGCGGGCCAGCGCCAGCTCGCCGGGGCTGGCCACCTCCGCGCCGATGCCCTCCGCGTGCAGCAGCCGCAGCACCGGCACCAGTGGGGTCGCCTTCACCGCGAAGGCGTGCAGCACCGGCGTGCCCGGCGCCACGACCGCGTCGAACGCCGCCCGCAGGGCCGCCGCCGACCGCCGGATGCCGGTGACGTCCAGCAGTCCCACCACGGGCGCGTCGGGCCCCAATAGCCCCTGCTGCACCGCCCCGCGCACCGCCTCGTCCCGCCGGGCTGCGCGCTCCCGGGCCGCGCTGTCGCTGCCGTACTCCACGGTGTCGTGCTCCACGGTCGTCCCCCGTTCTGTCGGGTTCCCTGTGCGGCCGGCTCCTCAGTGCTTCCAGCCAAACACCTGCGACGCGCGAACGTGGCCGGCCCGATGTATTGACTAGTTCTATTCAGACGGCCAGGATGTGAATAGACGTAGCAACAGGAGGAGGCAGACGATGTCGGGACCCCGCCCCGTACGAGCACCGCGCGGCACGGAACTGAGCGCCCTGGGATGGCAGCAGGAAGCCGCACTGCGGATGCTCCAGAACAACCTGGACCCCGAGGTCGCCGAGCACCCCGACAAGCTCGTCGTCTACGGCGGCACCGGCAAGGCCGCCCGTGACTGGCGCTCCTTCGACGCCATGGTCCGCACGCTGAGGACGCTCAAGCAGGACGAGACCATGCTGGTCCAGTCCGGCCGCCCGGTCGGCGTGATGCAGACCCACGAGTGGGCCCCGCGTGTCCTCATCGCCAACTCCAACCTGGTCGGCGACTGGGCCAACTGGGAGGAGTTCCGCCGCCTGGAGGCCCTCGGCCTGACCATGTACGGCCAGATGACCGCCGGCTCCTGGATCTACATCGGCACCCAGGGCATCCTCCAGGGCACCTACGAGACCTTCGCCGCCGTCGCCGCGAAGAAGTTCAACGGCACCCTCGCCGGGACCATCACCCTCACCGCCGGCCTCGGCGGCATGGGCGGCGCCCAGCCGCTCGCCGTGACGATGAACGACGGCGTCGCCATCTGCATCGACTGCGACCCGCGCGCCATCGAGCGCCGCATCGAGCACCGGTACCTGGACGTCAAGGCCGACAACCTCGACCACGCGCTCCAGCTGGCCACCGAGGCCCGCGACCAGCGCAAGCCGCTCTCCATCGGCGTCCTCGGCAACGCGGCCGAGCTGGTCCCGCAGCTCCTCGCGATGAACGCGCCCATCGACATCGTCACCGACCAGACCTCCGCGCACGACCCGCTGTCGTACCTGCCGGTCGGCGTCGCCTTCGAGGACATGGCCGACGCCGCCGCCAAGGACCCGGCGGGCTTCACCACGCGTGCCCGCGAGTCGATGGCGAAGCACGTCGAGGCCATGGTCGGCTTCATGGACGCCGGCGCCGAGGTCTTCGACTACGGCAACTCCATCCGCGGCGAGGCCCAGCTGGCCGGTTACGACCGCGCGTTCGCCTTCCCCGGCTTCGTCCCCGCCTACATCCGCCCCCTCTTCTGCGAGGGCAAGGGCCCCTTCCGCTGGGCCGCCCTGTCCGGCGAGGCCTCGGACATCGCCAAGACCGACAAGGCGATCCTGGAGCTCTTCCCCGAGAACGAGTCCCTGCACCGCTGGATCAAGATGGCCGGCGAGCGCGTCCACTTCCAGGGCCTGCCCGCGCGCATCTGCTGGCTCGGCTACGGCGAGCGCGACAAGGCCGGCGAGCGCTTCAACGACATGGTGGCCTCCGGTGAGCTGGCGGCCCCGCTGGCCATCGGCCGTGACCACCTCGACTGCGGCTCCGTCGCCTCCCCCTACCGCGAGACCGAGGCCATGCTCGACGGCTCCGACGCCATCGCCGACTGGCCGCTGCTGAACGCCATGGTCAACGTGGCCTCCGGCGCGTCCTGGGTCTCCATCCACCACGGCGGCGGCGTCGGCATGGGCCGCTCCATCCACGCGGGCCAGGTGTCGGTGGCCGACGGCACGAAGCTGGCCGGCGAGAAGATCCGGCGTGTCCTCACCAACGACCCGGGCATGGGTGTCATCCGGCACGTGGACGCGGGCTACGACATCGCGGAGTCCGTCGCCCAGGAGCGCGGGGTGCGGGTGCCTATGCGCGAGGGTGACCAGGCGTGACCTTCCACAGCATGTGGGCGGAGCTGCTGCCGATCGGCCGCAGCTCCGCCTCCGGCGGCTACCGGCGCTACGCCTGGACCGGTGCCGACGCCGAGTGCCGGACCTGGTTCAAGGAGCAGGCCGAGGCGCGCGGGCTGGCGTACGAGGTCGACCGGAACGGGAATCAGTGGGCCTGGCTCGGAGACCCGGACGCCGGGGACGCCGTCGTCACCGGCTCGCATCTGGACTCGGTGCCGGACGGAGGGGCCTTCGACGGGCCCCTCGGGGTCGTCTCCTCCTTCGCCGCGCTCGACGAACTGCGCGGGAGGGGAGCGCAGTTCGGCAAGCCCCTGGCCATCGTCAACTTCGGTGACGAGGAAGGCGCCCGGTTCGGGCTCGCCTGTGTCGGCTCCCGGCTCACCGCCGGGCAGCTGACCGTCGAGCAGGCCCACCGGCTCACCGACGGGGACGGGGTCAGCCTGCCGAAGGCCATGGAGGCCGCCGGGTACGACGCCGACGCCATCGGACCCGACCCGGAGCGGCTCGCCCGCATCGGCGCCTTCGTGGAGCTGCACGTCGAACAGGGCCGCGCGCTGGACCTGTCCGGCGACCGGGTGGGCGTCGCCAGCGCCATCTGGCCGCACGGCCGCTGGCGGTTCGACTTCCGGGGCGAGGCCAACCACGCCGGCACCACCCGGCTGGTCGACCGCCGCGACCCGATGCTGTCGTACGCCGAGACCGTGCTCGCCGCCCGCCGCGAGGCCGCACTCGCCGGTGCCGTCGCCACCTTCGGCAAGATCTCCGTCGAGCCGAACGGCGTCAACGCCATCCCCTCCCTGGTGCGCGGCTGGCTCGACTCCCGCGCCGCCGACCAGGAGACCCTCGACAGCGTCGTCGGGGGCATCGAGAAGGCGGCCCGGGAGTACGCGGACGCCCACGGCATCGACCTCGACGTGGTCCGCGAGTCCTTCACACCGGTCGTGGAGTTCGACCACGCCCTGCGGGACGAACTCGGCCGCATCCTGGGCCGGGACAGCGACCTGACGGTGCCCGTCCTCGGGACCGGTGCCGGACACGACGCCGGAATCCTCTCCGGCAGCATTCCGACCGCCATGCTGTTCGTGCGCAACCCCACCGGTGTCTCGCACTCCCCGGCCGAGTTCGCGGCCGAGGACGACTGCGTGGCCGGGGTACGCGCGCTCGCCGACGTACTGGAAGGGCTGGCCTGCACGTGACCGAGGGAACCTACTGGCTGGAGCACGCCTGGCTCGGCACGAACGTGGAGCCGGGTGTCCTGGTGGAGGTGGCGGACGGCCGCATCACCGCCGCCCGTACCGACGTGCCCACCCCGCCGCCCGGCGCCGAGGTGCTGCGCGGGCTCACCCTGCCCGGCCTGGCGAACGCGCACAGCCACGCCTTCCACCGGGCTCTGCGCGGCACCGTCCAGGTCGGCTCCGGGACCTTCTGGACGTGGCGCGAGGTGATGTACTCCGTCGCCGACCGGCTGACCCCGGAGACGTTCCACGCGCTCGCCCGCGCGGTGTACGCCGAGATGGCGCTGGCCGGCATCACCTGCGTCGGCGAGTTCCACTACGTGCACCATGCCCTGGGCGGCACTCCCTACGCCGACCCCAACGCGATGGGCGAGGCGCTGATCGCGGCTGCCGCCGACGCCGGTATCCGCATCACCCTCCTGGACACCGCCTACCTCTCCTCCGGCTTCGGGGAGGCGCCCAACGCCCACCAGCTGCGCTTCTCCGACGGCAGTGCGGAGGCCTGGGCCGAACGCTGTGCAGTTCTCAAGGAGCGGGATCACGCGCGGATCGGGGCGGCGATTCACTCCGTACGGGCCGTGCCGGCGGACCAGTTGGCGACCGTGGCCCGCTGGGCCGAGGAGCGGCGGGCCCCGCTGCATGTGCACCTGTCGGAGCAGACGGCGGAGAACGACGCCTGCCTCGCCGCGCACGGCTGCACCCCCACCCGGCTGCTCGCCGACCACGGCGTCCTCGGGCCGCGCACCACCGGTGTGCACAACACCCACCTCACCGACGAGGACATCGCGCTGCTCGGCGGCTCCGGCACCGGCACCTGCATGTGCCCGACCACCGAACGCGACCTGGCGGACGGCATCGGCCCGGCCGTCGCCCTCCAGCGGGCCGGGTCCCCGCTCTCCCTCGGCTCCGACAGCCACGCCGTCATCGACCTGCTCGAAGAGGCGCGCGCGATGGAGCTGAACGAGCGGCTGCGCACCCGCACCCGGGGCCACTGGACGGCGGCGGCGCTGCTGCGCGCGGCGTCGCAGGACGGTCACGCGGCCCTGGGCTGGGAGAACGCGGGCACCCTGGAGGCAGGGGCGCTCGCCGACTTCACGACGATCGCCCTCGACTCGGTCAGGACGGCAGGGCCGGTACCGCGGCTCGGCGCCGAGACGGCTGTATTCGCCGCCTCCGCGGCGGACGTACGGCACACGGTCGTGGGTGGCCGGCAGGTCGTACGCGACGGGGCGCACACGCTCGTACCGGACGTTCCGCAGGCGCTGTCCGCAGCAGTCGAAGCCCTCCGTGGCTGAACCTGCCGATTGTGCTGAACCGGCCGAACCCCTTCGTCACCCCTGAGGACACCATGAGCAGCAGCACCGTCATCACCAACATCGCCACGCTGGTCACCAATGACCCCTCCCTCGGTGACGGATCCCCCCTCGGTCTGATCCAGGACGCGGCCGTCGTCATCGACGGCGACCGCATCGCGTGGACCGGTGAATCCAGCAAAGCACCCGCCACTGACAACCGGGTCGACGCGGGCGGCCGGGCGGTGCTGCCGGGCTTCGTGGACTCCCACTCCCACCTGGTCTTCGCCGGTGACCGCACGCAGGAGTTCAACGCCCGCATGTCCGGCCGCTCCTACACGGCGGGCGGCATCCGCACCACGGTCGCGGCCACCCGCGCCGCGACGGACGAGGAACTGGAGGCGAACCTCACCCGTTACCTGTACGAGGCGCTCCGCCAGGGCACGACGACGTTCGAGACGAAGTCGGGCTACGGCCTGACGGTGGAGGACGAGTCCCGTGCCCTGCGCATCGCGGCGAAGCACACCGAGGAGGTGACGTACCTCGGCGCCCACATCGTGTCCCCCGACTACGCCGACGACCCGGCCGCGTACGTGGCCCTGGTCACCGGCGAGATGCTGGACGCGTGCGCGCCGCACGCCCGTTGGGTCGACGTCTTCTGCGAGAAGGGCGCCTTCGACGGCGACCAGGCCCGCGCGATCCTCACCGCGGGCAAGGCGAAGGGCCTGCACCCCCGCGTCCACGCCAACCAGCTCTCCTACGGCCCCGGCGTACAGCTGGCCGTGGAACTGGACGCGGCGAGCGCGGACCACTGCACCCACCTGACGGACGAGGACGTCGACGCCCTGGCGAACAGCCGGACGGTCGCCACCCTCCTGCCCGGCGCGGAGTTCTCCACCCGCGCGCAGTGGCCCGACGCCCGCCGCCTCCTGGACGCGGGCGTCACGGTCGCCCTGTCCACGGACTGCAACCCGGGCTCGTCCTTCACCTCCTCGGTCCCCTTCTGCATCGCCCTCGCGGTCCGTGACATGCGGATGACCCCCGACGAGGCGGTCTGGTCCGCCACGGCGGGCGGGGCCGCAGCTCTGCGCCGCACCGACATCGGCCACCTCACCCCCGGTGCCCAGGCAGACCTGACCCTCCTGGACGCCCCCAGCCACGTCCACCTGGCCTACCGCCCGGGGGTTCCGCTGGTGAGCGGGGTGTGGCGCCGGGGCGTGCGGGTCGTCTGAGCGAGGTCAGCCCCGACTCCTGTGCCGGGCCATCACCGCGTTCCGCGCCAGGGCACGAGCCTTCCGCCGCTTGGGCCGGTTCAGGCGGCCCCAGCCCGCCAGTGTTGTGCGGGGCCGGGGGCGAGGGGTTCCAGGGACACGCCGTAGTGGCCGTCCGGGGTCACTGCCGTGTCCGGGGCGATGGCCGGGCGGACCGTGCCGTCGGGGGTGACGGTGAAGCGGAGGTTGCGGCCGTTGCGGCCGTAGACCGAGTCGCACTCCCAGATGCCCACGCCGCGGTCGATCGAACCGCGGCTGTCCAGGCAGAAGTCGGGGTCGGCGGACGAGCGCAGGACGCCCAGGTCGGCGTCGACGCGCCAGCGTTGCGTGGGGGAGCCGGAGCAGGGGGCCGTGACGACGTCGTTGCCCTCGTCCAGGTAGCCGTCGCGGATGTCCAGGCAGAGGCCCGTGGCGAGGTTCACCACCTGGGCGAAGGCGCTGCCCAAAGGAGCGGGTGCGGGGGACGGCTTCGGGGGTTTCCGGGTGGGCGGAGGACTGGGCCGGGGGCTGGTCGGCGAGCGGTGTGAAGTCCGGGTCGCTTTCGGGGACTTGGAGGTGGCGGAGGGGGTCGGTGCGGGCGGCGCGGGGATCGAGACCGTTGCCGTCACCGTCACCGGGGGAGGCGTGGGGGTCGCCGCCATCGGTTGTTCGTTGGAGCCGTCCGCCGGGGTCAGCAGGAACACCAGGAGCGGGGTCAGGGCCACCCCCAGGGCCGCCGAGGCCAGCAGGAGGCGGCGGCGTAGGGGCCAGTCCCCTTTGGGGGCAGGGGGGTTGGGTGCAGACGGGGGCTCGGGGTCGCGTGTGTATGCCGTGCCGTTCCAGGGCAGCAGGCCCTCCGCCAGGGCCTGTCGCGGTGCGTCCCGCAGCGCGGTCAGGTCCTCGTACGCCGCCGTGCAGTGCGGGCAGTGGGCGCGATGTGCGTCCAGGTCGGCGCTCGGGCGCGGGCCCTGCGGTCGTACCGCCTCCTCGATGAGCCGGCGGAAGTCGGCGCAGCGCGGGTCGCCCGAGGCGGCCAGGCGGTGGTGCAGGCAGGCCTGGGCCAGGGCCTTGAGGGCCTGCGGGGTGCCGTAGGCCACGTCCGTGCGGCTCAGGCCGAGGAAGGCGGCGGTCACGTCCTGCGGCTCCTCCTCCAGGACGCCGTACCAGAGCAGGCCCTGGGTGCGGGACGGGAGCGAGCGGAAGGCGGGAAGCAGGGGCGGGGTCGGGCCGTCGGGCGGCGCGCCGGTCGTGTTCAGTACCAGCAGCAGGCCGGGGTCCACACCCACCGAGCGTTCGTCGCGCGCCCAGGCCGCGGCCAGCCGGGCGGTGAGCAGCAGGAGCCGGTGCCGCAGCGGGACGGCCGGGTCGACACCGCGGGCGGCCTCCCGGGCCGCGGTGGTGAACGCCTCCGCCGCCAGCCGCCGTGCCGCGGCCTCGCTCGCGGCGCACAGCCGGGCGTAGGCGAGGATCGCCGGGAGGTGTCGTCGGCGCAGCTCCTGCAGCGCGGGGTACGCCGTCGGCGTGGGGGTGCGCAGGAGTTCGGTCAGCCGGGCGTCCGGCGCGTCCGCGCAGTCCTCGCCGGCCTCACCCCGGTCCCCACGAGCCATGCCGCAGCCTCCGTCCCCCGAAGTCCCTTACCTGCCAGTAGGTTTGGGGGCCCATGGTGGGGGAGAGTGCCGCTTCGGGAAAGTCGTTACTCCAGGTAACTGAGGTAACGGTTGAGACCTGCAAGCGCTTAACCGTCCCAAGAACGGCGAAGCGGCCCGGCCTTGTCGGCCGGGCCACTTCCCGTGAGCGGACGGAGGGTCACTCCTCCAGTGTCAGCCCCTTGCGCAGGCGTACCAGCGTGCGGGACAGCAGCCGGGACACGTGCATCTGGGAGATGCCGAGTTCGTCGCCGATCTCCGACTGGGTCATGCCCGCCACGAAGCGCAGGGACAGGATCTTCCGGTCCCGGGGCGGGAGTCCGGCGATCAGCGGCTTGAGCGACTCGACGTACTCGATGCCTTCGAGTCCGTGGTCCTCGTACCCGATACGGTCCGCGAGCGCGCCCTCGGACTCGTCCTCCTCCGGCTGGGCGTCCAGCGAGGAGGCGGTGTACGCGTTCGAGGCGGCCATGCCCTCCACGACCTCGTCCTTGGAGATGCCGAGGCGCTCGGCCAGTTCGCCGACCGTGGGTGCGCGGTCCAGCTGCTGGGCCAGCTCGTCCCCGGCCTTGGCCAGGTCCAGGCGCAGCTCCTGCAGCCGGCGCGGGACGCGCACGGACCACGAGGTGTCGCGGAAGAAGCGCTTGATCTCGCCGATGATGGTCGGCATCGCGAAGGTGGGGAACTCGACTCCGCGTGAGAGTTCGAAGCGGTCGATCGCCTTGATCAGGCCGATCGTGCCGACCTGGATGATGTCCTCCATCGGCTCGCTGCGCGAGCGGAAGCGGGAGGCGGCGAACTTCACGAGCGCGAGGTTCAGCTCGACCAGCGTGTTGCGGACGTACGAATACTCGTGCGTCCCTTCCTCCAGCGACTCCAGCCGATGGAAGAGGGTCTTGGACAGGGCCCTGGCATCGACCGGGCCGACCTCGTCGTACGGGGGGATCTCCGGGAGTCCCTCGAAGGGGTCGAGGGGTTCGATGGGTTGATCCAGTTGTTCCGGTGGGGGTGTCGACGTCGCGGTCGGGGTGTGCGATGCGTCGAGCCGGGGTGACATGGTGCCCTCCATCGTTCTCGGCATACGGCTGCCGAAGCCTGCGTGCACTGCGGTGTGCGGCGCCTCCAAAGCCGGCGTGTAGGTAGGTGTCTCTACTAGCCCTACCTGCTTCACCACGACGATCGCAAGTGCGTTCTATGGCGGTTTGCCCGAATATGTACGGTTGTTCGGGTGTCGGAGGTCGTAGGGAAGGCGTAGTGTTCGAGGGCATCAGCAGCCACGACCTCGGGAGAGAGACGGCATGGACCACGGGACGGTCGGCAGCGCACAGTCGGGCCGACTTCTGGTGGAGGTGCGGGAAGAGGGCTCCAGTGCCGTCGTGAAGCCGGCGGGTGAGCTGGATCACCACACGGCCGATCTTCTGCGTGTCCCCCTCGACGACCTCCTGGGCAAGGGCTTCTCGCGGCTCGTCGTGGACTGCTCGGAGCTGGAGTTCTGTGACTCCACGGGCCTGAACGTCCTGCTCGGCACCCGGCTGAAGGCCGAAGCCGCGGGGGGCGGGGTCCATCTCGCGGGCATGCTCCCCGTCGTCGCGCGTGTGTTTGAGATCACGGGTGCCGGGACGGTCTTCACCGTCCACGACTCCGTCGAGGCGGCCCTGGCCGACAGCCCGGACAGCCCCGAGAGCGAGGGCGGCTCCGACAGCGCCGACGGCGCCGGCTGAGCCCCTGTTTCCGCCCTCCCCGCCCCGCCTGCGCGCGAGGGGCGCCCCGGCTGTTGCATCGGTCACGTCCAACACGGGTGTGTTCCTCCGCAGTGGCCGGGCAGGAGACGGGTGGGCACGGATGCCGGACGGGCGCGGGGCGGCTCCGCCGCCGTGAGCGGCCGGCAGGCGTCGGCGGGCAGTCGGCGTACGTACCGGCCGGCACCGACCGGTGCCGGAACTCTTCAATCGTGAACTGGTGAATCGGTGAGGTGAAGCGCTGATGAGCACCACCCGGCCATGCTCGCCGGGCGACCGCGCTCCGGAGCCCGGCGGTGCTTCCGGGCAGCCCGGCGGCGCCTCCGAAGGGCCCGGCGGCGCCTCCGGGGCGTCCGAGGGCACCCAGGCGGCTGCGGGACGGCAGGTCCGCAGGCTGCGCCTGGACGGGGAGAGCGGGGTCGTCCCGCTCGCCCGCGACTTCGCCCGTCAGGCGCTGTACGCGTGGGGCTGGCTGCCCGCCGCCACCGCGGACCAGCGGGCCGCCGCCGAGGACGTGCTCCTCGTCGTCTCCGAACTGGTCACCAACGCCTGCCTGCATGCCGGCGGTCCCGAGGAGTTGTACCTCGGCCTGGACAACAAGGTGATCCGGCTGGAGGTCTCCGACCGCGGCACCGGCCAGCCGGCCCCGCGCACCCCGCACCGCGCGGGCCGTCCCGGCGGACACGGCATGTTCATCGTGCAGCGGCTCTGCCTGGACTGGGGGGTCGTACGCACCCCCGGCCGCTCGGGCAAGACGGTGTGGGCGGAGCTGGGCGCGCCGTCCTGATCCGGACTCCGCCGACTCGCTGCTCGGACCACCGCATCCACTCCAACCTCCCTTCGCACACGCCGGATCGACACAACTCCGGCGTGTGCCGTGTCTTCCCTCCTCACGACCCCGGGCGTACCTTGACGGCCAAATCTGATATGCCGTCAGGAATGAATGGGGTGGACCGACCGTGTCGTACCCGAAACGAACCGCCGCGCTCGCGTCCGCCGCGGCCCTGGCCGGCTCGGCGGTGCTGCTGGCCGCACCGGCCGCCCACGCCGACGTCGTGGACGTCAACTACCGCTGCCAGACGCCGATCGGCATCAAGAGTGCCGTGTCCCCCATCGACATCAAGGGCGTGAAGAGCGGCAGCGGCTACAAGATCACCATGTCCTGGCAGAAGGGCGTCTCCTCCAGCCCGGTCGAGCTGGGCAAGGGCGCGATGACCCCGAGCGCGACCATCGAACTGGGCGGTGCCGGCAGCGGGACGCTCCCGGTGAGCGGACCGGCCAACTCGGCCGCGATCCCCGCCAACACCCCGATCAAGATCAGCGACTTGAGCGGCACCTACACGCCGAAGAAGACCGGCAAGGTCACCTTCACGCCGGGCACGCTCGTCATCAAGGCGCTCGGTACGACGACGACCTGCAATCCGACCAACAGTCCCAAGCCGGCGCTGACCCTGGACGTCACCGCGGCCGGCGGCTCGTCCTCCTCGAACTCCTCGAACTCGTCCTCTTCGAACTCTTCGAACTCTTCGAACTCCTCGAACACCGGCGCCGACTCCGGCGGCCAGCTGCCCAGGACCGGCCCCGAGGACTCGGTCGTCGCCCTCGGCACGCTCGGCGGCACGGTCCTGCTCGCCGGCGCGGCGGGCGCACTCTGGCTGACCCGCCGGAATCCGGCCGTACGCCGCTGACGCGCAGGCCACGACGGCTGCCGCACAGGTCACGCCCGCCGACGCTCAGGCCACAACCGCTGGAGCCGCCCATGCCGTTCGCCGCCCGCGTCCTCGGCGCCGCCCTCCTTCTGCTGCTGGTGTCCGTCCCCCGGGCCGAGGCCGCCACCGCAGACCGGTCGGACTGGTCCCTCGCGCCCTCCGGCGGCGGGCGCCCGTCCTTCTACGCCGAGGGCGTGCCCGGCGCCGTACTCCAGGACACGGTGTCCGTGACGAACCGGAGCCGGAAGCCCGTCAGCGTACGGCTGCGCGGCACCGGTGTGCCGGCCGTCTTCGCCCGCACCGCCCTGACCGTGCCCGCCCGGACCCGCGCCGAGGTGCCGTTCACGGTGACCGTGCCGGCGGGTGCCGCGCCCGGCGACCGCTCCGGCGCGATCGTCGCCCGGGACGCGGACGGCCGGACGGCGACCGTACGGCTGCGGCTGCGCACGGTCGGCCCGGCGGTGTCCGCGCTGACCGTCGAGCACGTCGCCGTGCGCGGGGACCGCATCACGTACGAGCTGGTCAACCGCGGTACGACCGTCCTCGTGCCGAGGCTGGCGGTGCGCGCCGACGGCGCCTTCGGCCGCCGCGTCCTGGACCGCGCCCCACGCACCCTGCCCGTCCGGCTGGCCCCGGGCACCCGTCGCGCGCTCAGCGAGCCGTGGCCCGGCCGGCCTGCCCTGGACTTCGTCGACGTACGGCTGACGGTGACCGCGGCGGGCGGGGCGCACGCCACCGCGCACGCCTCGGCCCGGTTCGTGCCCTGGGGCGCGGTCACCGGGGCCGGCACGGCGGCAGGGGCGGTGGCCGTCCTCGCCGCACGGCGGCGCAGGCGTCGTAGGGACGCCGAGGGCGACGGACCACCGGATGGCGGCGAACGACCCGGTACGGAAGTCGAGTTGACGGGAGCGGTGACGTGAGGACCGGCACGATGCGGATCCCGGCGCTGGCAGCGGTGCTCGCGCTGCTCCTGCTGCCCTTCGCGGTCCCCGCCGCGGCGGCGGCCGGGCCGACCGTCCAGCTCTCCGACTCCCAGGCGGGCAGCGGCGGTTCGGTCACCGTCAGCGGCGACGGCTGGCGCGCGCACACGCTGCTGATGCTGCTGATCTGTGGGCGGGCCACCCCGGAGCGGGGCGTGATCGGCGGCACCAACTCCTGCGCCAACGGCGACGGACGGGCCGTCACCACGGACGCCGACGGCGCCTTCAGCAAGAAGCTGCCGGTCGCCGAGCCGCCGGTGCCCTGCCCCTGCGTGGTGCACGTGGCCACGGTCACCGGGGCCAGGGCCGAGGCGGACGCCGTCCTCCAGGTGGCCGGGCATCCGGTCGCGCCGCTGCCGGCCGAGCCCTCCGGCGGGCGGCTGTCGATCCTCTCCGACACCCGGCTGACCGGCTCCAGCGGCCTGCTCACCTGGTTCGGCGCGCCGCCCAGCCGCACCCTGGTCTTCACCGCGGGCAACCTCGGCTCCACCCCGATCAAGGACCCGGTGTTCCGGGTCGGCACCGCGCACGGCGTCTTCGCGCCCCAGTGGGACGAGCAGCAGTGGCGCGGCACCCTCGCGCCCGGGAAGCGGGCGCAGATCAAGCTGCCGGTCGAGCTGTCCGCCGGGGCGCACGGCGACTACACCGTGTCCCTGAAGTACGACGGCAAGCTCCTCGCCGAGCAGCCGTGGGGCGTGGGCCGCCCCTGGGGCGTGACCCTGTTCTGGATCCTGCTCTGCGTTGTCGTCCCGGCCGCGGTGTTCCGCGTCGGGATGGCCGTGGTGGACCGGGTACGGCCGCGCCGGGCGGGCGCCGTACGCCACCGGCGGCTCACCCGGCCCGCCCTGCCCGCCCTGAGGCTGCCCCGCTCCCGCGCCCCCGAGCCGCAGCCCGCCCAGACCCCGACCCTGCCGTGGTTCGCCCCGGACTCCGCTCCGGGCGGCCCGGCCGGCCGGCTCTCCGCACCGCACGACGACAGCCCGACGAGTCCGACGACTCACACCAGGAAGGGAACCAGCACGTGAGCATGCGAAGGAGAGGCACACCGGCCGCACCGGCCACCCCGGCCACCCCGGCCACCCCGGCCGCACCGGCCGCACGGGCCAGGAGGACGGGCGCCGCGGGCGCCGCACTGGTGCTCTGCTCGGCGGGCGTCCTGCTGGGGCTGGCCGCGACGCCCGCGCAGGCGGCCCAGGTGTCGTTCGCCACCCACTGCGTGCCGCCCGCCGGCATCAGCCCGGTCGACGGCACAACGAAGGTCGAGATCACCGCGCCGGCCACGGCGAAGGTCGGCGACACGGTGGACATCGTGTGGAAGTTCGTCCAGGCCGCCTCCAAGAACCCGGACATCATCGACCTGCCCGCCAACTCGGTGCAGCCGTCCGGCGTCCTGAAGGCGGCCGGCGCGCAGGCCGCCGACATCGCCATGCAGGGGCCGCGGGAGAACCCGGCGATCCCCAAGGGCGGCGACATGGTGCTGTCCGACATGAAGGGCACCCTGAAGCTGACCACCGCGGGCGAGGTGACGCTGACGCCGGACGCGTACACCGTCAACGCCATGTCCACGGACACCAAGTGCACGCCGAAGGAGACCGTGCAGAAGGCGGCGACGATCCAGGTGACGGGCGCCGGCGGCGGCACGTCCTCCAGCGCGCCCCCGACCCACTCGACGCAACCGACGAACTCCGCGACGGCGAAGCCGACCGCCTCCGCCTCGCCGAGCGGCGGCTCCGGCCAGACCGACTTCAAGGGCAAGGAGGTGCAGATCCCCTACGCCTGCAAGACGCCCATCGGCGACAAGAACGCGACCTCGCCGGTGCAGATCAACGCCAGGAAGAGCGGCGGGAGCTACGACCTCACGGTGCAGTTCAAGAAGTCGGTGATGGACAGCCCCGTCGACATCCCGAAGGACTCCGTGAAGCCGTCGATGGAGGTCGTGCTGGGCGGGGCGGACAAGGGCACCGTGCATGTGGAGGGGCCCACGAACGCGAAGGAGATCAAGTCCGGCGAGCCGATCGAGATCCCGGACCTCACCGGCACCTACAAGCCGGGCGCGAGCGGTGGTTCGACGCTGTCCCCGGGCGTCCTGACGGTCAAGGCCCTGGGTACCACGACGACCTGCACGCCGACGAAGACGGAGGTCTCCCTGACCCTGGACACCTCCCAGCAGCCGGGCGGCGCGGCAGGAGGCACGTCCTCCTCCGGAGGCTCGGCGTCGACCACCGGCGGCAGCAGCGGCAGCGGCTCCGGCGGCCTCGCCGAGACCGGTGCCGGCGACCACGGCGCCCTGAAGGCGCTCGGCCTGGTGGCGGGCACGGCGATCCTCCTGGGCGGCGCGGTGTTCACGTTCCTGCCTGGGCGCCGCACGCGCTGAACCGACTGCCGGCGGCGCCTCCGAAGCGCCCGTCGAAAACACGGAGGGCCATCACACCCACAGGGATGCGATGGCCCTCCGTCGGCCAAGGCCGAGCGGCAGCGCCTAGTGGACGTCGCCCATCAGCTTGTTGACCTTCTTGCGGTACATCCACACCGCGACACCGGCGACCACGGCGAGCACGGCCTCCAGGGTGACGAAGCCCGTCTTGTCGAGGTTGACCCCGCCGACGGCCGGGTTGGACAGCAGCGCGGTGATCGAGTCGCCCGCGGTGACCGCGAGGAACCAGACGCCCATCATCTGCGAGGCGTACTTCTTCGGCGCCATCTTCGTCGTCACGGACAGACCCACCGGCGACAGCGTCAGCTCACCGATCGTCTGGACGAAGTAGATCGCGACCAGCCACATCGCCGCGGCCTTGTGACCACCGTCGGCGATCGACAGCGGGGCGAGGAAGAGGAAGAAGGACGCGCCGATCAGCACCAGGCCGGAGGCGAACTTCACGATCGTGCTCGGCTCCTGGCCGCGCCGGTTCAGCCACAGCCACAGCCAGGCGAAGACGGGCGCCAGGGCCATGATCATGACCGGGTTGACCGACTGGTACCAGGAGACCGGGAACTCCCAGCCGAAGATGGTGTTCTCGGCCTTGCCGTCGGCGAAGATCGACAGGGTCGAACCACCCTGGTCGTAGATCATCCAGAAGACGGCGGCGGCCACGAAGAACCAGATGTACGCCGACACCCGCGAACGCTCGCTGGAGTCGAGGTCCTTGTCCTTCAGGATCCGCGCGATGACCACGACCGGAACGATCAGGCCGATGATCGTGAGCGGGATCAGCGCCCAGTTCAGCGTGAAGTGGCCGGTGCCACCGACGAGGCCGTAGAAGACGGCGGCGATCGCCAGCCAGATCAGGCCCTTGCGCAGCGTGGCGGACTTCTCCTCGGCGGTCAGCGGCGTCGGGACGACGCTGCTCTTCTCGCTCAGGTGACGGGCGCCGAGCAGGTACTGGGCGAGACCCAGCGCCATGCCGAGCGCGGCCAGCGCGAAGCCGAAGTGCCAGTTGACGTTCTCACCGATGGTGCCGATGACCAGCGGAGCGGCGAAGGCACCCAGGTTGATGCCGATGTAGAAGAGGGTGAAGCCACCGTCACGGCGCGGGTCGTCCGGGCCCTTGTAGAGGTGACCCACCATCGTCGAGATGTTGGCCTTCAGCAGACCCGAGCCGATGGCGACGAGGCCGAGACCCACGAAGAAGCTGGCCGCGACCGGCAGGGCCAGGCACAGGTGGCCGAGCATGATGATGATGCCGGCGACGGCCACCGTCTTGCGGGGGCCGAGGACACGGTCCGCGAACCAGCCGCCGGGCAGGGCGAGCAGGTACACGAGCGACACGTACACCGAGTAGATCGCGGTCGCCGTGCCCGCGTTCAGGTGCAGGCCACCCGGGGCCACGAGGTACAGGGGGAGCAGGGCCCTCATGCCGTAGTAGGAGAACCGCTCCCACATCTCGGTCATGAAGAGAGTGGCCAGGCCGCGGGGGTGGCCGAAGAAGGTCTTCTCGGAGCCGGGGGTGCCCGGGCGGACCGAGTCCTTCGTCAGGCTGGACGCCATGGTCGTTCCTTGCTGGTCGGGACGCGGCAGCTGGAGCGTTGCGCGCCCGGTGGGGGTGCGGCCGGCACCGGCGGGGTCGGTCGTCCACCCCCACGCCCAGGGGGAGTCCGCTCCGGATCACGGAAGCGGCGGACGGCGACCACCGGGATCCACGCCCCGGCGCGTCACGTCCGCGTCCTGGGCCCGGCCAGAGGTCATTCCTTTCAAGGCCGATGTTCATCTCTGATGTTCATCGGCCCGTACACAAAAGAGACCTTCAGCGTCATCTACGCGCCAAAGGTCCCCGGTGCACTACAGGCGTTCCCGTCACCATACGGCAGGACACTGCCGGATATGGAAGGACTTGAGACGCGGATCACAGGCGTCCAGGGAACCGCAGGACCTGTTTCGAAGGTGTTATCTACGATCGCATCCCACGAGCAATGGTTCGTACCAGCAAGCTGCGAAGGTAAGAATCCCTGGGAGCGATCACACCCCGGCACTGCGCGCAGGCGGTCTACCATCACCTCATGACCCGTGTACTGCTCGCCGAGGACGACGCGTCCATCTCGGAGCCGCTGGCCCGCGCCCTGCGCCGCGAGGGCTACGAGGTCGAAGTGCGCGAGGACGGACCCACCGCGCTCGACGCCGGAATGCAGGGCGGCGTCGATCTGGTCGTGCTGGACCTGGGCCTGCCCGGCATGGACGGCCTGGAGGTCGCCCGCCGGCTGCGTGCCGACGGCCACACCGTGCCGATCCTCATCCTGACCGCGCGGGCCGACGAGGTGGACACCGTCGTCGGCCTGGACGCGGGCGCCGACGACTACGTCACCAAACCCTTCCGGCTCGCCGAACTGCTCGCCCGGGTCCGGGCGCTGCTGCGGCGCGGCGCCGCCGAGCCGCAGCAGCCGCCGGCCACGCACGGCGTGCGGATCGACGTCGAGTCGCACCGCGCGTGGATGGGCGACGAGGAACTCCAGCTCACCGCGAAGGAGTTCGACCTGCTGCGGGTGCTGGTGCGGGACGCCGGCCGCGTGGTGACCCGGGACCAGCTGATGCGCGAGGTCTGGGACACCACGTGGTGGTCGTCGACCAAGACGCTCGACATGCACATCTCCTGGCTCCGCAAGAAGCTCGGCGACGACGCCGCGAACCCTCGCTACATCGCGACGGTGCGGGGCGTCGGTTTCCGCTTCGAGAAGAGCTGAACCCCGCCCGGGTTCAGCCGGTCACTCCAGGTAACAGATCATGCGCCGCCGTCTCATCCAGTCCACCCTCGCCGTCGTGCTCGTGGTGATCGCTGTCTTCGGGATCTCCCTCGTGATCGTGGAGACCCGGACGATCACCAACAGCGCCCAGGACCGGGTGGAGTCGGAAGCGGTGCGGCTGGCCAGCATCGTGGACAGCCGGATCCTGGCCGCGGAGAACGTCGACGCGGACGTGCTGCGCAACCCGGTCAGCAAGGACCAGTTCGTGGTGATCCGGTTCCCGAACCGGGCGCCGATCGAGATCGGCAGCAGGCCGAAGGGCAGCGTCATCCACTCCACGCAGCACGGCGAGGAGGGGGAGACGGTCACCGTGCAGGAGCCGCGCTCCACGGTGACCCGCGAGGTCGGCCGCACCCTGCTGATCATCGGGCTGGTCGCGCTGCTCGCGGTGGTCGCCGCCGTACTGCTCGCCGTACGCCAGGCCAACCGGCTCGCCTCCCCGCTCACCGACCTCGCCGAGACCGCCGAGCGCCTCGGCTCCGGCGACCCGCGCCCCCGGCACAAGCGGTACGGCGTCCCCGAGCTGGACCGGGTCGCCGATGTGCTCGACTCGTCCGCCGAGCGCATCGGGCGCATGCTGACCGCCGAGCGGCGCCTGGCCGCCGACGCCTCCCACCAACTGCGTACGCCTCTGACGGCGCTGTCCATGCGGCTGGAGGAGATCACCCTCACCGACGACCCGGAGACGGTGAAGGAGGAGGCGAACGTCGCGCTCACGCAGGTCGAACGCCTCACGGACGTGGTGGAGCGGCTGCTGACGAACTCCCGCGACCCGCGCACCGGCTCCGCCGTCACCTTCGACCTGGACGAGGTCATCCAGCAGCAGCTCGCCGAGTGGCGCCCCGCCTACCGCAGCATGGGCCGGGCCATCGTCAGCTCCGGAAAGCGGCATCTGCAGGCCGTCGGCACCCCGGGCGCGGTCGCGCAGGTGCTGGCCGCGCTGATCGAGAACTCGCTGATGCACGGCGGCGGGACCGTCGCCCTGCGCACCCGGGTCACCGGCAACCAGGCGGTCGTGGAGGTCACCGACGAGGGACCCGGCGTCCCGCCGGACCTGGGCGCGCGGATCTTCGAGCGCACGATCAGCGGGCGGAACTCGACGGGCATCGGGCTGGCCGTGGCCCGTGACCTCGCGGAGGCCGACGGCGGCCGTCTGGAGCTGCTCCAGTCCCAGCCGCCGGTCTTCGGCCTGTTCCTCTCCCGCACACCCCCGGCCCGCAAGCTGGACGACGAACGGCCGACTGTCCGCTAGGCCCTGGACCGCCCTCGGCGGCTTACGGCACGCGCTGTGACGGCTGGGGCTCGGTGGACCCCGCCGCCAGGATCGACTCCGCGCTCTCGACGGATTCCCGGGCCGGCAGGGCGCGGAACACCCAGGTGCGGTACGACCAGAACCGGAACAGGGTCGCCACACCGATGCCGAGGAACTTGAAGACGTTGCTCTGCAGCGGGCTGTCCCAGCCGAAGCCGTACGTCGCCACGAACAGGACGCCGTTCTCGATCACCAGGCCGACCGCGCTGAACAGCAGGAACAGCGTGAGTTCCCGGGTGCGCCCGCCCTTGTTGCGGTCCCGGTACGTCCAGTAACGGAAGCCCACGTAGTTGAAGGCGATCGCGACGACGGTCGCGATGATGCTGGCGCGCACCACCGGCAGGTCGGAGACGTGCCGGACCAGGTTGAACACGCCCAGATTGACCAGGACCCCGGCGCCGCCGACGGCTCCGAACCTGGCCACTTCGCCCACGAGCCGGTGCAGCCCCGAGGAACGCCGTTCCATGGCTGTGCAGCTCCCGTCCGTAGGTTTCGTCGACCCAGCCATGCTATCCACCGTGACTGTGGGCCGCCCGTGGACCAGGCCACAGCTCGGAAACGGGTCGGAAAGAGGCCGGAAAGTGCCGGGTAAGAGGAGGTGAGAGGCGCGCGATCCGGCCGCCTCGGCGTGGCCGATACCCTAGGGGTGTGACGTTCCCGGTAGTCGGCATGGTCGGCGGGGGGCAGCTCGCGCGTATGACGCACGAAGCCGGCATCCCGTTGGGCATCAGGTTCAAGCTCCTCAGTGACACTCCTCAGGATTCCGCGGCCCAGGTGGTGAGCGACGTCGTCATCGGCGACTACCGCGACCTGGACACGCTGCGCGAGTTCGCACGCGGCTGCGATGTGATCACCTTCGATCACGAGCACGTACCCACCGAGCACCTCCGGGCCCTGGAGGCGGACGGCATACCCGTGCGCCCCGGCCCCGAGGCGCTGGTGAACGCCCAGGACAAGGGCGTGATGCGGGCGAAGCTCGACGCGATCGGCGTGCCCTGCCCGCGGCACCGCATCGTCGCCGACCCGGCCGATGTGGCCGCGTTCGCGGCAGAGGGCGACGGCTTCCCCGTCGTCCTCAAGACCGTCCGCGGCGGCTACGACGGCAAGGGCGTGTGGGTCGTCGACTCCGTCGAGGAGGCCGCCGAGCCCTTCAGGGCGGGCGTCGCGGTCCTCGCCGAGGAGAAGGTCGACTACGTCCGCGAGCTGGCCGCGGGCGTCGTCCGCTCCCCGCACGGCCAGGCCGTCGCCTACCCGGTGGTCGAGTCGCGGCAGGTCGACGGCGTCTGCGACACCGTGATCGCCCCCGCGCCCGGCCTGGACGAGAAGCTGGCCCTGCAGGCCGAGGAGCTGGCCCTGCGCATCGCCAAGGAACTCGGCGTCGTCGGCCACCTCGCGGTCGAGCTCTTCCAGACCCGCGACGGCCGCATCCTCGTGAACGAACTCGCGATGCGCCCGCACAACTCCGGCCACTGGACCCAGGACGGCGCGATCACCTCGCAGTTCGCCAACCACGTCCGCGCGGTCCTCGACCTCCCGCTCGGCGACCCGCGCCCGCGCGCCAAGTGGACCGTGATGGTCAACGTCCTCGGCGGCGACTACCCGGACATGTACTCCGCGTACTTGCACTGCATGGCCCGCGACCCCAAGCTCAAGATCCACATGTACGGCAAGGACGTGAAGCCCGGCCGCAAGGTCGGACACGTCAACACCTACGGCGACGACCTGGACGACGTGCTGGAGCGCGCCCGTCACGCAGCCGGATACCTGAGAGGCACGATCACCGAATGAGCCCTGTTGTTGGCATCGTCATGGGGTCGGACTCCGACTGGCCCGTCATGGAGGCCGCCGCCAAGGCGCTGGACGAGTTCGAGATCGCGTACGAGGTCGACGTCGTCTCCGCGCACCGCATGCCCCGCGAGATGATCACGTACGGCGAGCAGGCCGCCGACCGCGGCCTGAAGGTGATCATCGCCGGGGCCGGGGGCGCCGCCCACCTGCCGGGTATGCTCGCCTCGGTCACCCCGCTGCCGGTCATCGGCGTGCCGGTGCCGCTGAAGTACCTCGACGGCATGGACTCCCTGCTGTCCATCGTGCAGATGCCGGCCGGTGTGCCCGTCGCCACGGTCTCCGTCGCCGGCGCCCGCAACGCCGGTCTGCTCGCGGCCCGTATGCTCGCCGCGTTCGACGAGGACCTGCTGCACAAGATGCGCGACTTCCAGCAGGACCTCAACGACCAGGCCACCGAGAAGGGCAAGCGCCTGCGCTCCAAGGTCGAGGGCTCCGGCGGCTTCGGCTTCGGGAAGTGACGCCCGTGACGTCGCTGACCTCGCTCGACGAAGCCCGCGAGCTGCTGCGCGAGTTCCCCGTGGTCGACGGCCACAACGACCTGCCGTGGGCGCTGCGCGAACAGGCCGGCTACGACCTCGACGCGCTGGACATCGCCGCGCACCAGCACGGGCACCTGCACACCGACCTGCCGCGGCTGCGCGCGGGCGGTGTCGGCGCACAGTACTGGTCGGTGTACGTCCCCGCCGACCAGCCGGAGCCGGTGTCGGCGACCCTCGAACAGATCGACTGCGTACGGCAGCTGATAGCGCGCTACCCGGCCGAGCTGGCACCCGCGCTGACCGCCGCCGACATGGACGCCGCCCGCGGGGAGGGCCGTATCGCCTCCCTCATGGGCGCCGAGGGCGGCCACTCGATCGCCAACTCCCTCGGCACGCTGCGCGGCCTGTACGCGCTCGGCGTGCGCTACATGACCCTCACCCACAACGACAACGTGGACTGGGCGGACTCGGCGACCGACGAGCCGCGGGTCGGCGGCCTGTCCGCCTTCGGCCGCGAGGTCGTGCGGGAGATGAACCGGCTCGGCATGCTGGTCGACCTCTCCCACGTGGCGGCGACGACGATGCGGGACGCGCTGGACGCCTCCACCGCGCCGGTGATCTTCTCCCACTCCTCCGCCCGCGCCGTCTGCGACCATCCGCGCAACATCCCGGACGACGTCCTGGAGCGGCTGCCCGCCAACGGCGGTGTGGCGATGGTGACGTTCGTGCCGAAGTTCGTGCTCCAGGCGGCCGTGGAGTGGACGGCGCTGGCCGACGAGAACATGCGTGCCCACGGCCTGCACCACCTGGACACCACGCCCGAGGCGATGGAGGTGCACCGCGCCTTCGAGGAGCGCACCCCGCGCCCGATCGCCACGGTCTCGACGGTCGCCGACCACCTCGACCACATGCGCGAGGTCGCGGGCATCGACCACCTCGGCATCGGCGGCGACTACGACGGCACCGCGTTCACCCCGGACGGCCTCAGCGACGTCTCCGGCTACCCGAACCTGCTCGCCGAGCTGCTGCAGCGCGGCTGGTCCAAGGCCGACCTGGCCAAGCTGACCTGGCAGAACGCCGTACGGGTGCTGGGCGCGGCCGAGGACGTGGCCCGGGACCTTCAGGCGACCAGGGCGCCGTCCGTCGCGACCATCGCCTCGCTCGACGGCTGACCCGCTGCCGTACCGAGGGCGGGTGGTCGTTGGCGAGGAACGGTCGGCCGGCCTGGTCCGCTCCCGGGACACGCTGGACGAGGCGATCGAGGCCGCCCGCACGAACTGACGGCCGTACCCCCGAACGCCCCACTCACCAGGAAGGCTCCCTCCCGTCCGTGCGACCGTGGGCGATACGCCCCACCACGACGTAGCTCGCGACGACGCACGGAGCCGCCATGGCCGACCTCCAGAAGGACCTGCCCCCCGCGACGGAGGTGGGCGGCCTCCCGGACGACCCCTTCGTCGCGGAGCCGTACCAGGGCGATCCCGACGAGGCCGTGGAGCGCGCGCACGCCCTGCTCGCCGCCCACCCCGTCGCCGACGGCTACAGCGGGCTGCCATGGGCGCTGCGCCACCTGCCCCGGTACGACCTGGAGCTGGGCGAGACGGCCGTCGACACGGACGTGCCCCGGCTGCGCGAGGGCCATGTGGCCGCCCTGTTCTGGTCCCTGCACCTGCCGGAGGGGCTGGCCGTCGACCGCGCGGTGGCGGCCACCCTGGAGCAGCTGGACCTGGTGCGCAAGGTGATCGAGAGCCATCCGGAGGGGCTGCGCCTGGTGGGTACCGCGGGCCAGGTCATCGACGCCCGCAACTGCGGCCGGACCGCCGTCGTCCTGGGCCCCGCGCATGCCGCCGCGCTCGACGACTCGCTCCCCATCCTGCGCATCCTGCGCGCCCTCGGCCTGCGCGTCCTCACCCTGACCGGCACCGCCTGGGCGAGCGAGGCGGGGCTGACCCGGTTCGGCGAGGAGGTGGTGCGCGAGATGAACAGGATCGGCGTGCTCGCCGACGTCTCCGGCGCCTCCGAGGCCACCGTGGAGCGCGTCGTCGCCCTCTCCAAGACCCCGGTGCTGTGCACCCGCTCGGCCGCCCGCGCCCTGCGCCCGCACCCGGCCAACCTGCCCGACGCCCTGCTCGCCGCGCTGGGCGAGGCGCACGGGCTGTGCATGGTGCCGCTGACGGCCGAGCAGACCGGCCCGTCCGTGCGCGACGTCGCCGACCACCTCGACCACATCCGCTCGGTCGCCGGCCCCGAGTGCGTCGGCCTGTCCGGCACCTACGACTCCGGCGCCGCCCACCCCCGCGACCTCGCCGACGCCTCCCGCTACCCCCACCTGATCGCCGAACTGCTCCGCCGCGGCTGGTCCGAGCCCGAGCTGTCCCTGCTGACCTGGTGGAACGTCCAACGGGTGCTGCGCAGCGCCGACTTCACGGCCAAGGCCGCACAGCACCGCCGGGAGCCGTCCACGGCGAAGATCGCGGAACTGGACAGCTAGGGCCTCTCGTTTGGATCACGCCGGGCTCGCGGGGCCTGGCACGCACTCCCCCACTGCCTTAAGGGCGTGGGGGGACCCCCAGCGGCGTTGGCGTCAGTCGCCAACGCTCCCCCACGCTCGGCTTCGCTCGCGCGGGGGGACCCCCATCGTTGACTCCCTCCTCCGCCTTGCAGCTGCACGCACCAGGCCCCGCTCCCTGATCCGGCCTGATCCAAACGAAAGACCCTAGCGGCCTGCGGGCGGGCCGTCAGGCGTGCTCGATCCGGCACAGGCAGAACGGATGCCCGGCCGGGTCGGCGTACACCATGAAGTCCTTCTTCTCCCGGTCCGTCAGGTCCAGCGGGCGGGCACCCAGCGCGAGCACCCGCTCATGGGCCACGTCGACCTCCGCCCAGGTCCGCCCCGCGTCGAAGTCGAGGTGGAACTGCTGCGAGTTCCGGTCGGCCCGCGGCCACTCGGGCGGCGTGTACCCCTCGGCCCGCTGGAAGCCGAGCCGAGGCCCGCCCGGGACCTCCAGGACGACCCAGTCGTCGTCCTCGGCCCGCGGGGTACCCCCGGCGACCGCCGCGTAGAACGCGGCCAGCGCGCGCGGGTCGGGGCAGTCGAGCACGACGTTACGGAAACGAGCGACGGACGCCACGAAGTCCTCCTCGGTCGGCAAGCGCACAGACGGAAGGTGCCCCGCCGGGCCGACGTACACACGCCGTTCACCGGCCGCGGACGACTTCCGTGGTGCAGAATGCGGAAAGACGCCGGTTCGGCCGACTGAGCCTCGGCCGAACCGGCGTCGCCACACACGCCCTCATGCGTCTTATGCGGTCGGGCGGCCCATCGCGCGGTACGTCCACCCGGCCAGCCGCCACAGCTGCGGGTCGAGCGCGTTGCGGCCGTCCAGGATCACCCGGGCCGCCGCGGCCTCGCCCAGCGCGGCCGGGTCCAGCTCGCGGAACTCCCGCCACTCGGTGAGGTGCAGGACGACGTCGGCGCCGCGCACCGCCGCCAGCGCCGAGTCCGCGTAGCCGAGGGTGGGGAAGACCCGGCGGGCGTTGTCCATGCCCTTCGGGTCGTAGACGGTCACCTGGCCGCCCTGGAGGTGGATCTGCCCGGCCACGTTCAGCGCGGGCGAGTCACGGACGTCGTCCGAGTCGGGCTTGAAGGTGGCGCCGAGCACCGCTACCCGCTTGCCGAGGAACGAGCCGCCGCCGAGCGCCTCCCGGGCCATCTCGACCATCTGGCCGCGCCGGCGCATGTTGACGGAGTCGATCTCCCGCAGGAAGGTCAGCGCCTGGTCCGCGCCCAGCTCACCCGCGCGGGCCATGAACGCCCGGATGTCCTTGGGCAGACAGCCGCCGCCGAAGCCGATCCCGGCGCGCAGGAACTTGCTGCCGATCCGGTCGTCGTGCCCGATGGCCTCCGCCAGCTTCGCCACGTCACCGCCGCCGGCCTCGCACACCTCCGCCATCGCGTTGATGAAGGAGATCTTGGTCGCGAGGAAGGAGTTCGCGGCGGTCTTCACCAGCTCGGCGGTCGGGAAGTCGGTCACCACGAACGGGGTGCCCTCGCCGACCGGCGTGGCGTACACCTCGCGCAGCAGTTTCTCGGCCCGCTCGCTGCGCACACCGGCCACGATCCGGTCCGGGTGCAGGGTGTCCTGCACGGCGAAGCCCTCGCGCAGGAACTCCGGGTTCCAGGCCAGCTCGGCGTCCGTCCCGGCGGGCGCGTGCTCGGCGAGGTAGGCGGCGAGGCGGTCGGCGGAGCCGACGGGCACGGTCGACTTGCCGACGACCAGGGCCGCGTCGTGCAGATGCGGGGCGAGGGAGGCGATCGCGGAGTCGACGTACGACATGTCGCAGGCGTACTCGCCGTGCTTCTGCGGGGTGTTCACGCAGACGAAGTGGACGTCACCGAAGGCCCCCACTTCGGCCCAGTCGGTGGTGAACCGCAGTCGTCCCGAGGACCCCTCGATACCGGCGACATGCCGGCGCAGCAGCTCTTCGAGTCCCGGCTCGTACATCGGGGTCTCGCCGCGCTCCAGCATCGCGATCTTCTCGGGTACGACGTCCAGACCCAGTACCTCGAAGCCCAGCTCGGCCATGGCCGCGGCGTGTGTGGCGCCGAGGTAGCCGGTGCCGATCACGGTGATCTTCAGGCTCATGGGGGTGCTCCAGCTAGGGGGACTCGGGCGTGCGGAGCCCGAGCATAGTCGGGCCTTGCGCCGGGCAACTTTCCCGCTGTCGGATAGCTCACGTAGGCGAGTGGCGGGCAACCCCCTAAAATTTGTGTTACTTAACGGTAATTAGCGTCAGTACTTGCGTCTGGAGCGTGAGAGACCTTGGCCGGATCGGCTGACTTCGACCTGTACCGCCCGTCCGAGGAGCACGACATGCTCCGCGACACCGTCCGTGCGCTGGTCGAGGCGAAGATCGCGCCTTTCGCCGCCGCGGTGGACGAGGAGGCCCGCTTCCCGCAGGAGGCCCTCGACGCGCTCGTCGCCAACGACCTGCACGCCGTCCATGTCCCCGAGGAGTACGGCGGCGCCGGCGCCGACGCGCTCGCCACGGTCATCGTGATCGAGGAGGTGGCCCGCGCCTGCGTGTCCTCCTCCCTCATCCCCGCCGTGAACAAGCTGGGCTCGCTCCCGGTGATCCTTTCGGGCTCCGAGGACCTCAAGAAGAAGTACCTCACCCCGCTCGCCAAGGGCGACGCGATGTTCTCGTACTGCCTCTCCGAGCCGGAGGCGGGCTCGGACGCGGCCGGCATGAAGACCAAGGCCGTCCGCGACGGCGACCACTGGATCCTCAACGGCGTGAAGCGCTGGATCACCAACGCGGGCGTCTCCGAGTACTACACGGTCATGGCCGTGACCGACCCGGAGAAGCGCAGCAAGGGCATCTCCGCCTTCGTCGTCGAGAAGTCGGACCCGGGCGTCTCCTTCGGCGCCCCGGAGAAGAAGCTCGGCATCAAGGGCTCCCCGACCCGTGAGGTCTACTTCGACAACGTCCGCATCCCCGCCGACCGCATGATCGGCGCGGAGGGCACGGGCTTCGCGACCGCCATGAAGACCCTGGACCACACCCGCATCACCATCGCCGCCCAGGCGCTCGGTGTCGCCCAGGGCGCCCTCGACTACGCCAAGGGCTACGTCCAGGAGCGCAAGCAGTTCGGCAAGCCGATCGGCGACTTCCAGGGCATCCAGTTCATGCTCGCCGACATGGCCATGAAGATCGCCGCCGCCCGCGCCCTGACCTACCAGGCCGCAGCCGCCTCCGAGCGCGGCGACGCCGACCTCACCTTCCAGGGCGCCGCCGCCAAGTGCTTCGCCTCGGACGTGGCGATGGAGGTCACCACGGACGCCGTCCAGCTCCTCGGCGGCTACGGCTACACCCGTGACTACCCGGTGGAGCGCATGATGCGCGACGCCAAGATCACCCAGATATACGAAGGAACGAACCAGGTCCAGCGGATCGTCATGGCCCGCAACCTGCCGTAGCCGCAGCGGTATCCGCAGCGGTTTCCGCGGCGCTCGGGTCCGGCATGCGGGCCGTACCCGGGAGGGCGTAGGACGCAGGGACGGGGGGACTCGGCAGGAGTCCCTCCGTCCCTGCGTCTTTCCCAGGAGGAGCCCATGACTCAGCCCGGAACGATGACGCCGATGAGCAAGCAGATGCAGGACTGCGTCGACGCCTGCATGAACTGCCACGGCGTCTGCGAGGAGACCATGAGTTCCTGCCTGCAGATGGGCGGCCAGGCCCAGATGCAGATCATGCGCGCGCTCATGGACTGCTCCGAGACCACCCGCATGTGCGCCGACATGATGATGCGGCGCTCGCCGCTGTCCGCAGAGATGTGCACCTTGTGTGCCCAGGCCTGCGACATGTGCGCGGAGGCGTGTATGTCCCTGCCGGACGACCCGCAGATGATGCGCTGTGCCGAGGCGTGTCGCCGCTGCGCGGAGATGTGCCTTGCGATGGCCGGCGCCGACATGTGACTCCTGGCACCGGTGAAACGGAAAAGGGCACCCACTTTGGTGGGTGCCCTTTGCGTCACACGCGGTCAGTTGCTGGAGACCGTCACCGCCTCGTCGTTCTTCAGCTCGTCCACCAGCGTCTTCACCTTCGCCTTGTCCCAGACGAGGTTGCCGCCGGTCGAGCCGGAGATCGGCATGTTCATCGACTTGCCGTCGCCGCTGCTGACGCCCTTCATCGCCCAGAACATGGACGCCAGGTCCCACAGGCTCATGTCCTTGTCGACGATGAGGGAGTCCAGGCCCGCGCCCATGGTCGGGTAGAACTTGAACGGGTTGAGGACCGTGCCCGGGGTGGCCACCTCGTGGGCCAGGGCCGACAGGAACTTCTGCTGGTTCTTGGTGCGCTGGAGGTCCGAGGCGGCGAAGGCGTGCCGGGTGCGGACGAAGGCCAGGGCCTGCGCGCCGTTCAGCGTCTGCTTGCCGGCCTTGAAGTCCGCGCCCGAGTACTTGTCCTTGAAGGCCTGGTCGATGTCGATGGTGACACCGCCGACCGCGTCCACGATCTTCGCGAAGCCCTGGAAGCCGATCTCCACGTAGTGGTCGATGTGCAGGCCGGTGTTGTACTCGATCGTGCGGACCAGCAGCGTCGGGCCGTCGTAGGCATAGGCCGCGTTCAGCTTGTTCGGGCCCATCGCGGCGCGGATCTTGCCGGACTCGGAGCCGCGGAACTGCGGGATCGTGACGTTCGAGTCACGCGGCAGCGAGATCAGCGTGTCGCCGTTGTCGCCGACGTGCAGGATCATCATCGAGTCGGTCCGCTTGCCCTGGGCGGAGCCGGTGTGCAGCTTCTTCTCGTCCGCCTTGGACATGCCCTCGCGGCTGTCCGAGCCGACGATCAGGTAGTTCGTGCCCTTGCCGGACTCCGGCCGGTCGATGACCGTGGACAGGTCGACCTCGCGGCGCAGCTTGGAGTCGGCCCAGAAGTACGTCGCCACCGATGTGACGATGAGCACGGTCACCAGCGTGAGCACGGCCCACTTGATGCGACGGCGCCAGTTCGGGCGCGGCCGGTACTGCTGGAGGTGCGGGTCGTGGTCGTCGTCGTTGGGCACGAAGCCGCCGCCGGCCCGCCCGCCGGCGCCGTAGACCTGGCCCGTGTTGTAGCCGCTGTCGTAGCCGGGCTGCTCACCGTAGCCGGGCTGCTCGCCGTAGCCGCCGCCGTCGTCGTATCCCTGGCCGTCGGTGTACGACGGCTGCTGCGGAACCCCGGCGCCGTACGGCGGAGCCGCCGGGTTGCGCCGCACCTGGCGCATCACACGGGCGTTCTCCGGCTGTGCGCCGGCGCTGCCGCGTCCGTAGCGCGGGCCGCGGTTGTCGTCGGACCATCCCTCGGGCCAGTCATTCATGCGCCCCAGTGTGCAGGGCAGGGCTGTGTGCCTTACAAGGGGCGTCGGGAAATCAGGTCGGGGCTGTTGCGAATCCGACACAAAGTCTGCTGAAAGTTTCTTCGGCATAAGGTGGAGGTCATGACAGACCTGGCCGCAGACGTGGAACCGGAGATCCCGGGCAAGCCGACGTCAGCTTCACGCACCACCCTCAGTCACATCATGACCCACAACGACACCAACCTCCTGGGGACGGTGCACGGTGGTGTGATCATGAAGCTCGTCGACGACGCGGCCGGCGCGGTGGCCGGCCGGCACTCCGGCGGCCCGGCCGTCACCGCCTCCATGGACGAGATGGCCTTCCTGGAGCCGATCCGCGTCGGCGACCTGGTCCATGTGAAGGCGCAGGTCAACTGGACCGGCCGGACCTCGATGGAGGTCGGGGTCCGCGTCCTTGCCGAGCGCTGGAACGAGTCCGCCCCGCCCACCCAGGTCGGCTCGGCCTACCTGGTCTTCACGGCCGTGGACTCCGACGGCAAGCCGCGCCGGGTGCCGCCGGTCCTCCCCGAGACCGAGCGCGACCGGCGCCGCTGCCAGGAGGCCCAGATCCGGCGCACCCACCGCCTGGCCCGCCGCCGCGCGATCCGCGAACTGCGCGAGAGGCGCGCGGCCGAGGGCATCGAGGACTGACCCTCGGGGCCGGCGCCTCAGGCCCCCTGGGCACCCGAGCAGGTCACCTCGTTGCCGCGCACAGGGGTTGGCTGCGTCTGCCCCGGGTCCTCGAAGCGGACGTCGCGAACGTCCTTGAAATCGGCCCCGGCGGTCACCTTCAGCAGCGGCCCCTGGCCGGGCATCGCGTGCAGCTCGCTGCCGGGCAGGGCCGCGGCCAGGGAGCGGGCGGAGCGGTCCCAGCGGGGGTCGTAGAAGATCACCGTGCGCCGCACGTCGTGCTCGGCCGCGGTCACCGGCTGGTGGGTGGTGGCGAAGCCGGTCGCCGCGAGCGCCGCGTCCATCCGCTTGCCGAGCCCGGCCATGCCGGTCCCGTTCGCCACCTGGACCTGGATCTGCTCCGGGTCCACTTCCACCGGCACCGGCGCCGGGCCGTGCCGCTCCGGGCCGTGCCGCGCCGGGCCGTGTCGCTCCGGGGCGGGCCGCTCCGGGCGGTCCACGGTGAGCGGCTTGTCGTCGCGCAGCGACCGGAACAGCTGGTCCGACTTGGCCTGGTCCCACTTCAGGGTCGAGCCGATGCCCTTGACCTGGTAGTCCATCTCCCCGATGGGCACGGTGGTGAACTCCGACGAGGACGGGGAGAAGTTCCGCATGGCCCGGCCGAGGTCGAGCAGCTCGTCGGTGCCGAAGCCCTCGTCCGCGCGGACCGAGCCGAGCACCGCCCGGGTCACGTCCCGGAACTTGATCGGGTTCAGCAGCACCCCGGAGGAGGTGGCCCGCTCGATCAGTGCCGCCAGGAACCGCTGCTGCCGCTTCATCCGGCCCAGGTCGCTCGCCCCGTCGACATGCCGGGCCCGCACGTACTGGAGCGCCTGCCCGCCGCCCAGCATGTGCGTGCCGGGCGCGAGGTCGAGACCGGTGTACGCGTCCTTCAGCGGGGTCGGCGTGCAGACCTGGACCCCGCCGAGCACGTCCACGGTCTTCATGAAGCTGGTGAAGTCGACCTCCAGGTAGTGGTCGATCTTCAGATGGGTCATGCTCTCGACCGTGCGGACGGTCAGCTGGGGGCCGCCCTCGGCGTAGGCCGCGTTCAGCTTGATCGGGTGCGGGCCGTGCTGCTGCCCCGTGGTCTCGTCGACGTGCGCCGGCGCCTCGGCGTAGGAGTCGCGCGGCAGGCTCACCACGGTGGCCCGCTCCCGGTCCTCCGAGATGTGCACGATCATGACCGTGTCGGTGCAGTGACAGGGCGCCCCGCCCAGCCGGTACGTCTGCCGCTCCTGCTCGGTGATCTTGTCGCGGCCGTCGGTGCCGACCAGCAGGACGTTCATGCCGTGGCCCGCGATCGGCCGGTTCTTCATGTCCTTGAAGGCGTCGACCCGGGTGATGCCCGCGTCCAGGCTGCTGACCACCGCGTGCCCGATCCCGGCGGAGGCCAGCACCACCACGGACAGCGTGGTCACCGCCCGCATCGCCCAGCGGGGCCGCCGGCGCGGCCGGACGGACTTCACGGGCCGCTCGGGCGGGCGCGGCACACGGCGGGGCGGCTGCGGCCGGCGCTGCGGCGGCCGGGAGGGGGACCGAGGCGGGCTGGGCAAGGGCGACACCTCCGGACGAGGCCGTACGTGGGATCCGTGAGCACCGTAGGCCGATACGATCTCCAGCCCGCGTTCTCGCCCCGGCGGCGCGCACCGGTGTCCCCCATTCGCGGTAACGTGAGGCCCCTATGAACGCCAAGTCCGACGTGCGGTTCCCCGCTGTGTCTGTGATCATGCCCGTCCTCAACGAGGAGCGGCATCTGCGCGGAGCCGTCCAAGCGATCCTCGCGCAGGAGTACGCCGGCGAGATGGAGGTCGTGATCGCCCTCGGTCCGTCCACGGACCGTACGGACGAGATCGCCGCCGAGCTGGTCATGGAAGACCCGCGCGTGGTCACCGTCCCGAACCCCACCGGCCGCACCCCCGCAGCGCTGAACGCCGCGATCAAGGCCTCCCGGCACCCGATCGTGGTCCGTGTCGACGGCCACGGCATGCTCTCGCCGAACTACATCGCGACCGCCGTACGGCTCCTGGAGGAGACCGGCGCGCAGAACGTCGGCGGCATCATGCACGCCGAGGGCGAGAACGACTGGGAGCACGCCGTCGCCGCCGCGATGACCTCGAAGATCGGCGTCGGCAACGCGGCCTTCCACACGGGCGGTGAGGCCGGACCCGCCGAGACCGTCTACCTCGGCGTCTTCCGGCGTGAGGCCCTGGAGCAGCAGGGCGGCTACAACGAGGAGTTCATCCGCGCCCAGGACTGGGAGCTGAACTTCCGGATCAGGGAAGCGGGCGGGCTCATCTGGTTCTCGCCCGAGCTGAGGGTGTCGTACCGGCCCCGTCCCTCGGTGCGGGCGCTGGCCAAGCAGTACAAGGACTACGGCCGCTGGCGGCACGTCGTCGCCCGCTACCACTCCGGCTCCATCAACCTGCGCTATCTCGCCCCGCCGACGGCGGTGTGCGCGATAGTGGCGGGCCTCGTGGTGGGCGCGGCGCTGACCCCGCTGGGCTTCGTGATCCCCGGCGGCTACATAGCCGCGATCGCGCTGGGCTCGCTGCCCGGGGGCAAGGGCCTGCCGCTGAAAGCCCGGCTGCAGATCCCCGTCGCCCTCGCCACCATGCACATGTCCTGGGGCTGGGGCTTCCTGACGAGCCCGCGGTCCCTGGCGAAGAAGGTCATCGCCTCCCGCCGCCCGGCGGTACTCAGTTCCGACTGAGCACCGCCGCAAGGCGTCCTACCACTGGTACGGCTTGTACACGTCCATGCACTGGGAGCTGTCCGAGCCGTTGATGGCGTCGGCGCCGCTCGGGATGTCGCCCGCCTTCGGCGGGGCCTGCCTGGGGTAGGCCGAGCCCGTGCGCCAGTCGGCGCCGACGACGACCGTGACCCCGGACACGTCGGTCGACCGCTTCACCGCGGTCGGCGGGATGCCCAGCGCCTTGGCCACCGCCTGGGCGTCGCCCTCCAGGTCCGCGCTGGGATAGCGCACGACCGTCGTGTCCTCGGACAGCGTCTCGGCGGTGTCGGCCGTCGCCCTGGCGTAGCCCTGCTGCGCGAGCGCCTGGGTGAGTTCCCGGGCCCGGCCGCTCACCGGTGCCTCCGTGTCGGTCCGGGTGGCGTTCTGGACCATCACGCCGAGCTGGTCCGGGGCGAGCGAGGGTGTCTTGCCCGGCGGGGTCTTGGGCGCGTCCTGCTTCGCGCCCGAACCCTTGCCGTGTTTGTCGAGCGGTACGTCGTCGCGGAGCATCTGCCACAGCCGGTCGGCGCCCGCCTGGTCCGGTACGACGTGCTCGCTGTTCTGCGGGTCGGGGACGTTGGGCATCGTCACCGACGTGATCCGGTCGGTCGGCACCGACTTCAGCTCCGTGCCCAGGTCGTACAGCTTCTTGACCGTGCCGATCTCCCGGGACACCGTCAGGGACTTGGTGGCCGCCTCGGCCAGGTCCATCAGCCGGCCCGTGTCGGTGAAGACGTTCTGGTGCTTCAGCGTGCGGATCATCGAGTTCAGGTACATGTGCTGGGCGCGGGCCCGCATCAGGTCGCTGCCCCAGGCGTGCCGGGTACGCAGCCACTGCAGGGCCTGGACGCCCTTGACCTTGTGGCGTCCCGCCGTCAGCTTCAGCCCGGAGCCGCCGTGCTGGGCGGCCGTCGAGCGGTCCCACACGTTCTGGTTCACGCAGACGTCGACGCCGCCGATGGCGTCGGCCATCTTCACCACGCCCGCGAAGTCGATCGTCATCCAGTGGTCGATGTAGACCCCGGTGAGGTTCTGCCAGGTGGCCAGCGTGCAGCCGGCGCCGCCCCGGGCCAGCGTGGTGTTGATGATGCCGTGGGTCGGCGGATAGACCTTGCCGGTGTCGGGGTCCGTGCACCGCGGGATGTCGACCCGGGTGTCGCGGGGGATGCTCACCATCGCGGCGCTGTTGCGGTCCGCGGAGAGGTGGATGAGCATCTGCACGTCGCCGAGCGGCGGGCTGCCGCGGTCGTACTTGGCGCCGCCGAGCTTCACGTTCTCGTCGGAGTTACGGCTGTCGGAGCCGATCAGCAGGATGTTCAGCGGCGTCTGCCCCGCCGCGTTCGGCCGGGACTTCTGCGCCGAGGAGTCGCCGCTGCTGCGCTCGCCCTTGTGGATGTTGCCGTTCAGGTGCTCGTAGTAGAGGTAGCCGGCCGCGGCCGTGCCGAGTATCACCACCGCCAGGGTGGTTGCCGACCAGCGCAGCACCCGCCGCCTGCGCCGCCGCCGGTCGGCCTTCGAGCCGCCGCCCCGCCGCCCGCCGCCGTGGTGTCCGGGGCCGTCCGGTGCGGTCCGGGGCCGCGCCGTGAGCGGCATCGTGTCCTCGACCGCGGCGGCCTCCCCCCGCACTTCGCTCTGCGACAAAGCCTGCCCTCCCCAGCCTGCGCCAACGTGCAACGGGTCCGTCCCGCCCAGAGTTAGACGCGTGACGGACCCGTTGGGTTACCTACGAGGCCACTGAACCTTTCAGGCCCTGGGCCTTACGAGGCGCACTCGGCCTTGTCGGCCGTGGACTTGATGACCTTCGGAGGCTGGCGCGGAGCGGTCAGGGAGACCCCGGCGCCCTTGAAGTCCTTGCCCAGGGTCAGCGTCATCGCGGGCAGTCCCTGGGAGTTGGTGACGCTCTTGCCGGGCTTGAGCGCGGACCCCGGCAGCCCCATCAGGGCGGCCAGCTCACGCGCCTGGTCGGCCTGGTCCGGTGCGTACTCCAGGGTCGTATTGGCGAGCGCTGCGGGCGCGTTGCCGTCGTTCTCCGACTTGAGCACGCCCTTGTCGTTCTGAAGCCATTGCAGGGTCGTCTGTGCGCTGCCGCCCACGGCGCCGCCGTTCTGGATGCGCACCCGCACCTCGGACGCCGCGGACTTCGGTCCCTTGAGGCGGGCGGCCTGAGCGTCCTTCGCCGCCTTCTCCTTCTTCTTCACGTCGGTGAAGGAGACGTCGTTCTTGATGGCGTCGAAGACCTCCGGGGCGGAGTTCGGGTCGACGATGACCGTCTTGTGGACGACCCCGTCCGCCGGGTTGTCGATCACCGGCACCGTCACGAAGCTGATGTTCTTCGGCGGCACCTTCTTCAGCTCCATGGCGATGTTCTTGAGCGTGCCCACGGACTTGATGCCCTTGTCGACGGTGAGCGCATTGGTGGCCGCCTCCGCCAGCTTTATGAGCTTGGTCGGGCTGGTGAGGGTGTCGCTGGAGGACATCTTGCGCATCAGCGAGCCCATGAACTGCTGCTGCGCCTTGATCCGGTCCAGGTCGCCGTGGTTGCCGAAACTGTGCCGGGTGCGCACGAACGCCAGCGCCTGCTCGCCCTGGATCTTGTGCTCGCCCTCGGGCAGGTTCAGGTGGGAGTCCTTGTCGTTCACGGCGTGCGCGAGGCACACGTTGACGCCGCCGACCGCCGTCGTCAGCGTCTTGACCGCGTTGAAGTCGACCATCATGAAGTGGTCGGGCTCGACGCCGGTGATCGCCTTCACCGTGCGCATGGTGCAGCCGGGGTCCCGGCCCTCCTGGCCCAGGCTGGTGTTGAAGCGGGCGTTCTGGGAGCCGGGGATGACCTTCGTGGTGTCGTCGGGCTGCTTGGTCTTGCAGTCCGGCACGTTGACGATCAGGTCGCGCGGGATGCTCAGCGCGGTGGCGTTCGTACGGTCCTTGGAGACGTGCAGCAGGATGTTGGTGTCGGCGTGCCCGACGCTGCCCTTGTCGCCGTAGCCCTCGTTGCCCTTGCCGGTGCGCTTGTCGGTGCCGATGATCAGGATGTTGAAGGCGTCGTTCTTGTCGAAGCCGTCCTTGGCCGCGTCACCGACATCGGTCGCGGTGACGTTGCCCTCCAGGTGCTTGAGGTAGAGGTAGCCGGCCGTGCCGACGGCGACCAGGACGAACGCCGTGCCGCCGGCGGTCCACGCCAGCACCTTCTTGACCTTCGACCCCTTCTTCACCGGCCGCCGGCTCCGCCGCCCCTGCGGCGGCTCGGGCTCGGCGCTCCGGCGGCGGCGCGGTCCCGGCACGTCCGCGCTGCGCGTCGCCTGCCGCGGATCGCGCGGACGGCCCGCGGCCTCGTCGTCACGACGGCCCGCTGCCTCGTCGCCACGGCGGCGCGGCGCACCGCCCGGACCCCGGGAGGAAGATCTCCGGGGCCTCGGGACCGATGACTGCGGTGCGGAACTGTTCAGTCGCAGTTCGTATTCTCCGGTGTTCGGATTGAGCACCCACTGGTCTGCGGGGTCGATGTTCTCCGCCCGCCCACGGCCTTGCGCGTCCACGGTTGTCCGAATCCTCCGTCGGGGCCACGCGGCGCCTCTCCCCCCAGGAGGCGCTCGGGTCTCGGTGAATCAGTGCACGACCCCAGGACGGACCTCGTGGCCTGGTGCACCGGATCGCTCACACTATCCGCCCAGTTCAGCGTCAAGCGAGGCCGGTGACAAATTCCACGTCCCTACAACTGGGCAATCCCGCCCATTCTTCTGGACAGGAGTTCGTCGCTCTTGCGTACCTCTTACTCGCAGGTGTGCTCGGCGGCGGTGTTCCCGCTGAAGGTGGGTGCGGGCGAGGGGCGCTCGGAGGGGCCGGTGGAGGGGCCTGGGGAAGACCCGTCGCTGTGCTCCCGTTGCGGGAGGCCTTGCTGTGAAATGTCCGGCTGTGGCGGATCCTGTCGCGGCATGTGCGCCGCCACCGCCACCGGCTGGTCCGCCCGCAGCCGGGCGAAGAGCTTCTCCGCCTCCGGCTCCACGAGCTGGTCGCGGTTGGCGTCGTAGACGTACGACTCCCGCGGCACGGTCAGGAACTGCACATGTTCGGTGGGAATGTTGCGCAGCCCGCGGACCAACTGGTACAAACCGCGCAGACTTGCCAATTCTGGATCGGTGGTGAGCGAGGAGGTCGCCGCGTCCAGCACCGGATACAGCTTCACCGGATTCAGCAGGACGTCGTTGCTCTGCACCTTGCTGACGAGCGCCGCGAGAAATCGCTGCTGCCGCTCCATCCGCTCGGTGTCGCTGCCGTCACCGAGCGACTTGCGCGCCCGGACATAGCCGAGGGCCTGCTCCCCGTCGAGTTCCACCTTGCCCGCGGGCAGCTTCAGCCGGGCCGCCTTGTCGTCGATGGGCTCCTTCAGGCACACCTGCACCCCGTCGACGGCGTCGACCATGTCCTTGAACCCGCTGAAGTCCACCACCACGTGATGGTCGATCCGGATGTCCGTCAGCTTCTCGACGGTACGGATGGTGCACGCCGAACCGCCCACCTGGAAGGCGTGGTTGAACATCGCGAACACCGGCTCGCTGCGACTGCCGTCGGCCCGCAGGCACTGCGGTATGTCCACCATCAGGTCCCGGGGCAGGGACACGGCGGTCGCACTGCGCCGGTTGGCGGCCAGGTGCAGCAGGATCGTCGTGTCCGACCGCTCGCTGCCCAGGTCCCGCCCGTACTTCCCGTTGCCGTCCCCGGCCCGCGTGTCGGACCCGATCAGCAGGATGTTCTGCGCGTCCCGCACCAGCGCGGTGGGCCGCTCCCGCTCGTAGCGGGCGAGTTCGCGGGCGGCGGCTTCATCGGCGGTGATGTTGGCGTTGAGCTTGGCGTACAGGGCCCACCCGACCCCACCGGCGCCGACGACGAGTACGGCCACGGCGAGGGCCGCACCTTTCACCAGCCGACGCCGACGCCGCCGTACGAGCCCGGCCCCGGTCGCGGAGGCCCCGAGCCCCGGGCCGAGGGGCCTGGCCTTGCCAACGGTGCCGCTCACGGGTGGGCCACCCCCTCATGGCGTACGAGCGTTGTGTCCTGCTCTTACGACGATGGCGGGGGAGGGGTCCCGGGGCGCCCGTTGTTACTCCGATCGGGGGACGGCAGCCGACCTCAGCGGCGAACCGCGGTCACCTTCTCGCTCTCGATCCGCTTGGCCAGACCTTCCTCGTCCAGCCGATCGAGATGACGGCACAGCACCACGGAACCGCCGGTGGCGAGCGGCGCGTACAGCCCCGCGCTCAGCCCCTCCCAGGTGTCGTACGACAGCCCGGACAGCAGCCGGGACCCGGGCCCCGTCAGATCCAGCGAGGGTGCGTCCCCCAGGGCCCGCTCCACGACTTCGGCCCCGCTGAGCTCGGCGCCCGCGACGATCAGCGCCGGCTCCTCCGGGTCCACCGGCGCGAACGGCACGAACCGGTCGCCCTGGCCGGGCACTTCCACGGCGTAGTCGACGAAGCCGGCCGGTGGCTGCGGGAACCGCCCGCCCAGCGGCCGCAGCGCGAGCGCCACCCGCTCCCCGGGGCAGGCCAGCGCCGCGTCCAGTGTGTCCGGCCCGCTGACGACCACGTCGGCCGCGGCGGGATTCCCGGCGACATCGGCCACCGCCCCCACCGACGCGCAGGCGAGCAGCCACACCGCCGTCTGCCAGTGCGCGGGTAGCAGCAGCGCGACCCGGTCGCCGGGCCCGGCGTTGAGATCGCCCTGCAGGAGGTTCGCGGTCTTGGCCACCCAATTGGCGAAGGTGGCGACGGACAGTTCGACGCGCTCGCCCGTGGCGTCGTCGTAGAAGGTCACCAACGGGCGGCCGGGGTCCCCGGCGAGCGCGGAAGTCAGCAGGTCGGCGGGGGTGCGATCGGTGGCGTTCACCCGGGACAGGGTACGCGCGGGCCGGTCCGCGCACCGAGCGGCGGGGCCACCGGTTCGGCGGAACGGTTCCCGACGGTCCGTCAGTTCACCGTTGGACAGATTTAAATGACTATGTCCAGGATCGGCGCTATGCGATCATTTCTCACTTCTTCGATCGGTGTCTCCTCAGTCGGCCTCACGTGCGCGGCGACCCTCGCCCTCCCGTTGACCCTGCCCGCGCGGGCGGCGTCGGCGCCTCCTGGGCCGGCCGCCGCCACTGCCGAGGCCGCGGTCCCTGGCCGCACCCAGTCGCTGCCCCTCCTCCCCCTCTCCCGGACACGCGGCTTCGGCGCGGCTGCGCAAGTGGCCGAGGAACAGGGCCTGTACCGCGCCGCGATCAAGCGCTTCTCTCTGGTCGGAGTCGTCTGGGACGACCCGGACGCCGAGCTGCACGGCCGCGTCCAGGTGCGCACCCGGTCCACCGCGACGAAGAAGTGGTCCGGCTGGCAGAAGGTCGAGACGCACTACGCGGACGACGGCGTCGACCCCGGCTCGGCGGAACGCTCCTCGGGCCGGGTGCGCGGGGCGACCGCACCGCTGTGGACGGGCGACTCGAACGGCGTGGACATCCGGGTGCGCCTGGACGCGGAGACGGTCCGGGCGACCGGCGGACGAAGCGATGGTGGCGACCGGGGCAGCGGTACCGGCGGAGTGCACTGGTCGCTGCCGTCCGGGCTGCGGCTGGAACTCGTCGACCCGGGGCGGGAGGCGCCGCCGCAGGGTCCATCGGCCGACGTGTCGCGCCTCGGCACCGGCATGGGCACCGGCATCGACGACGAAGCGGCGACCGCGGCCTCCGCCGTCAACGCCGACCTCGCCCGCCTCGGCGCCACCGAGATCCCGGCGCTGGGCAGGAGCGCCACCGAGCGGGAATTCACCCGGCTCCGGCGTGGCTTGGGGGCGGAGCCGAAGCTGCGGGCGAAGCCGTACATCGGTCCGCGCCCGCGGATCGTCACGCGGCGCGGCTGGGGCGCGGACGAGTCACTGCGCGAGCGCGGGTTCGTCTACACGAAGAAGGTCAAGGCGGCCTTCGTGCACCACACCGCCTCGGGCAACAAGTACAGGTGTTCGCAGGCGCCGTCCGTCATCCGCAGTATCTACCGCTACCACGTGCAGAGCATGGGCTGGCGGGACATCGGCTACAACTTCCTCGTCGACAAGTGCGGAACCATCTACGAGGGCCGGGCCGGGGGCGTGGCGAAGGCGGTCATGGGCGCCCACACCCGCGGGTTCAACGCCAACAGCATGGGCATCGCCGTGGTCGGCACCTACGGCTCCACCAAACCGTCCGCCGCTGCCGTGAAGGCCATCGCCAAGCTGACGGCGTGGAAGCTCGGTCTCTACAGGGCCGATCCGCGCGGCAAGACATATCTGACGTCGGGCGGTGGCAATCTCTACCCCAAGGGTAAGAACGTGCGACTGAACGTGATCTCTGGCCATAGGGACGGGTTCGCCACGGAGTGCCCGGGCAGGCGGCTCTACGCCAAGCTCGGCTCGGCCCGTTCCAGTGCGGCGCACTACCAGGGGCGATGAGATGCATACACTGGCCGGCCGAAACGTGTAGTTCGGCCGGTCCCGGCAGGAAGCAGAGACGACAGGTGACAGAAGCGATCCTCCTGGTCGGCGGCAAAGGCACCCGGCTGCGCCCGCTCACGGTGCACACGCCCAAGCCGATGGTCCGGGCGGCCGGAGTGCCGTTCCTCACGCACCAGCTGGCGCGAGCGAAGGCCGCGGGCGTGGACCACATCGTGCTCGCCACGAGCTATCTGGCGGAGGTCTTCGAACCGTACTTCGGCGACGGCTCCGCGCTCGGCCTGCACCTCGAGTACGTCACCGAGGAGGAGCCGCTCGGCACGGGCGGCGCGATCCGCAACGTGGCCTCCCGTCTGCACTCCGGCCCGGAGGACCCGGTACTGGTCTTCAACGGCGACATCCTGACGGGCCTGGACATCAGGGCTCTGGTCGGCACCCACGAGTCGACGGGCGCGGACGTGTCGCTGCACCTCACCCAGGTGACGGACCCGCGCGCCTACGGCCTGGTCCCCACGGACCCGACGGGCAGGGTCCTGGCCTTCCTGGAGAAGCCCCAGACCCCGGAGGAGATCGTCACCGACCAGATCAACGCGGGGGCGTACGTCTTCCGCCGCTCGGTCATCGACACGATCCCGGCGGGCCGCCCGGTCTCGGTGGAACGCGAGACGTTCCCGGACCTCCTCGCCGCCGGAGCCCATCTACAGGGCATGGTCGACTCGACGTACTGGCTGGACCTGGGCACCCCTGCGGCCTTCGTCCGTGGCTCGGCGGACCTGGTCCTGGGCCGGGCCCCGTCCCCCGCGGTCCCGGGCCGCTGCGGCGACCGCCTGGTCCTCCCCACCGCTCGGGTCGCCCCGGACGCCAAGCTGACGGGCGGCACGGTGGTCGGCGAGGGCGCGTTCGTCGCCGAAGGCGCGCGCGTCTTTGGCTCCACGATCCTCCCCGGCGCCGTCATCGAACCCGGCGCGGTCATCACCGACTCCCTCATCGGCACCCGCGCCCGCATCGGCGAACGCTCCATCCTCACCGGCACGGTCATCGGCGACGGTGCGGTCGTCGGTCCCGACAACGAGCTGCTCGCGGGAGCCAGGGTCTGGTGCGACGCCCAAATCCCCGCGGGCGCGCTCCGCTTCTCTTCGGACCAGTAGCTGTGTGGGTGGGCTGCGCACGGTCTCTTTCGGCCGCGGGCCGGTGGGGGGCCGGTCGCGCAGTTCCCCGCGCCCCTGGGGCGGCACGGGTGGGCGCAGCGGCAACCCCGCAAGCGCGGGTGGGCGAGACGCCCGGCCTCAGCTGCAGCCGACGGCACGTCAGAGCAACCCGATGTCCACCTTCGGCATCTTCGGTACCCGCCGAGCCGGCACGCGCCCGCTCAGCAGGATCAACCGAGCCGCCCGATGCCGCTGCCCGGCATACGGCTCAAGCAAGCGCAGCATCTCCGCATCGTCGGCATCCCGATCCCCCGCCAACGCCCACCCCACGATCCCCGGCAGATGCAGATCCCCCACGGTCACCGCGTCCGCCGCCCCCAGGCTCCGCTGCACGACCTCCGCCGATGTCCACGGCCCGATCCCCGGTACGACCTCCAACCGCGCCTGGGCCTCAGGCGCCGGCATCCCCACGGCCTGCTCCAGCCGCGCAGCGACCCGTACGGCCCGCAGAATCGTCGAGGCCCGCTTGTCGTCGACCCCCGCCCGGTGCCACTCCCAGGAGGGAATCAGCGCCCAGGTCCGCGGCGCCGGCATCACGAACATCGGCCGCTCGCCCGCGCCCGCGGGCCCCGGCGCCGGCTCCCCGAACTTCCGTACCAGCAGCCGCCACGCCCGGTACGCCTCGTCGGTCGTGACCTTCTGCTCCAGGACCGACGGGATCAGCGACTCCATCACCAGCCCGGTCCGCGTCAGCCGCAGCCCCGGCCGCCGGTGCCGCGCGAGGGCCACCACCCGGTGCCGGGGCTCGAACGCGTCCGGGTCGTCGGCCGCACCGAGCAGCTCCGGGAGCTGCTCCAGCAGCCAGTCGGCTCCGGGCCCCCACGCCTGCGCGCGCACCTCACCGCCGTACGCGCACACCCGCAGCGTCCCCGGCCCGGCGGGCGTACGGCTGGCCCGCCACACGGAGCCGTCCCGCTGGGCCCGGAACGTCGGGTCGGCGGGCCCGCGCCGCAGCGGGCCGAGGACCAGGCCGAGGTCGAGCGGCCCGTCCGGCCTCCACCGGCGCACCCGCGCAGGGGACGCCGCCTGCCGTGGCACCCCGCCGCCGGGCACGCCGACATGGCCACCGCGCACGGGCATGGGGGCACCTGCCACGCCTTTCGGGCTGTGGGGGAGCGTGGGGCGCTGGGGAAAACGTCCTGACACGAGAGGTCCTAAAAATGCCGGGGCTGTCCTACGAGACTAGGCGGTCGCACGGGTGCCGTACGCGAAGCGCACGGCACCGCGAACTCACCGCACCTCGATGAAGCCCCCTGCGTCCCGCTCCGGCCGAGGTCTCGGCTCCTCCGCCGGGTGTCCGATCGCCACCGCGCCCATGGGGTCCCAGTGCGCGGGCAGATCGAGTACCTCGCGCACCACGTCCCGGCAGAACATCGTGGACGACACCCAGGCCGAGCCCAGCCGCTCCCCGGCCAGCGCGACCAGGAAGTTCTGCACGCCCGCGCCGGCGGCGACCACGAACATCTCCCGCTCCGCTCCGTCCCGCCGCGCGTCCCCGTAGTGGTGCGAGCCGTCCATGACGAGGCAGGGCACGGCCAGAGAAGGCGCGTTGCGCAGGACGTCGCCGCGGCGGACGCGCCGGGCGATGGACTCCTCGCTCCTGCCGTCCCCGCGCAGGTCGGCGATCCAGGCGTCGCGCATCGCGTCGAGCAGCCGGGTGCGCGACTCCTGCGACTCCAGCAGGACGAACCGCCACGGGGTGGTGTGGTGCGGCGCGGGCGCGGTCACCGCGGCGGCCACCGCGCGGCGCACCGCGCCGGGGTCCACGGGCTCGTCGGTGAAGGCCCGCACGGTGCGTCGCAGGGTCACCGCCTCCCGGACCGCCTCCGAGGTGCCGAGCCGGAACATGTCGTCGCGCGCGTCGCGCACCAGCGCCCGCGCCCCCGTGTCGGCGCCGTCGTCCTCCGCCGGGGTCAGCACGTGCGGCAGCCCGCGCACCACGGCGACCGGCCGCCCGTCCGCCTTGCCCTTGACCAGCTCACCGGCGGCGGCCAGTTCGTCGGCCGTGGCCACGACGGTCGCACTCAGCGGGTTGCCGTGCGCGTCCGTGCCACCACGCAGGTCGTCCAGCACGCGCACCCCGGCGGCGCCGATCGCGACGTCCGTGAGCCCCGCGCGCCAGGGCCGCCCGAAGGTGTCGGTGATGACGACACCGACGTTGACGCGGAGCGTGTCGCGCAGGCCGTCACGGATCGCACGCGCGGACGCGTCCGGGTCCTCGGGCAGCAACAGCACGGTCCCGGCGGCGGTGTTGGAGGCGTCGACCCCGGCGGCGGCCATGACCAGTCCCTGCCGGTTCTCCACGATGCGGAGCGGGCCGCGCCGGGCCACGACCCGGACCGTCTCGGCGTCGATGGCCGCCTCCCGGTCTGCCGCCTCCACGATCCGGCCCTCGGCCTTGGACACGATCTTGGAGGTGACGATCAGCACGTCCCCGTCGGCCAGCCCCGGTTCGGCGCCGGCGATCAGCTTGGCCAGGTCGTCGCCCGGCCGCACCTCGGGGAGCCCGGACAGGGCCCAGACCCGGTATCCGGGGCGCTCGTCCGCCGCCGCGCCGGTGGCTGCCTCGCTCACGCTCCCCGCACCTCCTCGGCCAGCGCCAGCGCCTCCCGTGCCATCTGAGCCGTCGCGTCCACGTCCGTCATCATCAGCGGTACGGCCCTGCAGCGGATCCCGTCCGCCTCGACGCGCGCGACGGCGTCCGCGTCCACCGTGTCGACCAGCCAGCCGTCCAGCAGGCCCGAGCCGTAGTGCTCGGCGACCGCGGCGGCAGTGGACTCAACGCCGACCGCGGCGAGCACCTTGTCGGCCATCCCGCGCACGGGTGCGTCGCCGACGATGGGGGACAGGCCCACCACGGGCACGCCCGCCTCCGCGATCGCCTCCCGGATGCCGGGTACGGCGAGGATCGTGCCGATGGAGACGACCGGGTTGGACGGCGGGAAGAGGACGACGTCCGCCTCGGCGATGGCCTCCAGGACGCCCGGCGCGGGCTTGGCCTGCTCGGCGCCGACCGGGACGACCGCCTCGGCCGGCACGGAGGCGCGCAGCCGTACCCAGTACTCCTGGAAGTGGACCGCCTTGCGCTCGCCGTCGACCTCGACGGCCACGTGCGTCTCGACGCGGTCGTCGGTCATGGGGATCAGCCGTACGCCCGGCTGCCACCGGTCGCACAGCGCTTCCGTCACCGCGCTGAGCGGGAAGCCCGCGCCCAGCATCTGCGTCCGCACGATGTGCGTGGCGAAGTCCCGGTCGCCGAGCCCGAACCAGTCCGGGCCGACGCCGTAGGCCGCCAGCTCCTCCTTGAGGTGGAAACTCTCGTCGGTCCGCCCCCAGCCCTGCTCCTCGTTGATGCCGCCGCCGAGCGTGTACATCACCGTGTCGAGGTCCGGGCAGACCTTCAGCCCGAAGAGGTGGATGTCGTCGCCGGTGTTGCCGATCACGGTGATGTCCGCGTCCGGCGCGGCCTGCTTCAGACCGCGCAGGAACCGGGCACCGCCGATGCCGCCTGCCAGAACCACAATGCGCATGGGCCCAAGTCTTGCAGGCGGGTCCGACAATGCGTCAGGCGGTGAGGGAACGCGGCTCCGTTCGGGCCTCGCAGTCGGGGGCCACGAGGGTCCCCCCGGTCGAACGAAGCCGGGACTGGGGGAGCATCGGCATCTCGGTCAGGCCCGGGAAGTAGACGTGCAGGCTGATCGCCGGCTCCAGCGTGTCGTTTACGACCTCGTGCACGTACCCGGGCGCGAACACCCGCTGGGCGCCTCCCGCGAGCGCGCGCGTGGTGCGCTCGGTGCGCTCGGTGAGCGTGCCCTCCAGCACGGTGAGGACACCGGAGGAGCGGCCGTGGTCGTGCAGCCCGCTGCCCTGCCCCGGCACCCAGGACAGCAGCCACACCTCGTAGCCGGGGCCGGTGCGCAGCCGGTGGTACCAGCGGGTGGTGGCGTCGTAGCGGACGAGGTGCGCCCACTGGGAGCGGTCGGCCGCGATCGAGCGGGCGAGGCCGGCGAACTCGGCGACGGTGGCCGGGTGCTCGCGCGGCGGCTGGAGCAGGTGCGGGACTTCGAGGATGTCGCCGGCGATCTGGAGATCGTTGTCGCTGTTCATAAGGGTGCGTGGTTCCTCAGTGAAAGAAGGTCAGAGAAACGAACGCCGAGTCGCGCAGGGGCTCGGCCTACAGCTGGAGCAGGTGTGGCTCAACAGCTGGAACAGCAACAACAGCTACAGCGACCCTGGGCAGCACCGAGGGACCCGGCGGTGCGGGTCGAGGTGAGTGCCGAGTGCGCGAGCATGCCCCCTAGGACACCGGTTCACACCCGCACTGTCAACTCGACGTCCGGAATGTGGGACATGTTTCACCTCATCCGGTTCATCTCCAAGGGGAAAGGTTTGTTCATCCGCGCCCCGGGTCACATGGCGCACATCCGAGCGCGTGAGCCTCGCGGAACGCGATCGAACACAGGGACGTCCTTCTTCGTACAGAGATCTGGACGGCTTCGTACAGGGATCCGACGGGTCGACGCCCCTCAGGGCCTCACCTGCGCGTCAAGGTTTATGGCGATTTGAACACTTTCTGCACGGCCTTGGTTCCGCAGAGTGAATAACGGACCCAATAGCAGATCTCGGCTTGACTCGCCCGGAGCAGCACACTTGTAATTTCACTCGTGTCGTTCAGCCGAAATCGGAAACGGCTACGCACGGGGACGCGAAAGACAGACGAGGGGCGCACATGACCGAGCTGGTGCAGCAACTGCTGGTCGACGACGCGGACGAGGAACTCGGCTGGCAGGAGCGCGCGCTGTGCGCCCAGACCGACCCCGAGTCCTTCTTCCCCGAGAAGGGCGGCTCCACCAGAGAGGCGAAGAAGGTCTGCCTCGCCTGCGAGGTGCGCTCCGAATGCCTCGAATACGCCCTCGCCAACGACGAGCGCTTCGGCATCTGGGGCGGCCTGTCCGAGCGTGAACGCCGGCGCCTGAAGAAGGCCGCCGTGTGACCAGACGTACACAGAGTTCTTGCGAACGGCCCGTCGCATGTGGGTTATCCACAGGCGGCGGGCCGTCGTCATGGGCAGCCGATAGTGTGGTCGCTCGTCCGAGACGCCCCGCTGTCCCCTCGACGTCCCCTCGACGCGCGAGATGGCACGGGCGTCCACCGCAGTCCATCGAACCGGGGCCCGTACCTCGATGTCCGTGCACAGCCATACGGCAGCCCAAGACTCAGCTGCCACACCTGAGTTTCCGCGTCATGTGGTGACCGCGGTCCTCGTCTCCCACGACGGCGCCCGCTGGCTGCCCGACGCGCTCGCCGGCCTGCTCGGCCAGGAGCGCCCCGTCCAGTACGCGGTGGCCGCCGACACCGGCAGCGCGGACGACTCCGCCCAGCTGCTCACCGACGCCCTCGGCGACGGCAACGTCCTGCACCTCGCCCGCCGCACCGGCTTCGGCCAGGCCGTCGAGGAGGCGAGCCGCACCGCGCCCGCCCTCACCCCGGACGACCTGCCCTACCTCAAGCGCCCCAGCGGCTGGGACCCCGTCACGCGCAGTTGGCGCGACGACGCCTACGACCTGCCCGAACTGCCGTACGGCGAGCCGGTCCAGTGGCTGTGGCTGCTGCACGACGACTGCGCCCCCGAACCCGACGCCCTCGCCGAACTGCTGCGCGTCGTGGAGAACGAGATCGAACTGGGCCGCGACGACGTGGCCGTCGTCGGACCCAAGCTGCGCGGCTGGTACGACCGCCGCCAGCTGCTGGAGGTCGGCGTCTCCATCGCCAACTCCGGCCGCCGCTGGACCGGCCTCGACCGCCGCGAACAGGACCAGGGCCAGCACGACCACGTCCGTACCGTGCTGTCCGTCTCCACCGCCGGCATGCTCGTCCGCCGCGACGTCTTCGAACAGCTCGGCGGCTTCGACCGCCGGCTGCCCCTCATGCGTGACGACGTCGACCTGTGCTGGCGCGCCCACACCGCCGGCCACCGCGTCCTCATCGCCCCCGACGCCGTCGTCCGGCACGCCGAGGCCGCCTCCCGCGAGCGCCGCACCGTCGACTGCATGGGCCGCACCGCGGCCTCCCCGCACAAGGTCGACAAGGCGGGCGCCGTCTACACCCTCCTCGTCAACACCCGCGCCGCCGCGCTGCCCTGGGTATCGCTGCGGCTCGTGTTCGGCACCTTCCTCAGGACGCTCGCCTACCTTGTCGGCAAGGTCCCCGGCCAGGCCGTCGACGAGATCCGCGGCCTGCTGGGCACCCTGCTGCGTCCCGAGCGGATCATCGCCGGCCGGCGCAGGCGCGGCCCCTCCCAGATCGACAAGGAAGAACTGCGCAGGCTCTTCCCGCCGCCCGGCGCGACCATCCGCGCCACGGTGGAACAGGTCGCCGGCAACTTCACCGGCGGCTCCGACCCCGACACCTCCTCGGCCGGCCGGCACGGCGGCGCCGTGGAGTCCGGGCCCGGCGGCGACGACGCCGACTTCCTGGAGGTCGAGCAGTTCGCCCGGCTCAAGCGGATCGCCCGCAAGCCCGGCCCGGTGCTCTTCCTCGGCCTGCTCCTGATCTCGCTCGTCGCCTGCCGCGCCCTGCTCGGCGGCGGCGCGCTCGCGGGCGGAGCCCTGCTGCCCGCCCCGGCCGACGCCGGCGAGCTGTGGTCCCGCTACGCCGACTCCTGGCACCCGGTGGGCGCGGGCGGCACCCCGTCCGCCCCGCCGTACCTGGCCGTCGTCGCCGCGCTCGCCTCGATCCTGTTCGGCTCCACCGGGCTCGCGGTCACCGTCCTGCTGGTCTGCTCGGTGCCGCTGGCCGGATTGACCGCCTACTTCGCTTCCCGCCCGCTCGTCACCTCGCGCCTGCTGCGCGCCTGGGCGGCCATCGCCTACGCCTTCCTGCCCGCCGCCACCGGCGCGCTGGCCGGCGGCCGGATCGGCACCGCCGTCCTCGCCGTGCTGCTGCCGCTCCTCGCGCGCGCGGGCGTCGCCGCCTCGGGCCTCGCCCACCGCTCCGGCGCACGCGGCAGCTGGCGCGCCACCTGGGCGTACGCGCTGCTGCTGACCCTCGCCACCGCCTTCACGCCGATCGTCTGGCCCATCGCGCTGATCCTCGGCGTCGGTGTGCTGGTGCTGCGCCGCAGCGACCCCGTCGCCCACGGCCTGCGCCTCCTCGCCCAGCTCGGCACCCCGCTGCTGCTCCTCGCCCCGTGGTCGCTGACCCTGCTCCCGGCCGGCTTCTTCAAGGAAGCCGGACTGAAGTACGACCCCTCGACCGCCTCCGCGCTCGACCTGCTCGGCGCCAGCCCCGGCGGGCCCGGCACAGTGCACGGCCTGATGCTCATCGGCATCGTCCTGGCCGCGCTCGCCGCCCTCCTGCGCTCCGAGCGCCGGCTCGGCATCCGGACCGCCTGGGCGGTCGCCCTCGTGGGCCTCGTCCTCGCCGTCCTGTCCAACCACTCCGCCTGGGCCGGACCGGCCACCCTCGTCTATGGCATCGCCCTGCTGGCCGCCGCCGCGCTCGGCGCCGACGGGGCACGCGCGCGCGTGGCCGAGCAGAGCTTCGGCTGGCGCCAGCCGGTCGCCGCCCTGATCGCCTTCGCCGCCGCCGCGGGCCCTGCGCTCGTCGCCGCCGGCTGGATGCTCGGCGGCGCCGACGGCCCGCTGGAGCGCCGCGACCCGGTGCAGGTGCCCGCGTTCGTCGCCGAGGACGCCGGCACCCGTGACCAGGCCCGCACCCTGATCCTCGACAGCGACTCCACCGCGCGCGTGCGCTACACCCTCGTCCGCGGCTCCGGCGTCCGCATGGGCGACGCCGAACTCGCCACCGCCGACGGGGAGAACGCCAAGCTCGACAAGGTCGTCGCCAACCTCGTCGCCGGCTCCGGCGCCGACCAGGCGAACCAGCTCGGCGGCTTCGCCGTCCGCTACGTCCTCGTCCACAAGGGCGCGCCCCGCGAGGTCGCCCGCGTCCTCGACGCCACGCCGGGCCTGTCCCGGCTCAGCCAGCAGGGCGGCAGCGCCCTGTGGCGCGTCGACCAGCAGGTCTCCCGCGCCACCATCGTGGCCGCCGACGGCTCCGGCACCCCCCAGCCCGTCGCCGCCGGACCCGTCCGGATCCACGCCACGATCCCCTCCGGGACCAACGGCCGCGTCCTGCGCCTGGCCGACACCGCAGCCGACGGCTGGACGGCCACCCTGGACGGCAAGCCGCTTGCCCGCACCACGGTCGACGGCTGGGCCCAGGGCTTCCAACTGCCCGCCACCGGCGGCAAGCTGGACGTCGTCTACCACGACCCGGTCGCCCACACCGCCTGGCTGTGGACCCAGGGCGCCCTCGCCGTCGTCCTCGTCGTCCTCGCACTGCCCGGCCGCCGCCGCGACATCGACGACGACCTGCCCGAGGAGCAGCCCCTCCCCGCCCAGGCCACCTCCGGCGAGGGCCGCCGCGCCCGCCGCCTGCGGGCCCAGGCCGAGGAGTCGGCCGACCCCGAGCAGCCCGGTCCGGAACAGCCCGACCCCGGCAGCGTGCCTCCTCCTCCGGAGGAGGCCCCGGCCGCCGTCCCGCACCAGCAGCCGTACGGCGACTGGGACAACGCGTCCTACGCGGGCGCCGAATACGCCGGCTACGGCGCCGACCAGTACCAGGGCGCCGACCAGTACCAGACGGCCGGCTACGACCAGCAGGCCTACCAGCCCGACTCCTACCAGGCGGGCCAGTACGACCCCTACGCCTACGGCGGTACGGCCGGGCAGCAGCCCTACGACCCCGCGGCCTACCAGCAGGGCTACGACCCGGCGTACGACCCGGCCCAGCACCCCCACGGCACCGGCAGTGAGCGCCCCGACGGGAGCCAGCAGTGAACCGCACGACCCTGTCCCTGATCGTCGGCACGAGCGCGCTCGCCGCCGTCACCGCCTTCGCCGTGCTCGACACGCCGTCCGCGTCCGGCGCGGACACCGCCAAGGCCGCCGCCCAGCTGCCCGTGGAGCGCACCAGCCTGCTGTGCCCGGCGCCGAGCATCTCCGACATCGCCGACACCGCATACACGTCGTTCACGCCCGTCACCAAGGGCACCGGGAGCGGCGGCAAGGCCGAACTCCAGGCGGCCCCCGAGCAGTCGGCGGACGGCACTGGCGCTTCGAACGGGACGAACGGCAAGGGCAGCGAAAACGGTAAGAAGACCGGCAAGGGCGGCAAGAAGACGGCGGACGCCCCCGTCCTCACCCCGAAGGAGCCCGGCACGCCCGTCACCGGTGACACCTCCGGTGCCGACGCGCCCGCGCTCGTCGGCACCGCCGACGGAAAGTTCGCGCCCGGCTGGACGGTCCAGGAGACCACCGAGATCGCCGCCGGCACCGGCCGCGGCCTCCAGGGCGTCAACTGCACCGCCCCGGACACCGAGTTCTGGTTCCCAGGTGCCAGCACCTCGGCCGACCGCACCGACTACGTCCATCTGACCAACCCCGACGACTCCGCCGCCGTCGTCGACGTCGAGCTGTACGGCAAGGACGGCGCGATCAAGTCCGCGTTCGGCGACGGCCTCACGATCCCGCCGCACGCGAGCAAGCCGATCCTGCTGTCCACGCTCACCGACGAGCGGCAGAGCGACGTGACCGTGCACGTCGGCGTGCGCAGCGGCCGGGTCGGCGCGGCCGTACAGGCTCTGGACGACAAGCTCGGCGGCGACTGGCTGGCCGCGTCCGCCGACCCGGCCGGCAGCCTGGTCCTGCCCGGCATCCCGAAGGACGCCACCGACGTCCGCCTGATCGCCTTCACGCCCGGCGGCGACGACGCCGACCTGAAGGTCCGCCTGGCCTCGCCCAGCGGTTCGATCACCCCAGCCGGGAACGAGACCCTGCACGTCAAGTCCGGCATGACGACGGCGGCCGACCTGGGCGACGTCACCCGGGGCGAGCCGGGCTCCCTGGTCCTCACGCCCACCGACCACGAGGTCCCGGTCGTGGCGGCCCTGCGGGTCGTGCGCGGCAAGGGAGCGAGCCAGGAGACGGCGTTCATCCCGGCCACCGCCCCGGTCGGCACGCGCGCGACGTCGGCCGACAACAGCGGCAAGGGCACGACCCTGTCGCTGACCGCGCCCACCGGCACGGCCACGGTCAAGGTGACCGCCTCGGCGGGCAGCGAGGGCGGCTCGCCGGTCACCAAGACCTTCACGGTCAGGTCCGGCACCTCCCAGGACATCGCCGCCCCCGTCCCGTCGGGCGTGAAGGGCACCTACGCCCTGACGGTGGAGCCCGTCTCCGGCGGCCCGGTCTACGCCGCACGCACCCTGTCGGCCACCGAGGACGGCATCCCCGGCTTCACGATCCAGACCCTCCCGGACGACCGCGGGATGGTGGCCGTACCGGAGGCGGACGAGGACGTGTCGGTGGTGCAGAAGTAGCGAACCGGGCGGCGCGGAAGGACAGGTGGGCGGGGGAGACGGGCAGGGAGCCGGCACCGGCACTCGCCCGGGCCCCGCCCCCGGTCTCAGTCCTCCCCGTACCGCGGATCCACGGTCTCGGGAGTGAGCCCCAGCAGTTCGGCGACCTGCTCCACGACGACTTCGTGCACCAGCGCGGCCCGCTCGTCCCGCCCCTTCGTGCGGATCTCCACCGGCCTGCGGTACACCACGACCCGCGCCCGGCGCCCCTCACGCGCGGGGACGACCCCGCCGAGCGGCACGCCCTCGTCGCTCCACGCCTCCGCGGCCTGCCTCTCCAGCCGGGGCACCTCCCGCACGAGGAAGTCGATCTCGGCGAGCTGCGGCCAGCGCCGTTCGAGGCGCTCCACGGAGTCCTGCACCAGGTCCGCGAACACCTCGGCCCTGCTGGCCGCGAGCGGCACCTGCGGCGGCGCGATCGGCCCGCGCATGCCCCGTCCGTGGCGATCACGGCGACGGGGCCCGGGGCCGACCGCAGGGGGAGGTACTCGGTTGTCCATCACCGGTGAAGCGTAGTCCTCGCACGCTCCGCCCGCCCGGCTCCACACGGCAACCCGTCACGGGCCACGGCGACCCGTCATTCTCGGCCATGTCTCAGGCTGACCGTTTCAGCCAAGGTCCGGCTCGTTTCCGTAACCCTCCAAGACCGCCGAACTCAAGGCAATTGACGGTGTTTGTACCGACTCATGACCGGGCGCGGGCCCGTGCAAGTCCCGGTCAGGGCCCGTCCTCGCAGGTCAACGAGGCCTGTACGGAGGGGGGTGTGGTGCGTCTCACGGTACGACACGGTGGAGTGACCTGGTGGAGAGTCGTCGCGGCCCGCTCAAGAGTGCGGTACCGTCCAACGTCGTGAGCCCTGTACGTCGCTGTTCGCGCACCGCTTGCGGCCGACCCGCCGTCGCGACGCTGACGTACGTCTACGCCGACTCGACCGCGGTCCTCGGCCCGCTCGCCACCTACGCCGAACCCCACTGCTACGACCTGTGCGCCGAGCACTCCGAGCGCCTGACCGCCCCGCGCGGCTGGGAGGTCGTCCGCCTCCTCGACGGCTCCGCTCCCGCGCGGCCCAGCGGCGACGACCTGGAAGCGCTCGCCAACGCCGTGCGCGAGGCGGCCCGCCCCCAGGAGCGCGCGGCCCAGGCGGGCGGCGGCGGAGGGCGCACCGCGGACCCCATGGAGGTCGCCCGCCGCGGCCACCTGCGCGTCCTGCGTTCTCCGGACAACTGAGCGACGGAACCGTCCCGCCGCCCGGTTTGTCGCTGCCCATCGCCGAACCCCATGGCGCCCGTACACCGGACCCTTACCCCCGACGGGTAGTTTGTGGGCACCCATAGGACGTTCATGGAGGGTTTGGCCGTGTCTGCTGATCTGTCGCAGATCGTGAAGGCGTACGACGTACGCGGAGTGGTCCCGGACCAGTGGGACGAGTCACTGGCCGAACTTTTCGGCGCCGCCTTCACGGACGTGACCGGCGCGGCGGCCATCGTCGTCGGCCACGACATGCGCCCCTCGTCCCCCGGCCTGTCCCGCGCCTTCGCGCGCGGCGCGGCGAACCGCGGTGCGGACGTCACCGAGATCGGCCTGTGCTCCACGGACCAGCTCTACTACGCCTCCGGCGCGCTGAACCTGCCCGGCGCCATGTTCACGGCCTCCCACAACCCGGCGCAGTACAACGGCATCAAGCTGTGCCGCGCGGGCGCCGCCCCCGTCGGCCAGGACACCGGTCTCACGCAGATCCGCGAACTGGTCGAGAAGTGGCTGGAGTCGGACGCCCCCGAGCCGGTCGCCGAGCCGGGAACCCTCACCACGCGCGAGACGTTGGAGGATTACGCGGCGCACCTCCGCTCCCTCGTCGACCTGACCGCCGTCCGCCCCCTGAAGGTCGTGGTCGACGCCGGCAACGGCATGGGCGGCCACACGGTCCCCACGGTCTTCGCCGGCCTGCCAGTGACTCTCGTCCCGATGTACTTCGAGCTGGACGGCACCTTCCCGAACCACGAGGCCAACCCGCTCGACCCGGCGAACCTCGTCGACCTGCAGAAGCGAGTCCCGGCGGAGGGCGCCGACCTCGGCATCGCCTTCGACGGCGACGCCGACCGCTGCTTCGTCGTGGACGAGAACGGCGACCCGGTCTCCCCGTCCGCGATCACCGCGCTGGTAGCCGCCCGCGAACTGGCCCGCAACGGCGGCTCGGGCACGGTCATCCACAACCTGATCACGTCCCGCACGGTCCCCGAGGTCGTCCGGGAGAACGGCGGCAGCCCGGTCCGCACCCGCGTCGGCCACTCCTTCATCAAGGCCGAGATGGCCCGCACGGGCGCGATCTTCGGCGGCGAGCACTCGGCCCACTACTACTTCAAGGACTTCTGGAACGCCGACACGGGCATGCTGGCCGCCCTGCACGTCCTCGCGGCCCTCGGCGGCCAGGACGGCCCGCTGTCCGCCCTGGTCGACCAGTACGACCGCTACGCGGGCTCCGGCGAGATCAACTCCACGGTCGCCGACCAGACGGCCCGCCTCGCCGCGATCCGCACCGCGTACGAGAACCGCGCCGACGTGACCCTGGACGACCTCGACGGCCTGACGGTCGCCGCCGCCGACTGGTGGTTCAACGTCCGCCCGTCCAACACGGAGCCGCTGCTGCGCCTGAACGCGGAGGCGAAGGACGAGGCGACGATGACGAAGATCAGGGACGAGGCGCTGGCGATCATCCGGGGGTGATGCCCGGGGCTCATACCTGGGCTTTCCGGCCGACCGAGCCGGGTGTCGGGTGGGCGTAGGCGGGGGGCCAGGGGGCAGCGCCCTCCGGTCGGCACGGCAGCCCACCTCAGCCTGCCCACCGGCGGTACGCTGACCAGGCACATCCACAGTCGTACACACGCCCTCCGAAGGGACACCTCATGCCGCTCGAAGCCGGCCTTCTGGAGATCCTCGCCTGCCCGGCCTGCCACGCCCCCCTCAAGGAGCAGGAGACCGAGCTGATCTGCACCGGCCAGGACTGCGGCCTCGCCTACCCGGTCCGCGACGGCATCCCGGTCCTCCTCGTGGACGAGGCCCGCCGCCCGGCGTAACGACAGGGCGCCCATCCCTCTGCAGACGAGGCACACCCTCCCTCTGCAAAGGACTCACCCACACAGGACCCCCGGCGATCGGAGGCTGCCGCCCATGCTGGACGAATCGCTGCTCGACACCCCGGAGGGCCTCGCCGAGGCCGACCGCCGAGGACTCCTCCGCGGTGCGGCCGAGGCCGGCGCCCGCGTCCGCACCGCGGCCCGGCACGCCATCGAGGCCGGGATCGGCGACCTCAAGCCCGACGGCCGCCCCCGCGCCGTCCTGATCGCCGGTCCCGGAGCCGCCGCCATCCACACCGCCGACCTCATCGGCAACCTGGCCGGCCCCGGCAGCCCCGTCACCCGACTGGCCCCCACCGGTGTCGCCCCGGCCGCCGGTGCCCTGCGCTGGGAACTGCCGGGCTGGGCAGGCTCCGTGGACCTGCTGCTGATCGCCACCCCGGACGGCACCGAACCCAGCCTCTCCCTGCTCGCCGAGCAGGCCTACCGCCGCGGCTGCTCGGTCGTCGCCGTGGCCCCCGCCCACACCCCGCTCGCCGAAGCCATCGAGGGCGCGCACGGACTGTTCGTACCGATGGCGACCGCACCGTACGACCAGGAGGAGCCGCTCGCCGCCTCCTCCCCGGGCGTCTTCTGGGCGCTGCTCACCCCGCTGCTCGCGCTGCTGGACCGCGTCGGCCTGGTCGGCGCCCCGCCCGAGGCCCTGGAGAAGGTCGCCGACCGCCTCGACCACATCGCCGAGCGCTGCGGCCCGGCCATCGCGACGTACAGCAACCCGGCCAAGACCCTCGCCGCCGAACTCGCCGACGCCCTCCCCGTGCTGTGGACGGAAGGCACCTCTGCCGGTCCCGCGGGCCGCCGTTTCGCCGACGCCCTCGCCGAACTCGCCGGCCGCCCCGCCCTCGTCGCCGAACTGCCCGAAGCGCTCGCCGCGCACAGCGCCCTGCTGGCCGGCCCGCTCGCCGCCAGCGCCGACCCCGACGACTTCTTCCGCGACCGCGTAGAGGAGGCTCCCGCGCTGCACGCGCGCGTGGTGCTGCTCCGCGACCGCCCGACCAGCGGCCTCACGGCCGCCCCCGCCGCCCGTGATCTGGCCCTCACCCACGACACGCCGATCAGCGAACTCGAGCCGGAGGACGGCGGCGATCTGGAGACCCTCGCGGAACTGATCGCCGTCACGGATTTCGCCGCCGTTTACCTGGCGCTCGCTTCGAGGGCCTGATCTGGACCATGACGCCCCGCCACTCCGGCGGGCCGCTCCCTGGCAGCCGTACACCCGGTGAACCGACGTCGTACGCAGGACAACCAGCAGAGAGAAGACATGGACCGCCTCGACAACACCATCCGCCCCTACGCCTGGGGTTCCCCCACCGCCATCGCGCACCTGCTCGGCGTCGAGCCGACCGGTGAACCGCAGGCGGAGATGTGGATGGGAGCGCACCCGGGCGCCCCCTCGCGCACCGCGCGCGGGACGCTCGTCGAGGTCATCGACGCCGGCCCGGAGCGCGAGCTGGGCTCCGGTGCGGTGGCCAAGTTCGGCCCGAGGCTGCCGTTCCTCCTGAAGATCCTCGCCGCCGGCGCGCCGCTCTCCCTCCAGGTGCACCCCAACCTGGAGCAGGCCAGGGAGGGGTACGCCGACGAGGAGCGGCGCGGCATCGCCGTGGACGCCCCGCACCGCAACTACAAGGACGCCAACCACAAGCCCGAACTGATCTGCGCCCTCACCGAGTTCGAGGGCCTGTGCGGCTTCCGCGACCCGGCCGAGACCGCCGACCTGCTCGCCGGGCTCGGCGTCGACTCCCTCAAGCCGTACGTCGACCTCCTCCACGCCCACCCCGAGGAGGCGGCCCTGCGCGAGCTGCTCACGGCGATCCTCACCGCCGACCCCGCGGAGATGGCCCACACGGTCGCCGAGACCACCGCGGCCTGCACCCGCCTCGGCGGCGAGTACACCCCCTACGCCGGCATCGCCCACCACTACCCGGGCGACCCCGGCGTCATCGCGGCCATGCTCCTGAACCACGTCCGCCTCCAGCCCGGCGAGGCCCTGTTCCTCGGAGCCGGCATCCCGCACGCCTACCTCAGCGGCCTCGGCGTCGAGATCATGGCCAACTCCGACAATGTCCTGCGCTGCGGCCTGACCCCCAAGCACGTCGACGTCCCCGAACTTCTGCGCATCGTCCGATTCGAGGCCGGCGACGCGGGCGTGCTGCGCCCCGAGGCCTCCCCGGACGGCGAGGAGGTGTACGAGACGCCGATCGACGAGTTCCGGCTCTCCCGCTACGTCCTCCCCGAAGGCGGCACCCGCCACGACCTCACCCGCGACACGCCGCAGATCCTGCTGTGCACGGCCGGTACGGTCCGCGCGGGCGAGCACGAACTGGGCCCCGGGCAGTCGGTGTTCGTCCCGGCGGGGGAGACGGCCGAGGTGTCCGGCGCGGGCACCGTCTTCCGAGCCACTGTGATCGTATGACCGGGGCTGTGGATACCTGACGCGTCGCCGCCCGCCCGTGCTGCAAGAATGACCCACCGGCAAAGGGCGGGCAAAGGCGACGGCGGGCGCCCGCACGGCGTGGATCTACGGCGTGGACTTGCGCCGTAGAGGCGCGGCGTAGGCGTACGAAGGCGAAGGGACAACGCGGACAGATGAGCGCGTCAGGCGGTACGAAGGCGATCGTGGCGGCACTCGGCGCCAACCTTGCGATCGCGGCATCGAAGTTCGTGGCGTTCGCGTTCAGCGGCTCGTCCTCGATGCTCGCCGAGGGCGTCCACTCGCTCGCCGACTCCGGCAACCAGTTCCTGCTCCTCGTCGGCGGCAAGCGCGCGCAGCGCGAGGCCACCCCGCAACACCCGTTCGGCTACGGCCGCGAGCGGTTCATCTACGCCTTCCTCGTCTCGATCGTGCTCTTCTCGGTCGGCGGCATGTTCGCCGTCTACGAGGGCTACGAGAAGATCCGCCACCCGCACGAGCTGGAGAACTGGTACTGGCCGGTGAGCGTCCTCGTCTTCGCGGTCATCGCCGAGGGCTTCTCCTTCCGCACGGCCATCAAGGAGTCCAACGAACTGCGCGGCAAGCTGTCCTGGGCGCAGTTCATCCGCCGCGCCAAGGCCCCCGAGCTGCCGGTCGTCCTCCTGGAGGACTTCGGCGCCCTGATCGGTCTGGTCCTCGCCCTCGGCGGAGTCGGCCTCGCCCTGATCACCGGCGACGGCGTCTGGGACGGCATCGGCACGGTCTGCATCGGTGTCCTCCTCATCGCCATCGCCCTGGTCCTGGCCGCCGAGACCAAGTCGCTGCTGCTCGGCGAGGCCGCGGGCATCGAGGACGTCAAGAAGATCGAGGCCGCGATCGTGGACGGCGACACCGTCACTCGCGTCATCCACATGCGCACGCTCCACCTCGGCCCCGAGGAACTGCTCATCGCCGCCAAGATCGCCGTCCAGCACGACGACACGGCCACCGAGGTCGCGAACGCCATCAACGCGGCCGAGGCCCGCATCCGCGCCGCCGTTCCCATCGCCCGCGTCATCTACCTGGAGCCGGACATCTACAGCGAGGCCGAGGCCCGCCGCGGCCCCGACCCGGAGGCGACCCCGGGCGGCCCGACCCCGCCCACGGCCGGGCACTGAGCCCCAGGCCCTCAACCGGGTTCGCACTCGAATCCCGGCTCGTCTTTCCCTCGTGATCCAAGTGAACGCTTCGGAGACGGACTGGGGTCGGCCGGGTCCACCGGTGTAGCTTGGGACGGAGCCAGACGTCGCTGCTGATGGCGGTCGGGCGGTCCCGGAGCGGACCGACCGAGGGAGAGAGGGCCTCCGACGGACTGCGCTGCGCGTACGTGGGCATGCCTGTGCTCCTTCCGGGGCACCCCTGTGTCCGCCGCCGCGCAGACCAGCCGTATCCACCTCGCCCCAACCCCGAGGAGCAGCTCGCAATGACGACTGTCGACAACCGACAGGACTTCAAGGTCGCCGACCTCTCCCTGGCCGAGTTCGGCCGCAAGGAGATCACCCTCGCCGAGCACGAGATGCCCGGCCTGATGTCGATCCGCAAGGAGTACGCCGCCACGCAGCCGCTGGCCGGCGCCCGTATCACCGGCTCCCTGCACATGACCGTCCAGACGGCCGTGCTGATCGAGACGCTGGCGGCGCTGGGCGCGCAGGTGCGCTGGGCGTCCTGCAACATCTTCTCCACCCAGGACCACGCGGCTGCGGCCATCGCGGTGGGCCCGAACGGCACGCCCGAGAACCCGCAGGGCATCCCGGTCTTCGCCTGGAAGGGCGAGACGCTGGAGGAGTACTGGTGGTGCACGGAGCAGGCGCTGACCTGGGCGGACTCCCCGACCGGCGGCCCGAACATGATCCTGGACGACGGCGGCGACGCCACCCTCCTCGTCCACAAGGGCGTCGAGTACGAGAAGGCCGGTGAGGTCCCCGCGCTGGAGACCGCCGAGTCCGACGAGCACCGCGTCATCCTCCAGCTGCTGCATCGCACCCTGGGCGAGAACCCCCAGAAGTGGACCCAGCTGGCCTCCGAGATCCGTGGTGTCACCGAGGAGACCACGACCGGTGTCCACCGCCTGTACGAGATGCAGCGCGACGGCGACCTCCTGTTCCCGGCGATCAACGTCAACGACGCCGTCACCAAGTCGAAGTTCGACAACAAGTACGGCTGCCGCCACTCCCTGGTCGACGGCATCAACCGCGCCACCGATGTCCTGATCGGCGGCAAGACCGCCGTCGTCTGCGGCTACGGCGACGTCGGCAAGGGCTGCGCGGAGTCCCTGCGCGGCCAGGGCGCCCGTGTGATCGTCACCGAGATCGACCCGATCTGCGCACTGCAGGCGGCGATGGACGGCTACCAGGTCACCACCCTCGACGAGGTCGTCGAGACCGCCGACATCTTCATCACCACCACCGGCAACAAGGACATCATCCTCGCCTCGGACATGGCGAAGATGAAGCACCAGGCCATCGTCGGCAACATCGGCCACTTCGACAACGAGATCGACATGGCCGGCCTGGCGAAGATCCCGGGCATCGTGAAGGACGAGGTCAAGCCGCAGGTCCACACCTGGACCTTCGAGGACGGCAAGAAGATCATCGTGCTGTCCGAGGGCCGCCTGCTGAACCTGGGCAACGCCACCGGTCACCCCTCGTTCGTGATGTCCAACTCCTTCGCGGACCAGACCCTGGCCCAGATCGAGCTGTTCACCAAGCCCGACGAGTACCCGATCGGCGTCTACGTGCTGCCCAAGCACCTCGACGAGAAGGTCGCCCGCCTCCACCTGGACGCGCTCGGCGTCAAGCTGACCACGCTGCGCCCGGAGCAGGCCGCGTACATCGGCGTCGAGGTCGAGGGCCCGTTCAAGTCGGACCACTACCGCTACTGATCCAGCGATCCCGTAGCCCCGCCGCCGGGGGCGTGCGCCGGTACACCGACGCACTCTCCCCGGCAGCAGGTCCGCAGATCCACCGAGGCAGGCCCCCGCACCCCCGTGCCGGGGGCCTGCCCCTTCGGTCTCCGGCAGGCAGCAGCCCACTGGCCGGACCGGTCAGCCGTCAGAACCCAGGACCCCCATGCCCCGCGGCCGTTATTCGCTCCACGATCCGCACGATCACACCCCCCTCGGTGAAGAGCACTTCCAGTGCGCCCCCGGCCCCTCCGGCTGGCGCTACGTCTCCCAGCTGACGACGCCCGCCGGCGAGCACCGCGGCTCGGTCGACCTCGCTCTGGACGAGCTCGGCCGCCCCATCCGTCTCGAACTCCACGCGGGAAGCTGGCAGGTGCGCGGCGCCGCCCTCGACGGCGTCACCTGGGTCCGCACCGACCCCGCCGGCACTCATGCCACCGAAGGCAATGTGCGCGCCCACGCCTTCACCGGCACGTCCCCCGCGTTCCTCGTCGCCACCACCCGTCTCCTGCGCCTCACCCCCTCGTCCGGCGCGACCCGCGTACGCCTCGTGGCCTTCACCGACCCGGTCCTCGCCCCTCGCACGGTGGACCAGTCCTGGGTCCTGGTGAACAGCGAAGCACACGCCACTGACAGCGGCCCGCTGACCGTGGACGAATACCAGGTCACAGCCCTGGACACGGGCGAGCGGCACACCGTCCACATCGCCGGCGACGTGGTCCTGTCCGCGCCCGGGATCGAGCTGGAGGACCTCCAGTCACCGCCGTCGACGTTCGAATGAGCGGGGCCGACGCGTTCGGCTGACCTACCCGGCGACAGCCGTCACGCCGGAGGTGCGAACCCCGTGGCCGGGTGATCGGCCGGCGGCTCGTCCCGCGGCTCGTCCCGCGGCGGTGCCGCCTGCGGCGGGGTCGGCCGGGCGACGGGAGGCTGGGGCTGCGGCTGATACGGCTGAGGCTGGTACGGATACGTAGCAGGCGGCTGCGGTACAGGCGCCGGACAGTCGGCCGAGTCAGCACTGGCAGCACCCGAGCCGAACGCCTGCCGGGCCTCACGGGAGCGTCGCTCGTGCACCACGGCCGCCAGGAAGGCAGCCGGATGAACGTCTTGCGGCACGGGGGCACCCGTACAAGCCGCGAGGTCGCCGGCCAGCTGCTGGGCCATGCCCCAGGAGACCTGCGGATCGAGCTGCTGCATCCGGGTCAGGTACTGCCGGACCGCAAGCCACAGCCCGTCCGGCACCGTCGACAGGTCCAGCCCGGCGAACCGTCCGGCGAGCCACGGCGGCGGCGGAGGAACGGCCCCCGCACGACCTGCGGGAATCCGCTCGCGTACGACCAGGGTGCCGGCGAACACGTCGCCGAGCCGCCGCCCCCGCGCAGACACGAGCGAGGCGATGCAGGCGATCACCCCGAACGTCATCAGGATCTCGACCACGCCGATCGCGCCCCGCACCAACGCGTGCCGGAACCGGATCGGCCCGCCGTCGTCCCGCACGACCCGCAGCCCGAGCGCCAGCTTCCCCAGCGAACGCCCATGACTGAGTGTCTCCACCGCGATCGGCCCCCCGACCAGCACCAACAGGAAGGTCGCGATCGACAGCGCCACCTGTGCGGCGTCGTCCAAGGAGGAGGTCGAGGCCACCAGCACCGCGGTCACGCCGACGTACACGAAGACGGCCACGACCAGGTCGAGCAACACCGCCAGCGCCCTGCTCGGCAGCTTCGCGGGCCGCAGCTCGAGGGCCACCGCCTCGCCCGTCACCAGCTCACTCACGCCCGCCGCCCTTCCCCTGGTCTGCCTCGTGAACCGCAAGTCTGCCAAGCTGAGGGGGCATCGCGCCGCAGTACGACAAGCTGACCACGCATACGTGCACCACGAGCACCACGTGCACCACGAGCATCCACGAGCATCCACGACGAGCAGTCGGTGACCAGCCGAGGAGCAGGCAGACCCGATGGACCTGGACGTCTTCGTCGCCGCGCACCGTGCCGAATGGGACCGCCTCGACGCCCTGCTCCGCCGCCAGCGCCGACTCAACGGAGCCGAAGCCGACGAACTCGTCACCCTCTACCAGCGCACGGCCACCCACCTGTCCCTCATCCAGTCCAGCGCCCCCGACCCACAGCTGACGGGACGCCTCAGCCAACTCGTGGCCCGTGCACGCGGCGCCGTCACCGGCACGCGACGCGCCTCCTGGCGCGATGTCACGCGCTTCCTGGGACAGGGCTTCCCCGCCGCGGTCTACCGCGCGCGGCACTGGTGGGTGCCCACCGCGCTCATATCCACCGTCATCGCGATCCTCCTGGGCTGGTGGATCGGCACCCACCCGGATGTCCAGTCATCCATCGGCGCACCCGCGCAACTACGCGACCTGACCCGTCCCGGCGGCGAGTACGAGACCTACTACTCGAGCCACCCCGCGGCCTCCTTCGCCGCCCAGGTGTGGACGAACAACGCGCGTGCCGCGGCGATGTGCCTGGTCCTGGGCATCTTCCTGGGCCTGCCCGTGCTCTGGATCCTCTTCGAGAACATGCTCAACCTGGGCGTCGGCATCGGCCTGATGTCCTCCGCCGGCCGCCTCGACACCTTCCTCGGCCTGGTCCTCCCGCACGGCCTGCTCGAACTGACCGCGGTCTTCGTCGCCGCCGGAACGGGCATGCGCCTGGGCTGGACCCTCATCGACCCGGGCCCTCGCACCCGTCGCAACGCTCTCGCGGAGGAGGGCCGAGCCGCAGTGGGCATGGCGATCGGCCTGGCCCTGGTCCTTTTCGTCTCCGGCGCCGTCGAAGGCTTCGTCACCCCTTCCGGCCTGGCCACCTGGGCCCGGATCACCATCGGAGTAGTCGCCGAGCTGGCATTTCTGGTGTACGTCTACGTCCTTGGAGGCCGTGCGGTGCGTGCCGGCGAGACGGGTGACGTCGACGAGGCGGAACGCAGCGCCGCCGTCCCGACGGCTGCCTGATGTGCGTCCGACCCCTGTGAGCTGCTAGTCTCCTCTTCACCCACGAGACCCGTTGACACGGGTGGAGCGGGGAGGTAGATTTACACAGTTGCCTGGAGCTGGACAAGAGGTCCGGCAACGATCTAGAATCTATCTGCTTCTCGAGAAGTCGCTAACTGCACTCTCGAAAGCCACCTCCGATTACTCAGAATTGAGCGGCCGGTCAGACCGGCCAAGAACTTCTGATAAAGTCGGAACCGCCGGAAAGGAATCCGCGAGAGTGGAAACCTGGAAAGCACCGAGGAAATCGGATCGAGAAAAGATCTGATAGAGTCGGAAAAACCGAAGGGAAGCCCGGAGGAAAGCCCGAGAGGGTGAGTACAAAGGAAGCGACCGTTCCTTGAGAACTCAACAGCGTGCCAAAAATCAACGCCAG